>JAFTQC010000063.1 GCA_017462965.1 Clostridia bacterium | reverse complement strand
CCGGCTCATAACCGGTCGGTCCGGGGTTCGAGTCCCTGAATCTCCACCAATGATTAACTTAATATATGGGTAGGTGGCCGAGTGGCTAAAGGCGGCAGACTGTAAATCTGTTCTCATTGAGTACGGTGGTTCGAATCCACCCCTGCCCACCATAGAAAAGAATCACACTTTATGTGGTTCTTTCTTTTTTTATGATATAATGTATCTATATAATTTGGGGGTGAATTCTAATATGAAAAAAGAAAATATAAAATGGATTTTATTAATAACATTTTCTGTATTAATACTTGCTTTTTTATATGTTACATTTAAAGATAAAATAGTGGAAAAAATCAATTACGTAAGTGAAATTAATCGCATTCTGTCGGATGATCTTGAAATAGAACGTAAATGGGTAATTGATAAAGATAATATAGGATATGATTTGAGCGGTGCAGAAGTTTTGAAGATAGAACAAACGTATATATGTTTTTCGCCAGAAATTAGAGTAAGAAAAATAAACGATGGTCAACAATATTCTTTTGCAGTAAAAACAAATATGACCTCAGATGGAATGACTAGAGATGAAATGGAGAAAAATATTACTAAAGAAGAATATGAAAATTTAGTTGCAAAAAAAGAAGGGAATACTGTTTATAAGACAAGATATCAACTATTGGATGGAGATTATTTGATAGCAATTGATATTTTTGAAGAACAATTAGAAGGATTAGCATACATGGAAATAGAATTTGAAAATCAAGAAGAAGCTCTAAATTTTAAAACTCCAGAATGGGTAATAAAAGAAGTTACGGGCGACGTAAACTATAAAAATGGTTATTTGGCTAGATATGGTATTCCAAATAACAATTTAGAGTTCTAAAAAGTGCTATAGAAAGGGAAGTAGGACAATGAATATGGTATTAACTAAAAATGAAAATAAATTGATTACTACGAATAAAGATAAAGTTCATGAAAATCGTTATTCAAATTTTGAATTGTTAAAAATTGTGCTTACTGTGATGATTATAATTTTACACTATTTTAATTCTGGCATGGGAGGCTTATTAGGAGAAGTTGAAAAGAATTCTTTTAATTACTATGTATCACATTTTATTGAAGCTTTATGCATTGTTGCTGTAAATGTGTTTATAATTATTACTGGATATTTTTCATGTAAGAAAACAAGTATACAGAGTTCTAAAGCTATGAAATTATACGCTTTGTCTATATTTTATGGGATTATTATTTCTGGAATAGATATTTTCATTAGTAAGCCAGAAGTGAATTTTTCGCTTTTTGAAAAGTTGGTTACTACAGTTTTTAGTAGATGGTTTGTTGTAAATTACTGTATTTTATATTTATTTATACCGTATATAAATAAACTGATAAATTCACTATCTAAAAAACAGTTTGAAATATTATTAATAATTAATGCACTATGCTTTTATCTATGGCATACTTTCTTTACAAAAGCAACTATTGCCGATGGAGGGTATGGGATAATCAATTTTGTTAATCTTTACATGGTTGGTGCGTATATAAAACTACATAGAAATGAATATATTTCAAAGAAAAAAAGTTTATGCGTATATTTGCTTTGTACAATGATAACTATGGCATATAGTTTCATAACAGGAAGGGCTTGGGCATATGCAACCATTTTTAATTTAATAGGTAGTATAGCTTTATTTGAAATATTCAAATCTATAAATATTAAAAATAATAAAGTTATTAATAAACTTTCAACTTTTGCATTTAGTGTATATATTATTCACGAAAATTCATTTATATCACAAAAGTTGTATAGAATAGTATTTCATACCAATCAATATTGGAATAGCGGGTGGATGCTATTAAATCTATTAGTTACTGTTTTGGGTATATATGTGATTTGCATAATGATAGAATCAATTAGAATTTTATTATTAAAAAAGATTTTCGACGATAAATTTGATAAGATAAAGTTGAAAATTGATTGTGAGTGATGAGGGGATAGTATGATAAAAGTTTTGTTTGTATGTCTTGGCAACATTTGTCGTTCGCCAATGGCTAAATATATTTTTAAAGATTTAATAGAAAAAAACGATTTAGAAAACCAAATAATAGTTGATTCAGCTGCAACTTCAAATGAGGAAGTAGGAAATGGAATTTATCAACATGCGGCCTCTAAATTAAGAGAAAAAGGGATAAAATTTGATAATCATAAGGCTAGACAAATAACAGCTCAAGATTATGAAAAATATGATTATATATTGGCGATGGAAGATAGAAATATTTCAAATATTTTAAGGATTGTGAAACAAGATTCGGAAAATAAAATCCATAGAATTTTAGATTATTCTAATTCGCCTAGAGATATATCAGATCCTTGGTACACAGGCAATTTTGAGACTGCATATAATGATATTTCAGAGGGAGCAATGGCATTTTTAGAGTATCTGATAGCTGAAGATAAAATCAGGAAAAGTAGATAATTAGCTTACTTGAAAAATAATGTAAAAAATGTCAAAAATTTACGTTTAAAACTATTTCCAACAGAAACTTTTTGTGCTATAATAAGAATAACCCTACAGGGTACGACACGATGAGTTTTATTTAGAACCAACACTAAATATGAGGGAGTTTGGTACTTTAAGCGCTGTGTGCATGCTCAACCATTTATCCGCTTGAGAAGCCCGTAAACGTTTAAGAAAACACCCACCTGTCGGAGACAGGGCTCTTAAATTCGCTCATTAATGACGGCTTATGTGGGGACTTTTATTTTGTTTTAATGCATGACTGTGTAGAAATACATAGTCATGTTTTTTTGTGAATTTTTAAGTGTTTTATTTATAAATAATTTAATATGGTAAATTGAGCAAATTGTATTTAGTGATATCCGGTAAATTTATTGATATTTAACTCAGTTATGATACAATAAAAGAAAAGGGTTTTGGGAGGAATTTATGAGATTTTTTAATAAAGAAAGTCAAAAAATAATAAAAGACTATGAAGAATTAAATTATTTACAAGTTGAAGATTTAGAAGTTTTACCTAAAGCTGAGCAAGAGCGTATTATAGGAGGTTTTTTAAGACATTCATATAGAGGTGGTAGAAAATTATCTGATGAAGAAAAACAAGAATTAGAAGAAGCTATGGTTATTAAAATAGTAGATAAATTGAATGATCCTAGATTAAAAAATAGCCCTAGAATTAATTCTAATATATTTTCAACAGGTGGAGCAAAGAATAATGGGATAGATGCGGATAAAAATGTTTTTTCAGGTGGAAAAACTAAATATGTTGCAATAGAAATTAACGGAATTATAATTCTTGAAGCCATAAATCAAATGAATAATGCAACCTTTATTACAACTGCTGATGATTCTTTTGGTTCAAAAATGAGATTAACAAGAGATGAGGCTGCGTCTTCTGGAGAATTATATAGAATATATCATGGTGGTGAAGCTGCATCAGTTGAAGATAGAATAGATAGCTATGATTATGAATCGAATCATTTATTGAGAGTTTTAGAAATGGCTATTGTCGATCCTGAGAGATTGCTTCGGATGTGCAAAAGTAGTGAATGCTAGAGCAAATAAAGAAGCTAGAGATGAGTTTGGAGAGGAAAGTTCAGAATTTAGAAATGATCCATGGCCATTCTTATGGAAAGTTGAATATTTATTTGCATCAACTATGACTCAAAAGCCATATGGATTGATATTGGATGATATAACAAAAATGAAATTTCCATATGATTGGATGTTAAATCATGTTGTTAATGTAGATGGAAAAACGGTAGGAAAATATAATCCAACACAAGAAGATTTGGATGATATAGCGGATGATTTGTTAGATTTATTTCATAGTTTAAATGATGACAACAAGTCAGATAATAGAAACACAGTTGATGATAGAGATGAAAGATAGAGAATAAATGCAAAAAGTAGTTAAGTTAATAATACAAAGGAAAAAGTTTTAATATGGAGTGGGATATATGGATGAAAGAGCGAAATCGTTTTTGTATGAACAATTGTATGAAATAAGTAGTATTAATTTAGAAAATAATAGTGTTACACTTATTAGTCCTGATGAGTTTAATGCAATGTCTGCTGAAGAGGCTTTTAAATATGTGTTTTATTATAGAGATAGTATTGCAAAAAGTTCGAAGTTCAGCAGAGATAACAAAAGTTCAGAGATTCCTATTATTGACATACCAGATATTGATTTAAGTGGTGTGGATTTATCAGGAATAAGAATTAGTTATTTTTCTTTATCTAACGGTCCAGATGGAAGAGGTAGATATACGAGTGCGAATGTTTCAAGTGTTAATTTAACTGGGACAAATGCTGAGATAGATTTGAATCCAGGTTCTGTTGTATGTAATATAGAAGAGAATTTGAGTAATGTTCAGCGTGTTGAAACTATAGATTTTTCTCGTTCTCATTTCGATGGTTGTGAAGTATTTGGAATTTTGCCAAATGAATATCCACAAACAGGTAATTTGATTGGAACTCGTATGGAGGTTATTGGTGGTGATGAAGAACATCTTGGCGAAAAATATATAACAAGAAGGAGAGAACATCATTTGTCTAGTGATGAAAAAAATTTGGCAGATAGAGCTTATAAAAGATTACTAGGCGGTCAATCACTTTCTGGAATGAAGGGAATTAATTCTTTTATAGATTTAACTGATTATGATTTTAGAGATGTGGATTTTCATTTTTTGCTTGAACAGAGAGCGAAAGAACTTGCGCGAGAAAAAGGGAGAGAAGAATTTGAACTGCTGTATTCATATACTGGTTCACCAAATGTACCTTTAGGTCAAGAAGACGAGAGAAGATTTGTAAAAGGTTCAAGTACGGATATGTTTTTTTACATTGGAGATGTTGAACTCGCTAGAGAAAATTTTAGTATATTGATAGATGCAACTAAAAGAGATGTTGTTAATGGGTTAGCTGAGGGAGAATATGTTCAATTCATGGAAGAACACTTTTCAGATTTACCTCATGACGTACAAGCAGATTTTTTAAATCAAATGATAAATAAAGGAAATATTGATTTTGTACGTGAAAATATAAAATTATGTAAGGATCCAAGTGTGGCATTAGATATTTATAAATTAGTTGGGGACATTGGTTTAATAGCAGATGTTTGGGAAACATGGCCTGTTGCTCTTAAAGATGATTTTGTAAATGGGATACAAAGCGATGAAGAAATACAATTTACATGTAGTCATTTGCATGAGTGTTCAAAAGATCTACAACCGAAAGTATTATATGAAAAATTAGCTTCTAAAATTAAAGATGGTGAAATAGAAGGTATTAAAAATTTTCTTGGAACAAAAACAGAATATTACATGAGATATGTATGGCATGATGAACCATATAGAAATAGATATGGGGTAATGTGTTCAGGGTATCGTACTAATGAAATAATATATACTTATGAATATTCTAATATGATAAATAAAATATTTGAATATTTTTGTAATAACTATGAGAATTTAAATGAAACACAGAGAGACAATTATAGAGGTCTTATTATCAGTTGTGCACCCGAAATGATGAATAAAGAAATGATAGATAAATTTATGAAAAGTAAGCTATTAATAAGTGGTAATGCTTTTTTACATTTACAAGGCGAAAATTCAAAGTTATTTGAAAAGATTAGTAAAAGACGTCAAAAAGAATATGTTAGGCAAAAAATGAATGATTTACTAAATAATTATGAGAGTATGGAAGATGATGAAAAAAATAAAATTAGAACGTTTATATTTTCAAATATTTCTTCAATACAAGATAATGAAGAGTGCAAAAAAATGTTAGCTGATGAGAGAATGTATGCTGGTTATAAAGATGATTTTAGTTTAAAGGAAATATTGTATGCTGGTTCAAAAGACCAGGTTGCAGAATTGATTTGTGATAATTTATTTAAATATGCTGATATGGAATATTTAAAAGGTCAAATTGATGATGTTTTTTATAAGAGTTGGGAGTATATATATAACACAAAGTTAACAAATAAAGTAGAGAAAGCTTGTTCTGATTTTATAGTAAGGGCACATTCAGAAAACAGAAGTGATCTTGTGAGTCAAAAAATATGGAGTAATGCCAAAAAAAGTATAAAAAGAAAAATAACAACAGAAAGATATGAATCTGGAGACATTGAATTTGCAAAAATGAATGTGTTTATGTTAACAGAGAAAAATTTTCATCAACTTTTAATTGATGCAGTGGATAAAAAAGATTATGATTTCGTATTCGGAACGATGGAAAGACTAAATTATGGATATCAGTATACTAAGGAAAATGGAGAAAATGTTTTTGTTGGTGAGGATCTTATTAGAAGAATTTATGATGTTATAGATACGATGCCTAATTCAGAAGAGGCTGTGGATTTGAATTCAAGAATGACAGAATTGTTTTCAAGAATGGATGAAAAAGGTTTTTCAAAATTAAAAAAATCGATAGAAAATACGAGAACAAAAGTTAGAGTAGTTAATTTGTTTGAAAAAGAAAGGACTATAAGAGTTGGAGCGAAAAATTGTATAAGTGTCGAGGGAAAAACTTTATATGAAGAAATTATTAAATTAAATAGTGATGAAAATCCAGGAAAGCGATTAGAATTTATTCATGATTTAATTTCTTCTGGAAGTGATGTGAATTATATAAACTATACAAACAAAAATGATAATCCTATATATTCTCCAACATTATATGCAGCACTTAATATTACCAGTGATGAAATAAGAAAAGATGTTGTTAAAAAATTAATTGAAGCTGGTGTTGATGTTAATGCGGTTTATAAGAATGTTGATTATTCACACGGAACTTCTCCGATTGCAAGTAAAGTAATTTGCTCAAAAATGCCTCAGTTTATAGAAATTGTGAATGAAGAACGTGGTGGTGATAAAAATAGTCATAGTGAAGAGCAAACAATGGAAAATTCTAAAAATCAAAATGTTTCTTCATCGATAAGTGTTGATGGATTCTTTTCGTCTTTATCACTTACAGATTCGCAAATTCGAAGATTGAAAGAAAGAGTGCCTAGAATATCATCTATGCCATATGAAGGTGAACTGGAAGTGAAAAAAATGATTTTAGATAAATATGGAGTAACAAAAGATATTTTTTCACTTGATGATAGTGATAGAGAAAGTTCGTTGAAAAAACAAAATATTATAAATTTGGATGTATCAATTCTTTATGCAAAACAACAATTTTATGAAAAATATGGTCAACAATTGGGAATTAAGCTTGATGCAAAAAATGTTATACCTCTTTTTGGTAATCAATATATGTTTTTTGTAGAAAGATTTGTGAAAAATGTTTATCCGCAAGGAAATATGAGTAAACAAGAATATTATACTTTTGTAAGAGGAAAGCTTATGGATGAATTTCCACTTCCAAAGACTAGAGAAGAACTAGAAAAAAATTTGTTTGCTGAACAGAATATAGATATGGGTTAAAAAGCTTGAGGTGAGTGATTTTGAATATTTTTAATAAGATAAGTGTGTGGTTGACTCAAAATTTTAAAAACAGAAATTATAAAAAACTTCCTGTAGCAGCTGGGGTTGGAAGTATTGAAAAAACAGGATTAAAAGAAATTTTTTTTAATAATGATGAAAAAAATATTCTGAAATTTACAAGTGTCAATAGTAATGAAGAAAATATTAAAAAAGAAGTTATTTGCAAGATTTTAAAAAAATGCGGATGCCGAAAAGAAATTTTTACCAAAGTTAATAAAAATTTTTATGAGTGTGTTGATGTAAGTAATTTGGAAAACATAGTGTTCATCTTAGAAAAATTTAAATTTTCTAAAATAGAGCTTACAAAAATTCTCACGATGTGTCCAGAAATTATATTGAAAAGTTCGGATGAAATATATAATAATATCTCAACTATTACTAAGAGTTATGAAGATATAAATATGGTGAAACATATAATTTTAAGTTATCCACCTATACTGCTTGGGAATGAAATAGAATATATAAAAAACACATTTAATGACTTTCAGATTTCTTTAAGTATACAAAATTATATATTACTACAGAATTCTAATATTTTTTATATAAGTAAGGAAAAATTAAAAAATAGTTTAAATATAATAAAAAGCTTGAGTTCGTCGAATGATGTATTCAATTCTGCGATTATTTCTATTCCGGAATTGATTGGAGAAGTTGATGAAATTGTGATAAGAGATATTCTATTTGATATATGTTAAAAAATACCCGGCTATAAAATTAAGCCGGGTATTTTTTATTGTTAGTTTTCATCTTTAATCACAGCATTTTTAATTGCAGTGTAGCAGTATTTATTGCTTGGATCCCATAGACAAAAGTCATAAATTCCTAAGTCATATAATGCTTGAATTTGTTTTGTAACTTCCTTTTCTCCATAAACTAAATAATTTCCGCTACCAAGCCAAGAAGCTGTAAAGTCTTGAATATAAGGTCTCATTTTAGCCAATTTAATATTTGTTGAATCTCCACTATGCATATCTTTATAACTATCATATCTTTCAAAAGCATCTTCCATAGAATAATAAACTATTTCATATGGATTTTTATCTGGTTTTGCGATTTTATATTCGTTGTAATAATAGTGTGAAGGGTATACCATTGGGCAAACAACATCTACAATACTTGAAATTCTTGAAAAGTCTTGCCCTATATTTTCAAAATCTCCGTCTTTCTTTGTTGTTATTCCAAAAACGTCTGCAGAAACTACAACGTCATATGGTTCTAATTCTTTCATTACTTTTTCCAAAAAGCCTGAAATTATATCTGATTTTGTTTTTGTATCTCTATCGAATCCATAAGCAATTGTACTTGTTTTACCCTCTGAAGAAGGAAAACGAATGTAATCAAATTGAATTTCTTCAAAACCAAGTTTAGCAGCTTCTTTTGCAAGTGCAATTGGATAATCCCAAGAAGCCGTGTTATAAGGATTTGGCCATGCGTTTCCATTATAATCTTTCCATACTGTTCCGTCACTTTTTTTATAAGCAATTGAATTAACTTTTGAAGCATAAAGAGGATCTTTGAAAGTAACAATTCTACCAATTACATAAAAACCTTCAGCCTTTAATTCGCTAATTACATCAGTTACATTAGAAATCATTTTTTGTGAAGCCTTAATGTCGATAGCTGTTTGAACAGATGAATCATAAGATAATTGACCAGCTTCGTCTTTTATATCAATGACAATAGCATTGTAACCATTTTCTTTTAATGCAGTAATAACAGAATCTCGTATTCTTTTTGTTCCCATAACCCAACCTGTAGCATATATCGCTTTAACGTTTTCAGGTATTTCTTTAGAAGATGTAGGAAAATCGGTAGACGGTATGATAATTTCTGTATTTATTTGTGTATCTGCATGTTCACCACTATTATCAGGAGTAGTGGTAGAAGGATCAATTTCTTCAATATTAGTATTTGATTCGCCGGAAATAACTTCACCAGAAGTATCAATATTGTCGCCAGAAATAACATCTCCACTAAAAATTAAGTTGTCAGAATTTGTTTCTTCTTTTATAAAAAAATCATCGTTGAAACCAATAAGTAAACCTAAAATAGCAGAACAAGTAACAACGATAATTGCAATTAATTTACTATTCATAAAATCACCTCATAAAAATTTAAACTCATTATATAATAGATTGTAATAAAAACAAATAAAAAAACGAAAAAACAAAGATAAAGAAAATTATAAAATTTATTGAAAAAAAATAGACTGAATGTTACAATAATTTTGTGATTGGAGAAATTCAATCACAATATAAAAAACGAATTTTTCCTTAAAATTCGAATTTTAAATAAAACACAATTTGTTTTATAGGGTAAAGGATATGATACTATTCGTGACAATGCTATTAATCATGATATGATTGAAAAAGTTGTCATTTAAAAATCACTTTTTATTCGAAAATTGTGATGAGTATTTTTTGCAGATTGCTATGAGCGTTTAAATTTAAAAAAGTCAATTCAAAGAATTTAAGCGACTAAATAGTGACACCAACCTAAATAAAAACGGTTAGAAAAGTACTTTGTCGAAATACAGTTTAAAGATGAAAGTTGACAAAATTCCTAAAAACGGAAAATTGTTAGTGGTTTTTAAAAAGTATTTATATCGCGATGAAGCTCTAAAATGTGAGATTTCATTGAGAAATCTTGTAATATTATAAATATTACAAAGGAGAAAAGGACAATGTAGTGATACATAGTTCAAAAGTTAAGTCCACAAAAAGATATTCTAAAAAATGGAATATACTTTTTGTGGATTTTTTTTCATCCATTGGGGACGTCCGTCAAATGGACGATTTTATGGTATAAAATATGAAATTTTATTGACTTTGAAACCTTGCACCTAGTATAATACAAGCTGTAAGAGCTTATAGGAGGTTTATGACGTGGGAAATAAGATATTAGGCAGTGTAAACTCTGAACTAAATGAACAAGATGAAATTGATAGAGAATATATAAATAGAATAAAACAGGGTGATCAAGCTGCGCTAAATTACATAATGGAAAAGTACAAAAATTTTGTTTTTGCTAAAGCAAAGCCTTTTTTTATTGTGGGTGCAGAGAAAGAAGACATAATCCAAGAAGGAATGATTGGATTATTTAAGGCAATAAAAGGATATAATGAAGATAAAGATGTTACCTTCAGAGCTTTTGCTGACCTTTGCGTAAGAAGACAAATAATGACAGCTATAAAAGCTGCTACAAGACAAAAGCATATTCCTTTGAATTCATACCTTTCTCTTAATAAAGCTGCTTTTGATGAAGATGGAGATAGAGCTGTTATAGATATGTTAGATATTGAAACAGTACCTGACCCACTAGATACAATAACTTCCAGAGAAACTTACGAAAAGTTAGAAATGAAAATGAATGAGTTACTTAGTGACTTTGAACAAAAAGTTTTATCAGAATATTTAAATGGGTGTTCTTATTTAGAAATTGCTAACAAACTTGATTCTCACGTAAAAGCAGTTGATAATGCTGTTCAAAGAATCAAGAAAAAAGTAGATAAACATATATCAAGTGAAGATATGTAAAATTGGACAATGGGACGGAACTTTTCGACCACTGGGGACGTTCCATTGTCCAATTTATATATATGCTTCTATAGCTCAGCTGGCAGAGTGCGTCCTTGGTAAGGACGAGGTCACGGGTTCGACTCCCGTTAGAAGCTCCAATGAAATGTCAAGTTATTTAACTTGGCATTTTTTGTTTTTGCATACATTTTAGTAAACTTGCATATATTTCAAAATAAGATATAATTAAAGGGGCTGACTAAAATTTTAAGAAAGGAGTTTAAATAATTTTAAAAGTTAAATATAACTTAGCGCATGGACAAAGAAATTTGTTGACGAGGTCAGAACTTATCGAATAATCAGCGGATGGTTCTGCGGCATATTACTGTCGTTAATTATTGGCAAAAGCGTGTGGTGACATGCGTGCACAGATCCAATATAAGTAATTGTTAGCCTAATCTTATGAAAAAAGAAAGGAGAACATAGTAAGATGTGTGGAATTGTAGGATACGTAGGAGAAAAAAATGCAAATGAAGTTTTAATTGCAGGATTGAAGAAGTTAGAGTATAGAGGATATGACTCTTGTGGAGTTGTAACTTTGTCAGACAAACATTTTGATATTACAAAGTCTACAAGTAGAATTGATAGTTTAGAAGAAAATTTGAAAGATGCACCTAAAAGTAAAATTGGTTTAGGTCATACAAGATGGGCTACTCATGGTGGTGCGACAGAAAACAATGCACATCCGCATGTAAGTAGTAATAAAAAATTTGTTGTTGTTCATAATGGAATTATAGAAAATTACGCAAAGTTAAGAGAAATGTTGAAGAAAAAAGGTTATAAATTTTATTCTGATACAGACACAGAAGTTGTTCCAAATTTAATTGATTTATATTATAAAGGCGATCTGCTAAAAGCGGTAAAGGATGCTACAGATGCGTTAGAAGGAAGCTTTGCTTTGGGAATAATGGATGTGAATGAACCAGATACAATAGTTGGAACGAAACGTAATAGTCCACTTGTTGTAGGAGTTGGTGATAAGGAATGTTTTTTGGCATCTGATTTTTCTGCTATTTTGAAATATACAGACAAAATAAGTGTAATGGAAAATGATGAGTTTACAGTTTTAAAGAATGGCGGAATTTCTTTTTATAATAATGAGTTAAAACCATGTGGAAAAGATTTTAAAATAATGGATACGAAAGATGAAGATACTGAGAAAAATGGTTATGAACATTTTATGCTTAAAGAAATGAACGAAAATACATTGACTGTAAAAAATACAGTTGAAGCGTATTTGAAAGATGATGAAATTGAATTTGATTTAAAACTTACAAAAGAAGATTTTGAGAAGGTAAGACAAATACATATAGTTGCTTGTGGAACGGCTATGCATGCAGGATTAAACGGCAAAAATATAATTGAAAGGCTGACGAGAATTCCTGTTAATGTAGAAGTGGCTTCTGAATTTAGATATAAAGATCCAATAATTCATGAAGATGATTTGGTTATTTTTATAAGTCAATCAGGTGAAACTGCTGATACAGTGGCTTGTATAGAACTTGTAAAAGAAAGAAAAATAAAATTTTTATCACTTGTAAATGTGAGAGAAAGTACAATAGACAGAATAAGCGAAAATGTTATATATACTAAGGCTGGGCCTGAAATCGCTGTTGCATCAACAAAAGCCTATATTGCGCAAATATGTTTGATAGACTTATTTGCAATATATTTAGCTAAACTATTAAAAACAGCTGACAAGAAATTGATAAAAGAATTGATGCATGAAATGAAAACAATGCATGTTAAGGTTCAAGAAGTTTTAGATAATAGTGAAAAGTGCAAAGAATATGCAAAAGAAATTGCGGGTGCTAGTGATGTTTTTTATTTAGGTAGAGGTGTAGATTATTATGTTGCGTTAGAAGGATCGCTTAAGTTAAAAGAAATATCTTACATACATTCTGAAGCAACACAGTTTGGCGAATTAAAGCATGGACCAATTGCGCTTATAGAGGAAGATACACCGGCTATTGCTATTTGTACGTCAAAGAGATTAATGAGTAAAGTTGTTAGTAATATAAAGGAAATTAAGGCTAGAGGAGCGAAGGTTTTATTTATAACAAATCACAAAAATTTACATGATGAAATATATGATGAAATTATTGAGGTTCCTGTTACTGATGAACTTTTAGCACCGATTCTTACAGTTGTGCCTTTACAATTAATTGCATATTATGTAACTGTTGAAAAGGGGCTTGATGTGGATAAACCACGTAATTTAGCGAAGTCTGTTACAGTTGAATAAGGAGGAAAAAATGAATACTGCAAAAATTGCAATGCTATATGATTTAGATAAAACGATAGCTAAAGAATTATTTGAAGAAAGTTTGTATCCATGGGAAGTATTACCTGCTATAAAAGAATTTATTATTAAGCTTGGAAATACTTTGCCTGCGGATAAATTTGAAAAACGCGGTGAAGATATTTGGGTTGCGAAGTCTGCGAAAGTCTTTCCTAGTGCATATATAGGTGGACCTTGCATAATTGATGAAAATGCTGAGGTTAGACATTGTGCGTTTATAAGAGGCAGTGCAATAGTTGGAAAAAATGCTGTTGTAGGTAATTCGACTGAACTTAAAAATGTTGTACTTTTTGATAATGTTCAAGTTCCACATTATAATTACGTTGGAGATTCTATACTTGGATATAAAGCACATATGGGCGCGGGATCAATTACAAGCAATGTTAAGAGCGACAAGTCATTAGTTAAAGTAAAAGATGGTGAAGAGGTTATTGAAACCTGTATGAAAAAAGTTGGTGCAATGCTTGGCGATAATGTTGAAATTGGATGTAATACCGTACTTTGTCCAGGAGTTGTTGTAGGAAGAGGAGCAAGTGTATATCCTGGAAATATGGTAAGAGGTGTAATAAAAGAAAATTCGATATATAAATGTAAAGATAATGTAGTAGAACGTATATAGTAATTTGAAAGGAGTAAATAATGGGTAGATTATTTGGAACAGATGGAGTTAGAGGAATTGCGAATAAAGATTTAACGTGTGAACTTGCAATGAATCTTGGTAGAGCAGCTGCAACCGTATTATCTAATAATGCAAGACGTAGACCGATTTTTGTAGTAGGTATGGATACAAGAATTTCTTCAGAAATGCTTTCTTCGTCACTTACAGCTGGTCTTTGTAGTGTAGGTGCAGATGTATATTTGCTTGGAACAGTTCCAACACCAGCAGTAGCATATTTGATAGGAAAATACAAAGCTGATGCAGGAATTATGATTTCTGCTTCACATAATTCGGCAGAATATAATGGAATAAAAATGTTTAGCGGAGATGGTTACAAACTTCCAGATGCACTTGAAGAGCAAATAGAAACTCTAGTTTTAGATGTGAAAAATTTTGGAGAAAATAAAATTGGTGCAGATGTTGGTAAAGTTACATATATGACAAATGCTGCAAAGGATTATATAGATCATTTAAAAAGCACTCTTCCAAATTCACTTGATGGTTTGAAAATAGCCGTAGATTGTGCTAATGGAAGTGCAAGTGTTACAGCGAAAGATTTGATGGAACAATTAGGCGCAGATGCTACAATTTTGTTTAATGAACCTGATGGAATTAACATAAATGAGAAATGTGGTTCAACACATATTGAAGCGCTTTCAAAGTATGTAGTTGAAAATAAAATGGATATGGGCGTTGCATTTGATGGTGATGCTGATAGATGTCTTTGTGTCGATGAAAATGGAAATTTAATTGACGGCGACCAAATAATGGCGATATGCGCAAATGATATGAAAGAAAGAGGAAGACTTGCTAAAAATACAGTAATAGGAACAATTTTAACGAACTTGGGATTCATCAAATATTGCGAAGCAAATGACACAAACTTTATTGCAACAAAAGTAGGCGATAAATTTGTTTTAGAAGAAATGCTTCTTGAAGAATACAACTTTGGAGGAGAACAATCTGGACATATAATTTTCAGAGATTTTGCTACAACAGGTGATGGCGAACTTACAGCGATACAATTATTAAGCTTAGTAAAACGTTCTGGCAAAAAACTATCAGAGCTTGCGAAGATAATGAATAAATATCCACAAGTATCAATAAATGTTGTAGTTACAGCGGATGCAAAAGTAAAATTCTATACAAATCCAGTTATGAAAAAAGCAATAGAAGATGCAAAAGCAAAACTCGGAGATAAAGGTAGAATTGTAGTTAGACCTTCAGGTACAGAACCTAAAATTAGAGTAATGGTTGAATGTAGCGAAGAGTCACTTATGAACGAAGTTGCAAATGAAGTGGCTGGAGTAGTAGAAAAAGAATTAGGATAAAAAAGGATAATAGGTACGAGGCTTAGGAAGGGAGCTTTCAGCAAGAGGGACGCCCCTTTTTGAGAGGGAGAGTCATCAATGGGGACAGCCCTTTTTGATAAATGTAAGAATTATTAAAATTGCAAATTATTTTTACGTATTTATCAAAAAGGGCTGTCCCCATTGATGACTCTCCCTCTCAAAAAGGGGCGTCCCTCTTGCTAACCCTCGATCCTCTTTCCTTTTTTCTACCAAAAAATTTCATTGATATAGAATGTGTAGTTTGCTATAATCAAAAAGGTAAGTGAAATAACAAAAGATAAAATTAAAAACAGTAATTATATATAGTTTGAGGAGGTTTTTTTATGTCAAATGGATGCGAGTGCGGATGCGGCGGAAAAGATGAAAAACTAGAAAAAATAAGAGAAGTTATCGCAAAATGCAATGGTGACAAAAGCCAATTAATTCATGTATTAAATGAAGTACAAGAATTATATGGTTATGTTCCAACTTATGTACAAAAAGTTATATCAGATGAAATGGATATTCCAATGGCTGAAATCTATGGGGTTATTACTTTCTATAGTAGATTTTCACTTGAGGCTAAAGGAAAATATAACATAAGTGTATGTTTAGGAACAGCTTGTTATGTAAAAGGTTCACAAGCAGTATTAGATAAAGTAAAAGAAATTTTAGGAATTGATGTTGGTGGTGTTACTGCTGATGGAAAATTCTCAATAGAGCAAACAAGATGTGTTGGTGCATGTGGACTTGCTCCAGTTATGACAGTTAATAACGATGTTTATGGAAATATGGATCCAAGCAAAGTTAAAGATATATTAGCTAAATATGAATAAGGGGAAAGGAGGATATAGATGAAAACATTAGCTGAATTAAATGAAATTAGAGAAAAAACGTTAAGTGAGATTTCTTTACGTACAAATAGAAATTATACAGGTAGAGAAAAACATATTTTAGTTTGTGGTGGTACAGGTTGTACATCATCACATTCAAAAGAAATTATAGCAAATTTAGAAGCAGGAATTAAAGCAAATGGTTTAGATAATGTTAGAGTTATTAGAACAGGTTGTTTTGGTCTTTGTGCAAGAGGTCCAATAGTTGTAGTTAGACCAGAGGATACATTTTATGCTATGGTTAAACCAGAAGATGTTGATGAAATTATTGAGAAACATTTGAAGAATGGAGAAATTGTTGAAAGACTTCTTTGTAAAGATGTTGATGGAACTTTAGTTAAGAGTCTTGACGAACTAAATTTCTATAAAAAACAACATAGAATAGTTCTAAAAAATTGTGGATTAATTGATCCTGAAAATATTGACGAATACCTTGCTTTTGATGGTTATAAAGCTTTGGAAAAAGTTTTAACTTCAATGTCACAAGATGATGTAATAAAAGAAATTTCTGATTCGGGTCTTAGAGGTCGTGGAGGTGCTGGTTTCCCAACAGGTAGAAAGTGGCAATTTGCAAAAGCTTCTGAGAATGAACAAAAATATGTTGCATGTAATGCTGACGAGGGTGATCCTGGTGCATTCATGGATAGAAGTGTACTTGAAGGAGATCCTCATACAATAGTTGAAGCTATGGCGATTGCGGCTTACGCAATTGGTGCAAACAAAGGATATGTATACGTTCGTGCTGAGTATCCTATAGCTGTACAAAGATTACAAAAAGCTATTGATCAAGCTAAAGAATATGGTCTACTTGGTGAAAACATAATGGGAACAGACTTCAAGTTTGATCTTGAAATTAGACTTGGTGCTGGTGCTTTCGTTTGTGGAGAGGAAACAGCACTTATGGAATCTGTTGAAGGAAGAAGAGGAGAGCCAAGACCAAGACCTCCATTCCCAGCAGTAAAAGGTTTGTTTGGAAAACCAACATTATTAAACAATGTTGAAACATATGCAAACATTACTCAAATTATTTTGAATGGTGCAGCATGGTTCTCAAGCATAGGAACAGAGAAGTCAAAAGGTACTAAAGTATTTGCCTTAGGTGGAAATATTAACAATGTCGGACTTGTAGAAGTTCCAATGGGAATAACACTTCGTGAGATTGTTTTTGATATCGGCGGTGGAGTTCCAAACGGAAAAGAATTTAAAGCAGCACAAACTGGTGGACCTTCAGGTGGATGTCTTCCAGCTGAACACTTAGATACACCAATTGATTATGAAAGCTTAAGTGCAATTGGATCAATGATGGGTTCTGGTGGACTTATTGTAATGGATGATTCAACATGTATGGTTAACCTTGCAAGATTCTTCCTAGACTTTACAGTAGATGAGTCTTGTGGAAAATGTCCTCCTTGTAGAATCGGAACAAAGAGAATGTTAGAAATACTTGAAAGATTAGTTAATGGTAAAGGTAAAGAAGGAGATATCGAAAAACTTGAAACATTAGCTATGAATATTAAACGTTCATCACTTTGTGGACTTGGTCAAACAGCTCCAAATCCAGTACTTAGCACAATAAAATATTACAGAGATGAATATGAAGCTCACATCAAAGAAAAGAGATGTCCTGCAGGTGAATGTAAAGCTATGACAAAAGTAGTTATAGATAAAGAAAAATGTAAAGGTTGCAGTGCATGTTCAAGAAAATGTCCAGTTAATGCAATTTCTGGAGAAATTAAGCAACCATTTGAGATTGATCAAGATAAGTGTATTAAATGTGGCGTTTGTATTGCAACTTGCCCGTTTAAAGCAATTTCTAGAGTATAGGAGGTAAAGATAATGGAAAAAGTTAATATAACTATAGATGGCGTAAAGATGGAAGTGCCAAGTACATATACAATTTTAGATGCTGCCAGAGAAGCAGGTATTGATATTCCAACTCTTTGCCACCTTAAAGAAATAAATGAAATTGGTGCATGTAGAATGTGTATCGTTGAAGTCGAAGGTGCACGTGGATTTGCGACTTCATGTGTAATGCCAGTTAGTGAGGGAATGGTTGTTAGAACTAATACTCCTGCTGTTAGAGATGCAAGAAAAGTTACGCTTGAATTATTACTATCAAATCATGATAGAAAATGTTTAACATGCACAAGAAGCGGAAATTGTGAATTACAAGCGCTTGCCGAAAAATTAAATATTACAGATATAGAATTTGAAGGAGAAATGACAGATGGTGAACTTGACGAATTGTCACCATCAATAGTTAGAGATCCTAAAAAATGTATTCTTTGCAAAAGATGTGTTGCAATGTGTAAAAAAGTTCAAAACGTTGGAGCTATTGATACAATAAATAGAGGGTTTAAATCTAAAATTGGGACGGCATGCAACAAATCACTTAATGATGTTCCATGTTCTTTATGCGGACAATGTATAACAGCTTGCCCAACAGGAGCTTTAAGAGAAAAAGATGCTACAAAAGCGGTTTGGAGAGCGATTGCAGATCCTGATACATACGTAGTTGTTCAAACAGCACCAGCTGTTAGAGCGGCAATTGGCGAAGAGTTCGGAATGCCAATTGGAACACTTTGCACAGGAAAGATGGTAGCAGGTCTTAAGAAATTAGGATTTGATAAAGTGTTTGATACAAATACAGGTGCTGACCTTACAATCATGGAAGAGGGAACAGAATTAATTCATAGAATCCAAAATGGTGGACTTTTACCAATGATTACATCATGTAGTCCAGGATGGGTTAGATTTGCTGAAAACAGCTATCCTGAGCTTTTAGGACACCTATCAACAGCAAAGTCACCACATCAAATGTTTGGAGCAATATTAAAATCATATTATGCAGAAAAACAAGGAATAGATCCAAAGAAAATGTTTGTAGTTTCAGTAATGCCTTGTGTAGCTAAGAAAGCAGAATCAGAAAGAGAAGAAATGAAAGTTAATGGTCTTCGTGATGTTGATGCAGTTTTAACAACAAGAGAAGCTGCAAGAATGATGAAAGAAGCAGGAATTAACTTAGCTATATTAGAAGATGAACAATTTGATGATCCAATGGGCGAAGCTACAGGCGCAGCGGTAATATTTGGAACAACAGGTGGAGTTATGGAAGCTGCTTTAAGAACAGTTTCAGAAGTTCTAACAGGAAAAGAATTAGAAAAATTAGAATTCGAAGATGTTAGAGGCGAAGTAAACGGAATAAAAGAAGCTACTGTAAAAATTGGAGATTTAGATGTTAAGGTTGCAATAGCAAATGGATTAGCTAGTGCTACAGCAATCATGGATATGATAGAAAAAGGTGAAGCACCATATCATTTTGTAGAAATTATGGCATGCCCAGGTGGATGTGTTACAGGTGGTGGACAACCAATACATGATGCAAAAACAAGAGCTACAGTAGATATACATGGATTAAGAAAAGCTGCATTATATGAAGCAGATAAAGGGTTAAAACGTAGAAAATCACATGAAAATCCAGTTATAAAACAATTGTATGATGAATATTTAGAACAACCAGGAAGTCATAAATCACATGAATTACTTCATACAACATATCATAAAAGAGAATATTTTAATGATTAAAATATAAAAGCAAAAGTGAGTAGATAAAATCTACTCACTTTTTGCTTCTAAGGGGTGGTTAATCTTATAAAATTAAATATCTTTTTTATCAGCATAATTAACATCAATTTCTTTTGTTCTATTTAAAAGAGTTTCAATATATATAGCTCTTGCAGGATATTTTTTTGTAAACGATTTAACATTTATTAAATAGAATGAAACGCTTTCAGCAAAATCTTCACTATAATTTCCTACAGCCACATTAGTTTTTGCATATTTACTTGGAAACTTTTTGTCAGATTTTACAGCTACTTTATAATCAGTATAAGAATAATCAATCTCTTTTTCTTTCATAAGTTCATGAGCCCATGTATGAGATATTTCATGAATTATTACATTTTTTAAAGTGTTATTAGAGTAAGAAGAAAGATTATAAAATGAAATCTTATTATATTTAGTTATTCCAGCAGCTTTAGAAGGATGCTTTGCAGGAATAAATTTCATTTCTTTAACATTAACCAATAAATCATCAGGAAGTTCGTTTATAATCTTTTCAACTTTATTTATTGTTTTAGAATCTTTAGAAGTATAGATAACAGTTATGTCTTTAATTGTTTTAACATAAGTTTTATAAGATTTCTTAAGTTCATCAAGATTATAACCTTCTAAATAACCTTTTTTGTCTGAAATATAACATGTATATGTAAATTCTTCACCACTTCCATTAGAAAGTATGAAGCTTTGCTTTCCTGTAAGACCATCTATAGAAATCGAGAACCTGTCATCTTCAACTTCTATTAGATTGCCATTAAGGTAAATAGCATTCTCATTTTCGAAAAGAGAAAAACCAATTTGATTAGTATGATTGCTGTCGATAACATAACCGTTTTGAACATCAGGCATAACATTATAATTAAAAGGAACAATTTCTCCAGCGAAAACAATATTAGAGAATAATGTAGTTAAAATTATAATTGTAAACGTCAATATTTTTTTCATACTTACCAACTCCTTTCGAAAAAATTTTAAATAAATTAGAAAAACATATTTAAAATAGGAATGTTTTTTCTTTTGTTTTAACATAATTATAGCATTGTGAAAATAAAAAGTAAATATCTTATAATAAGTAGAAGGTAAATGCAATACTTTTTGACAAAAAAGTGCTGGAAGGTTTTACCTTACGGAAATAACGGTTTTTGAATGATATGTGGGAGTAGAATTTGATGAAAAAATATCAAAAAATTTTTTTTTTAAAATTTTTTGAGGCATTTTCAGAGTGCTGAACTTAGAAAATGCTAAATGCTTATTTCCCTAGTATTTACATAATCCCAAAAAGTAAACAAAAAGATGCTCAAATTGAGATTTCCCTAAGAAAAAGAGTTGTTTTTGTTGCGTTTTAAAAATATAATGATATTATTTAATAGTAAATGTGTTAATAATTAATGTAATTTATGAAAATAAAGGGGTAATTTATGAGAAATTTAATAAAAGTAATGCTACTTGTTAGTATATATATGTTTGTTTTTTCAACTACTTCATTTGCTTCATTTTCTGATATTGATTCACATTGGTGTGAGGAGAAAATATCTGATTTTGAAAAAAGTGGTTTTGTAGAAGGATATGAGGATAATACGTTTAGACCAGATAATGAAATAACAAGAGCAGAGTTTTGCAAAATAATAAATTCATACATGGGTTATAGTGTTAGTGGAGATTGGGAAATTTCAAACATGAACATGGCAAAAGAAAAAGGATATTTAACGGTAGGAGATGCTAGAGATTTAATAACAAGAGAAGAAGCCTTTGTTGTTTTGGCTAGATTGATGTCTGTTGATTTTGTAGAGTGTAATGTTGAATATGAAGACATAAATGAAATAAGTGCATGGGCAATGCCTGCAATAAAATCTTTAACTTATACAGAATATATAGAAGGATACGAAAATAATGAAATTAGACCAAAGCACAACATGACACGAGCTGAACTTGTAAAAATATTATATAATTATATAGGTGTAGGCGGTTTGGATGAAGAAATAGAATCATTAGAATTTACAATAGGTTACATGAAGCATAATAAATATGGATTAGAATTTATAGAAATAGAAGACATTCTTGAAATTGAATGCCAAGAAACTATCATGCTTGCAGCAACTGCGTCTGAGGAAGATGGCGATATTGAATTTGAAGTGATATCCGGAGATGAATTTATAGAATTTGATGAAGAGAGTTTATTAATAGAAGCTTTTATGCCAGGGGAAGTAAAGATAAAAGCTATAACGCAAAACTCAAATAAAGAAAAAATAATAATATTAATTATCCAATAAATAAGAATTTGGAAATTGGGACGGTTCCTTTTTGGGACATGGGGACGGGGCTTCGAGGCCGATTTTCGGGACAAAAGCCCCGTCCCCATGTCCCAAAAAGGAACCGTCCCAATTTCCATTTTTTCATCTTCCAAAAAATGTATTAGAAAATAAAATTTGGAAATAATACCTTTAAGAAAATGTGGAGGTGTTATCATGAGTTTGAAAAAATTTTTTAAAAATCATATAAGTGAAATATTGATGGGAATGGGAGCTTTAACTGCAGGAGTATTATCTTTTTTTATAACATTGAATTTTTATTCACAAGATGTAGATTATAAGAACGTTAATGATAAAATGAATAATGAAGTAGCCAAAACAATGGGGAATGTAAAAGTATATATTGGAGATGAACCAATAACAAATTATGAAAATACAGAAAATACAGCTAAAGAAACTGAGTATAAAAATCTTGAAGAAAGACAAATATATAAAAATATAAATGTTGACGAAAGATTAAACGATATAGACGATAGTGAAGAAAATCTTGTAGTTGAAACAAGAAGTGAGAAAGTAGAAATTACTCAAGAAAATAAATTTGAAGAGAAGAAAGAAGAAAAAATAGAAGAAAAAAAGACTTTTGCTTTTAATTATCCTGTGAGTGGAGATGTAATATTGGAGTATGCAAAGGAGAAGTTAGTTTATTCTGAAACTTTACAAGAATGGATTACACATGATGGGATTGATATAAAAGCAGACGCTGCTACCCCAGTAAAAGCTTCTGAAGACGGAGTTGTAGAGAGCATAAAAATGGATCCTAGATATGGAAATACAATAATAATTTCCCATGAAAATGGATACAAAACAGTATATTCTAACTTATCTACATTAGATATGGTATATGTTGGCAAAGAAGTAAAAAAGAGTGAAATAATCTCTGGAATTGGCGAAGGATTTGGTTTTGAATCTAAAGAAGGGGCGCATGTACACTTTGAAATTATAGATGAAAAAGGGAATACAATGGATGCTATGCAGATTTTAAAATAGAAGATTAACATAAAACTACGCTTAAAATGTTGAAAAATAAACATTTTTGTGATAACATCTGCTAGAAGGAAATCAGAAATTATAGGATTGGGAGGAGATTACATGGATAATCGTATCAAGGATGACTTCCAAACGAGAATCCAAATTGATTCTAGGATGCTCGTTACACGGCTTAAACGGGGGAATCTCGGCAAGCATATAGAGAACGTTTTACAGACGGAAGAAGTTCAGAGATACTTTGACGAGAGACTTGTACAACATTGTGCGATTCTGGCAATGAATGTGAGTGCCAAGAAAAGAGATTTCTTCTTGGCAGTCGTGGAACCGGAGAAACTATGGAAGAATCTTTCTATCAACCTTGCTAATAACATTTTGCGCAATTGTCTTAATCTCTGGCTTTACGAGGAAGATACGTCCTTTGATGAGCTCATCATTCAATTCGTTACTCCTGAAAACATCAAACATATAATTGATGCGCTTCGGGATTCTTTTACTAACTTCGCAGCACAGCTTGATGCTATGCAAGCAATTCCTGTGTCTAACCCTACAGATAAGCGTTTTCTCAATTGATACAAAGTCAAAAAGCGAGCCATATGCACAAATATGGCTCGCTTCTTTATTTTGTAATTAAGCAAGAGTCTTGTTAATTAAGAAAGTTAACTCTGTAAAAGTAACTTCACCATTATAATAGCCTCTTAAAAGTCTTATGTCAGAATCTCCGACAAACAATGTTACGTCCAGCTAAATCTTTTCTTATGTTTTCTACATCAAATCTAAATTTTTCTTCTCTAGACATGTAAATATCCTCCTTTTCATTAATATTAAAGGATTGTAAACATATATTGTGACTTGCTTTTTCGATCTTCAACCATTCTTATTATATCCAAAAAAAGGTATTTTGTCAACCTGAATATAAGATTGTCAAAAGGAGATAAAAATGTTATCATATAGTCGTAAATGGCTGAAATAAGTAGAAAAGGAGTA
This sequence comes from Clostridia bacterium, assembly GCA_017462965.1. Taxonomy (GTDB): domain Bacteria; phylum Bacillota; class Clostridia; order TANB77; family UBA1234; genus UBA1234. Next base: position 12,973 of record JAFTQC010000063.1, on the reverse strand, counting down.
AAAAATGAACGAAAAAATTCCAGAATTTTTAATAAAAAAATTAGAAATACAATACGGAAAAGATATCACAGATAAAATATTAAAAGGATATGAATGTGATAGAAAAACGACTATTCGAGTGAACTCTATAAAATCAAACATTGACGAAGTTTGTAATGCATTGGATGAGGCGAATATAAAATATTCAAAAGTAGATTGGTATGAAAATGCTTTGATACTTGAAAATGCTGTGGAGAATAAAATAAGTGAAATGAATATATATAGTGAAGGAAAAATCTATTTACAAAGCCTATCTTCAATGATTCCTGCGATAATTTTAAATCCAAAAGAAAATGAGAACATATTAGATATGGCGGCTGCACCAGGAGGCAAAACAACTCAAATGTATAGTATTTCTAATGGTAAGGCACATATTACGGCGTGTGAAAAAAACAAAATACGTTCAGAGCGTCTTAAGTATAACATTGAAAAACAGGGAGCGACGCGTATAGGAATTCTAGCACAAGATGCAAGAAAATTAGATGATTTTTTCTCATTTGATAAAATATTGTTAGATGCCCCATGCAGTGGTAGTGGTACTTTAGAAACACAAAATGCTAAAGTAATGCAGAGCTTTTCAGAAGAGTTAATTAATAGATCTGTAAAAGTGCAAAAAGAATTACTAGATAAAGCTCTTAAACTTATAAAGGTTGGAAATGAATTAATATACTCAACTTGTTCAATTTTAGAGGAAGAAAATGAAGGATATTTAAAAGAATTGCTGAAAAAAGGAACTGTAGAAGTTGTACCAATTAGCTTATCCGATTTTGAAGGCATTCCAATATTACCTGTACAACTAGAAGGTACGATATGTGTTTGTCCAACTGAACTTTATGAGGGGTTTTTTGTAGCTAAATTAAAAAAATTAAGATAAAAATCGGAATATATCCGATTTTTTTGTTTCGTAATAGATTACATAAGATATTGTAATTGTATATTATGTAAATTTATGGTATAATATTAGCGAATCAATTTTGAGGAGGTTTTTGAAGGATGAAGAATGTAATTCGGATTCGAACTTTGGTGGCGCTTGCTGTAGTAGGTGTTATTATGTCGGTGACTCGTATAGGTAATGCAGTTGTACTTGCGGACAACGATCCTTTTTTAGGAATCGCCCTTGAATGCCATGATTATATTCGAGAGAACGATTTTTATTACTCCAAGGGTGTAGAACTGCCTCTCGATCGTGAAGGTAACAAAAGGGTTGATTGTTCAAGTTATGTGAGCTGGTGTCTTTATGAGTATACAGGTGGTGATTTTAATCTATCCAGAGACTCTGCTTGGTTTATGAAGGTGGCAAAAGCATTAGCTAATAAGCAAACCCCAGATATGGCAGATATAACATCTGAATGGAAGGTAATTACCAATCACGAATTGGAACCCGGCGACATAATGTGCTACAACGGACATGTACACATTTATGCGGGAACCGATGGAGATGGAAGACGGTATGTGTATAATGCTGGAGGAGATGAGTCGATTCAGGACGAAGTAACGATTATTTCTGAAGGCTATTTCCAAAAGAGCAAGTATGCACTCAGAATTCCATGATACAAGCCGGTGCTACCGGCTTTTTTTATTATTTATAAATTTGATAAATAGATAGAAATTTTAAATAATATGGGATATTATTTTATTTAAAGATAAATACATAAAATAATGACTTTTATATAAAAGAAAAAGGAGGATATCTATGAAAACAATAGTTTTAGACCATCCATTATTATTACACAAACTATCAATTTTAAGGGACAAAAATACTGGAACAAAAGAATTTAGAGAACTTGCAGGTGAGATTGCTACAATAATGTGTTATGAGGCTACAAGAGACGCAACGTTAAAAGAAGTTGAAGTTGAAACACCAATGACAACAACTATAGAAAAAAGACTTGATGAAAACCAGTATGCATTTGTACCAATATTAAGAGCGGGACTTAGTATGGTAGACGGAGTATTAAATATGATACCTAACGCTAAAATCGGACATATAGGTATGTACAGAAACGAAGAAACATTAGAACCAATACCATATTATTTTAAAGTACCAACAGATATTGAAAAAAGAGAAGTCATATTATTAGATCCTATGCTTGCAACAGGAGGATCTGCTGTAGATGCAATAGCACAAATAAAAAAGAGTGGTGTAAAGAAAATAAAATTTTTAGCTATAATTGCTGCTCCAGAAGGAATAGCAAGAGTAGAAAGAGAACATCCAGACGTGCAAATTTATTGTGCCTCAATAGACAATCGATTAAATGAAAACGGATATATAGTTCCAGGACTTGGAGATGCTGGCGATAGAATATTCGGAACCAAATAAACAAAAACAGAGAGAAGAAATCGTCCACAGGGGACGTCCATCAAATGGACGATTTCTTCTCTCATATTTTAAGCTTCAGTATTCTTTTCAAAAAGTGTGTAATACGTTCCTTTTATTTCTATTAATTCCTTTAATGTACCAGACTCAATTACTTGCTTATTATCCATAACTATAATATGATCGGCGTCTTTTAAAACGTTTTTATCGTGAGAAATCATGACAACTGTATGACCTAAATTTTTTGTCGCTAAAAGTAATTTTAGAACCTTATTTTGTTGCTCATCATCAAGTCCAATTAAAGCCTCATCAAAAAGCATTATTTTAGAGTCTTTTAATATTGTTCTAGCAATTGCTATCAATTGCTTAAGTGAAGAAGAAACTCCGTCATTTTCACTAATTATAGTATCGTATCCTTGCTTCAATCTAATAATTTCATCGTGAATTCCAAGTGCCGTACAAACTTCAACTATTTTATTTTCATCATTTTCAACCAAGAAAAGATTGTCTTTAATAGACATTGAAAATAACAAAGGATTTTTCCTAAGTAAAGAAATATTAGAAAAATACTCATTATCAGGAATATCAGCAATATTCACATCGTCAATAAAAATATTACCATAATGTTGTCGGTTTAGTTTTAAAAGTAAATCGAAAATACCAGTTTTGCCGGTGTTAGCTTTACCAGTTATGGCAGTAAGAGAATTCGGCATAATTTCAAGAGAAACATTTTTTAAAGTAGGATCATTTTTATATCCATATAAAATATCTTGAAATACAATTTTACCTTCATTCATATATTCAGTCGTAGATTTAATATCTTTTTTAGGTGTTACATATTCAACCAAATGATTAAATCTTTCAAGTGAAACTTTTAAATTGGTATACTCAACACTTATTGTAAGAATTGTAGAAAAATTATCAATGATTTTTTGATAATAGTTATAAATAATTAGAAGAGCGCCGATTTCAAGGTGACCTTTAGTTATTAAGAAAATTCCATATCCAACAGATAACATTCTGAAAATTTCAAATACCAACAAAAACAACTGGTTATTACAATAATATCTAACATTATACTTTGAATTAGCATCCAAAAACTTCTTTGTTTGGTTCTTGGTGTTTGGAGCAATTTTATCGAAAATATTAAAACATTTAATGTCTTTTATATTCTTAAAATATTCGTGAATAGAAACTGTAAGTTTATCAAGCTCTAGTTTCTTATTACTATTGTATAATTCTATTTTTTTACTTACAGAAGGAATAATTAAAACAACAACAATAGAAACAACCACAGCTGTTATAAATAAGATAATATCTAAAGAAAAAAAGTAAGCATAAATAACCAAAAACTCTAGCAATTGGACTACTCTTAAAACACCATTTGCAAAGAATGCAGAAATAATATCTACATCAGTAGTTAGCATATTTGTATACTGGCCAAGATTAAAACGTGACAAACTAAAAATAGAATTATCATTTGTTTTATCAATACCTTTAGAATTGTAGTAATGATAAAGTCTGTCATATAAATTATAAAAAGTTTTTTGACTTACACATTCAGATAATCTATATAAAATAACGACACCGATAGAAATTCCTGTATAAAGTAATGCTTTATTATAGTCTCCTTCTGTAGCTAAGTTAACCACTTCGCTAAAAATTACTGGAATAACAAGAAGAATACCACGAAGAATAATAGAAACAATAAGTTTTATATTAAATTCTTTTTTTGCTACTTTATAAATTTTTTTGAATTCTTGAAAAATATTGATATTCATATTACATCTCCTTTTTATATTTATAAACATTTAAAATTATACAACATAAAAATAAATGTTACTACATGCAAAGAGAAAATAAAAACATACAACATTACGAAAATCAAGAAAAAATATATTATAAAATTCCCTTTTAAATGGCGAAAAATAGCGAAAAGTGTCGAAAAATTGAGGTGACAAAAATAATTAAAATAAATTTAAGAATACTCCTTGAAATAAGCAAAAAAATCGAGTAGCATGAACAATGTTTTACCCCTTTAAAAGAAAGGACATAGATTCATGCAAAATATAGTTATAATTATAGTATTTATTTGTTCAATATTTTTGTTTCTAGAAACTATAAACAATAAAAATAAATTAATCAAAGAAAAGAATAAAAACCTTCTATTAGTCGAACAAATTGAAACTTTCAATAAAGATAATTTAGAAAAAGACAAGATGATTTCACATATCGTTCACGAATTAAGAACGCCAGTTGCTGGAATATCGGGAATACTTGAAATAATGCAGCCCAATATAGAAAACAAAGAAAAAGTAAAAGATTATTTAGAAAAAATGAATCGCTCAGCTAAATATTTAAATTCGTTAATAGATGATGTTTTAGATGTATGTAAGATAAAAAGTGGAAATACAGTAATAAGAAGCAAACCAATAGACATAAATAAACTTATTGATAATTGTATTTCAATGACAAGTGAACGTTTTAAAGACAGAAAAATTGAATATATAAAAAGCATGGAAAATATTAAACATTATAATTTGATTGGTGATGAATTGCATCTTTGTCAAATTTTTATAAATATACTAAGTAATGCTGTGAAATTTACACCAGATGGTGGAAATGTTATTTTTAGAATAAGAGAATTAATTGAAGAAGGTGTTGATATAGAAGATAAAGCATATTTTCAGTTTCAAATAATAGATACTGGTGTAGGAATGCGTAAAGAATTTCTGAATAATATATGGAATGAATTTGCACAAGATGATAATGTCGCATCATCTAAATATAAAGGAAGCGGATTAGGAATGGCAATAACAAAACAATTTGTAGATTTGATGGGTGGAACAATAAATGTAGAGAGTGAAATAGGAAAAGGTAGTGCATTTACCATAAATATTCATTTTGACACATATGAACTATTTAATAAATTAGATAAAATTACGAAACAAGAAACAGTCGAAAACCAAAAGTGTAAGCAACTAAAAATAATACTTGTAGATGATGACGAACTAAATATTGAAATTGAAAAATATATGTTAGAAAAAGAAAATATAATTGTTATGACAGCGCAAAATGGTGAAGAAGCAGTAAAATTATTTGAAGAATCTCCTAATTTTGAGTATGATGCAATACTTATGGATATAAATATGCCCATAATGAATGGTTTTGATGCAACTAAAGAAATTCGTTCATTAAATCGTGAAGATTCAAAAGAAATACCAATTATAGCAATGACGGCGAATTCTTATGGAGATGAGGTACAAAAAATAAAAGAATCAGGTATGAGTGAATATTTGACAAAGCCGATAGATATAAACCGCGTATTAAAATCATTAAAATACTATAAAAATGGAGTAAATAAAAATAAAAGTAGACAAAATGCTAAGGAAGAATATATTATAATTAGAGAAAAAGCAATGACAAAATCAACAGTGTAAATAATTATATTAAAGGAGAATAATATGAAAGTTTTAGTTATCGGTGATGTAGTTGGAAAAATTGGAGTTGATGCGGTAAAGAAAAACTTACCAGATTTAAAGAAAAAATATGATATAGATTTTACAATTGTAAATGGAGAAAATTCTGCAGATGGAATGGGAATAACAAAGAATATAATGAATGATTTGTATAAATCAGGCGCTGATGTGATAACAATGGGGAATCATACTTGGGGCAAAAAAGAAATATTTTCATTTATAGATGAAGAGGAAAAACTTATAAGACCATCTAATTATGCAGAAGGACTACCAGGTAAAGGAAAAGTTTTATTAGATTGTAAGAATAAAAAAATAGGTGTTATTGATTTAATAGGAAGAGTAAATGTTGGTGGGAATTTTGACTCACCATTCGAAAGAGCGGATAAAGATATAGTTGAATTAAAAGCAAAAGGCGCTGATATAATAATTGTAGAAATTCATGCAGAAGCTACAGCTGAAAAAATAGCACTTGGATATTATTTAAAAGATAAGGCAACAATTGTGTATGGAACACATACTCATGTTCAAACAGCAGATGAAAAAATCTATGAAACTGGAATGGGATATATAACAGATATAGGAATGACAGGTCCTAAAGATTCAATAATAGGGATGGAACCGGCAGCTGCACTAAAAAGATTTTTAACACAGATGCCAGAACGATATGCTTGTGCACAAGGTGAAGCAATGTTAAATGGAGTAGTATTTGAAATTGATGAACAAAGTAAAAACGTGTCGAAAATCACAAGAATTTGTCTGTGAGTGTTGAAATATAAAGCTTTTGGACGAACGATTGTTAAAGAAAATGAGTTGATTCGCTGGATTTTTTTGGAATTTTTAATATAATTTGTATTGTACTAAACAACAATTTAAATAATAAAAAAATCAAGGAGGAATCAAATGGATATTTTAAAAATTTCAACAAAATCAAACCCTAATTCTGTTGCAGGGGCAATTGCAGGACTTATCAAAGAAAAAGGTAAAGCAGAAATGCAGGCAATAGGTGCAGGAGCACTAAATCAAGCTGTAAAAGCAATAGCAATAGCGAGAGGATTTGTTGCACCAGCAGGGGTGGATTTAGTGTGTGTACCTGCATTTACAGAAGTGAGAATAGATGAGGAGGAAAGAACAGGGATCAAGTTATGTATTGAGCCTAGATAAAATAAATACATAAAAGACAGGACAAGGGGGACGGAAGAGTTCTCAAGAGGGACGCCCCTGTTTGTGAAAAACATTTCACAAACAGGGGCGTCCCTCTTGAGAACTCTTGCAGCCCCCTTGTTCATAGTTTTTTTATAGTTCCCTTTTTTCTACTTGCTATCACATAACTAATATTATAAAATGAGCATGTGTTATGAGGAGAAAATATATGAAAAGATTTTGGATGTTTTTTATTCTTATAGGAATAACTGTTGGAATTTTATTAGGTGTATCTAATCAAAAAGAAAACAATGAAGATATAATAAGAGAAAATACTGAAATAGAATTAAATGATTATGTAGATGAGTTAACATTATCAGTATCAGAAATAGATACACTTAATCCATTAAGAACAAAAAAATTACATGTAAGTTATATATTACAACTAATATATGAGCCTTTATTTATGTATAATGATGAAAATCAGATAAGCGGTGTACTTGCAGAAGAATGGATGAAACGAGATGATTTGACTTGGATAATAAGAATAAAAGATTATATAGAGTGGCATGATGGAGAAAAATTAACAACACAAGATGTTGCATATACAATTAATACTCTAATAAACCAAGAAATTGATTCTATCTATAGTACAAATGTTCAAAAAATATCAAGTGTTGAAATTGTAAATGAAAAAGATTTGATAATAAATTTAAAAGAACCAGAACCATATTTAATTTCAAAATTAACATTTCCAATAATATCAAAAAAACATTTTGAAGGAGAAAAAATATTTGATGAAAACATATCGAATAAGATGTTAGGAACAGGACCATACAAATATGTTACAGAATATGATTCTTCAATCGTGTTAACATCAAATGAAAACTGGTGGAAGAACGAAAATATAAAATTAAAAACAATCAACCTAAATAAATATTCAACATATAGTGAGGCGATAAAAGCATTTAAATCATCAGAAATAGATATGATATTGACCAATATGTACGATTGGAAAGAAAAGTTTGGATTTATTGGAATAAATTCATATAAATTTGAAAATACAGAGTATGAAGTATTGATTCCAAATTCAGAAAACAAAATATTGTCAGACAACTCAGTTAGAAAAGCTATATTATATGGAATAAATAGAGCTAATATAGTTAGTACTATTTATCATGAAAATGCGGTAATATCAGATATGCCAATAATGACATATTCCCAAAATGCTGAGATTAACTCGGAATATAATATAGAAACGGCAAAACAAATTTTAATAAATGGTGGATGGAAGCAAGAAAATGGTCAATGGAAAAAAGCCGACAAGACACTGAAGTTCACATTGTTGGTTTCAAAAGATGATAAAGAGAAAGTTTCTGTTGCAGAAAAGATAAAACAGGATCTTAAAGAAATTGATATAAAGGTTACAGTAAAAGAAGTAGATAATAATGAGTTTGTTACAGCGATAGAAAATAATAAATTTGAAATCGCAATTACATCATTAGATGTGAAAAACGAGTATCAGATTCAAGATTTGGTACTTACGGGAAATAAATACAACTATGCAAATTACACAAATGTTGAAATGGATAACCTGATAGAAACATTAAAAAAACTTGAAGTTTATGAATATGATGAAAAATTTCAAGAATTAAAAAAAATATACAAAAATGACTTACCATACATTGGTCTGTATTTTAAAACTAATACAATATTAACTAATAAAAGCGTTAAGGGCGAGTATAAAAGTACTGCATATGAACCATATAAGAATATAAATAATTTTTGTAAATAAATTTTTAATAATTCTCTTGACAAAAGAGAACAGGTGTTCTACAATGCAATTGTGGATAGAGAAAAAATAAGGAGGTATTATTGTGGCAGATAAAAAGAATATACAAATAGATAATAGAAATAATTTAGAAAATGAAGAAAAGAAGAAAGCTTTAGAAATTGCTCTTGCTCAAATAGAAAAACAATTTGGAAAAGGTTCTGTAATGAAACTTGGAGAAACAGCGACTATGGCTGTAGAAGCAATTCCTACAGGTGCATTAAGTCTTGATATCGCGTTAGGAATTGGTGGTGTTCCAAGAGGAAGAATTATAGAAGTGTATGGACCTGAATCATCAGGTAAAACAACTGTTGCGCTACATATGATTGCAGAAGCGCAAAAAATGGGCGGAGAAGCTGCGTTCATAGATGCGGAACATGCATTAGATCCTGTGTATGCTAAAAAACTAGGTGTAGATATAGATAATTTAATTGTGGCTCAACCAGATACTGGAGAACAAGCTTTAGAGATAGCCGAAGCTTTAGTTAGAAGTGGGGCTATTGATATAATTGTTGTAGACTCTGTTGCTGCTTTAGTGCCAAAGGCAGAAATAGATGGTGATATGGGAGATACACACGTTGCGCTTCAAGCAAGACTAATGTCACAAGCTCTAAGAAAATTGGCCGGTGTCTTAAATAAATCAAAAACAGTTGCGGTATTTATTAATCAGTTGAGAGAAAAAGTTGGAATTATGTTTGGAAATCCAGAGGTTACACCAGGTGGTAGAGCGTTAAAATTCTATGCATCGGTAAGAATGGAAGTAAGAAGAACAGAAACATTAAAAACTAATAATGAAATGATTGGAAATAGAACAAGAGTAAAAGTTGTAAAAAATAAAGTTGCTCCTCCATTTAAAGAGGCAGAATTTGATATTATGTATGGAGAAGGAATATCTAAAGAAAGTAACGTGTTAGATGTTGCTGTTAACCTAGATATCGTTGAAAAAGCAGGAGCTTGGTTTAGTTATGACGGTAATAGAATAGGACAAGGTCGTGAAAATGCAAAACAATATCTAAAAGAAAACCCAGAAATTTGCAATGAGATTGAGTCGAAAATAAGAGCAAAATTTTCGGAAACACCACTTAGTGGAGATGTAAGTGAAGACGAAGAATACGAAGAAGATTAATATAATAGATTAGTGATAACCACATTTTGTAAAAATTTATAACCTAAACTATAAAAAGCCTGAGAAATTATTAAATATTTTCTTAGGCTTTAATATTATCATTAAATTAATTTGATATAATATAGGAAGAAATTCTAAAGAAAAAGGTGAATATATGATAATAGATGATAAGTTAATGAAATATGTTATATTTAAAAAAAGAACAGAAAAAGAAGTTAGACAAAAGTGTGAAAAGTTAGAATACACTTCAGAATATATTGAAGAAATAATAGACTATTTAACGCAAAATGCATATATAGATGACAAGAAATATGTTGAAAAATATATTCAAAATATAATGAGATTAAAAAAAGCATCAATATTTGAAATTAAAATGGATTTGATAAAAAGAGGTGTTTTAGAGGACTACATTGATGAATATATAAATAATAATAGAGATGAATTGGAAGAATTTGAAAGAGAATCTGCAATAAAACTTATGAATAAAAAAATAAATGGATCAGAAACAGAAAAGGTAAAACGCTATTTGCTTTCGAAGGGGTATTCATATGGTAGCATAGCTAATGCAATTGACAATTTAGGAGAATTGCAGGATAATAATTAAAGAAAAAAGTCTATATTAATAAGTATAAATTATGGGAGGGATATGCATGGAAGATATTTGGCAAAAAGCTTCAGAAGCAGCAGCATATATTTCAGAGAGAATAGCTGTTAACCCTGAAATGGCAGTGATATTAGGTTCGGGATTAGGTGAACTAGCATATGAAGTTAATGACAGAGTTGAAATACCTTATTCTGAAATACCTCATTTTCCAGTATCAACAGTAGTTGGTCATAGTGGTAAATTAGTAATTGGTAAGATATATAATAAGAACGTTTTGATGATGCAAGGTAGATTTCATTATTATGAGGGATATGAACTATCAGAAGTAACATTTCCAATCAGAGTGTTTGCGCTTTTAGGCATATCTTCTTTAATAGTGTCGAATGCTGCTGGTGGTATAAATAAAAAATTAAATCCAACAGATATAATGCTTATAACAGACCATATTAATATTTCAAATATATCACCATTAAGAGGACCAAATAATGAATTGTTTGGAGAAAGATTCCCTAATATGTCAGAGGCATATTCTTTAAGACTTAGAGAAATAGCAAAAGATGCTGCGTTATATAAAGATGATCCTGATGCAAAAATAGATTTTAAAGATAAAATACTAGAGTTTGCAAAAGATGTTGCAGATAGTGAATATGATGCGAAAATAGAATTGAAAGAGGGCGTATATGCATTCATGAGAGGCCCACAATATGAAACGCCGGCGGAGATTAGAATGCTAGATATTTTAGGAGCTGATGCAGTAGGAATGTCTACTGTTCCTGAAGTAATTCTTGCAAATCAATTAGGAATAGAGGTTTTGGGATTATCATGTATTACTAATGCAACAGGAAGTGGAACAAAACCAACACATGAAGAGGTAATAGAAAACGCAGATAAGGGTGCAGCAAAATTTAAACAATTGGTAATGAGAATAATTAGAAGAATGTAGAAACATGGGGGCGAACGATTTGTCAGTAGCAATGTATCAAGTAAAAATGGAAAACTTTGAGGGTCCACTTGATTTATTGTGTCATCTTGTAGAAAAAAATAAAATGAGTATTTACGATATAAAAATAAATGATATAACAAATCAATATTTAGACTATTTACAAATGATGCAAGAAATGAACCTAGAAGTAACCAGCGAATTCATAATAATGGCTTCGAAATTAATCTATACTAAATCTAAAATGTTATTGCCAGCTGACGATGAAGATGATGAAGAAGAAATTGATTTGGTACAGATGTTATTAGAATATAAAAAATATAAAGAATCAACTTTAGCAATGAAAGAGCAACTTGATATATATGGAATGAAATTTTATAAACAAGCAGATAAAATAGAGCTTCCACAAGAAAAGTTGGATAAAACATATTCTACATTAGTTATTCCAGACATATATAAAGGAATAATAGGCCGAGAAATAGAAAAGAAAAATAGAAATGCAGATAATGTAAACAAATTAGCTGTAAACGAAAAGGTAACAATTAGAAGTAAGATAAAAGAAATATTAAAGCAACTATGGGATAAACCTTCATTTATATTTAATAAAATTTTTAATTCTAAAAAACAAACAAGAACAGAAATTGTAACTGCGTTTTTAAGTTTGTTAGAATTGTCACGCATGAGTCGTGTAACAATAAAGCAAAACAGTTTGTTTGGAGATATAGAAGTTACTAAAATAAGAAGAGAAAAAACAAATAGAAGTATATAATGAAAAGCTAAAAGCCTTGATATACAAGGCTTTTTTTAATGGCAAAAAAAACCTTAAAAAAATAATTAAAAAAATGTTGACATTTGTCGAGGGGGGTGTTAATATACTACTTGTCGCACGAAACACGGCACATAAAAACAGCTTGTTTTTATGATGAATACGAGTTTTTTAGTTATTACTTTTTTGGAAAAAATACACAAAAAAATAATTAAAAAAGTGTTGACAACATTATGGCTCGATGCTATAATGAACAAGGTTCTTCAAGAGAGCTGAAACATAGTGATGATGCTTGATTGAGGGATTGAAAGTACATTGAAAAGTAAACAATGAGAAATAAGAGAAACCAAGCGAGTTTCTATCAAATAATCAGATAGAAACAGTACTATACAGTACAATAAATAACCTGAGTTCGAAAGAACTAAAAACGAATCAAAGTTCTCTGAAAGACGAGAACAAAAAATAAAGTTGACGAAGTCAACAACCAAATCAAATTTGAGAGTTTGATCCTGGCTCAGGAGAAACGCTGGCGGCGCACATAAGACATGCAAGTCGAACGGAGTTTAGTCGAATGTTTACATGAGACGAAAACTTAGTGGCGGACTGGTGAGTAACACGTGAGCAACCTGCCTTTAAGAGGGGAATAACAGCGAGAAATCGTTGCTAATACCGCATAATGCATAACCTCCGCATGAAGGGAATGCCAAAGGAGAAATCCGCTTAAAGATGGG
>JAFTQC010000026.1 GCA_017462965.1 Clostridia bacterium | reverse complement strand
AGTAAAAATAAGTAAAGATCTTGGTTATAAAACGGTTCTATGGAGTAGCGCGTACGATGATTGGGATGTGAATAAGCAAGATAGATTAGATTATGCTAGAAAAATGATTTTGAATTATGTTCATAATGGATGTGTCATGTTGCTTCATGCAGTGTCGAAAGACAATACGGCATTGCTTGGAGAAGCTATAGATAGTTTGAGAGCATCAGGATATGAATTTAGATCATTAGATGAATTTGAATATTAATTTTGGAAATTGGGACGGTTCCTTTTTCCAAGTTTCTAATAATTGACAACAAAAAAAGTATTGTTTTTAAGCCTCGGACAACTCATTATTCATTGCAAACATGATGCAATGAAAATGAGAACTCGGCGACAAAAAACAATACTTTTTTGTTGCTTTAATTAGTTTGTATTTTTGGAAAAAGGAACCGTCCCAATTTCCAAAAATGGACAAAAGCCCCGTCCCTATGTCCCAAAAAGGCAACGTCTCAATTTCGTCATCATATTTTTTGCGTACTTTCATAAGATAGTATAAAGAAAATTGTAAAGAAGGTTTGTGTATGAAAAAAGATGTAAAGGCTAAGTTTCAAGAGGCGCTTGAGTTACCTGCGGAGTTATTAACGAATTCATATCGAATGACATTGATTGATAATACTAATGTGTTGATTGAAAATTATAAAGCAATTATAGAGTATGAAGCTTATGTAATACGACTAAGCTGTGGGTTGACGATATTTGGAGATAATTTAAATGTTTTAGAAATTTCTGCTGATGAAATAATAATTGGCGGAAAAATTAAAAACATTGAATTTGAGAATTAGGGAGGATAAGTAATTGTTTCTTCTAAAAACATATGAATTTTATAAAGGATATAGTGAGATTCAGATAGAAGGATATTTTGTAGAGCGTTTTGTGAATCTTTGCTCGCTTAGAGGTATAAAGATATGGGATATTGATAAAAAAACAGAAGGTATAATAAATCTTAAAATATATGAAAAAGATTTGGGCAGAGTAGATGAATTATTGAAAATTACTAAATCACAAATGAGAATAATTAAAAAAGTTGGAATTCCTAATATAACAAATCTTTATAAAAAGAGAAAACTTTTTATTATTATAAGTTTGATTTGTTGTGCGGTAATATATTTTTTAAGTTTACATATATGGGATGTAGAAGTTGTTGGTAACGAAAAAATTCCTACGGAAGAAATTGAAAAAATCTTGGACGAAGAAGGGGTGCAGGTTGGTAGAAGAAAAGAAAGTATAGATTTTGAAAAAATGAAAAGCAATATTTATGTAAAACGACAAGATGTTTTGTGGATTGGAGTAAAAATAAAAGGGGTTAAAGTGACGGTAGAAATACTTGAAAGAAAAAATGCTGATGAGGATGTATTAGAAAATTTTCCTACCAATATTGTTGCGGATAGAGATGGTGTTATTCAAAAAATTTCTGTTCGCTCTGGGCAAAAATGTGTTGAAGTTGGGGATGTTGTTTGTAAAGGAGACGTTTTAGTGTCGGGGCTTGTAGATAGTGAACATTCAGACCCGATTATGGTAAATTCAAATGCAGATATAAAAATAAAAACATGGTACACAACTAAGAAGGCTGTACCATATCAAAAAACCATTCTTTCAAAGTCTGGTCTTGTTGACAAAAAATGCAAAATAAAGCTTGGAAATTATACAATAAATTTAGCAAATAATAGTACAAAATTCGAAAAATATGATACAATTAATTCAGTTAAAAAGTTAGTTTTATTTGGCAAAATTGAAACACCGATAAGCTTGGATGTTTCGACATATGAAGAGCTTATTACAAGTGATGTTTTATATACGCCAGAGCAAGCTGAAACTATTGCCAAAAAAGAAGTATATGATTTAGTTATGAAGAATATACCGGATGGCGCAGAGGTGTTAAATTACGACTATAATGTTTTTAGTGAAAATGATGAAGTGATTGTAAGAATTACTGCTGAATGTCTCGAAAATATAGGTGTAGAAGAAAAAATATCTTTTTAACAAATAATTAAAGTACAAATTTACGCAAATGGAGGGGATTAATGTGCCGGAGTTACAATTGAAAGTTGTTAAAAATACAGGTGATGGCATCTGGGGAAAGGCACTTAATAATTTTAATAAAGTGTTATACTCTTCAGGCGGTGGATTATTTAATATAGTAATTAATTCGAAGAGAAATTCGTTACTAAGAGCGAGTGCTAATTATGAGGAAATAGCTACGATATCCAACGAAAAGAAGAGAAATACAGTTGCTGAAAAATATGAAAAAGTTTATGACAATTATTTGAATACATTGGAAAAGTATATTACAGACACTGTTTATAATAGAGTTCAAAAAAGAATCGGGACTATAAAAGAAAATAAATTGATTTCTGAATACTATGAGACAAATTCTTTGAAAGGAACGGAATATTGCGAATATAAATACAAGAGACAGCTTATGTTACTTCAAATGGATTGGGAAACGATAGTTAATTCAAAGTCGGGATATTTTGTTGAAAAATATAAAAAGTTCTATTCTAATGTTGCGGATCAGTTATATAAAGGTTTAATGAAACACTATTCAGTAAAACTTACAAACAAGAATGAGGATAAAAATGCTTTATTTGAAAAAATATATAGTTTGATTGATGGATACATTAAATTTGTTTTACCTTATTTGGCTGAATCTGAAGGTAGAGAGAAAGTTCTTGATGGATATAAAAATTATGTAGAGAAAATAGATATGTATGCAAAAAAGGAAATAAATTCTTTAAAGAAAGATTTATATTTATTAGAGCTTGGAATTAGTCTTTTTGTATATTGTCTTCCAATACTTGCTACAGAAGAGTGCTATATGGATTTGCTTGAGAGAGCAAGACGTTCTCTTCCAAACATATATATAACAGCGGATAAATTTGAAATGTACAATCTTTTGTTAGATGTAATAGAAAGTTATGCATATAATGTTTGGTCTAAGAAATCTATGTGGGAAAGTGATATTGAAAAACAAGATTTTGAAAATTTCTGGGCTAAACTTACAGAATACAAAAAACTTCAAAGGATTGACTTGAACGAATATAAGAAAGTTAGAGAAATCTTATTTATAACATATGAGCTTAAGTTATTTAAAAAAGAAAATAAAGAATATAAAGAGTTACGTGCGTATTATCGTGATAGAATGAAGCAACTTGGGGGATTAAGAAAATTTAAAAATTCTTATAAAAAAATGAGTGGGGCATGGAAAACTAGAAGAAGATGCAAGGCTGAATAAATTTATGATGGTGATGAAATGATAGAAGTTTATTATGAAGATATAGAAAAAATAGATGAAGAAAATCTTATTAGGACTGTGGTAGATACGGTTTTAAGAGAAGAAAATGTGATAAAAAAATTAGATGTTTATATTACATTAACTAATAATGAAAATATTCAAAAGATAAATGCGGAGCATAGAAATATAGATAAGCCAACTGACGTACTGTCTTTTCCGATGTTTGAAAGAGAGGAAATTCCTAATTTGAAAATGGCTGAAGATGATTCGAAAGAACAAGAAGAAATGATGCTTGGCGATATTATTGTTTCGGTTGAAAAAGTTAGAGAACAGGCTGAAGAATATGGACATTCATTTAAAAGAGAACTTGCGTATTTGGTTACGCATGGAATGTTACATTTGTTAGGCTATGATCACATGATTGATGAAGAAAAAGTAGTCATGAGAAAAAGAGAAGAAGAAATATTAGAGATACTTGATATAAAAAGAGTATAGTTTTAGTTAAAGATGAAGGGATTGATTTGATGGATAGAAAGGCATGGTCAAGAATAGCAAAGGTTTTCGTTGTAGTGGTTGCAGTTTGTGCTGTTGTTGTTTGTGTAGCATATAATTTGAAACAGAAGCAAATGGTTAATAATGATAATTTAGAAGCTAGTGGTGATATTATTTCTGGCGACGTAATTTCAGGTGATGAAAGTGGTGAAGTGATTTCTGGAGATATTTTAGAAGAAGAACCTTATCTAGGTCCTAATATATTTTCGGGTGATTCAAGACCAATTGCTGTAATGATAGATAATGAAAAACCAGCTTGGGTAAATCATGGTGGACTTAATTCCGCATACATGTTGTATGAATTTATAATCGAGGGTGGAGAAACTAGAATCATGGCGTTTTTTAAGGGTGTAGCGCCAGATTATATTGGACCAGTTAGAAGTGCTAGACATTATTTCTTAGATTATGCAATGGAGCATGATGCAATATTCACTCATTTCGGATGGAGTCCACTTGCTCAGTCAGACATTAAAACTCTTGGAATAAATAATATAAACGGTATATATGATACATTTTTTTGGAGAGTTCCACCAAAGAGTTCATATCATAATGCTATAACAAGTATGGAAAACCTATTAAAACAAATTACAAATAAAAAATATCGTAATACATCAACTGCGGAAAGTGTAGTTGAATATAATAGATATGATACAGATATAGATTCTGGAGATGTTGCTAATTCAATAAAAATCAAATATTCAGCAACGCAAAATGTATCTTATGAATATGATGCTGAAAGAAAAGTTTATTTAAGAAGTATGAGAGGACAAGTTCATAAGGATTCTCAAACAGGTGAACAATTTTATGCAAAAAATATTGTTATGATACATGTAAAAGATGAACTTTTAGATGATCCAGAAGACAAGGGCAGAAGAAATCTTTATAATATTGGAACAGGAAAAGGTTATTATGTGACAAACGGAAAAATTGAACCAATTGTATGGGAGAAAAAAGATAGAAAATCTGTTACTCATTATTATGACATGAATGGTGAAGAGATAACTTTTAATGATGGAATAACTTGGGTTCAAATAGTTCCGATTACAGGTACAATAACTTGGGAATAATATTGAAAGGATTAGATTATGACAAATAAAGAATTAATAAATATGGCGATTGAAGCAAGAAAAAATGCTATAAGCCCAACTAAATATTATTGTGGTGCGGCGATACTTGCTTCAAATGGTAAGGTATATACGGGATGTAATTTAGGAAGTGAAGATGGGATTTTTAATATTTGTGCGGAGAGAGTTGCAATATGTAAAATGTTGTCTGATGGAGAAAAAAGTTTTAATAAGATTGCAGTAGTAGGTGGACCAGAAGATAAGCTTGTATATACTACTCCATGTGGTGTTTGCAGACAATTAATATTAACATTTGGAAAAGATATTGAAGTTATAATGGGATATCCAAATGAAAATAACGAAATTGAAGAAAAAATATTTAAAATTCACGAATTACTTCCAGGCGGGTTTTCGATGTAATTTAAGGAGGAAAAATAATGTTTAAATCAGGTTTTGTAGCAATCGTTGGAAGACCAAATGTAGGTAAGTCTACATTATTAAATACATTGGCAGGTCAAAAAATTGCAATAGTATCTAATAAACCACAAACAACAAGAACAGCAATAAAAGGTATAATTAATCGTGAAGATGCACAAATTATATTTACAGATACGCCAGGTATACACAAACCAAAAAATAAACTTGGAGAAAAAATGGCTGAAACAATAGATGAAGCAGTTAGCGATGTCGATTTGATTTTATATTTAATTGAAGGTACAGATAAAGGAATCGGACTTGCTAATGAATTTATATTAAATAAAGTAATTGAGCAAAAAACAAAGGCAATATTAGTAATTAATAAAGTTGACTTGGTAAAGAAAGAAAATTTGTTAGAATTAATAAAGATATATAGTGAGAAACATAATTTTGAAGCGATAATTCCTATTTCAGCTAAGAAAAATGAAGGTGTAGAAACTTTATTAGAGAAGATAATAGAATTACTTCCAGAAGGACCTGCATATTATGATACTGAAGAGTGGACAGACCAAACAGAAAGACAAATTGTTGAGGAAACAATAAGAGAAAAGGCTTTGAGATCATTAGATGATGAAGTGCCACATGGAATAGCTGTTGAAGTTATATCTATGAAAAAGAGAGAAAATAAAGATTTATATGATATTGAAGCTACTATTTATTGTGAAAAGAAGACACATAAGGGAATTATAATTGGTAAAGACCGGATCAATGCTTAAAAAAATAGGTGAAAGAGCGAGAGAAGACATTGAAGAGATGTTAGGATCACAAGTTAACTTACAATTATGGGTTAAAGTAAAGGAAGATTGGAGAGATAACGAGACAAGATTAAATCAGATCTTTCGTGGATAGATTAGGACTTTAAATGATGGCGCATTTTATTTGTCGTGTCTGAATTTTAAGGGTAAACAAAGGAGGAATGTCATATGAGTAAAGATTTTGCATGGCAATTATTTAAAAATACAGGTAATGTTGATGCGTTTATGATTATGCGAGATATTGAAAATGCTCCGACTACTTGTAATGAAACAGAAGCAAAAAATGTATTAGGTGATATTAATGGGGATAGTAAGAACGAAGGGTATAGTAATTAAGATTGCGAACTCTTCTGAAAATGATAAAATACTTACAATATTGACTGCAGAAAAAGGAAAGATAAGAGCTTTTTGTAAAGGTGCTAAAAAACCAAAAAGCTCTTTTTTGGCAAGTACGGAATTTTTGTCGTTTAGTGATATGATTTTGTTTGAAGGTAGCGGCGATATGTATAGCTTAAATTCTGCAGAGCCTATTAATGTTTTTTATAATCTACGAAAAGATATTGATAGACTCATGTATGCGTCGACAATTGCACAGATAATGAATGATGTATGTCAAGAAGAAGAATTATCTTTTAATAGATTGCAATTATTACTTAATACATTGTATGTAATTTCTGAAACAGAAAAGAATCTAGAACTTGTTTTTTCTATATTTAGAATAAGGCTTCTAGCAATCCTTCGGATTTGTTCCAAGATTAAATAGATGTACTAATTGTAATGCGGAAATATCTGATGCTAAAGATATATATTTTAGTATAAAAGATAATGGCGTAAAGTGTGATGCTTGTAAAAGACAGGATAAAGGCGCAATTGCATTATCATATACGGCGTATACAAGCCTTGTTTATATTTTATCATCGGATGCAAAAAAAATATTCTCATTTGATGTGCCGGAGGAGATTATAAAGGAGTTATCGTTGCTTTCACAAATTTATACAACTGAAAAACTGGAGAAAGAGTATAAATTATTGATGTAAATTTACTAATGCAACA
The DNA here is from genome assembly GCA_017462965.1 of Clostridia bacterium. Classification (GTDB taxonomy): domain Bacteria; phylum Bacillota; class Clostridia; order TANB77; family UBA1234; genus UBA1234. Next base: position 4,538 of record JAFTQC010000026.1, on the reverse strand, counting down.
AATTTGCGTAACAAACAAAGGAGGAAGTAAAAATGAAAAAAAGATTTTTATTAGTTGTAGTATTATTTATTTTAGCAATTGGAATTGTTGCATGTGATCGAAAAAATGAAAATAATAATGCACAAAACGGATTTGACGAAAATATTATTGAAAATGAAGACGTAAATGCAGTTAGCAATGAGGATTTAAGAGAGATGGCACCAACATTGGAGAGTGCCTTTAAGGTAGTTGATGGAACTTTGACAATTTTCTATGATGAAATTGTTGAAGAAAATAAAATTGTTATTCCGGAAAGTGTTAGAGGTGAAGTAATAACGAAAATAGCAGCTTCTGCATTTAAAGAAAATGAAAATATTGAAGGAATAGTGATTCCTAACACTGTTGTTGAAATTGATGAACAAGCTTTTATTGATTGTAAAAATTTATCTGAAGTTATATTGCCTGAAAATTTAGTTTCAATACCTAGAGCTTTGTTTTATGGAACAGCGATAGAAACTATTGATATTCCTGAAGGCGTTAAGCGTATTGAAGAAAATGCTTTTGGAAATTGTAATAGTTTAAAAGAAATAAACATTCCTGCAAGTGTAGAATTTATCGATGATTGGTCATTTTTAGATACATACAATTTAGAGAAAATTAATGTTGATGAAAATAATATAAATTTCTCATCAGAAAAAGGAGTCTTATTTGATAAGGATAAAACTCTTCTAAAAATGTATCCTGCCAATAAAAAAGATGATGCATACAATGTACCTGATAGTGTTGTAGAAATTTCAGCTTCTGCATTTTCTAATTTGAGAAATTTGAAAAATATAAATTTAGTAGCTGTTGAAAAAATAGGAAATGTTGCTTTTTTAAATTCTACAAGTTTAGAAGAAGTTACTTTTGGGAATGCTTATGCAAATCCAACAGAAGAAATTGCATATTTGTTTAGAGGTTGTACTAATTTAAAGAAAATAAATGTTGAAGAAGGAAATAATGTTTTTGATTCTGTAGATGGTGTGTTATATAGTAAGGATAGAACAAGACTTATGTATTTTCCATGTAATAAAGGAATGAATTTGTTTACGATACCAACAGAAGTTGAAAAAATTTCGAGTGTAGCATTTTTAGAATGTGAAAATCTTGAAGGTGTAATAATTCCAGATACTGTTAAAATAATTGGAGAAAGTGCTTTTGAAGGCTGTGTGAACTTAAAGGATGTTGTTATACCGGATGGTGTTGAAACTATAGAAAAAGGCGCTTTTATAGGCGTTCCAAGGACTTCTGTGAAATTACCAGATGGCGTGAAAAATGTTGATGAAATTTTTGAAGAAGCCTTGCAAGAGGAAGAATAGTATGATATTATGTCTACATGTTAATAGGTTACGTTGATAAAGAAGAGTACTTATATTAATGTTTTATAGAGAGCTTGGCGTTGCTGGAAGTCAGGTAAACATATGTAAGGAAGGGAACTTTTGAGTGATTATAAATTAAGGTGAGTGGTTTATGAAAAAGTAGACTACTAACTAGGGTGGAACCGCGGAAAATAATTTCGTCCCTAGCTATGTATTTAATACGTAGCTAGGGTTTTTATTTGTCTAAATTTTAGCATGTATTAAATATGAAGCATAAATTAAAAGGAGGAAAATTTTATGGTAGAAAAATCAATGGAAAAAATAGTTGCACTATGTAAGAGTAGAGGTTTTGTATTTCAAGGTTCTGAAATATATGGCGGTCTTGCAAATTCGTGGGATTATGGTCCAATAGGTTCAGAACTTAAGAAAAATATTAAAGACGCATGGTGGCAAAAATTTATTAGAGAAAATAAATACAATGTTGGAATTGATGCTGCAATAATTATGAATCCAGAAGTTTGGGTTACAACAGGACACGTTGGTGGTTTTAGTGATCCATTAATAGACTGTAAAGCTTGTAAAACAAGACATAGAGCTGATAAATTAATTGAAGAGTGGTCATTTAAAAATGGTGAGCAAGTTACAGGTCTTGATGGTTGGTCAAATGAAGAACTAGTTAATTACATAAAAGAAAATAACGTTCCTTGCCCTGATTGTGGAAAAAATGATTTCACTGATATTAGAAAATTTAATCTAATGTTTAAGACATTTATGGGTGTTACTGAAGATGCAAAATCAGAAGTTTATCTTCGTCCTGAAACAGCTCAAGGTATGTTCGTTAATTTCAAAAATGTTCAAAGAGCTACAAGAGGAAAAATGCCAATGGGCATTGGTCAAATGGGACGTTCATTCAGAAATGAAATTACACCAGGTAACTTTATTTTCAGAACAAGAGAATTTGAACAAATGGAACTTGAATTTTTCTGCAAACCAGGAACAGACTTAGAATGGTATGAATACTGGAAAGAATTCTGCAAAAATTGGCTTATTAGTATTGGTATTAAAGAAGAAAACTTAAGAATGAGAGAACACTCTAAAGAAGAACTTTCTTTCTACAGTAAAGGTACTACTGATATTGAATACTTATTCCCATTTGGTTGGGGCGAATTATGGGGAATTGCTGATAGAACAGACTATGACTTATCTAGACATATGGAAGCTTCAAAAACAGATTTAACATATTTGGATCCTGAAACAAATGAAAAGTATGTTCCATATTGTGTTGAACCAGCTGTTGGTGTTGATAGAGTTTTCTTAACAGTTCTTTGTGATGCATATGATGAAGAAGAAGTTTCTGAAGGAGATGTTAGAACTGTACTTCACTTAAGCCCAGCACTTGCGCCATTCAAAGCTGCAGTACTTCCTCTTTCTAAAAAATTAAGCGAAAAAGCTACAGAAGTTTATGAAGATCTTTCAAAGAGATTCAATGTTGAGTACGATGAAGCTGGAAGTATTGGAAAAAGATATAGAAGAGAAGATGAAATTGGAACTCCATATTGTATAACAATCGACTTTGAAACATTAGAAGATAATGCAGTTACAGTAAGAGACAGAGATACAATGGAACAAATTAGACTTCCTATTTCAGAACTTGAAAAATTCTTAGAAGAGAAAACAAGATTTTAAGCATAATTTACTTACATTTTAAAGGAGGTTTTGAAATGGATAAGAAATTAGGTTTTGGATTTATGAGATTACCTTTATTAGAAAAAGGCAATGCTAAAAGTATTGATAAAGAACATGTGAATAAGATGGTTGATATGTTTATAGAAAGAGGTTTTACATATTTTGATACAGCATATATGTATCATGAAGGGATAAGCGAACTTGTGCTTAAAGAAACTCTTGTTCAAAGATATCCGAGAGAGGCGTATACTATAGCTGATAAAATGCCAACCATGAAGCTTAAAGAACAAGATGATGTAGATAGAATATTTAATGAACAATTAGAAAAATGCGGTGTTGAGTATTTTGATTATTATTTATTACATTGTTTGACAAAAGAAAATTATGCAAACGCTGAGAAATTTAATACGTTTGAGTATTGTATGGCCAAGAAAAAAGAAGGAAAGATTAAATGTCTTGGCTTTTCTTTTCATGATACGCCAGAACTTTTAGATGAAATTCTTACAAAATATCCTGAAATGGAATTTGTGCAACTTCAGATTAATTATATAGATTGGGAAGATGGAAACGTTCAAGCTAGAAGATGTTATGAAACTTGTCTAAAACATGGCAAAAAGATAATTGTTATGGAACCTGTAAAAGGTGGGCTTCTTGCAAATGTTCCAGAAGAAGCGAAAAATCTTATGAAAGAATATGATGAAAAGGCTAGTGTTCCAAGTTGGGCAATTAGATATGCAGCTAGCTTAGATAATGTATTTATGGTTTTAAGTGGAATGTCTAATTTGGAACAATTGGATGATAATACTTCATACATGCAAGAGTTCAAGAAAATAAATGACGATGAAAAGGAAATTATTCAAAAGGTTGTTGATATTATTTTGAATAATTTAAAAGTTCCTTGTACTGGTTGTGAATACTGTGTTACTACATGTCCGATGAATATTCCGATACCAAGATATTTTGAACTTTATAATAAGCAAAGTCAATTTGGTGATTCTTCGAATTCAAAAAATAGATATCAAGAAATGAAAGATTGTGGTAAGGCGAAAGATTGCATCGAATGTGGTGCTTGCGAAAGAGAATGCCCACAACATATAGAAATAAGAAAGCATATTAAAGAAGTGTCTGAGTTGTTCGATTAAACTTTTTAAGAGAGGTGATTTTTAGTGCCAAGTATAAGTTATTTAGCGAAGAGATTATGCACAATGAACTATAAAGCAATGTTTGATAGGGTTAATGTTGTTAAGGAAAAATGTAATAAATCTAAAGTTGGGATTTTTTTTGATATGATTTGGTGTGGCATTAGATATGGTGCGGGGTATGTTGATTATGATGTCATAGGTTTTTATAAGTTGAATTCAGCACAGAGAAAAACAATGCTTACAAGAGGTATAAATAATAAATTTGTAAAACAATTAAATAAAAAAGAATATTGGCATATTTTCAATAATAAAAACGAATTTAATGAAAAGTTTTCTGATTATTTAAAACGTGATTGGATATATCCTGTTGATG
>JAFTQC010000025.1 GCA_017462965.1 Clostridia bacterium | reverse complement strand
TGAAACCGTTGGGGCAAGGCTTCGTACGGACGGTGTCAAGATAAGCGTGATTTCGGTGCATATCACCACGTATCAGTTTCAATACAGTAATAAGCAAATGCAACTGATGAGTGCCACGGATGTAACGGAAGAGATTTACCGTGCGACGTGCCTTGTTTTTGAGCATTTATGGGATAAAAAGACCCCTATCCGCCAAATCGGAGTACACACCTCCAAAGTGCAGGAGGATGCAGGCAGGCAGTACAACTTATTTGATATGCAACGCTATGACCGGCTGGAGGTTTTAAATAGAACCATAGACGGTATCCGTGAACGGTTCGGAGAGGACTCCATCATGCGGGTAGGCTTCTTGGACAGTAATGTATCCCACATGAGCGGTGGTCTGGACAAAGAACGCAGAACCGGTATTACGGTTGGGATTGATGTGGAGAGGGAGAAGACGAGAGTGGTGTAAGGATTTTGTGGTGCAAATCGTGGTGCATAATTCCGGAAAAAGGTGCAAAACAAGCAATCGATCTTCCGATGCACACTGCCTATAGAACTTTGGACACACAAAATCAAGGTTTCCACGCTTTTCTAAAGAGCTGCTGACGGGAATCGGATATTATAAAGCCCGAAAAAGCCAATAAAATCAAGGAGGAAAGCACACTGTCTACCTTGTGCCTACAACATAGTCATTACCCATTAGAAGATTTCATGACTTTTATCGTATTTACTATATATTTTCTTTATTGCAATATACTTATCTATATTAACATTTTTTAGATGTGCAAGTTTTCCTTTTATTTGGTTACAATTTCCTTGTTTTTTTATCAAATAATTATATATATCACGTTTTAACTGATTGTATTTTTTGTGCCCTATTGAAAGAGAATTATCATTATTATCAATAACGAGTCCGGTCACTTCTCTTTTTTTTCGTTTGCACATGAAATATGTTTTATCAATATTTCTTTTAAATCCATATTCATTTAAAAGAATGTCAATTTCGTCTAAAATAGAATTGTCAATATAGTTGTCAGAAGAAATAACAATATCATCTGCATATCTAGTATATTTCATATTTCTTTTTGTGATAATTTCACCTAATTTCATGTCGAACTCATACATAAAGCAGTTTGATATCATAGGAGAAGCAACACTTCCAACAACTAAATATGCTCCTTTATATAAAACTAAATTAAGTATTAGTCTTGTTTCATCAAATGTCAAGTGCATATCACCAAGAATGTCTTTATTTCTTAGAAAAAAGGAGTTCATAGATTTTGATGTAATACTTTCAAAAAAGTGTACAATATCTGTATGCAAAATGTATTTTCCGTATTTATGACAATCGGCATTTTTTCGTATAGAACACCCTTTTTGGTATGCTGAACTATATGGGGAAATAGGAAATTGATTAAAAAAATTATTAATTAACCAATATTGTAATACTTTCAATTCCTTAGATGGTTGTAAAATTTCACGCCGACCACCATTTTTCTTTTTAATATAGTATCTCGCATATAGATTGTTTCTTTTAGCACAATTTCGGATATATTGTTTATCTATACCCAAATCACGATTCATTTGTTCTAGTAAATTCATATAAATGATTCCATCCTCTCAGGTTCAATCTTGTATACCCTACAAAGATATTTTGTCCTAAAATCATTAATTTTTTTTCTGTTCATAGTGAACATAGTATTTGTACAGGTAACATTTTTGTTGACTCTACAATATCCATTCTCATAACTAATAACTTTCATATCCACCATCAAATTAATAACACGTTTAAAACTAAAAATTTTATGCTTATCTTTATTGGTAATAGTATAATTGGTGATTTCGCGAATGCGTTTATATAAAAATTCTAATTCATAAGGTGTTATAGGTTCGAAAAGTTCGGTTAGATTTAATAGTTCATATATTAAGTTTTTTAAATTGAGTGCTTGCGAATCTAAGTTTGGTGTAAATTTAACCTCTTTTGTAGCGATTTCTCTAATCATATCGTTAAACTCAAGCGAACTTTTTAGTAAGGACTTATTGCTATAAAGAATGACATTTTTTTCGTTTTGATTTTCGATTTTCTTTATCGGTCCTAGTGAAATAAATGAAGACTTAAATTTGGGATTATCTTCATTTATGACAATTATTTTATCGACAAATGAATCATGCAAAGCAAATGCTCCTAATTCACAAAAAGTGCCAGGACTTTCTGTTATAATTATGATATATTCACTTATCTCTGCCAACACTTCTTCAAAGGTCAAAATATCTATTGTCTTATCAGTTGAGTAGAGATATTCGGATATAACGCATTGGGCAGGATGACTTTCTTTGCCGTATTCCCCTGTATAAGTATACTTGTTAAAGTTTTTCATAATAAAATAGCGAACATTATTATTGGCTTCTAGAATTTCTTCGTTTATTAGCTTACCAGAATTGTCCAATATTTGTTCGCCACAAATAAAAATAAATCGAGGTAACGCCTTGTCCTCGAATCCTCTTGTTCTTATTTCTTTTTTTAATTCATCAATTAGTGTCAATACACCTTTGTCTTTTAATAATTCCATATAGAAATACCCCTATTATTTTAAGTAAAAGAGAGATTCTACATTAAGCCGCAGGCAAAGTTTAAGCGGATATGGGTCGTGTGCGAGCCATATTTGATTAAACTTTGCACGATTGACTTACAATTTTCCATCCTCTGAACTCAACTCTAAGGACTATAAACGCAAATTGCTTTATAGATTAAAACTAGAATCTCTCTTACTTAATTAATATTAGTATATTACAATATCATTCGTATTTCAACAGAATGTGATAAAAAACATAGAAATTGAGTATATCTTTTAATATTGTTTCAATAAAATATGAAATAAATAAATAGATTTGTAAAAGAAGAAAAGGGCTCTAAAAAGAGCCCTTTATAATAAATTCAAAATTTTAATATCTTGTTGCAACAACTGCAGAATACCCCATTAATAATTCATCGTCACATTCGCAATTAGAAGGAAGTTTTACTTCATCATATAATCCACCTAAATCATAAGATACATATTGAACACCATTTTCAAAAATTAATACATCTGTATATAATTCAGAAAACGCATTTGCTTCAATTCTTCTAACAGTACCGGGAATTGTAATAGATGAACCTTCAAATTCCGCATTGTAGAATCCAAAATATTCAATATTAGTGACAGGGTATCCGTTAATAGAAGAAGGAACTTTGTAATTTACATAAGTTGAACTACCATATTTATTTTCCCATAAAGAACCACCAGGTGCGCAACATAAAATATTGCATTCTCCGTTTACAATTTCATAAGTAATTCCAGGGTGTAAATATGCGTTATCAATGTTATATGTCGCAGATGTTGTATCATTAACGCATAAAACTCCGTCGATGTAAGTATCTTCAAATTTAGGAGGGTTGGGATCTAAGCCTCCATTATTAGAAGTTTCAGGGGTAGGGGTTGCTTCTACAACAGGTTCGGGAGTAGATTCAACTACGGGAGCAGGAGTTTCAACTACTTCGGGCTCAGGTGTTGCTTCTACAACAGGTTCGGAAGTAGGTTCCGCAACTTCAGATTCTTCTACTGTAGTTTCTTCTACATTTGTTTCTTCTGTATTTTCAGGAACTTCTGTAGTTTCATCAGTAACTGTTTCAGTTACATCAGATTCTAAAGTAGTCTCAGGTGTTGTTTCTTCAGAATCTGTTTCAACAATAGATTCAACAGTATTAATAGTTTCAGTATTGTCGGTTGTAGTATCTTCTACATCCTTTCCGCAACCACCAACAAAACAAGCTGCAATTGTAAGAGCAATAAGACAAGCTAAATATTTCTTTTTCATAAGTAACCTCCAAATATTATTTTTTTCGTTTATCTAGTTCATGCTTTT
>JAFTQC010000024.1 GCA_017462965.1 Clostridia bacterium | reverse complement strand
GCTTAGTTTCCTTACATTCCTTAACAATTTCTATAAACTTCTTGTAATCCTCTTCCTCTTGAAATATCTGCTGTTGATTTATTCCTCTCAACATAATATGGTATATACCTGTTTTACTCAGGGTTCGGGCTTGTCTTGACACTTCTTAATCCTCCGTTTCTTCTGCTTTTAGTTTACCACAGAAGATTTTATTTGTCAAGACACACCACCGTCCCCTGTCTTTCTTTTCTGTCTTCTTTTCATTTTAATCTTTTTGATTTTACATCAAATATGAACCAAACAATTAAAGGAATTACAATAAAGAATATTCCCCACCACATATTACCTTTGACACTATTTTCAGTAATAACACAATATAACGCTATGCTACCACAAATTAGAATAGGTAAACATAAACTGATCCATGCAATTACGGAATATGTCTTTTTCTTTTTTTCAATTAAAGCTGTATCTTTTAATTTTGGATTTTTTTTAATTTTTTCATCAATTTCTTTAATTAATTTTTCTAAGTTAAAGTCATTTGGATATTCATAATCAATAAAAAGTTTTTCTAAATCATCTGCATTTATACCAACGTGATATATTACAACATTATATCTATCTTCAAAAAAATCTATAATGACATAAATATTATGATAATTATAATTTAATTGAATTGTTTTACCTAATTTATTGATAGTAGGATAAACTTCTACTCCCTCATATTTAGATAACAACTTTTTAATGTCTCCATTCAAGTATAGTTCAAAAATCCTATCTAAATTACTATATTTACTTTTGCCTTTAGAATTTAAATAGTTTTCAATTCTTCTGTTCATATTGATAGATTATCCTTTCACATTTTAATCCCAATAATCAGAAATTGCTCGAATTACATGTTCGAAGCCAACACTTAAAATTACAACACCACCGACTACAACAACAAGACACACCACCGTCCCCTGTCTTCACGCACCGTCCCCTGTCTTCACGCAACCTTCCCCATCCTTCAATTCACAAAGAAGGTCTGTAAATTCTGATAATCACTCGCAGCATAAAATGAGTCAATGTAGGAGTAAGATTCCGACTTAAAATCATAAAGATATGTGGTTATAGCCCCACATGTCCAGCATTGAATATATATTCGATTGTCTTTTAAAATGAATCCAACTATCTGTATTTTGCCATATTCACTCAAAGCCGCAGCTTGCTCTACCTTTAATAGATTATCAAGCTTGCCTTTTTCTATAACATTTGTTTTTCCTGTTGATAGCTCCGTTATTTTAAGTCGCTCAACATATCCGCTTTTCGCTTCTCGTTCAACTGAATAATATTCATTTTCATAATAAGCCATTTTATCATGCTCTGCTTGGCTTATTAGAACATTTTTCATAGAATCAACAAAGTAAGCATAATAATTGTCCTTGGCACTATAAACAATCGTGTTTGCATCCGGCATACTGATTGAAAAAACATTGTCATTTTGATAAGAATACACTATCTCTGTCTCAAAATAATTATAGTCTGTTCGATAAATTGTAGTTTTTTGAATATCTGTATCATGTTTATAGTAAAAAATGTTGTTAGCTGTAACATATAAAATTGCATTTACCCCATCAATGCTTTTAGAGGGCTCTATTGTTCTATCGTGCAAATAAATCTTATTATATCGGTCAACATATATTATATTTTCATTTTTGGGAAATTGGCTTAAGTATTCTATCGCTTTTTTGCCTCTTTTTTGTTCATTGATATTTAACATAATTGCAATCATCGAAAATACAACAATAAAAAGCAACACTAATATAACGATCAATATTTTATTTTTTCTGTCCATATGCTTCACTTCACCATCCCCTGTCCTCATTGTCTTCCTCTTCACCATTCGCAATTTGAATATTTTTGGATATGATACCTCAACTGCGATTCGCTTTTTAAGTCATACAAATCCAAGTCATAGTAAAAGAAATATCTAATGATATATTCTTCATCGTTTACGCAAATAGCCGCAAAATTATTAGGATATACCCAATCGCTATATTGAACTATCTTAATAAAATATTCGCCTGTATACAGTTCATATGCCGGCATAACACTTTTTTTACCTTCCAATACCTTGTCTTGCAAAAATTCGTAATTTGAATATATATCATCCTTTGATTTTTGATATTCTTCTTCATTGTCAAACACTAATTCTAAAACAAAAGATGAGCCTAACAAATTGTCATAATATGAATAAAACTCTATTTCAGAATATTGATACTCAATTTCTTCATAGGAAGGAAAAAATTTCTTTGCACGCTCACTAGTATTTTGCGACCACTGTTCGCCTCCACCGTATGTATATTCTTTTGCATAAACCTCGTCTTTATAAAGGTCAATACCTACTTCTTTTTCTACACATGAAGCCATGATTAACGTTAACAATATTACTAATACGGCAATTAACAGTTTTTTCATATAATTTCTCCTGTTCCGGAGACAAGACCACCGTCCCCTGCATCGTCTGTCTTTTCTTTAGTTTGCTGTCGTCTGTTATTTTTATTGAATTTCACCGCTAAAAAAGCAACAAAAACGGAAAGCATTATAAAGCTTGTTAAAAATGCAATCAACGATACATAATAGTCGCAATATATCTTTCCATCATCATCAAAAATTAAAATCTCATTATCTTCTGAAGTTTTGCTTATTTTTACCGATGAATTGCCAATTAAAAAGTCAAACAAGGTTGGTATGGTAATGTGAAACGTGCCTTCTTCATTGTGCACAAATTCTAAAACACCCTTTTTTACGGTTGAGTCTTCCAATTCAGCTAAATCTATTAAAACGTTTTCAGCTTCATAAAATTGATCTGTTTCATGGTCGAGCAAATACAACTTGTCAGATCTATAATGATATAGTGCCAAGCTCCCTTCATTTGTAAAAAAAGCATATGTCGAACCGGATTTTTCAAATTCAATACACTTTAAAAAATCCCCCTCCTCATTATAAACATTTACACAATTGCCAACCAAAAGAATAAACATTCCTTCATCATTAACATCGAACGATTCTATTTTTTTCGCAAATTCAAATTTCTGAAAAGAGGGTGAGTTTTCATTTAACGCTCCACAAGAGGTTAAACTAAAAAGAATAAAGATTAAATTTAAAACAACGGTTAACTGAATAATCCGCTTATCCTTTGCCATTTTTTAAACCATCCTCCTATCCTGTTTATGTTTGGCTAATGGAGATACACCACCATACTCTGTTTTCATTTGTCATTATTATTCAATTGGTTTTAACAAGCCTTGAAATTCAAATCGATGATTTTCTTTTTTCAAAGAATTGTTTTTGTCCATCATATAATAATATCCACCAGTTGTAGAATTAAGTTGTACAATATATCCTAAGGTTCCAACTGTATCATCATGATGAAGATTTTCCGAAGCAAACAAATCATCATCGTTTAGTGCTTCAAAGAATAGTTTTTCAAAATGATTTGCATCAGTTTTTGCATCATAAGATACATAATTGATGAAATCATTTGAAAAATCTACAAGGTTTTTGAAGTCGCTATACTCATTTGAAGGAGTTTCATTTCCATAATAGTAAAGATAAGAACTAATTGTTGCAAGTGTGTTATCACTACTAAGTTCTAATCTTAATGTAAAACTTTCGTTGTAAAAATAATAGCACATATTAACTCCACCGTATTGCATATGGTCAAGTTCAGTTTTTCTTTTACATTCAACATTATATTTTTCCTTTAACTCTTGAAGCTTATCAAGATAAAGACTGTTGTAATATGACAAAAAAGTTTCATTATCGCAATTCCAATTTGTCTCTAAAAAATAATCGTTATCGTATCCACAGGAGCAAGAGCTTGCAAAACCAACAATCAAAAAAACACATAATATTACCGTTAATCTTTTCATTTCAACACCTCCATGGAGATTCCTTGTCTCTGTACCTTCTTTGATAATTTTTTGTAACAAAATCGACCCGTAAAGCGATTTTTCGACAAGCTGTTGGAAAGCGAGTGCAACCACTGTTTCCTGTATTCTCTGCCTTCACTCTATCGGCTGCAACAATCCGTTAAATTCAACCCCATAATTCATCTTTTCAACAGAGGAATCGAATTCCGCCATATAGTAATATCCACCCGTCTTTACCCGAGCGGTAGAAACATAGTAATACAAGCTTCCTACAAAATCATCAAAATGGAATTCTTCATTTTCGGCTATTTTTCCCTCTGATTTGGTTTTGTCATATAACACTTTAAAATAATTGCAATCCTTTTTCGCATCAAAGGAAGCATAACAGATAAAGTCGTTTAAAAAGTTAACTAAATGCTCGTAGTCCTCGTAATCATACGATAACTCCTCGTTTCCATAGAAGTATAATGTTGCTTTTATGTGTCCGGAGCTTGTCACTTTTAACTCGATTGTAAAGTCCTCGTTGTAGAGATAGTATCTAAGCATTTCCCATTTGGTGCCATATGGCGGCTCCTGTATAAGTTTTTCTTCACACTCTATTGAGTAATTTTGCTTTA
>JAFTQC010000004.1 GCA_017462965.1 Clostridia bacterium | reverse complement strand
GGCTCAGTAGTTATTTAGTGTGGGTAAGCGTAAAGCTTAGCAATGCGAAAGAGGAAAAACCTCTTATCAACGACACCCCTAAGATTGGCTCTGAAAAGTTTGATTTTAGCATTGAAGGATTCCGCTAAAGCGTTTGAAGAACGGTTGTTGTAAAAGTTTAGGATCTCGTCATAGTGTTCGTAGAAGGTAGCGGCAATAACATTGAATGAGTGAAGTCCTGCCTCTTCAACCTTGTTGTACCATCGAGCCATCGAAAGCCTCGCAGCATCTTTAATCGTATTCTTGGTGAAGATTATCCGTAAAGAATGGCACAAACCGTAAGCTGTCTTAATGTCGGGGTAATTGTCAAAGAGAATAGTCGCTCTTTCTTTTTGTGTCGAAGACCATTTGTCGGCTGATTTAAAAAGTAGATAGCGTGACCGTATAAGCAGTTCTTTTCTTGTATCGCCATTGGAATAACGAAAAGGCTCATATGGTTTACCCGAAAGTTTTGCTTCTTCCATTTCGTCATTGCACTGTTGTATAGCATCCCACCGATGTTTGATGCGAAGTTCTTGTACGGCATCGCAGGCTAATTTCTGTATGTGGAATCGGTCTATGACGCGACTTGCTTTTGGGAATGCTTTTCGCACTATTTTTCGCATCGAATCAGACAAATCAAGTGTAACTTCCTTTACGGCATAACGTTGTTCTTCATCTATCATTTGCAATACGGAGAGTACATCTTCAGATTTTGTGCCTGCAACAACTGCTACGAGGGATTGCTCACGTATCCGAGCATCTCTATTAGTGGCAAATGTATATAATTCTCCATTTGACAGAGATGACTCATCTATAGCTAATCTTGGACCTATGTTCTCAGGGAATAGCAACCAATCTTCAGCATGTTCTAATTGCTCCCACTCTCTAAATCCACTTAATTTCTCTTTATATTGCTTCTCAAATAAATGGCCATCTATATGATAGAATTTCTCAAGCGTACGGCAAGTCACAGGGGATGTCTCCATACGTCTCTTTTAAAAAAGCCGCAAACTCTTTTGAGTAGCGGGTGCCTTTCTCGGTTACACTGATTTGTTCTACAAAACTTTTTCCTGTTTGCTTATTCTTCCATCTGCGACGTCGTAATTTTAAGACAACCTTGTGATCTCTTATCGGAAAATCTGTAACAGAAACAGCTTCCATAAAACCAAGTGATTCATATTCCTCACTATCTTGATACGCTGTGTTCATCCGTTCATCTAAATGAATTGTCATCGACATAGCATCAATATCACGTTCATCGGTCTCTATTTTTACTATCGCAAAGCGGTCAAGTATCTCTTTGGGAAGCACAACGCTAGCTAATTGTTCTAATATCTTTGTTTCCATATGAATACAAAGATAACAATTTTTTTATTCCCACACCTTTTTGCTACTGAGCCATTAAAATGTCTTATTAGACCAGACCGACTACCGCAGTACCACCGCACATCTACAATAGTAGAAATTAAAATGTCTTATTAGACATGTTGCCGTAAGCGGGGTTACAACCAATCTACAATAGTAGAAATTAAAATGTCTTATTAGACCTACAACTACCCAACCTATCAATCAAATCTACAATAGTAGAAATTAAAATGTCTTATTAGACCGCCACACTCAGACAGAGAGCCGGATATCTACAATAGTAGAAATTAAAATGTCTTATTAGACCCGCGAAAAATAATGTCTGCCATGTTAATCTACAATAGTAGAAATTAAAATGTCTTATTAGACTAAATCACGGTAAGTATTGGTAGAATTATCTACAATAGTAGAAATTAAAATGTCTTATTAGACCCTATGGTCGTAATAGACTTTGCAAAAGTAGAAATATATATTGAATTATCAAACATTTACGAGAAAGATTTTGAACGACATAAAAATATAAATTTACCCCACCTCAAAATCTTGAAATTCATAAAACATTGATAGACAATGGTAAATATCGGTGTGCGGTAAACAAGAAGAGCTACAATTGCATCAATCGAAATACACGATATCTACATCGCGATGTATCGCATTACCATACTTGGTAAGTTTCACAGCGGCAACATCGAATATTATCACACTATCGCCACCGGTAAATTTCTTGGCAAAATCGTCGATTTTCACCATCAGATTGTCAATGATGCGTTGAGTGTTGTTTACCTCATATACCGAATACTGCAATCGTATAGCACCGTTTTTGGTGAGCATTTTTGCGAATTTTGCTCGCAATTTGGTATCGCTTATATCGTAACTTACTACTAACATTATATTTCAAATTTGGGATATTCGTTCATGGGCTTTTCTTGCATGAAGCATCGATAGTATGTGCGTATATAGTTGAAAATATTCATTTTATATGGAATGAAGGCATCAAAAAACACTCGGGAGTATTCGCTGCTTTTGTTCAGTTTCAAGCGGAATTCTCCTTTATGCAAATCGAAATCCTCACTACCGAATTGTCCTCTATTATAGGCCGTGCGCACAGTGTGATCTACAATGCATCGAAATGGCTCCATTAAATCACATATGAGCGATTTGCGCTTGAACCACAAACGATGATGCACTCCTACATATGGGTCGAATCCAAACATACGAACAAAACACTCTATGTAATTGAATAGATAGGTGTAGCCTATATCGAGCGTAGTGTTGAGTATATCGCAGTGTGTGCGCGGACGTCGTGCTTGCCAATCGAAATCTTGAAAATACGCGGCAAAGAAGGCCTTTGATACCTGCCCCTCTATACCCATAAGTTGGGCTGTATTGAGGGCCGTCGGGATTTGCTGTATGGCATCGGTCGCAATATGCCGGGCATGTGCCGTGAGTGTGTCGCTTTTACGACTTTTTTTCAAAAGTCGCTCTTGGTTGGCAATCTTGTTGGTAATTATTACCTTGGCGATGGATATATCATCGGGTGAATAATGGTATTGCTTATGTCGTAGCAGATAGTTGGCCTCGGCTGCGTGTGACCAATAAAATACCGGTCGCAACGAGGGTTTCATTACCACCAAGGCTACATTGAATTTCTGACATTTTTCGATAAGTGGTGTTGTGATGTGTATATGACCTATCACAAACAGGGCAAGAATCTTCTGGAAGGGAAGTTTGGTAAGCGTCTTCTTTTCTTCGGTATTTTCGAGGAGCAGCTCTCCATTGCTTACACGCAAATTGCGATCTTTGATACAATTGATTACATATATCGTGCGGTATTCGATATCTTTATTGGTAAACATTATCTTCCGTAGTTTTGTCGCAAAGGTTACAATATATACAATGCTTGCATTTATTGGGGTTGATGATGGTAGGTGTTGCCGGATTGTAATGACGCAAATCATCGATGAACGAGATGAATATCGCCTCGTCGGTCTCTGTGGGAGTAGCTATGTGGTGCATTTTATTGGTCGATATCTCGTAGAAAGCTATATGTTCTACTTCATATCCCATTTCGCGCATACATAGGTATTGCGCCCATAATTGATATATCTTCCCTTGGAATATTTGTGGCAATTTGTACTTGCGCTCTATCAGTAGTCGCTCTTTGGCTCTATACAAGTCTATCTTACCAATGAGGCGCAGTCGCTCACTATACACGGGCAATGCCATAAGGTCGCTGGTATGTGTTGAGGCGCGTTGTGTATCGATGGTTTCGTGGGCTATACGTCCCCGAGTTTGGGGGGTGGCATGATACAGACTTTCGTCCGCACCCGCATATACGTTGTGTAGGTATATCGAGTACGGACAAAAGTCGAAATCATTCAGCATTGATATGGCGATATAATCGTCCATATAATCGTCCATATATTATTTACTATTTCTTGTTGCTATTTCTTGCGAATGATGGCAATTGTTTTTTCCACTCATCTCTATCTAATAACCATAAATCCCACTCTTTGTCGGAAATGAATAGATCCACACTATTTGAGGGAATTTTCTCTTGAAGACAGTACTTGATGTGCGCATCCATTATCAACCCTTTGCGGGCAATGTTATATGCGCCATTAGCATCCGCATCAACAATCAGGCTAAGAGGACCGTTGTTTATCGCATTTCTTGTATCAAAATGAATGCCATCTTCATTACGAACAGGGGAATAAAGCATATTGTCATCATGAGAATTAATACCGGTATTACGTATTTGTTGAATTACTCCTATTGCGTATCGTAATGATTGCCAGGCGGTCTCTTTCTTGCTTTCAATTTTATGCAAGGCTATGCCATTTTCTATTTGTTTTTTGAAAGATTTCGTTTTGTTAAAATCAACGAATATTTGGTCGAGTATATTCACGACATCTATCTGTTCGGGAACCCAAATGGCATAATCAGCCTCTTTTTGTTTGTTGTTTCTGAAACGAGGCAGACTCTTACCATCTTTTCCAGAATACAATCGCCAAGTTTTTCCTGCATGTTCTTCGGTATATTCAAAGTAATAATCTGTACCATCGTATCCGAAGTCATCAAATTTTGACAGAATCTGATTTTTTATCTCTCGGTCCGTACCATTTTTCAAATAAATGGTTTGTCTCCATCCTGTTGCCGGGTCGGTTATCGATGTGTAATTGGCGCGAGTATAGAGCATAATGCCAAATTGCTTTTCGTTTTTTATGTCCTCATAGGTCTTTAGGGGAGGGGTTAGCTGTAAGGCCTGAGAGACAGAGCCGATATCTCCATTTTTAGCCTCCTTGTCGACAATGAAGTTCAATTTCTTGGCGAGTGCAGTTTCTAATTTCTGATAGATTTGTTTTTCAACTTTTCTTCGGCTTTGTTTCATTTCTACACTTAAATCTTCTAAAACGATGTAAGCATGTGGATTAATTTTACCGGTCTCGTCCTTAATGACACAATTGGTCAAATGGTGTACGATATGTGAAATATACCCCTCTTTTAAGTTTCTGATACCATCTTGTTGTTGCCAATTCTTTTTTGCAATTATATTGCTACTTGCAATAGCATCTAATTTTTGCACATAGTCGGTTCTGTTTATATTATCATGATGTTGACATTTAAGAATATTACAATCCTTATCGATGATGCAACTATAAACAAGGTGCTTCTCTCCACGATCAATGCCCACAAAATTCATATTTTCAATCTTTTGTATAGCTTCTTTGAGTTTTTCTTCCACCTCTTTTTCTTTGGTCGTTGCTTTGTAGTTTAAAAATATAGATAGGTGGAAAAGATATTTATCTTGCGCAAACCTTTTCTTTGATATTATTGGATAGGAAAATTTCCCTTTTAGTTGTTCGGCATGATGTCCCTTTTCCCAGATATAATTGTCGTAATCAAAGGCTTTCTCTCTGAAAAAAATTTCGCCTTTGCCTATGTCAACAGTATCACCAAAACCATCTTCATGCATTAATGCTCTGAAAAATAAGGTGTGAAGATTTTCTTTCTGCTTTTCTTTCTTTTTTCTATATCCTTTTGAATAGTTTTCACAATACGATAAATCTTTATTAGAAATCTTGAATAAAAATAAATCTTTTCCATTATGTACCTCAAACTCTTTTTGGCTTATCGGAAAGAAGTCAAAATTACGGGAGTTAGTAATATCCTTTAGGTCATTTATAAGTTGTGTTAGCCCCTCCCAATCGCTATATGAATTTTTTTGAAGACTATTAATAGCCTCCATTTTGGTAAATCGAGCGCAATTGTTCAAAATTAATTGGATACACGAGTTTACCTCATTAAGAAGTCGTTCGTTTTTTAGAAGGTGTTGGAAATTTTGGCTTGTAGATATTTTCCTATATAAATCATTGGGTGTTAAATCTTTATCTGGTATTTTATTTGTAATTTTGTTTGCTTCTTCTATTTTTTGTTTTGTGTCAGAAATAGAAATGATTAATTCTTTAACGATATTCTGTATTGCAAGTTTTTTCTCCCCGTATTCATTAGGATAGGGTGTTGTTGATTTCATTTGATAATATTCCAATCGCTCAAAATCACTCTTGTCTGTATTTTCTATGTTGTCCCTTAAATGACAGCGAAATAACTTGGTCTTTGTGCTTACACCAATGTAATATTCATATTCATTACAAGCGACATGTTTCTTGCGAAAAATGTATCCTCCATATTGTGTTCCATGATCATTTTTATCTGTTTTTGATTCAACAAAGCCGTTTAGAAATAAGCCGTTATCAAAGTTGAGTTTCAGTTTTTTATCCTTGACATCATCTTGAGGCTTTTTAGTCAAATAGTTGCGAATAAGATCGTACCAGCCAAACCAATCGGTACTGGGGTTACGCAATAATGCGTCTAAAAACTTTTCCACTTCGGCATTGGCTGTATGACCTTTCATCTTGTTGGCACGGACTGCAAAGTAGCGAACTATGCGCATAGCATCTGTAGCACAATCGAACCAATTTTTTATTTGCTTAATGATAAGGTCTTCCCCATTATCATTGATGTCTTTCTGGCGATATGCTTGTAATGTAACGATATTGTATGAATCGGCTAAAAAATCGGAAATGTGATTTTTTATTTCTTCACATAATAAGTTGATTAGATTACGACTTGTACTAATTTTTATGTCAATCTGGTATCGGTGATTATTAATTATTGTACCTTCTACATAACTATCTTTGAATATGTATTCGGGACTTTCAGAATCCAATACTTCGAACAATTCCGATAGCTCTACAGCATCGCGTAGTTGAACCGGAACTTCTCGTTTTTTGTCATAGGTGGCACAAGCTTCTTTATCTTTCAATTTGTCGATAATATCATGCCAATTGGCAAAATACCGATTAGAAATAGAGGTAATAGCGCTTTTGCTCCAATATATACCTCTCCAATCGGTGCAAGAACTCAAAAAATCTATGAAATCAATAACAGAAATCTCTTTTTCTCCTTTTGTATTGAAATACTTATCACCGGCTTTTTTTGCGGCTTGAAGCAGTTGCTCAATAGATAGTATTGCTCCGGACTGTTTCTGTTTTTCTGTAAGTTCAGAGGTCTTTTCTGCTATCAATGCCGGAAAATAATACTCATTTCTACCACAACCAATCTGTTTGTATAATGTAACAAACTCATCGAGTTTTTTGAAATTACTGTCTTCTTGTTTTTTTACTTGGTTGTATAGGTTTATAATTGAATTGTAATTACCAATAATGCGGTTATATTCTTCGATTTGTTTTTGGGTAAGACAATGGTTGAAATAGCCTATTACAAAATATTTTTCACAAATAGGTTCGACCGTCTCAAACAGCCCTTTTTCTGCATTCTTAATTTGAGTAACTTTTTCTTTGTTTTTTAGCCAATCAACTATTTTCAGATACTCCTCTTTACGATTGTAGAAACGAATAATGTTATTGCAAAATTTAGGGAGATTTTCATGAATAATACGGGTCGCTATTGCAGTGGATTTTTCGTTCTTTGTTTCGTAATAATTTCTTCGATTGGTATTATAGCCCGAAAGATATGTGTAGAATCCCTTAAAACAGTTGAGGTGCATTTTTAATTCTTCTTCTGTTAAATCGTTGCTCGTATATTGTACGGCCTTTTTATCTATATAGGATAGGATATTTTCCGAAAATAAAGGTCTATTTTTGTTCTTCTCCTTTATTTTTACTTCCGATTCCACAAAATTTTTATAGAAATAGTCTATTCCAGCCTGAAATGTTTTGCCAATGGCTGCACGAAGAGCATTCTCTCTGTCTGAAGTAACCTTTTTATCTTGATAAGCTTCCCAATAAGAAGAAAAATCAATACCTAAAGCTTCGTCGGAAGACAAAGATACCTCAATAAACTCCTCGTGTAGTTTGTCTAATACCGGCTTTAGTGCGATATAGGCAGCAGCAATTCGTTTGTCTTTTAGGATTAGATTTTCACCGTTGATGATATTTGTACTTGTCGTTTCTACAGCCGATTTATTCTTATTATCTAATTCTTCCAACCATTCTTGAAATCTCTTTCTAGTGCTTTCTTCTGGAATTAGTTCAAAACGCAAGGTTTTTAATAATGGATAAAGATTGGTAAATTCTTGTAGTTCGTTCATAATAGATAGTTTTTTACATTAAAATAACGTGAGTTCGGTATAAGAAAGTATCATAAAAGTAGTGGGAGTGAAAATTTATTTATATCTTTATAGTGTCAAAATCAAAGTGTTACAAATAAAAATCACTCCCATGACTGACGCAAATTTAATAGAAATATTCTGTATATTGGACGAATTCTGCAAATATTTAGAGCCAGAATTGAAAAAACATACTATAGACATTCC
>JAFTQC010000062.1 GCA_017462965.1 Clostridia bacterium | reverse complement strand
TGCGCTACAAGATGTATGTGTACATTTTTATTAACTGCAAATGTCCTAAGCTTTTCCATAATGTTTGTTTGTTCTTGAAACACATCAGAACTCGCTAATTCGATTTGCATAAAATTGTCTAATATAAAAACTCTAACGCCATAAGTCTTTCTACATTCTTCCATCGCCTTTAGTAGATTTTCAATTTTCCTTGGCATTTCGTTATTAAATACAATTAAGTTTTCCCCATATAATCGGTTTAACTCTGGAATTTTTTCTGTTTTAACAAAAGTATCAAATACGCAACTGTCTTTGTACTGCTTTTCTACTATGTCTTTATTTTCAACAGTCTGCTTATACAAGTTGTTTTTAAAATCATCTTTTGTCTGTTCTCCATTAAAGAAAAATACTTTTTCGTTTTGAGCTATTGTTTGTTTCGCAAGCATTGTTAATACTGTGGTCTTTCCCGCGTTAGTTAAGCCTGTCCAAATTGTGATACAACCTAGTTCGAAACCTTTTGTAAGATAATCTAAATCTCTAATTCCAGATAAAACACGTTCTTTACTAGTGTCTTTATATTCAAATTCGTTAAATTTGTAGAAATACTTTTGTGGGTCTATTTCGTTTTTAAGATTAGGTGGCATTTCTTTTCACCTCTCTTGTTCTCTTATGTATTAATCATCCTCTTTTACATACTCAATAATTGCTCCGTTAAAGAATGTACTTCCCATTTTTATAAATTGAGTATCTGTTTCTTCTTTTTTAACTTCATCTGCATATCTTTTTACTGCATACCACATTTGCCTATTAGTAAGCTTTACCGTTTTGCCAGCATACTTCTTCCCTTTAATCCACGATTTATAATGTAAAAACGCTTCACCTTTACCAGCTTTTCGAGGATACAATTTCCAAATAAGTTCAAAATCTTCTGCAAGTTGCTCTTCTGGATTTACTTTTTTAGTATCATCTAAAGGTCGTTCATCGTCAGATGGACATATATTATTATTTGTATTATTAAATGTATTATTATACTGGACACTTTCGTCTACGAGTCCTAGACATTTTTGTCTATCACTCTTGACAATTTTGTCTACATAGACATTTTTGTCACCCACAACGATAAGTCTTTTTGAGATTATTTTTTCGTTTTCAGTTTTACGTATTACTTCTGTATTTATATATCCTTTATTGGCTAACGCTTCGACCCATCTCGTGATGCTTCTAGTTGAGGTATTGTATAGTCCTGCAAAATATTCATTACTCGCCCAACAATATCCTCGTTCACTGCACAACGCTGTAATTTCACCATAAAGCAGTTTCGCGTTTGCTGGCAAATCTTTATCATATCTAACATCAGCTGGTATAACAGCATAATATGCTTTTCTTGGTTCTTCCATTTACTTCACCTCTTTTAGAAAGGTAAGTCATCATCTGTAACTTCTGCGAAGCCATTATCGGCTACAGCCTTACTTTTGCCTTCACTTAGTATTTCATACTCAAGTACAATAATTTTGTTTCTAAACGTATCGTCGTCCATTCTAAAGTGTGTTAAGAAACCATTTGTAATTTTTATTTTCGAAAAATCTGCTAACTCAACACCTTTTTTAAATCCTACTAAAATAGGCGCATAATCGTACTTCTCGTCTTCCAATTTTTTGGTTGACGTATTCGTATAATAAGCGCCTTTCTCAGATTTCTTTATGATTACTTCTCCTGTTATATTAATCATTCGTATCCCTCCTAAAATGTATTTATCTTTGCTTCTATCTCTTCGCAGAACTTGTTGTATTCACTCATTTTGATTTCTTGTGTTCTTTGATAGCCGTATTTTTGCAAATTATTTCTTACTACTTCTTCATTGCCTCCAGCTATAGCAAATAACCTTTTGGCTTGTGCTTCACTTATTGTTTTCTCAACAGTTTTTGCCGTAGTTGTAGTTTTTTGAGGTGCTGTTGAATTTGATTTTTGAGCCGTTGGATAAACGATATTCCCCAAATTATCAACAATAACTAGCTTGCTAATTTCTCTCTTTTCGTTATAGTCGATTTCTTTAACTGTGTATTTTCTCTTACTTAGTTCTTTCCCATCACCCCAAAGTGTGATTTGCGGTGCTGTATAAAGCTCTCTACCAATACCCCAGTTAACACATGCTCTTTTAAAAGAGTCAGATGCTAACCCTTTTTCTTTTTCAGTATTGCTCTCAGTTCCTGTATCTTCTTTGTCTACCCATTGTTTCTTTTCTTCATCCCAGATGCTTACAATACAATTTGCGTTATCTCTAAGATGCATACGTTTCCAATTTTGAGCGCCTACAACTTCATCAAGTAAGTTCATATCTACACGAGAATCCTTGTATAGCAATAACGTTATCCCTATTCCAATTTTGTCTTCTTTGTCTTTTTTTATAACTTGCCCTACTCTAACTTCTATTTCTTCTGCTTTTAAGGTTCTAAATTTATTCCTTGGCTTTATCCTCCTTTAAACTTGCAATATACTTATTAGCTTGTGTCTTACTAAGACCACAATGTTTTTGGAAATACGCTGTTAAAAAAGCAACCCTTCTGTCATGCACATTATCTTTGCATTTTCTAACAACTGTTTTTGTGCCATCTTCCCAATACAAAATTGTTGCTCCATTTACTTCGTCGAATTTAACTTTTTTAGGTAATTCATTTGTCTTTTGGCTGTTTGAACCTAATAAAGTTCTAAATGGATGCATTCCACCAACTTCATAACTATAAACACCATCAAAATCTCTTGGCATCATACTCTTCAACTCCTATTCTCTTCTAATTCTCTTTCGTATCTTCTACACATTTCTTCTTCAATTTCTTTCTTTTCTTTGTATGCTTCGTTGTACCTTCTTGTTGCAAAAACATAAGCTTGTCTTAATTCTTTTTCTCCCAATTCATGTACTCGCATTTATATCACACTCCATAGTAATAAGTTTCATCGTTATATTTGTCTTGTAATTCTTCAATGATGCTTCTTAAATATGCATTTTCCTTTTCGAGTTCGCTCCTTGGTTTATCGTCATATAAATGTTTTTCTAATATATTAAATATTTTCTCTAACCTTACAAATTTTCTCCTAATTCCAAAATTTCGTTTGCATCATGCACTTGTTCAATAAACTCTACAGTAGCACTAGATATATGGTTTTTTGCAATAACTTCACGCTTCACACCTTCTAGTGCAAATAAAATAGCAATCACATTACCCGAAAATTCAATTTTTTGATTAATTCCCTTCATCGTGGTAACAATTTTAACATCTGCTTTAGTTATAGCTTCCAGAAAAAGTTTAATCATTTCTTTCTTTTTTTCTTCTGCTTTTTTACTTAAAATCATTTCTGCCCTCCTTGTTTTTTTATATTTCTGTGTTATAATTTTTGCGTACATTTTTTATAATGTACTTTTTCATATTTAGTAGAGTTAAGAGCTTGCATTTCTTCTAACTCTACTATCTTTTTTTGATAATTTTCTTTGAGTCTTTCAACTTGCTTGGTTTGAATGAGCAAACCATCTAGCTCGTTCCAAATTCTCTCATATATTCGTTTTTCAATTTCAAAATTATCATCTAAAACAACTCCAACAAGTTGCTCATTTAAGTTTTGCGATTTTAAAATCGAATATATGAGCGGTATCATACATACGAAAAGTCCTGCCATGGTCATAAGACCAAATATTGTCATCCACGTCATATCATCTCACCTCCCCTCGTGTAGTTTTAAGATATTCTTTCAAATTTTCCTCTTCAATTACCCAATTCCTGCCAAACTTAAATGCGGGGAAAATTCCTGCTTTGCATTTTCTATCTAGCATAACTTTGCTACACTTTAATTTTGGCGCAATCTCATTTGTTGTATATAATTTAATTTCTTCACCTGTTGACAATATAATCGTCTCCATAAAAGCCTCCTAAACTATGTTTTGGAAACATCCCATTTAAACAAATATTCTAAAGTTTGGTTTGGAAAATATTTGTCTTTTATTAGCATCATTTCTCTTCGCGTCCATTCAGTTTTCATAGAAAATTTGTTTCTTAACGTTTCATAAGCTATATCTAAATCTTCATCTTCTGACAGAGTCATAATCGTTATATTTTTTCTTGCCATTTCTGCTTTCAAATTAAAAAACATTTTTTTCTCTCCTTTCATTTACGATATTTCGTAACTTCTATAACGATAATATACATTCTTTCGTAAATTGTCAACACTTTTTTACGAAATTTCGTATTTTTTTATTTACAATGCAAATTTTATTTGGTATAATGCCTATAGAAGATGAAAGAAGGTGATTTTGTGAATTTGATTCAGAAGCTTAATGTTTTAATGAAAAAAAATAGTATAAAGAATACAAACCAATTATCAAAATTGACTTCAATCCCTTATACTACTTTAAAAAGTATTTTTGATGGTGATGTAAATGACGTTCGATACAGTACATCAAAAAAACTGTGTGAATTTTTTGGAATATCTTTAGATGAATTATTAGATGACAATGTCGAATTAGGAGACTTTAAAATAATAAATTCTGATTCAAAACAAGTATTTCCATTGCTTGGAACAGTAAAAGCTGGTTATAACTATTTGGCGGAAGAAAATTTTATAGGATACATATATATAGATAAAGAAGTATCCGATCCAGAAAATTATTTTGCATTGAAAGTTACTGGTGATAGTATGCAACCTGTTCTATATGATAACGATATTGTTATAGTTCATCAGCAAAATGATGTGGAAAATGGACAAATTGGGATTGTTTTAATAGATGGTGAAGAAGCAACCGTGAAAAAGATTGTTAAATATGATGAACACATAGATTTAATTGCTTTTAATTCTTATTACCCACCCAGAAAGTTAGATAATACTTGCAATTTTAAGATTATTGGAAAAGTTGTAGAAGCTAGAATAAGCAAAATATTTGAATAAAAAAGAGAGGTATACCACATTTTGCAGACAGCGGTATACCTCAAGAAAACAACACTCTCGAAAGAATGCTATGGACTTATTATATAGGTTTTAGTCAATTCTTTCAAGTGTTTTTGTAAAACTTGAAAGGAGAGATTTTATGAGAAAAAGAAACTTTAATGGTGAAGGTACAGTTTATTATAGTGAGTCAAAAAATTGTTGGATTGGGCAATATACAAAACCCAACGGAACACGTAGTAGCGTTTATGCAAAAACAAATACAGAATGTAAGAAAAAGCTAAAAGAAAAAATAAGAGAAATTGAAGATGGTATGTATTGCGAAGGTTCAAAATTGACTATTTATCAATTAGGAAAGAATATGTTAGACACAAAATTCAAAGCAAATCTCATTTCCGAAACCTCTTATAAAAGAGAGGGTGAATCTTTAAAAAAGATAAAAGAAATTGGATTAGGTGATATAAGAATTACCGATGCAAACAGAATAATAATTCAAGAAAAAGTGAATGATTTAAGAACTTTAGCTAATTCATATATTACTAAGGTGTTTAGAAAAATATCTCTTATTTTTGAAGAAGCTATAATTAGAGAAATTATTGTTAAGAATCCAATGATTGGTGTTTTAAAGCCACGATCTGAAAAAGAAGACAAAAAAGTTAGAGCATTAACCGTAAAAGAACACAGAGCATTTGTTAATGCACTTGAGAACGAAAAATACAAAAACATTTTTTTAATTGATATCAATACAGGGATGCGAATTGGTGAAATCCTAGCACTAAAACCAGAAAATATTGACTTCGAAAACAATGTTATTCACGTTAGAACAACGTTAAGTAAGGACTTGAATGACAGACCAAAATTGAATAACGATAAAACAAAAACATACGCTGGAATACGAGATATCCCTTTTGATGAGAAAACAAAAAGAATTTTAAAAGATTCTATTAGCAAAATGACTCTTAATAAGCATGGCGTTATATTTAGTGAAAAAAATGAGCTTATTCATCCAAATACAATAAATACCGTTTTCAAAAGAATTTGTACTAATCTTGGTATACCACTAAGAAAAGGCAACACTACTCTATCTACCCACTCTTTGAGGCATACCTTTGCTACACGTTGTGTTGAAGCTGGAATAGCAAACCCAGTTTTACAGAAAATTATAGGTCACAAAGATATTCAAGTAACCATAAACACATATACTGATATCTTAGAACCTTATAGAGATTCTGAATTTAAAAAGATAATTAAATACAAGGCTAGCCAAAATATCTAAATTGCATTATAATTGCATTACGTAATTTAAAATGGCTTAAAATAAAGGGTTTCGCACAGTTTTAACTGTCCACCCCTGCCAAAAAAGTAGAGATTACAATGTAATCTCTACTTTTTTATTGATGTCTATTTTTCAACCATTTGACAAACATGGTAAAAGCTTTCCAAAGCTTCTTCGAAAATCTCATCTGTCTTACTGCAACATACGCAAACGGATAAAATTCTTTTTCTCTCGTATTTTCCATCTTTACAACATATCCCGCAGGTTCATCATTAAGCATTATCACTCCTCTTGCATCCTTACACAGCATTGGAGCAGTACAAGCAGATGGCTTAAAAAACCACTCACCCAAGTTTGGGTCATAGCGCATAATTCGATAATCACCACGCACATCTTCTACTGTCGCATTGCAAATGAAAAGCTTGAGCATAAACTCTTTTTTATGCAAACTTCGATCAGAAAAATGCGTATCCAAAATTCGATATTCATAGTTCATCTCATCTAAATCATTGCATAGTTCGTTGATTACATTGCTTTGCGTGTACCGAAAAATGCAAATATTTCGCATATTACCAATCTGCCCACGCTTCCCGTTACGAATATATGGATTGCATCCAAGAATGAAATTGTATGGACTAAAGTTATTATCCAAGAAAAACATAAACTCATCATCATTGGGCAATCCGACACTTGCATACAGCTGTTTCTTCAATTCGTCGTGAGACATCTTCATTGCAATCGACTGGTCCAACATAGTCATGTTCTCCTTTCTTTGCTCTTAAAAACGATCAACTTTTGTGAGTCAAGTATAGCATAGTGTTTTACAAAAATAAACCATAATCACACTCAAATAAATTCTTGCCATACCTGGTTTGCAAAATCCATACCTTTCTTTGTTAATCTTAAAAAATTTTCATTGTATTTCTCACATATCTCAACCAATTCAAGCTTATGTAATCTTTCAATTTCTTTTTCAAATTTTTTTATCAAATCCACCCCAAATTTTTCTTCAACTTTATTTATCGAAACCCCATCAACAAGCCTAAGTCTAAGAATCACATACTCTTTAAGTTTATCCTCTTCATCTTGCACTTCTTCTATATTTTTTATCTCATCACCAACATCAATCTTACTTATATACATTTCAATATTTGCTTCATTCGTATACCTTTTACCATTCACATACGAACTAGCACCAGCACCTAATCCTACATATTCTTCTTGATTCCAGTATGCTAAATTGTGCATCGATTCATATCCAACCTTTGAAAAATTAGAAATTTCATACTGCTCATATCCTGCTTGTTTCAACAATTTTTGTGTCAAATAATACATTTCTCGTTCATCATCATCAGAAGGCAAATTTTTGAAAATATCCGCATGAAGAATTAATGAATAACAAGAAATATGTGTAGGATTTATACTAATTAAATATCTTAAGCTTTCTTCTACATCTTTTATAGTTTGCGTTGGAAGTCCAAACATCAAATCTACATTAACATTCTCAAATCCAGCTTCTTTTACTAATTCATAAGCTTTTTTAAACTCCTCAAAAGTATGCACTCTACCTATTGTCTTCAAAATATCATCATTAGTAGTCTGAAGTCCCATACTAATCCTGTTAACACCAGCATTTTTATAATCCATCAATTTTTCTTTCGTAACAGTACAAGGATTCATCTCCACCGTAATTTCTTTAGCATTTGGAAGCATCTTCAAAAGCTCTACAATATATTTAGAATCAATAAACGAAGGAGTACCACCACCAATATAAATAGTTTCAAGCTCACTAAAAGAAAACTTTGCACATTCTTTGTACAAAGCTTTCATATAATCATCTATCAAAACTTCTTTATTTTGGAACGAGTTAAAATCGCAATATAAACATTTTTGTTTACAAAAAGGAATATGTATGTAAACCGATTTAACCATTATTTCTCACCTCATTTGCAAGCTCTTTTATCTTTTTAAATCTATGGCTAACTCCGGATCTACTAAGTGCTGGAGTTAATAGAGAACCAATTTTATCAAGACTTGCTTCTGGGTATTTTATTCTAAGCTCAGCAATTTGTTTCAAGTTAGCTGGTAACTTAGCATATTTTTTCGCTTCTTTTAAAAGCATTATATCTTTTAATTGTTCAGACGCCGCAACCGCTGTTTTATCAATATTAGCAACCTCACAATTTATTTTTCTATTCATATTATTTCTATATTCTTTTTCAACTTTTATTTGTTCAAAAGCAATAATACCTTTATTTGAACCAATGATTCTTAAAAAATCAGAAATCGACTCCGCATCCTTTAAATAAACCACAAGATTCTTTTTTCTCTTCATCATTTTCGCAGAAATCCCAAGCATAGCAAGAACACTATTTATGTAATTTACATTTTGCTCACTTGTAAGAACTATTTCCAAATGATTACCGCTATTAGGTTCCATCAAAGAACCACTTCCAAGAAAAACGCCTCGTAGAAAAGACTTCATACAACAATCTTTCTCTTTAATTTTCCCATTATCGTCAATAACAATTTCAAGATTCACGTCGATATTAAACATTGCTGCATCATTAAAGATTTTTCGCAAATCATTATCATCTTCAATAAGAAGCTCATAGACAATATCTTTATCTTCTTTTAATTTTTCTTTTTCTATATTCGTTATCGGAGTAACATCGTACAGTTTTTTAAACGCATTGTACATTCTACGAATTGAAGAAGAACTCTCAGTTATCATTCTAAGAACAAACTTATTTTTTAACCTAACAACATTACAATTTGCAATCATGCATCCAGCAAGTTCTGCAAGTTTGCAACATTCATTACTATGCACACTTACCTTAGCAAGCTCTTCTTTTAACTCTGATGAAAATGACATTTAATATCACCTCTCTATTATAAGCACCCTATCATTGCCGCTTAAATCTTTCACTTTTTTTATTTTTCTATAATTATACTTTTTCGCAAGTTCAGTTACATCCTTTGCCTGATCAAAACCAATTTCAAATAAAATAACTCCATCATCCGTCAAGAACTCCTTGGCTTCTTTAAGAATTTTATCATAAAAATAAAGACCAGATTTTCCACCATCCAAAGCTCTTTTTGGTTCTTTCAAAACTTCTTTTTGCAAAGATTTCAAATCCTCAGTTTTTATATATGGCGGATTAGAAACAATCATTTCATACTTATCATGAATATTCTCAAAAACATCAGATTTAATAAAATTAACATCAGCCTCATTTGATATAGCATTTTTCTTTGCAACCCCAAGCGTTCTGACACTAATATCAGAAGCATCAATTTCCGCATTTTGAATGTATTTTGCAAGGCTTATAGCAATGCAACCACTACCCGTACATAAATCTAAAATCTTTTTTCTACATTGCTTAATTGCCTCAAGAACCAATACTTCTGTATCTTCTCTTGGAACTAAAACATTTTTATCAACAAAAAACTTTAATTTCATAAATTCTTTTTCGCCAACAATATATGCAAAAGGTTCTCCTAAGATTCTTCTTTTTAAGCACTCTTCATACCTAAAAAAATCTCCATCTGTACATTCATCATGTGTTATCAATTTGTTAACATCAATATTCATAGCATGTGCCAAAAGAAGTCTTGCTTCACGTTCATCTATATTATTTTCTTTAAGAATTTCTCGACCATATTTCAAAGCATCTTTTGTTAGCATATAATCAACCTCTTTTATTACCATTTATCATCTTCAGAATTTTCCGGTATTACTGCTTTTAATGAAGCGATTGCAACTTCAATTTGTTTATCATCTGGCTCTCTAGTAGTAAATCTTTGAAGCCATTTCCCTGGAGCATTAAGCCACGTAACACATTTACTTTTGCTTTTACCCGCAAACTTTATTATTTCATATGAAATACCAGCGATAAGAGGCAAACATAGTAAACGTAATCCCGCATTTATCCAACCATTTTCATACACACCTAAAAACATATGAACAATAATACTAATAATCACAACAAATAACAAAAAGCTAGTTCCACATCTTGGATGAAATCTAGTGTATTTTTTTACATTCTCAACAGTTAATTCTTCACCATTTTCATAGCAAAAAATAGTTTTATGCTCTGCACCATGATATTCAAAAACTCTTTTCATATCTTTCATTTGCGAAACTGCAATAATATAAGCTAAAAATATTCCTATTTTCAAAAAACTTTCAATGACATTATAAAGTAACGCATTTTCTTCTTTTTCAGCAACCACAATATTTGATAAAAAATTAGGAAGAATTACAAAAAGACCCACACTAAGTAAAAGAGCTATAGCTACTGACACAGCAATTGCCCAATTAGGAAGTGTTCCATCACTTGATTCTTTCTCTTTATCTGATTTATTATTTTCTTCTTCATCCTCAAAAAATTTCGCTGAAAAAGTTATTGCTTGAACACCTATTATTAAAGAACTAAAAAATGAAAATACCCCTCTAACTAGAGGTAACTTGCCTATTACTGGATGTTTTTTTACAGGCTTTTCATCCATCACAATTTCGCCATCAGGTTTTCTAACTGCAATCGCCATTTTATGCGGACCACGCATCATTACACCTTCAAGAACAGCTTGCCCACCTATTGACGTTATTTTCTTTTCTTCCATTTAATTTTCACCTCATCTGGTATTATATAATAATCGCTTAAACAAGCACAATAGAACATAGAAAAAAAGCAGGACATTTTCTCGCCCTGCTCATACTCTTTATTAGATTCAAGAGATTAGTCTTTAATACCATATTTCTTCTTGAATTGTTCAATTCTTCCACCTGTAGCTTGGTATTTTTGGTTACCTGTGTAGAATGGATGACATTGTGAACAAACCTCGACAGACATGCTCTCTTTTGTTGAACCTACTGTGATTACGTTTCCACAACCACATTTAATTGTAGCTTCTTTGTATTCTGGATGTATTCCTTGTTTCATTGATTTCACCTCTCTTTTATTACTGCATATGTATATTAATTATTATTTAAACTAGCTCACGCTCATATATGATAGCATATTTAATTTGCATTTGCAATACAATTTATGTCAAAATTTCAAGTTAACAAAAAAGTAGATGCAGCAAGCTACATCCACTTTTCCATTTTTTGTAATTTTTCCATTTTAATCACTTGAAGAAAGACAATTGTTCTCCGCCAACAACAGTTGTAGGATCTTCATTTTCCTCACCATCGTCATCAAGGACATCCTCTTGACAAGGCTCTTCCACATCCGTCATCTGTAGCTTAAGCGAATCCAGCTGTTCTTCCATTTCATCAGGAATTCCAAAATCATGGATTCCAAGCTGAATGAACTCCTGATGCTTCCGCCTCTCCATCTCTTCTTCAGCCTCCGCCAATTGTTTTGTTTTTTCGGCCTTAGAACGCTTGCGACTCTTCATACGACTTTGCCGCTTTTGCTCTTTTTTGGCCTCCATATTCGCTTTTCTTTCAGCGAACAAGCCTTCAAAAAAAGGTCTGACCTTTTCTTCTTTGTTATGCTGAAGTGCTTTTCCAAAAAGCTCTTTAGCAATGACATCAGAAACAAGTCCATCGACAATTGCACTACTCATGGTGCGGTCGAAAAGTTCGCGTGTCATCGAGTGTTGAACAATGAATGTCTTAGCATCGACATACGAAGGAGACTCTGCATATCGAGTTGCATACCAAATCTTTTCCTTAATGGTAAACTCGAAATTTCTCCGTTCGTGCATCAACCGCTCATGTTTGTAAACTGATCTAACCCTTCCTCCTTCACCACCGTGAACAGCAGAATTTCTCGAAGCTTTTTTCGCGATAAGCTGCGCAGTTTCATCGTTTACAATCGATTCCACAATTGCACGCTTGATGACGCTGTAAAAAACGCCCTCCGTGATATCATACATCTCACAGAAATAAGAAGCTGAAACTTCATCTTCAGAAGACGCATATTCAAGAGCGATTTTCTTTACATCATACCGCGAAAAGTCCTTTGCATTGCGTCCCATCACATTACCTCCTTAAAAGTTAATTCGGTCATTTCAAAATACCAAAATCATCCCCTATGAGGCAATTATATCTATAAGTTTATTTACTTGTCAATTTTAAATTTTTCTACTAATTCACTATTAGTTTTAGTTGACGTAACTAGCTTTATAAGGTTTTCTGTAACTGCTACAGCATTACCTTCATTTAAGTGTTTTCTTATCTTCCAAACCACTTCTAATTCTTTTTGTTTTAACAATAATTCTTCTCTACGAGTTCCAGATTTATTTATATCAATCGCAGGGAAAACTCTCTTTTCAGATAATTTTCTATCCAAATGAACTTCCATATTTCCTGTACCTTTAAATTCCTCGAAAATAACTTCATCCATTCTGCTTCCTGTTTCAATTAAACCTGTGGCAAGTATTGTTAAACTTCCGCCTTCTTCTATATTTCTTGCAGCACCGAAAAATCTTTTTGGTTTATGAAGCGCAGCTGGATCAAATCCACCTGATAAAGTTCTTCCTGATGACGGAATAACAAGGTTATATGCCCTAGCAAGTCTAGTTATACTATCAAGCAATACTACAACATCTTTTTTATGTTCAACTAATCTCTTCGCTCTTTCAAGAACAATCTCCGCAACTTTTACATGATGCTCAGGAAGCTCATCAAAAGTCGAATATATGACATCACCTTTTATCGAACGTTTCATATCAGTAACTTCTTCCGGTCTCTCATCAATAAGCAAAACTATAAGTTCCGCATTTGGATGATTGTCAGTTATGCTATTAGCAAGCTTTTTTAGAAGTGTTGTTTTACCAACTTTAGGTGGAGAAACAATCATTCCTCTTTGGCCAAATCCAATTGGAGCCATCAAATCTATGATTCTATTAGCATACTCTGTTGGCGTTGTTTCTAAATGAATTCTTCTGTTTGGAAATATCGGTGTCAAATCATCAAAATTCTTTCTTTTCATTGCAACATCTGGTGAATCTCCATTAACCGTATTCACATAAATTAATGCAGGAAATCTTTCGCCTTCTTTTGGAAGTCTACTTATTCCTTTAACTTTATCTCCTGTATCAAGTCTAAATCTTCTTATTTGAACCGGCGAAACATAAACATCTTTTGGTGTTGATAAATAGTTTTCGCCTCTTAAAAATCCGAAACCATCTGGCAAAACTTCAAGAACACCTTCAACAATAAAATCATCTTTACTGTTAGGCTTAATCTCATCTCTATCTTCTTTTTTTATTTCGTTTTCCTTAACTTCAACATTTTCTGTTTTTTCTGTATCAACAGAATCATTCGCACTATTTTCTTTTATTCCGCTCGCTTCCAATATCGCATTCACAAGCTCTTCTTTGTTTAATTTGCTAATATTCTTTAATCCTTTAGCTTTTGCAAGGTCACGCAAATTAAGAAGCGATAAGGTTTTCAATTCTTCCCCCATATTCTTGGCTCCTTTTCTTTATTATTATAAAATGATAAAACTTCATGATAAAAACTTTCGAGAACCGATGATGCAACAGAAACTTGCATCACCTCATAGAAGTTCTGCATATAGAACGCTTTTTGGACAAGGGGACGGGATTACGTCCCCCATGTCCAAAAAAGCCCTTTAAGTGCAAAAATTTCTATGAGAAAGTTTGTTTTAGATTTTAACGTCTTTTTGAATATCCTCTTTTAGATTCAAAGTTTTTCTTTAAGTATAATTGTTTTTCATCACTATCTTTTAAAAACTTAGATAGCATATTGTCTAACTTACTTTCTGGTGTTTCATCTGTGTTTTCATTTTTTTCAGTTCTAGTATTTCTTTGTTCTTTATACTTTCTTTCTGGCATTGGTAATGCCTTTTTTATTGAAAGACCCATCTTTCCTTTTTCATCCATTGAAATGACTTTTACCTTAACATCATCTCCAGATTTTAGTACTGCATGTATGTCTTCAACATAGTCTCTAGAAACTTCTGAAATATGTACCAAACCAATGCTTCCGTCGTTTAATTTAACAAAAACACCATAGTTCATAATGTCAGTAACTTTACCTTCTAGAATTTCGCCCACTTGGACTGACATAAAAATTTCCTCCTTTGGGGACTTTCGTCCACCGCTTTCTAACTCATATATTTTACCCTAAAACTTGCATATAGTCAATAAAAACAAAAAGAGGCACGTTTTTAACGTACCTCTAAAAGTAGCTTTACCAACTATTTTTCATTCTCACATCGAGCGCTTCTTTGGCTTCGCACCCCCAAAACATATACTACTCACGTTTTTGCATTTCTGACACAATCATGTACACAATACCCGAGAGTTCACCGTCCTCGATTTTTTGCTCAACAACTTCTGCCAGCTTAAACTGAATCCTCGCTCGCTCAAGGTTTTGCCCGTCATACTGAGTTTTGAAATATTTATTTCCGTCAATATGGTCCTTAAGGAACCTCATTCCCAGTTCCATCGCAAGAATCCACACCGAATATGGAATAAGTTCAATCTCAGCATCTGTAAGCAAACCACTCATACCCTTGAGGAACCCTCGAACAAAAGACTCAAAAATCACTGTCGAAAAGTCTACAAGTGATGCGTCCTTTTCATCCTCCGATGCTGTATTCGCAACGGAACGGAGTGCATCGCCCACATCATAAAGTATCGTTCCAGGCATGCACGTATCCAAATCAATCATGCAAATCGGCACATTCGTCTTCTTGTCAACGAGTACATTGGAAATCTTCGGATCGTTGTGAGTAACTCTAATCGGCAGAGCACCACTTTTTTGATTCTCAGCAAGAATCCCAAATTTGTCTTTTCTCTCCAAGACAAACTTAATCTGTCGCACCGTTTCTTCGTCTTTCTTGCTTCTGCAGTCACCAGAAATCACATCTTCGGTCACCGAAAGCAAGAAATCGCTAAAGCGTTTAGGCGTATTGTGAAAATCAGGAATTGTCTCCACAAGGGAACTTGCATCAAACGTACTAAGCGCCTTCGAGAAATCTGCTATCGCTTGTCCAAGCATATACGCATGATAAGGATGCACAATGCACTGATACACGTCCGCATCAATGTAATGATACATTCTCCAAGCTTTTCCATCTTCTCCGATATAAACATAAGAAACATCGTCGTTTCCTTCCTGCTTACACCTTATATATTCGATGGAACGCCCGTTATTTTGCTTGATATGCTTAGTTACCGCAGCCAAATTTTCCATAAGAGCACTCGCATCCTGGAAAACAAACGTATTGATTGACTGCAGCAAATATTCACTGCGCCTTAGTCCATCTCTCAACGTAATCTTGTAGGTATGATTGATTCTGCCTTCACCAAAGATTTCAATCAAATCAATCAATCCCTCACCAACATCGAACATTCTCACTGTTCTAGCGATCTCCTGGCTTTCCTTATGCGAAAGTATAGTCACTTTCAAGCACCTCCACTAAAATTCTTAAGTGTTCTTTCTCCAAAATCCTCCCTTTACAAGGCGGAATTATACTATTTCACATAATATTTGTCAAACTTCAAAAAACAACAAAAAAGTACATTTTAGTGTAAACTTTTCAGTCACCTAAAATGTACTCAAAATCAAATCTATATTTTATATACTTGCATCCATAAATATTATTTCATATGGCATTACAAGACCAAGCTTTTCTCTCGCATATTCTTCAATATATTCATCAGTATTAAGCCTACTCTTAATTTGTCTTAATTCTTCAGTCTTCATATTAGCCTCATCAAGTAAAGCTTGATATTGTTTCTTTTCATTTTCAATTATTCTAAGCTCTCTTTCTTGTTTTATAAGTACACCGCCAAGATAAAAAACAAGAGCCGCAATCATTAACGTAGAAAACAATTTATATAAAAAATCTTTCATCGACTAATCAATCCTTCTCTTTTGTATTATAAAAATCCTCTAATATATGTATTTCTACATTTTTCAAAAAAATCCTGCTAAAAATTAACATTTTTCTTTTTTATCCTTAATTTTTTTGTTATTTTCACAAAAAAGTTCCATGCACTCTTAAATTTTGCTTCTATAAAATCCAAAACAAAATTTGAAATTTTCAAAATAATTTTGCTTATTGAAGCAAGATAAATAATAGATCCAAGTATATATCCTATAAACATGTATCCCCTGAGCTCACCATCATTCGTTATAAACGCGCTCATTATAATAATAATCGTCACCAAGATCCAATAAATTATATCTTGTATGTATACGATAAAATTTTTAGTTTTCCCTTTTCTTCTGAGTATCCTAAAAAAGTCAAAAATTAAAGCAAGAAACGCACCAATAACAACACTCCATAAAAAAACATACGTTTGATTTTGTATCATTACTTCGCCCCCTACTTAAATATTTTACCAAATAAAGTTTCACCTTTTTTTCCTGCATGTTTGTCACTATATTGAAGTGAATTTATATCACCTTCTACGCTCAACTCTGTTGTATCCAAACTAAACTGATTCAGATGTAAATCTGACCCCTTTATTGTTAAAATCCCCAAATCAGTCACCGCTGTAATAACTTGCTCATCAAAATTTAAAACATCCACAACGCCACTTACACTTAATCTATTTCTATTTTCCAAAATAATATTTTGCATCTTCGTAATATTTTCCATAAAACCAAAGCTCCTTTCAAGTTATAAAAATAACTCCTCACACTTTATATGTATGAGGAGTTTGTCTATTTTATTCTAATTATTTTCATTATTTTGTACATTTCTTTTTCTTGTATAATAATCGTCCAAGAAGTTGTGTTCCACGCCTTCAAGCTTATATGATAAAACCGTATCTAAACTAACCCCTTGCGCACTTCTAAAAATATTGACATCAATATTTTTATATTTCTTCTTTAGTTCGGCAACTAACTTTTTCACTTCCGCACGTTTTGATGCATTCGCATCACCAACTTCTTTTTTAGTAATTTTACAAGCACAATTTATAAATTCTAATTCATTCTTTTTCACCCAGCTTAAAATATCTTGTTCTCGCACAAGATATAAAGGACGAATTAGTTCCATTCCTTCATGATATGTACTTTTGACTTTTGGCATCATTGTTTGATACTGTGCACCATAAAATAATCCAATTAATATAGTTTCAACAACATCATCAAAATGATGTCCAAGCGCAATTTTGTTACATCCTAATTCTTTCGCTTTTCTGTACAAATGTCCACGCCTCATTTTCGCACATATAAAACAAGGATGCTTTTCAATCTTTTCAACATGTTCAAACACGTGTGTTTCAAACATAGTTATAGGAACATTTAAAAGTTTTGCATTATCAATTATTTTCTGTTTATTCTCCTCCGCATATCCAGGATTCATAACTATATATTCAACTTCAAAATTTATATTTCCATGTGCTTTAAGCTCTTGAAAGCATTTTGCAAGAAGCATCGAATCTTTTCCACCAGAAATACAGACCGCAATTTTATCACCGTCTGCAATCATTTGATATTCATTTATCGCTTCCAAAAATCTATTCCAAATCTTTTTTCTATATCCCGTAATTAATGTTCTTTCAATTTGCTCAGTTCGCGTAAGCTTTTGATTTCTTTTTATTGATTTAGATTCTTTTCTTTCCATTTTTACCTCGATTTTATTTTATTAGATCTTTTACAACTTCTCCTGCAATTATCAATCCCGCAACTGATGGAACA
Organism: Clostridia bacterium; assembly: GCA_017462965.1. Classification (GTDB taxonomy): domain Bacteria; phylum Bacillota; class Clostridia; order TANB77; family UBA1234; genus UBA1234. Next base: position 133,893 of record JAFTQC010000062.1, on the reverse strand, counting down.
AATGATATACTTGCTGGTGGATTCTTCTTTGAATCATCATTTTCAAAATTTGAATAATCAATTTGCACAGGTTCTTCTTTTGAATATAGAACTTTCAATTTTTTTATTCCTCTTTGCTTCAATTCTTTTCTCATAACCTTCGCAAGCGGACATACAGATGTCTTAGAAATATCAGTAATCTCAAATCTTGTTGGATCCAATTTATTTCCTGTTCCCATTGAAGAAATTATTGGAATATTCATTTTATTCGCTCTCTCCACAAGCTCTATTTTAGCTGTAACTGTATCAATCGCATCAACAATATACGAAACACTTTCATCAATTATTCCAACTGTTTCAGGCATAAAAAACTCTTTATAAATTTCAACTTCTGCATTTGGATTTATTTCTAAAACTCTCTCTTTTGCAACCTCAACCTTTGCTCTTCCAACAGTTTTATGAGTCGCAATAAGCTGTCTGTTTATATTAGTAACCGATACATCATCATTATCCACTAAAACAAACTTTCCAACACCAGCACGAGCAAGCCCTTCTAAAACAAAAGAACCAACTCCACCAATTCCAAATATAGCAACCTTTGAATCCTTTAATTTCTCAACATTCTCTTTTCCAATCAATAACTCTGTTCTCCCAAATTGTTCCATAAACATGCTCCTAAAATTTTATTCTTCAATTTTTACTACTTCGAATCCTTCTTCTGTTATTACTTCTGTAATTCTCTCATTTTCCAAAACACCTTCATACTCTACTGTTGCAGTTTTCTTTTCTAAATCAACTTCTGCATTCACTACGTTTTCGAATTTTTTCAAAACTTTTTCTACTGCCATTTTACAATGATTGCAATGCATTCCTTCAATAATTATTACTTTTCTCATAATGCTTTTTTCCTCTTTTCTCTCTAATATTTCACACGATTTATCGCATTTCTTTTCTTCATTAATATCTTTCTCCGTATACTTTGATATAAATTTCATTAATAACAAAGCATTTGTCACGACTGTAACCGAACTAAAGCTCATCGCCGCTGCACCGATCATTGGATTTAATTTTATTTGCCATATCGGATATAAAACACCAGCAGCTATAGGAATACCGATTATATTATAGAAAAATGCCCAAAACAAGTTCTGTCTTATTTTTCTCATAACTGCTTTTCCAAGTTCTAAAGCCGTAACTACATCTGTTAACGAATTTTTTATTAATACGATATCTGCTGATTCTATTGCAATATCTGTTCCTTGCCCTATTGCAATTCCAATATCAGCACGTACTAATGCAGGACTATCATTTATCCCATCACCAACAAAAGCTACTTTTTTTCCTTTTTCTTGAAATTCTCTAACAATTCTTTCTTTATCTTGTGGCAACACTTCTGCAAAAACATTTGTTATCCCCAGTTCTTTCGCAATCGAATTCGCAACAGCTTTATTGTCTCCAGTCAACATTGCTATTTCTAAATTCATGTCTTTAAACGCTTCAATTGCTTCTTTACTAGATTCTTTTATTGTATCTGCAACAACTACAAAACCTAATAATTGATTTTCTTTTGCAAAATACAAAACAGTTTTTCCTTGTTTTTCGTATTCTTCGTTTTGAGAATTTAAAACTTTTAAATCAACTTTATTCTCATTCATAAACGCTAGATTTCCACCAAAGAATTTTTCATCAGCTATAGTAGCTTCAACACCTCTACCAGATACAGCTTTAAAATCTTTGATATCTAAGCTAATAACACCCTCTTCAATCGCATTTTCAACAATTGCACTTGCAAGCGGATGTTCTGAATTTTTTTCTATCGATGAAGCTATTTTCAAAAGTTTTTGTTTATCTTCATCAAATGCAATTATATCAACAACTTTAGGCTTTCCTTCTGTAATTGTTCCTGTTTTATCTAAAACCACAGTATCAATTAAGTGAAGCATTTCTAAACTTTCTGCAGATTTAATTAAAATACCTTTTTCAGCACCTTTTCCAGTTCCAACCATTATAGCCACTGGAACAGCAAGACCAAGCGCGCAAGGGCAAGAAATAACTAAAACCGCAATACCAGTACTAAGTGCAAATTCAAAAGGTTGTCCAACTAATAACCATACAAGAGTTGTTATGATAGCAATTATTATAACAGCTGGAACAAATATCCCACTTACTTTATCCGCAAGCTTTGAAATCGGAGCTTTAGAATTACTAGCCTCTTCAACCAATTTAACAATCTGAGAAATTGTTGTATTTTCACCAACTTTGGTAGCTTTTATTTTCAAAAAGCCATTTTTATTTACAGTTCCCGATATAACTTTTTCGCCTACGCCTTTATCTACTGGAATGCTTTCTCCCGTGATACTAGACTCATCAAGTGCCGACTCACCTTGAATAATAATTCCATCAACTGGAATATTACTTCCTGGTTTTATTAAAACAATTTCATTCTCTTTTATTTCATTTACTTCAACTTCTATTTCTTTTCCATCTCTATGAACAAACGCCGTCTTAGGAACAAGATTAATAAGTTTCGTTATTGCTTCATTCGTCTTGCCTTTCGACTTTGTCTCAAGATATTTTCCAAGCGTTATAAGTGTCAAAATTGTACCAGCCGATTCAAAATATATATCATGCATATATGTCTCAACTTGATTAATATCGCCATTTTTAAGTCCCATAACAATCATATAAATTGCGAAAAAACCATATACAGTAGCAGCAGAACTCCCGATAGCAATTAAAGAATCCATGTTTGGAGCACCCTTAAAAAGTCGCTTAAAACCATTCGTAAAATAATTTTTATTTAAAATAATTATTGGAATTAAAAGTATAAGCTGACTTATCGCAAACACCAAAGCATTTTCTGCACCATCAAAAATATTAGAAATAAAATCTGGAACCAATGCTTTTCCAAGCATATGATGCATCGCAATATACATAAGCGGAATTAAAAAAACAAACGATAATATCAAGCGCTTCTTCATTTTCTTTATACTCTCGTTTATTTCTTTTTTATATGTATTTTCTGAATTTTCTTTTGCATTTGAGTTTTGATTTAATTGAGTAACTCCATATCCCGCATCAATAACCGCATTAATTATTGATTCATTTGACAACTTGTTTTCATCAAATTCAACAACCATATTGTTCGAAAGCAGATTAACTACTACAGAATTAACTCCTTCAAGTTTTTTTACTGCTCTTTCAACATGAGCCTGACAACTACTACAAGTCATTCCCTGAATTTCAAACTTTTCTTTTTTCATCTATTATCCTTTCACATTCTACATTTTAAATCGTCCATTTGACGGACGTCCCTCGTGGACGAAATTATTTAGCTCCATGTTTTTTTACTTTTATTATTAATTTTTCGACCCAACCTTTTTTGTATTTTAAAGAAATGTAACCTATAACGCTCATTACAAAAGCACCAAACATATCGACAATTAAATCTTCCATCGTGTCTACAACTGCAGCTCTTCCAACTAGCATTTCGCCTGATTCAAGCATAAATTTTTGCATATTAAGTCCAAGCAACCCATCAAATGCAAACTCATACACTTCCCACAAAACACCTAAAGTCGTAGAAAGCATAAACGAGAAAAGAGCAACAAAGCTAGGTGTTAGTTTAAGATGAAAATTTTCTGTTTTATTAAGCAATGATACAAATGAAAATCCTAGAGCTCCCATCATACCGCCACTAAATGTGTGAAGAATTGTATCCCAATTTGGTATTTTATAATAAAAACTTCTAAGTTCTCCTAAGCAGATTGCACAATATAAAAATATCATGTAAAGCATATACATATTCGTAGGGATCTGAATTTTCTTTTTAAATAGCATATTAGGAAGTGTTAATGCAAATATTCCAAGTATACATTGAATAATCATAAGAACATAATCACTTCTTGATCTGTTAGTTAAAGGATCAATATAACCTTGATCTATTTGTGCTATTCTAGCTATCAAGAAACCTATCGGAATTATCAAACTTATAAGAACTATTTTGCCAATTATATTAGCTAGTCTTTCACTTTTTTCTTCTTTTGAAAGTTCCTTTTTATGATTTTTTTGTTCATTTTCCTTCAAAAAGCATCACTCCTCTAAATGCTAGAATACCCTTTTTGTCGCTATTTGTCAACATTTGCGCATTTCATCTTAGCTAGTGCTTTCTTCTCAATTCGCGATACTTGAACTTGTGATGTTCCATAAATTTCTGCAACTTTTGATTGCGTCATCTCACGAAAATATCGATATATAATTATTTTTCTTTCTTTTTCATCCAAACAGTCTAGCATATTATTTAAGGTTATTTTATCTAATAACTCATCATATTCATTATTATTATATGCGACCACTTCGCCAATTGTTTTACTCTCTTTATCATCTCCTATCGGTTTATCTAGTGATTCTACTGCATTTGTTGCATCTAATGCCATTACTATATCATCTTTTTCAATTTCCAATTTTTCTGATAATTCTTCTATCGTAAAATCTTTATCCGGTTCTTCTCGCTGAATTTCTCTTACTTTTGCAGCAATTTCTTTAAGAGAACGGCTCACCTTTATCATTCCATCATCCCTTAAAAATCGCTTTATCTCGCCGATTATCATTGATACCGCATATGTAGAAAGTTGGACATCATAATTTGTATCAAATCGCTTTATTGCTTTCACAAAACCCATACTTCCTATTTGAAATAAATCATCTAATTCGTATCCTCTATTTGCAAATCTTTTTACCACATTCCATACTAATCCTACGTTTTCGCTTACTAATTCGTTCATTGCATCATTATCACCGATTTTGAGCACGTAAGATTAATTTGGTCATAGCGCCTCCTTAATCGTTTTCTTCATTTTAACTTTAGTTCCCACGTCTACTATTGATTCAAGTTTAAATTCATCCATAAAATTTTCCATTATCGTAAATCCCATTCCAGACCTATCTAATTCAGGTTTACTTGTGTATAATGGCTGCTTCGCAATTTCTATATTTTCAATACCTTTTCCATAATCTATTATTTCTATTTCAAGTGTTCTATCTTTTATTTTGCAATTCATATGTATTATCCCATCTTGCCCTTCATATCCATGAATTATACTATTCGTAACCGCCTCCGAAACCGCAGTCTTTATATCCGATATTTCTTCTAACGTCGGATTTAATTCTGAAACAAATGCAGCAACCGTAATCCTAGCAAAAGCTTCATTAGAAGACTTACTTTTAAATTCTAATTTCATCTCATTTTCCATTCTTAAACATCTCTCCTCATATCAATTTAAAATTATGTATTAGCTAAAGATTCAGCATTTTCACTTACTAGCGGAATTATTTTAAAAATCCCAACCATACTAAAAATCCTCTTAATATCATTATTAATATTTACCATCTCTGCTTTTCCACCAAAACGCATAAGTTGCTTATACCTACCTATAACCATACCAATTCCTGCACTATCCATAAACTTCACATTTTTAAAATCAAATATAAGTTTTAAAGGAAGGTACTTTTTTATTGCATCATCAGAAATAGTCGCAATTTCGCCACAAGAATGATGATCAATTTCCCCATCAAAATTAATAGTTAGCGTCCTTGAAGTCTCCTCGTAATTCACAATCATTTATTATTTCCTCCTTTGTATAAATTTATACATATAATACAAAATAAAAAATAAAAAGTTTGCCGAAATATATTATTCTTTCGACAAACTTTTTTATTATCTTATTATTTTATTATTGGAGAAACTGTTATTTCTTTTATTGGATACTTATTCTCAATATTTGTTGCTTCTTCGCTTGTAATTGTGATTCCTTCTTCACTTTCACCAACTCTATGATTTACATCTGTTGTTCCGTTTTCGTTTGTTATATATTCAAGTATTTCAACAAATTCAAGCTTAAAATCTTGATTTATCTTGTAATAACATTTTGATACAATGCCTGGATTTTCAGAATATGTTACTTCAATTATATTATTTTCACATAATCTATAATGACCTTCTGTTTGTGAATTCAATATATGATAACTTTCTTTTTCATTGTTTTCATCTGTTTTTGTTGTATACATTGACACTATTACGTTTTTCATTTCATCTTCTGCATCCATATCATATATCAAAATTTCTTGCACACCATCATTCGTAACATCAACTAATGCATATCCTAATGTAGTAAGTGGATTTTTTGTTCCCTTCTTATCTGTAATTAACGATGAAACCGCGTATTCATCTTTACTTACATCGCCAGAAGCGTTGTAATACATATTTATTGTATTTATTGCACCAGCATAATCCTTAATTTCTTCTGCAACTGCATCTCTTAATTCTTCATAGCTTTCATATATAACTTGAGCTATTTCTTCATCTCCACTTTCCTCAAGCAATCCAACATTTGTATTTTCAATTATTTCTTTGTTGGCTTCTTCGTTTTCATTATTATTTTTAGATTTGTCATTACATCCAACAAAACACATAGCCATAGTAGCAAGCGCTATAACTAAAAAAGTAACCTTGATTTTTTTCATTTGCATTCTCCTTTTCATATAAATCTCAATTACTAGTATAAATATTCGCAAATTTTATTGCAATATTTTTAGTAAATTTTCCCAAATTTCGTCCACGAGGGACGTCCGTTAAATGGACGTTTTTTATGTAAACAGATTGATTTTTGAACTATTTTACGTTATAATGAATATACGTTCTGTTGAACAATTACAAAAAGGAGGGATTTGGGGAGATGATTTTTAGTCTAATCTTTCCAATTATCATGGTTTACCTGGTTTACCGTATCATTCGGTGGGCTTGGCGAACCGTCATCCGTGGCGTAGACTCTGCTGCAAGGCGTTACGACGACCGCACGCGGCCGAGAACCTACACTACGGCTACCGAACGTTGGGAGCACACCAAGCGCTCAACTTCGGACTGGGTGCACATCATCCTCGCGGTGATTGTCATCCTGCTCATCATCGAGTATCTGCTCTGATGAGTTGTCTCTGTTCCCTTACCGACCACCGGGATTTATTTCCCGGTATTTTTTTGCTTTATTTTCCAGCAAATCCGTGTTATAATTGTGTTGGACCCATTATTTTTATTCAATTCAAGGAGGTATGTTAAGTGTACGAAACGACGTTTAGCTCTGACAACCAGATCTGCATGTCTCTCTTCGCCGATTATGGTGACATGACCTGCAATCATGACTCTTTCGAGGACTTTGAGCGTGAGTGGATCGCCGAAGAACTCGAAGCCGACATCCATGCCGATAATGAGCAGCTCTCTTCCTTCATCCTGCATCAGCAGAAGAAGGCTTCTCGCCGCTACAATCGGTTCAAGCGTCGCACGTCTTCACGTGACAGGCGTGGCACCCTGAAGGCCCAGTACTGGGAGCACGTTGATAAGATGTATCAGCGTGGCGAGCGCAGCAAGCTGCTCAATGCTATGAACAAGAACGAAATCAAATCGTTCTTTATGGCTGACATCTACGATGTTAGCGATGTTCCTGGCAAGCAGTTTCTCGCCCCCGAGAGCTTTGTCCTCGACGAATATGGCTTTACCAAGCTCATCGAGCCGTGGCACAATGATGCTCTGGTTCTCAAGATCTTCGACGAATGCTCTGCTCGGTTCATCCGTGAAGAGTGTCTCTCCATGAGTGCGATTTTCGAACTCGAGACGCTCCGTACCTATTTCGAGCTCGGCAAGATCCATATCAGCATCAACCCCGATTTCAGCGAATGTGAAGTCCACTCTCTGGAGAACTTCTTCCGCCTGGTGATTGACGAAGATGCCTATGATCTGCTTCGCGACGTGACCTACAGGTATTTCCTCTGTAAGCTCGCCGCTAGGCTCTACGAGCTTCACAAGAACGAAGCGCTCCACGTCCGCTATCTGCATAACATGCAGGCGTAAATGCTGCTTCAGTTCTAAAACACATACCAAACGAAGCCCCCAGTGCTCTGTACGCACCGGGGGCTTCCCTTTTTTATATTACTTTAAACTTGCTATTCTCTCTTCTGTTTTCTTTAATAATTCTTCATATTTTACTTTCTTGTTTTTTTCTTCTTCAATCTTCGCCGCTGGAGCTTTTGCTACGAATCCTTCATTTGAAAGCATTTTTTCTACTCTCTTTATTTCATTTTCGTACGTCAATTTTTCTTTTTCAAGTCTCTTTATTTCCTCTTCAATATCAACTAATTCAGCAAATGGAATATATATTTCAATTCCTGGAACCGCTAGAGATATTGCGTTTGCAGGTATTCCTTCTTTATCTTTTTGAGTTATTATCTTATCTGCATATGCTAATTTTTCAATAAATCCAGCACCTTCGTTTATTATCTTATCATTCTCTGTTACAAAAATTAAACTTGCTTTTCTTGATGGAACTACATTCATATTTGCACGAATGTTACGTACACTCTTTATTATTTCTTTTATAAGCTCGATATCAGCTTGCTCTTCTTTATATTCTCTTTCTTCCATGTATTTTGGCCACTCAGAAATCATGATACTTTCATCATCATGTTGTAAGCTCATATAAATTTCTTCTGTTATGAATGGCATAAATGGATGAAGCAATTTTAGTGCAATTCTTAAAATTTCATTTAATGTATATAAAGCTTCGTTTCTTGTTTCATTTGTCATATCATAAAGTCTTGGTTTGATCATTTCGATATACCAATCGCAAAGCTCATCACGAATGAAGTCCATTATTTTTTGGATTGCAACACCAAATTCGAATTTATCCATGCACTCTGTAACTTCTTTGATTGTTGTATTTGCTTTTCCAAATATCCATTTATCTTCGATTGTAAGCTTTGAAGTATCAGCTGTTATCTTGTCTTCACCAAAGTTCATCATTGCAAATCTTGAAGCATTCCATAATTTATTTGCAAAGTTTCTTCCAGCTTCAACTTTTTCAGGAAGATATCTTGTATCATTACCTGGAGCTGTTCCTTGTACTAATGCATATCTAAATGAGTCTGCACCATACTCATCTATAACAACTAGTGGATCTACACCATTTCCAAGTGATTTAGACATTTTTCTTCCAAGTTCATCTCTAACTAATCCATGTATTAAAACATGTTTAAATGGAGATTTTCCTGTATGTTCAATACTTGAGAACAACATTCTTGCTACCCAGAAGAATATGATGTCATAACCTGTAACTAAAACATCTGTTGGGAAGAATTTCTCAAAATCAGGTGTTTTTTCTGGCCAACCAAGTGTTGCAAATGGCCATAATGCTGAACTAAACCATGTATCTAATGTATCTTCATCTTGATGCATTTTTCCGCCACATTTTGGACAAGTTTCAACGTCATGGTCTGCAACAACCATTTCTCCACAATCTTCACAATAATATGCTGGAATTCTATGTCCCCACCATAGTTGTCTTGAAATACACCAATCTCTTACATTATCCATGAAACTAAAGTATGTTTTATCAAATCTTTCTGGAACGAATTGCATTTCACCACTTCTAACAGCTTCATTTGCAGGTTTTGCAAGTTCTTCCATTTTCATAAACCATTGCATAGAAACAGCTGGTTCAACTGTATCATGACAACGATAACATTTTCCAACGTTATGTGTATAATTTTCTGTTTTTACTAAAACTCCAAGTTTTTCTAAATCTTCAACAATTGCCTTTCTTGCTGTTTTTCTATCCATTCCTTCATACTTAGGAACCAAATCATTCATGTGAGCATCATCTGTAAATACTTTTATTACTTCTAATCTATGACGAAGACCAACTAAAAAGTCATTTGGATCGTGTGCAGGAGTAATTTTAACAGCACCTGTTCCAAAATCTTTTTCTACATATTCATCCGCAACTATAGGAATTTCCTTATTCATAATTGGAAGCACAACTGTTGTACCTACTAGATGACTATATCTTTCATCCTCTGGATGAACTGCAATCGCTGTATCTCCAAGCATTGTTTCAGGTCTTGTTGTAGCAACTACAATTGAATCTTTTCCATCAGGTGTTGAATATCTAATATGCCATAAGTGACCAGCTTCTTCCTCGTATTCAACCTCTGCATCAGATATTGATGTTTTACAAGTTGGACACCAGTTAATCATTCTCTCGCCTTTATAAATTACACCTTTTTCATACATATCTACGAAAACTTTTTTTACAGCACGAGTTAAATTTTCATCCATCGTGAAGCTTTCTCTTGACCAGTCACAAGAAACACCCATTTTTCTAAGTTGCATAAGGATTCTTCCACCATATTCTTTTTTCCAGTCCCATGCTCTCTCTAAGAATTTTTCTCTACCTAGCTCTTCTTTTGTGATGCCTTCTTCTCTCATCTTTGCAACAATTTTAGCTTCTGTAGCAATACTTGCATGGTCAACACCAGGAACCCAAAGTGTTTCAAAGCCTTGCATTCTTTTATATCTAACAATAATATCTTGAAGAGTATTGTCCATACCATGTCCCATATGAAGTGCACCTGTTATATTTGGTGGTGGCATCATTATAGTAAATGGAGTTTTTTCACTCTTATTATTAGCTTCAAAATATCTCTTTTCTACCCAATTATCATAAATCCTTTGTTCAAAGTCTTTTGGTTCATATGTTTTACCTATTATATTCATTTTTTCTCCTCCTAAATTATTTTACGTTCGCCATCAAGATAATTCCACCAATAAAAATTATCATAAAGCCAACTATTTTCAAGCCTAAAACGGCTATATTTTCTTCACCAAAGTTAAAGTACTTCTTGACGAGCCTTCGCGAATCAAGCGCCATGCAAAGACCGACGAGTACTACCACCGAACCTATTAAATTAATCCACATAAGACTCACCTTCCTTTCTTTTTTTGACAATGGGACAGTTGCGTTTTTGGAAATTGGGACGGTTCTCTTTTCCAAATTTATTTGAATATATTCAAATAGTATAAAATTTTCAAATTTGGAAAAGAGAACCGTCCCAATTTCCAACTTTGCGCAATTCTCCGTCCACTTGTCAAAAAAAAAGCAAATTCATTCCCAAAGGACGAATTTGCTCGTGATACCACCTTAATTTATAAAAGCTTCTTGCATAAAAGCTTTTACCTCATTGAAAGTTTAACGCACTTTAAACGGCATTAACTACTAAATTTATTAATCTTTCGCCAATGCAACTCCCAAGCTACCTTCAATCAATCTTACACTTAGAAAAGCTTTCAGCCGATGACTTTTCCTCTCTTTAAGTAGTTTTTGATTTACTCCTCTTGTTCTTTGTTTTTCTCAATATGCTTGCATTTTACCATGTTTTTTAACAAATGTAAACCTATTTTATTTTTTTATCACTATTTAATTATTCCTCTTATTTCCAATTCATCCGCACCTGTTCTTACTTGATTTTCTATATATGCCTCTGTATTTCTTATTGAACTTATTATCGAACGTTCAGATTGCTCTGAATATCTATTCAGTACATCATCCTGGCTCGATACAAACTTGTGCGTTTTTTCAATCTCCTCTTTCGTTTTCAACACAAAAGGCAACGTTTTATCTCCTTGTCTGTAAAATTTAGCATCTAGGCAAGGATCCGCATACAACGAATTATAATCATCAATACAAAGTACACTATGATATTCATCATCAAATGCGATTTCATATTCACCCGCTTTTGCATTTTCCTCTTCCGTATTAAAAAAGCTCTTTTGTCTTATTTTAGGCAAACAGTATACATCATGAGACTTGATACCTTTTAGTTTTAGCAAATATTGCATTGCACGAGTGTATCCTTCACATATGCATTGATTAAACATTATGGCATTATACGCCCCGCTTGCACCATGTGTAGGAGATTTGGCGAACCTATATAATTTATATGCTTGTTCATCAGTTTCACACATATTTCTTATTTCATCAAAGTGAACATGTTGTCCTGCTTCTTCATCATACATAACATTTTTAGCCAAATAGTTCTCTACGCCTACAATTAAATCTTTTTTATTGGCTGTATCTTGTACAAACAAATGTAAAATCTTACAAGCCTTATTATGCATATTTATCATGTCATCTAATTTTAAAATTATTGTTCTATCAGCTTCAAAACATTCTTCAAATTTAATAGTTGGAATTTCCTTTAATCTTTGAATTATATCTAAATTATATTCACCACTGTGACAATCAAATTTTATTGCATCTGGGAAATTCATTACATCAATTTCTATATGTGAAAGCTCAACATTTCTCTCAATTATTCTTCCAATTTCTCCTGTATTTTTCAATTTTTCATTGTCACAGCAAATAAATGTTTTTAATTTTTTCAAAGTTCTTCCTGCTTCAAGTAATTCTAAATTCTTGTTGCATCTAAATTCTACATATTCTAGATTTTCAAAACAATTCAAATCTATTGTTTTCAATTTGTTTTGAGCTTTTATTACAATTTTCTTCAAATTTTTACATTTTGCAATTTCTACAAAATCCCTATCTTCTATAGAATATTCATCCGATTCATGAGATACTTCAATTTTATTATCCAACGATATCTTTTCATCATCATTAGCTTCATGCTCATTAGAAATTATTAAGACTTCTAGATTTTTCAAATATTCAAGCTTATCCAAAGCACCTTTTTTTATATTTGATAATTCAACTTTTGTTACCAGCTCAAGTTCCTCTGGCAAAAAGCCAAACTTTAACAAACCATATTGATTTGTATCAGTTTGTATCCCTTTTTCTTCTCTTAAAAACTTACTTACTGCCATTCCAAGCGAAACTGGCAACTTAATTTTTTCATATTCCATATTTATTCCTCATTTTCTTTTGCTTATTTATTTTTTAAAATCATGCATTCAAAATTTCTTTAACTTCTTCGTCAGTTAGATATCTCCATTTTCCACGTTCCACACCTTCACAAGTTAGATTACCGAACGCCCTCTCTTTTTAACGCAATTACTGATAATCCAATTGCTTCACACATTTTTCTAACCTGTCTATTTCTACCTTCATGAATTCTAATCCAAATTCTTGCAATATTATTTGTATTATCTTTCAAAAGCAAATTAACTTCTGCAGGAGACGTTGTATAATCCTCAATTTTAACGCCAACTCTTAACTTTTCCAAATCAGATTCGCGTGGAACACCTCTTGTCTTCACAATGTACGTCTTAGTAGTCTCATGTTTTGGATGAGTAACTTTGTAAACAAAATCACCATCGTTTGAAAGAAGCAAAAGCCCAGAAGTAAACATGTCAAGTCTTCCAACAGGAACAACTTTTTCCTTCACACCCTCTAAAAGCTCCATAACCGTCGGACGCTCTTTTTCATCACTCATTGTCGTAACATAACCAACAGGCTTATTTAAAAGAATGTATACTTTTTTCTCCGAACTTATAATTTTTCCATCAACTTCAACAACATCACTTTCAGGATTAACCTTTGTCCCAAGTTCAGTTATCAAAACTCCATTCACTTTAACTTTTCCGGCCAGAATGATTTCCTCACACTTTCTTCTTGATGCGACACCACACTCTGCTAAAAATTTTTGCAATCTTACTTCCATAAATCCTCCGATTTTTTATTTTTTTGAATTATATAATTATTTTCATCACATAATATTAAAGGTCTTCATAAATTGTATTATACGAAACATGATTTCCATCTTCCATAGGCGCTAGCGTGTTTATGGTTTATATAGATTATCGAGTAGGAAGTTCGAGTTTCTACTCGATGCTATTTTTATTCGTACAATTTCGAGTATTCTTTTGCTGAGTTTGCCCACGAATGATCTTGTTTCATAGCATTCTTTACTAACGCCTGCCATTCGTCTTTATTCGCATATACTTCTAACGCTTTTTTCGTAACTTCTACCAAGTCTTCAACCTGATTTCCCCAGAAAGTAAATCCGTTACCTTGCTCTTTGTTACTCAAATATCCTATTACAGTATCCCTAAGTCCTCCCGTGCTTCTAACGACAGGAATTGTTCCATATCTAAAACTTATCATTTGAGAAAGTCCACAAGGTTCAAACATTGATGGCATCATGAAAATATCACTACCTGCATAGATTTTTTTAGCAAGTTCAGTATCAAAGAAATCATTAACAGAAACTTTGTCAGGATATTTTTCTTTCAAATATTTTAATCTATTTATATAATGCTGTTCTCCAACACCTAAAGCCACAAATTGAATATCTTTTTCTAAAAGCTCATTCATACCTTCAACTAATATATCAAAGCCTTTGTGATGTACAACCCTTGATATAACAGCAAGTATTGGAACATTCTTAACCGGCAATCCTAAATCCTCTTGCAAATCTTTCTTACATTTTGCTTTGCCATCTAAATTTTCAGCATCATAGTTAGCAATGATTTCCTTATTTTGACTTGGATTATATACATCATAATCAATTCCGTTTACAATACCAACCAATTGTCCATTTAAAGCCTTTTGATTAAGCAAACCTTCATACCCAAAACCATATTGTTTAGTTTGAATTTCTCCAGCATAAGTTTTACTAACTGTTGTAACTATATCCGAATAAATAATTCCAACTTTAGAAAAACTTATATCTCCATAAAATTCAAACTTACTTGGAGTAAAATACGAATCATCTACATCAAAATGATAAAGATTTCCACGATTAAATCTACCATTGTATTCTAAATTATGAATTGTATAAATTATCTTTGTTTTAGTATCTCTAACCTTTTCTCTAAGCAAGAAAGCTATAGGACCAGTTTGCCAGTCATTTAAATGAACTATGTCTGGATTTATTCTTGTGACAAACTCCGCTACAGCCTTATCAAAAAAAGCAAACCTCTCAGCTTCATCAGGATGACAATACATTCCATCCCTATCAAAATAAAAGAAATTATCAACAAAATATGTTGTTAATGTCTTACCATTTACATCTTGATTATGCGAACGAATTATACAATTTTCTTTTCTTCCTTGCATATAAATTGGATAATCCACAACATAATTCATTTCAGCTTCAATTTCCCTATATCTCGGCATTATGACCGAAACATCATATCCCATTTCAATCAATTCTTTTGGAAGTGACCCTATAACATCACCAAGCCCACCAGACTTCGCATATGGTGCAACTTCTGAAGCCACAAAAAGAATTTTTTTCATAGAAATTTCCTCCTTTATCTTTCGTACTTAACTTATAAATTAAAATTCATTATTTCTCAGCTTTGCCAACACACTTTCAAACTCCTCAGGCATCGGCGCTTCAAATTCCATATACTCTTTAGTTGTCGGATGTATTATCCCAAGAGTCTTAGAATGAAGCATTTGACTTGTTACACCAAAAGGATTTTTACCATTTGAATATGTATCATCTCCAACAATCGGATAACCTATATGCGACATGTGAACCCTTATTTGATGCGTTCTTCCGGTTTTCAATTCAACCTCAACAAAAGTGTATTTATCAAATCTTTCTAAAACCTTAAACTTAGTATATGCATCCCTTCCATCTTTAACAACTGCCATTTTCTTTCTATCAGTAGGATGCCTTCCTATCGGCAATTCAATAATCGCTTCATTTTCAGGAATCACGCCTTTCACCAAGGCAACATATATTTTCTTAAAATCATGCGCTTGAATTTGACTAGCAAGCAAATTATGCGCATTATTATTTTTAGCAACCACCATAACGCCAGTAGTGTTCTTATCTAGTCTATGCACAATCCCTGGTCTAAATTCACCATTTTCATCAGATAAATCATGTTTCCCAAGCATCGCATTAACAAGCGTGCCAGTCCAATTTCCAACCGCTGGATGAACAACCATATCTTTTGGCTTGTTCACAACAATTATATCTTCATCTTCATACAAAATATCTATATCTATATCTTCTGGAAGAATATCTTCATTTGGCTTTGTATTATATTCCTCAGGCATAGTAACAACTTGTCCTCCCCTTACCTTTGACGAAACCTTCTGCGGCTTTCCATCCAAAAGAATCGTTCCATTTTTTATAAGCTCTTGCGCAAGCGTCCTTGAAATTTTTTCATTAAGCATAGACACTGCAGCATCAAGCCTTTTCCCATCTTCATTTTCTGTTATTATCTTCTCTATTATTTCCACTTACAAACTCCCTTAACTCTAAAAATATAATTAGTACTGTACTAATCACAATAAAAACATCAGCTAGATTAAAAACACCGAAGAATATTAACTGAACAAAATCAACAACAAAACCTCTAAAAATTCTATCAATTAAATTCCCAACGCCTCCAGCTATAATAAGCTGCCATAACACTTTCTTAATTTTATTATCATTAGTAACAAATTTCGAACATATCACCATTAAAGTTAAAACCGTCATCGAAATAAATATAAACAATAAATTATTGCCTTCGAGTGCACCATAAATTCCACCTGTATTTTGAACATACATAATATTAAATATATTAGGAATTATCGATATGTTGCAATTTGTAGCAACAACAATGCATTTAACAATTTGATCTAAAAGTAAAGCTATTAAAAAATACATCATTTACTCCTTTATGTTTCAATCATGACTACATGTTTCTTTCGTTATGATTCCTATCACTTTTATCAGCATGAGTATGCGAGGTGTGTTGATTAGGCACCTCACTATGTTGCTTCGTATCAACAGAAACTTCTTCTTTACTAGCAACTTCACTTTCACTCGTTACTTTATCAGAAACATCAGTCTTTGCTTTTTCTTTAATTCCATACGCTGCAATAAATTGATCCACTGGTTTTCCAAATAATCTATTAACCATATTTACAGAATAATCAACTTCTGGCACAACAACAAGCGCCATTTCTTTTTGTTCTTCCGTAATTTCAGGCTTATTAACTAAATCATAGTTTTCAATTATATAAAGCGGAATTGCTTTGTTATTCTCAACATTCATATTAACTTCGCCAGGAACAAGCCCTGTCAAATTAGCCAAGAAAAATCTAAATCTTCTCATAGAACGTGAAGTATAAAAAGGATCTTTTTCACTTTCCTTTTCATCCTTATTTTTTCTGCTTTTAGACTCAATTCTTGCCTCATAATCACCAATAGATACATATAGTGCAGTTATATTTCTACGAAGATTGGCAGCATATGTATCACTCTTTATAGCTTCATATTGAACTTTAAGCGACAATATTGCATTTTCATTTTCTAAAATCTCACTTTTAGAAACCTGTGTCTCTTCTCCCTTTTCACCATCTTGATCTGAAGTATTCTCTATACTTCCACCTTCGTATGCTTTTCTCTTCTCAACACATTTTACTAAAGCATTCTTTATATCTTCATAAGGCGAATCAGTTTCTGTTATCCACTTATACTGCTTCAAATAACCTTCCAGTCTCTTCTTCGCATCCAAATAACCTTCATGTGAAGTTATCCTTCTCAACCCTTCATATCTCTCCATTTATTCAAAGCTCCTCACATTCGAAAATTCAAATAATCATCCGAAAATATTATATCATTCACATATATACGGTACAAGCATTTTTTGCAGTTAAAAGTGTACAAGGGGGACAGTTTTTTCGGGCGATTTCATCAAGAGGGACAGCCCTTTTTGAGAGAGGGCTGTCCCCATTGATGCAAATCTAGAAGTCTTGTCTACCATTACCTCTATCGCATCTTCCATTGCTATTATCACATCTTCCATTTCTGCCAACAAATCTTGATGTTAAAAAAGCTGTTAACAATGCTGCTAGTGTATAAATAATTATCCATACAATGAAGATTGTTGTTAATGTTGCTGACAAGAACGCATAAACAATTAATGAAATAATAGCTACTATTGCAGCAACAACGTAAGGACATCTAACAAAAAGTTCTGCTATAACTGAAAATATAATTACAAAAAATAAAGCAACTAAAAACATTAATTCCATAAAAAATCCCCCCTTCGCATATCCAGCTTTACAATATACTATGCGAAAGAGAGATTTTAAGTTACTTGTTAATTCTCTATTTTATTAAACTATTTACAAAATATTCTTGCAAGTTGTACTCCTGAACATGACGCCATCATAAGTCCAGTTGTAAGTCCACCGCCATCACCAATTGAATACAAATTTTTTATGCTTGTTTGGAATGTCTCATCAAGAACAAGTCCGTTACTGTAAAACTTGATTTCTGGTCCATATAATAAGTTTGCAGGATCAGCAAACCCTTCAACGAATTTGTCCATTGATTTTATGAATTCCAAAATATCTGTCATCGTTCTATAACCTAATGCATATGTTATGTCACCTGCAACAGCAGTTTTCAATGTTGGAACAACTTTGTTATTTTTCAAATCTTCATCCCAAGTTCTTCTGCCTCTAAAAATATCTCCTAGTCTTTGAACAACAATATTTCCATTTCCAAGCTCATTTAAATTCTTAGCAACATTCATACCATAATCGATAGGCTTATTAAATGGATAATTGAAATTATGCGAAACTAAAATCGCAAGATTAGTATTCGTACTCTTTCTTTCCTTGTATGAATGACCATTTACTAAAGTCAAATTATCATCATAAACTTCAGTCGCAACAAATCCACTTGGATTTTGACAGAAAGTTCTAACCTTATCCTTGAAAGGACCTGGTCTACCAATAACTTTGCCTTCATACATATATTTATTTATATCCTTCATAATTTCATCAGGAAGCTCATATCTAATTCCAATATCAACAGGACCAGTTTTTTGAGCAATCTCATGTTTGTTGCACATTTTCGTAAGCCACGAAGCACCTTTTCTTCCAACACCTAAAACAACTTTGTCAGCAGAAATCACTTCCGCTTCATACTCTTCATCAAAAGCATGTGCAGAAGGCTTAATCTTAACACCTTTAATTTCACCATTTTCAATAATCAAATCGTCAACCGTTGTTTCAAATTTAATTTCAATTCCATGTTCCAACAAGAAATTTTCAATTCTCATATATAATTCATGAGCCTTTTCAGTTCCCAAATGTCTAATTGGAATATCAATCAAATCAAGATTTTCTTTTTTTGCTTTAGCTTGAAGCTTAACAATTTCCTCTCTATTTTCAATACCTTCAAGCTTTGGATCCGCACCAAAATCCAAATATATCTTATCAGTATAATCAAGTAATTCCTTAATTTCTTCAGTACTCATATATTTTTTTATGTAACTTCCGCTATTACCACCCAAATAAAAATCATTATCTTTTTCATTGTAAAGTGATAAATGGTATGAAAGCAATTTTCCATCAGAAAACGCACCCGCACCAGAAAATCCACTAGTTATGTTACAAAATGGTTTACATTTTGCACATTTATTTATTTTTTCAATAGGACAAGCTCTATCTTCAACTTTCTTTCCTTGCTCAATCATAAGCACTTTTTTGTTCGCATTCAATTTAATCAATTCATACGCAAGAAAAACACCACTTGGCCCAGCACCAATTATTACAACATCATACTTATTTGCCATCTCGCATACCTCCTTTACCATATGCAATTATACATATATTGCTGTGCTTTTCGCAAGGGGGACGTCCCTTTTTGTGAAAATTTTTCACAAAAAGGGACGTCCCCCTTATTAATTCAGTCCATTTCTTTCAGCATCGTTTCTGCAAATATCGCATATCCCTTCGTTGGATCTTTGACGTATACATGTGTAACTGCTCCAATTAGCTTTCCCTCTTGAATTATCGGACTTCCACTCATTCCTTGAATTATCCCGCCAGTCTTCTCAAGCAATTGAGAATCAGTTACTTTTATTGTCATTCCTCTAGAATATGAATTTGAATCTGTTGCAATTTTTAAAATTTCTATATCATATTCCTTCGGATAATTATCACCATCTACCGTACAAATCACCTTTGCTTTTCCTAGTTTAACTTCATTTTTGGCAGCAATTTCCACACTTTTTCTTCCCCTAAAATAATTTGAATTATCTGTAAACTCACCAAATATTCCTGAGAGATTATTTTTTTCAATTGTACCTATTTGAATATCATCATTTAAAAGGCCTTTAATCTCGCCAGGAGCATCTTTAGCGCCTTTCGTCACATCCAAAATCGAAGCAACATTTATCTTACCGGTATCAACATTTATAAGTTCTTTTACTTCAGTATCTGAAATACCATGACCTAACGCTGCATACATTTTATTTTCAGGATCATAAAAGGTAAGCGTTCCAACACCCATAACTCCATCTTTTACCCATAAACCTAATTTTTTCAAATTGTCTCCAAAAGCTTTTACAGGAACCATTTCCTCTTTTATAACCGTATCATCTTTTTTATACTCTATACTTATTTTTTCTTCATCAGAATTATTCACAAGTTCAGTTAATTCCTCTATCGTTTCAACCGGAACATCATTAATTTTAGTAATAATATCGCCCTTTTCAATCTTGGTCGCCGAATATGGTTCATAATAATTTCCATCCATCCCTTGAACCGGCATCTCTCCAATCACAAGCACGCCCTCAGAATACAGTCTTATTCCAACCGTATCCCCTCCAAGAATTACATTTGTTTTCGGCAGCACACTAACATTTATATCTTTCTTAATCGCTCCTCCAAAGACGGATAAAGTTATCTTTTCATCACCAACATAATTACCACTTATTTTCGCAAAATTTCTAAAAAATGTATCGGCCACAGATACATTTTCTCCTTCTAAATTAATTCCCTTCATATAACTTATCTCATAATCTTGATTTTGAAACAAAACTATTTCGCTCGGTATTTTATCAATATTAGTCGTATAAACAAATAAAATTATGAACATTATAATTATGAAAAAAGATTTTTTTTGTTTCATATTTGAACTCCTTTCATTTTGTTTCAAAAATAAGTTGTCCAAAAAAACATCAAGTTATGAGGACAAAAAAAATTACCTACAAATAATTTTGTAGGTAATTTAAACAGATATTTCATCTAATTTTATTTCATATTTTTTCTAAGTTCTTTCGCATGCTTAATTACCGCATCCGACAAATCGTTTCCGGCAATTATTCTAGCAACTTCATTCACAGTCTCTTTCTCATTTAACTTTTTGACACTTGTCGCAGTTCTATCATTTACAGTATTTTTTTCAATGTAATAATTTGAATCACCTGCAGCAGCAATCACAGGCAAATGCGTTACAGATATAACTTGATGAGTTTTTCCAATTATCTTCATCTTGTCAGCAACAGCCTTACCAGCCTGTCCACTTATTCCTGTATCTATTTCGTCAAAAATCATTGTAGGAACCTCATCAACCATGCAAAGCACAGTTTTTAATGCAAGCATAACCCTTGAAACCTCACCACCAGAAGCAATTTTAGTAAGCGGCTTCAAACCTTCGCCCGCATTCGTACAAATTAAAATTTGCACAGCATCCATTCCATTTTCATTAAAATTCTCAAGCTCTTTAAATTCAAACTCGATATGAGCCTTCTTCATTTCCAAATCAACAAGTTGCTCATTAACTTTTTTACTAATTTTCTCAGAAAATTCTTTTCTAATTTTTCTAAGTTCACCAGCAAGTTTTTTCAAAATTTTATCTTTTTTATTTAGTTCATTTTCTAAGTTTTGAATAATTTCTTCTGAATTTTCTAAAAAATTTAACTCTTCAGAAATTTTATCTAAATACTCCAAAATCTTTTGGACATCATTTCCATATTTCCTTTTAAGTGAAAAAATCAAATCCATTCTCTCTTCAACTTCACGTTGTTCTTTTTCATCAAAGTCAACTTCTTCAGCATATTCCATAATTTCGCTAGTCGCATCTTTAAGAGAATAGTATGAATCATTTATTGTTTGCAAAACTTGTTCATACTTTTGATTTATATTAGAAATATGTGACAATTCGTACGTGATAGTTCCCAAATTATCTAAAACACTTTCATCAAGCAAGCCATACGATTTTTTTAATGAACCAACTATTTTTTCGGCATTCATCATTATATTTCGCTGTTCTTCAAGCTTATGCTCCTCTTCAGGGCTTAATTTAGCTTGCTCAATTTCATCCTTTTGATACTTCAAAAGATCAATTCTCCTTGCTCTCTCAATTGGATCGCCAAAGCTATTTTTAATCTTTTCCTTAATCTCTTTATACTCTTCAAAATGTTTCTTATATTCTTCTTTAACAGCCAAAATTTCCTTGGAAGCAAAGCTATCCAAAAGATTAAGATGAGTTTTCTCATTTAGCAAAGACTGATTATCATGTTGACCGTGAATATCTATTAAATTCTCACCAATTTCTTTAAGTTCTCCAAGTGTAACCATTCTGCCATCAATTTTACAAACATTTCTTCCGTTTTGAAAAAACTCCCTTGTAAGAATCTTCGTTTCATCAGCATCAAAAAAGCAGGCTTCTACTAAAGCCATGCTTTCTCCATATTTTATTATATCCTTTGACATTCTAGAACCTGTAATTGCATTTATCGAATCTATTATCAAACTTTTTCCAGCACCAGTTTCTCCAGTCAAAATATTAAGTCCATCCTCAAAATTTATAGTAACTTCATCAATTATTCCTATATTTTTTATATGCAATTGCCCGAAGCATAAAGCACCTCTTTATTTCAAATTAATCTTAATTATATTTTCTTCTTCAGTAATTTCAATATCTTTCTCTACTTTTTTTAGAATATCACTTATAACTTCAAAATCTTCATTCATCAAAATTATAAAATCATCTTCAAGTTCAAATTCAATACTATTTTCCTTAAGCAACTCTGAAATTACTTCAATCGTCAAAACTCCTTCAACTCTGGTATTCTGCATTTCAACATTATCCTTCATAGTAGCACTCGGAATTTCATTTTCAATTTCATCCATTACAACTGAATCATTTGCATCCTTTGCTATATCAAACACAAAATCAAAAATATCATTTTTATCTTTAATAGCACTATTCACCGAAGATTCTGCCACAGCACCTTCCATAACTTTATTATCAGCAGATTGAGCCGCACTAATCGTATCATTCATAGCACCAGAAAAATTAATACTAGCAGATTCATTAGATGACTTATCTCTTACAGTTCCACCAATAGTAACAATCGCAACAACCATCAAAACCGCAACAGCAGAAGTCCAAGGGATAACATATTTTCTTAAATATGAAACATTTCCCTTTGATTTTTCAGTATTTTCAATATTCTCATTTTTTATTCTTTCCATAACTTTTTTACTAAAATCTGCTGGCACTTCATAATCAACATCTAATTTTTTAAGTTCATCTAGCATTTTTTTCATATGTTATCACCTCTCTTTCATTTTACTCTTACTATTTAGACTCTATATATTCAACAAAAGTTCCGTCTTTTTCAAGCAATTCCTTAAGTTTCAGCCTCGCTCTATTTATCTGTGATTTAACTGTTCCAAGCTTCAAATCAAGAATTTCAGCAATTTCATCATAAGATAATCCCTTAATATCTCTTAAAACAATCATCGTTTTTTGTCTTTCAGGCAATTTATCGATGCATTTTTCAAGCTTCTGCTTTAGCTCTTTTTGCTCATAAATCTCATCTTGCAACTTTTCATCGCTAGGAAGCTGAAAATCAACCTCGCCATCATCAAGCTGTAACTTCTCGTCTATATATATAACCTCTTTACGCTTTTTTATTTGATCCAAGCACAAATTGGTGGCAATCTTATATATCCATGTGTACAATGAAGAATCACCATGAAACTTATCAAGATTTTTATACACTTTTATAAAAACTTCTTGCGCAACATCTTCAACTTCATTTTCATTTCTTAACATATTATAAATAAGGCCAAAAATCTTTTTTTCATACTTAGTAATTATTTGTTCAAATGCATCAACATCGCCATTTTTTACTTTTTTCACTAATTCTTCATCACTCACACAATCACCACCTTTTCTAGAACTTTCTCCACTTTGAATTGTAGCATAAATCTGCTAGCCATACAATAACTTGCTTATAACATTTTTTCGTGATATAATGCACTCGAATAGAGGGATTTCTCCCATATTTTGAGTTATAAAGGTGATTTTATGAATGAAAATAATAATACAATTCCTGAAAGTGGCGAGACACTTGCCGAAAATAAATTAATAATTTTATATTTGATGCACAATGTTAATTGTACCCTATCTAATCTTCAAATTTTAAAGCTTCTTTATGATTTCGAAGGCTTTAATTATTATTATTTCCAGCATTTGCTTTCAGATCTTGTCGAAAAAAAATATATTATGAGTTATAAACAAAACGAGGAATGGTTTTATGAAATCACTTCTCTTGGTTCTGAAGTTCTTGAATTAACTGAAAATATGCTCCCTGGTATCATAAAACACAAGCTAAACTTAATTACAAAGAGTCTTTTAAAAGATGTCACAAACGAACTTATTATTTCTGCTGAATACATACCAGAAAACAATAATACATACACAACAAAATGTAAACTATCAGAAGCACATCAAACTGTTTTTGAATTAAACATTCTTTGCAACTCTCAATCAGAAGCAAAAAAAATCGCTGAAAACTGGAAAGCTAACGCAAACGAGTATTATAGTGATATTTTAAATATGATTTCAAACAATTAAAAATTGGAAATTGGGACGGAGTCATCAACGGGGACAGCCCTTTTCATCAACGGGGACAGCCCTTTTTGATAAATGTAAGTATTAATAAAAGTGAAAATTATTTTTACTTATTTATCAAAAAGGGCTGTCCCCGTTGATGAAAAGGGCTGTCCCCGTTGATGACTCCGTCCCAATTTCCAAATTTAATGAGCATCCATGCTGTTCGTACGCAACACTTCATACGCCATCAAGCTTGCTGCAACACCTGCATTCAAGCTTTCCGTCTGTCCTACCATAGGAATTTTTATTCTAACATTTGCTATTTCTTGAATTTCTTTACTTACGCCGTTTGATTCATTTCCTATTACAATTACATTCTTTCCCGAAAATTTATGTTCAAAAAGACTTGTCGCACCTTCAAGAGAAGTAACCACTAAATTGTAGCCATCTTCTTTTAACTTTTCTAACTCTTCTTTCAATTCCAAATCAGATAAAATATTTACTCTAAATATTGCTCCCATGGTACTTCTTATAACTTTTGTGTTATATTCATCTGCACAACCTTTTGAAAGAAGCAACGTATTTATTCCAGCACAATCTAAAGTTCTAATAATCGTTCCTAAATTTCCTGGATCTTGCACATTATCAAGCGCGAATATATTTTCTCCAAGTACAACTTTTGATGTTTCTTTCTTTGAAACAACAGCCATTATTCCTTGCGGAGTTTTAGTATCAGAAATATATTCAAAAACAACCTTTGACACGAACTCAACCTCATTATTTCGTGCATCAAAAGATTCTCCTAAAAGTTCTTCACATATAAGAATTTTTTTGATTTTATAGTCAGAAAGTACAACTTCATTGACCATTTTTATACCTTCAACAATAAAATCTCCACTTTCATCTCTATTCTTCTTAAGGCTTAAACTTTTTATGTATTTAATCAAATCATTCGTTTTACTAGTTATCACTTCATAGCACCTCTCTTTATTAAAAAAACTGCTTTTTACAGCAGTTTTCTTTTGTTTTGCTTATTTATATAAAAATTGTATTAACGCTGACATATTTTCTTGATAGCTTACATCTTTAAGTATTATTGTTTCTTGTACTTCAGAAATTAGTTGTTCTCTAACTTCTTTGTCAGCCTCTCCAACAAAGCCATCTTCTACAGATTCAAGTTTAGTGAAAATAAACGATGTACCTTCTGTGTCATCAACCATTTCTGTTACTTCGCCAACATTTAAAGCTTTTACTTTTTCATACAAATCTTTTGAACCTAATTTTGATTCAAGTATAGGAGCAATTGCATACTCTAAATTTCCATTCAAATATACTAAACCATTATTATTTATTGTATATCTTCCGTCTGCTTGTTCTTCAGCGATTTTTTCAAAATCTCCGCTATTATTAACAGCTGCAAGTGCTGCTTCAGCTTTAGCACGAACAGATTCTTTTCTTCTATCTTCTACAATTTCTCCAGACTCATTAACTTTTGGCTCTACATCACCAGATTCGCCAGACGCAGGCACTTCATAGTAAAATCTCATAGTTCTGAAAGAATAAGATTTCAAATCATCTCCAGAATAACTATTTTTGAACTCATTATAAATATCTTCTGGTAATTCATAATACGTTGAAATATTATTCATTAAGGTTGTCATTTTATAATTATCTTCTGCATATCTCATATAATCTCCAGATGTTATGCCATGTGCTTCAAACACAGAAGCCTTTGAATCGTACTTAGATTGCGCACTAGCAACTTCTCCGCTAGGGAATGAAATTTTCTTAGAATCAGCCGCAGCAGCATACACTTTTGATTGTATAAATTCACCATATATTGTTTCCATCTCTTCTTCAGTAAGAGCTTTTTCAATATCTCCATCAGCTTCTTTTGAAATATACATAAATTTTTCTAGCTCTTCTACTGTGTAAATATTATTATCAACCTTTAAAACCTCTTGTTTAGTAAGTCTTGGCGTAGTATCTGAAACAACAACCACTCCAACTACTAAAGCTACAACTATGGCAGCAATTACAGAAACTATTACCATTTGTTTTTTGTCCATATTAAATAATCATCCTTTCAATATCTTCAATATTTTCATAACCTCTCCTAATATATCACTATCCTTTTTAGATTGCAACTTTAATGTGATATATGGAACAGCTCCTGACGAGAAAAATATTTTGTTTTTATAAATGTCTATAAGTATCTGAATGCAAGCATTTGTAATTCTTTCAGGATCATTAAATTGAATCATTACATTATCATCTTTTTGTGAAATTTTTATAACTTGCAATTCGCGAGCCAACATTTTTATTTTTGCAACCTCTAACAAGTTATAAACTTCTTTCGGAACATCTCCGTATCTATCAATCAATTCATCTATAATTTCTGAAATCTGATCTTCTTTATCAATATTTGCAATATCTTGATATACCTCAATTTTTTGATTTACATTTTCAATATAAGACGTTGGAATGTATGCAGTAACTTTTAAATCAATCTGAGTATCAATTTCTTCTGCAACCACTTCTCCTCGCATCTCGCGAACTGCCTCATCTAGCAGCTTGCAGTACATCTCATATCCAACCGATTCCATGTGTCCATGTTGTTCTGGACCTAAAATATTTCCTGCTCCTCTAATTTCCAAATCTCTAAGAGCAATTTTAAATCCTGAGCCAAATTCAGTAAATTCCTTTATCGCTTTCAAACGTTTTTCAGAAGCTTCTGCTAGAACCTTATTTTTTCTGTAAGTTATGTATGCATAAGCCGCTCTATCACTTCTTCCAACACGCCCCCTCACTTGATAAAGCTGTGCTAAACCAAGTCTATCAGCATCTTCAATGATTATTGTATTTGCGTTAGGTATATCTATTCCCGTTTCCAAAATTGTCGTACATATAAGCACATCAATTTTCTTTTCCATGAAATCCTTCATGATATTTTCAAGCTCAGTTCCAGTCATTTTTCCATGAGCAAACGCTACTCTAGCCTCAGGAACTAAATTAGAAATTTCACTTGCTTTTCTCTCAATACTTTCAACGCGATTATACAAATAGAAAACTTGTCCTTCACGCTCTAGCTCTTTTATTATGGCCTCTTTTATGACTTCCGCATCATACTCCAAAACATAAGTTTGAATAGGTCTTCTATTATGCGGAGGTTCATAAATTACACTCATATCTCTAATTCCCACGATAGACATATGCATTGTTCTTGGAATTGGTGTTGCCGTCATTGTTAAAACATCAACATTCGTTTTTAAATTTTTTATTTTTTCTTTGTCACCAACACCAAATCTATGCTCTTCATCAACAATTAAAAGTCCCAAATTTTTAAAATCGACATCCTTTTGAATTATTCTGTGCGTTCCAATTAAAATGTCAATTTCGCCACTTTTTAGACCTTTGATGATTAGATTTTTTTCTTTGGTCGATCTAAATCTATTTAAAACATTAACTTTAACAGGATAATCTTTTAATCTCTCTCTAAAAGATTCATATTGTTGTTGCGCAAGCACTGTTGTTGGTACCAAATACGCAACTTGCTTTCCATCCATAACAGCTTTAAATGCCGCTCTTATTGCAACTTCCGTCTTACCATATCCAACATCTCCGCAAAGAAGTCTATCCATAGGACGTTCACTTTCCATATCGGCCTTAATTTCTTCGATGCATCTTAGCTGATCGTCTGTCTCTTGATATGGGAATGCATCTTCAAATTCCTTTTGCCATACAGTATCCTTCGCAAATTGGTATCCCTTAAGTTGTCTTCTTTTTGCATACAAATCGATAAGACCTTTCGCAATATCTTTAAGCTGTGCTTTAACTTTAGCCTTAGTATTTGCAAACTCTTTGCTTCCCATTCTATTAAGCTTTGGAGGATTATCTCCAGCACCCATATATTTTCTAATATTATCAAGCTGAGTTGTAGGAATATACATCGTATCATCATCACGATATTTAAGCTTAATATAATCTCTTTTAATTCCATCAACTACAAGTGTATGAATTCCAACGTACTGACCAATTCCATGCGTTGCATGAACTATATAATCACCAACATTTAAATCAGCGAAAACAACTTTTTTACCTTCTTTAAAAACAGCTGGTTTATATGAACGTTTCTTTGTATCTTTAATATTCCCCAATTCTCCAGAAGCAATTATCAAATTTAATTCATCATACTCAAAACCTTCCGTCAAATTTCCCGGAATAACTAAAATTTGCTTAGAATTTAAAAATGCTTCATCTAGATTTTCAAGGAACATCGATGGAATATTATGTTCAAGAAGCATAGTTGCAATACCACGAGCTTTAGAAATAGTTCCACCTAAAACTAAAACTATTTTTCCTGCATCATGTGCATCTTGTACTTCCTGTACAAATATATCCATTGAACCACGAAAAAAGTTGACCTCCCTACAGCTAAAGCTGTATCCGTTTCTTTTTGCATGCGTACTTACATTAATTCTTTCCAAATTAATTATATTTTTCCCTTCTAAAAGGATATCCATATCCATTTTAGAATACATCGCCTTCGTGTAACTTGGCATAATACCGTTCTTTTCAAGGAAGGCTTCTATAAATTCTTTATTATCACCCTCAATAGCTCTGCACTTTGAATCAATTCTCGCAGGCTCATCCAAGAACACTATTGTATCTTTTGAAATGTAATTTAATAATGTTGAAGTTTCCTTATAGAAAAACTCAAAATATTTATCTATTTTTGTAAGATAATTTCCATTCTTTATAACTTCAACATCTTGGATTGCTCTTGGATATTTTTCCAAAATCTTATCTCCAATCGCATCTAGCTCTTCTTTATCAATCAAAAACTCTTCAGCAGGGAAAATATTTATTTCTTTAATTGGTTCAATTGTTCTTTGAGATTCAACATCGAACGCTCTCAAAGAATCAATTTCGTCTCCCCAAAATTCGATACGTACAGGATTTTCAGTTGTTAGTGGGAATACATCAACAATTCCACCTCTAACACAAAACTGACCTCTACCTTCAACCATATCAGTTCTTTCATATCCTAAATTAGTTAAATCAGTGGTAAGTTTTTCTAGAAGAATTGACGTTCCAACTTCTAATTGCAGAACCCTTGAAAACAATTGATTTTTACTAATCGTCTTTTGCATAAGCGCCTCAATAGAAGTCAAAATGATGCACGACTCACCGCCATAAAGCTTAGTATAAATACTAAGCCTATCCATCGTTATATCTTTATTTGTAGTATCAATATCATAATAAATTGGTTCTCTTCTAGGATAAATAAGCACCTTCTCATCTGAGAAAAACTTCATATCTTCCCTAAACTTTTTAATTTCCAATTCATTATACGTCACAATCAAAATCGGCTTTTCGGAATAAAACCTTGTAGCATAAATAAAATGCGACTTCTGACTATCAGAAAGCCCAGAAAGGCTAATTGGAAAATTTTGTTTATTAACATCATTTATATAGTCGTTGAACTTCTTCATCTTAGGTAATACTTTGGCCAAAATATCCATATGTAAGCAATTCACTCCCTTTTTTATCTTCAAACATACGTTTAAACATTTTACCACAAAAACGCCAGAACTTCAATAACTGAGAAAAAAAGGACAAAGGGACGTACCCCTATTCCATTTTTCCCACTCTTCCTATATAATATCTCTATAAAGTTTTAGGAGGTACACTTATGAAAAAATATTTACCGTTTGCTATTGAATGTATATTTTTATTTTATTTAATGCCACTTATCATCTCGTTTATTCCTATAATTTCTGGTATTAATGAAATGACTTCACTTGTTATAAATATATTTTTGCTTACTATATTTGCTCTATTTTGTGGAAGAAAACACAGATTTTCACTACTTATACCTTTAATTGCCGCTCTTCTTTTTATTCCTGCAGGTTTTATTTTAAGCTATTCACCTATGCGTGTTAGCGTGTTTGCAGGAATATATGCTGTAGTAGCATTAATTGGAGAACTTTTAGGGCTTATGTTTAAGAAAAAATAATAGATTTAAAAAAGGACAAGAGAACCGTCCCCTTGTCCTTTTTTTAATTTAATATTAGTTCTTTTCTATGTATCTCAAAATCTTCCACTTCTCCAACATATTTTTGAACTGCTTGTACTACAAAATTAGGATTCATATTGTTGACACTTCCAGCTGTCGAACGAACTATAATCTTTGATTCGCTTTCATCAAAATCAATGTCAATTATATAATCTTTCAAATTTATTTCTTGATTTCCTTTTTTACTTTTTGATTCTTTCTCAATCAAAATTTCACTCTGTGCAAATAAATCTTTAATCTTTGAAAATTCAAAATTACTTTCTATTGTTATCTCATAAACCGCCTCTTTTACTAGCGACATAAGACTTTTTTTATCTTCAACAAATGTAACTTTTTGAGCTCTAAATCCAGTTGGCAACACTGAGTTTAACTCACCAATTAACAAAGTTTCATTCATCTTTTTTTCTATTTCTAAATCAAAATATTCCGAATCACTCGTAACGCCAACGCCAAGCGGAAGTGCAAACGATATTTGAACTCTAGGATTAAATCCATTTGAATATTTTATAGGTATGCACGTTCTTTTTATACATCTTACAAACGTACGCATTGAATCTAAGTGCCCTACATATTTAACCTCTTCACCTTTACTATACTTAACTCTCGCTATCATCTATTTTTCACTCCTTTCAAAGCATACACCTGTGCCAACACATGATGCACCACATCCAGCACACTTTTGTCTACAATTTGGAGTAACTGTTTCGTTCATTGCTTTCTCATATTCTGTTTTCAAAAATTCTTTGGATACCAAGATATTTATGTGATCCCAAGCAAGTTTTTCATCTAAAGAAACTGGTCTTTCTGAATAATACTTATAATCTACACCTACATCTTCAAACGCTTTTATCCACCTGTCATAATCAAAGAATTCTCCCCAACTATCAAATTTCGCACCAAGCTCCCATGCATGATAAATAGCTTTGTTAAGTC
This sequence comes from Clostridia bacterium, assembly GCA_017462965.1. Taxonomy (GTDB): domain Bacteria; phylum Bacillota; class Clostridia; order TANB77; family UBA1234; genus UBA1234. The sequence continues at coordinate 102,461 of JAFTQC010000062.1, read as the reverse complement.
TTCTGTCTCCTTTTGCTAAAATCGCCTCTATTACACTTATTTCAGGCTCATGCCAATTAAATTTAACAGCTCTATTTGTCAAATTCTTTTTCAAATAATCTTGTTTAGCTTTTATTTCTTCAATGCTATTTTGTCCACACCATTGGAATGCTGTAAAAGGCTTTGGAACAAATGTTGAAGCACTAACAGTTACTGTTAATCCTTTTGTTCTTTCCTCTTTCGGAATACTGTAATATAAATCTACGACTTTATTTGCAATATCAACAATACCATCTAAATCTTCATACGTTTCAGTCGGAAGTCCTATCATGAAATAAAGTTTAATTGTATTCCAACCATTTCTAAAAGCTAGATTACAAGCATTCATAATATCCTCTTCAGTAAGACCCTTATTTATAACATCACGAAGTCTTTGTGTACCAGCCTCTGGAGCAAATGTAAGTCCACTTTTTCTAACTTGATTTATTTCATCTAATAGCTTCAACGAAACAGAATCAAGTCTAAGCGATGGAAGTGACAAATTGACATTCATCGGTTTAAACTTCTCGATAAGTGAATTTGCAAGCGGATGAAAATCCCTATAATCACTTGTGCTAAGCGATGTTAAAGAAATTTCTTCATAGCCAGTATTTCTTATTAAACTCTCGGCAAGTTTTTCCAAACGCTCTTTGCTCTTTTCGCGAACAGGTCTATAAATATATCCCGCTTGACAAAATCTACATCCACGAATACATCCCCTAAACATCTCAAGCATAACTCTATCATGAACAACATTTAAAAATGGAACAATCCACTTTTCTGGGTATGTTAATGTATCTAAATCTTTTATAATTCTTTTCGTTACTTTTCTCTTAGCATGTCCGTTATTTCTTTCGTATTCTTTTATCGTTCCATCCTCATTATAAACAGGAGTATAAAATTTAGGAACATATACGCCTTCAATCTCAGCAACCATTTCTAAAAATTCATCACGAGATTTTCCTTCTTTTCTCCACTTTAGATAGCAATCAACTATTTCTAAATTAACTTCTTCACCTTCACCCATAACGAAGAAATCAATGAAATCAGTGATTGGTTCAGCATTATAAGCACAAGGACCACCAGCCATTACAAAAGGATCCCCATCTTTTCTATCCGCAGCCTTAACCTTAATGCCACCTAAATCAAGCATATTTAAAATATTCGTGTAACTCATCTCATATTGCAAAGTAAAAGCAACAAAATCAAATTCATTAATAGGAGTTTTCGTTTCTAATGAAAATAACTTGATATCTTCTTTCCTCATTATTTCTTCCATATCAACCCATGGCGCAAAAACTCTTTCACAATAAGTATCTTTTCTTCTGTTATAAACATCATACAAAATTTTAAGTCCTAAATGTGACATACCAATCTCATAAACATCAGGAAAACAAAAGGCAATTCTACATCTAATATCCCTTAAATCTTTCATGCAAGAATTAAGCTCTCCTCCAGTGTATCTAATTGGTTTTTCTACTTGTTTTAATATTTTATCTAATTTCATTTTCTCTCCTTCTTGCTCAAAATTTTATTCATATTCAAAATCTAATTTACAAAGCATTTCACTTTCTTCTTGCAAAGCTTTAAGTAAATCTACTGTTTTAGGTTTTAGATAAACTTCCTCTAACTCAATGTTTTCAACAATTCTACCTTCCATACCAAAAACAATATAATATGGATAAAGTTCTAACACCTTCGCATCATTTTGCATTATATCTATAAAATCTTCCCACAAATACTTTTTTAAACCTTTCCATAGCTTTGATTCATCATTATATTTAGCAGGATGATTTTTTATTTCAAGAAACTTTTTGTTATTCAATTCATCCTCAATAACCAAACCCTTTTTTAACATCGATTTTGTAAGCAAATTATTTATAACAAAAATTAAACTCTCTATATAAGTATTATCAACTTTTCTTGTATCTCTTTTTAAAATAGTATCCGCTATGTTTCTAAACGTAACCACTCCCTCGTGTTCATAGCTAACTACCTTTATTATATTAAGTATCGCAAGCTCATCATACTCAATTTCAAGTTCATCAATTAATTCAACACTATTTTCAATCATCTTCAAAATACCATTATAAAAACCACCAACATACATTTGAAAACTATCATCCATGTCATCAAAACAAGAATAATCTTCCATAATTTTTTTATAATTAGATTTAAAGAAATCTACCGTTTCGTAGCTAAACACTATATTGTGTTCACCAGTAGATAACTTTTCAAAATTCAAATATCCTTTTTTATATAATTGCATGATTAACGCAAAATACACATTTCTTATAGATATAATATCTTTATCCGCCTCTCCTGAAATCCACAAAGCTTCAAGTGGCGTTGCATCTTTTCTTGGAATTTCCATATATAGCTCGATTTTCTCTTTTTTTCTCCAAAACACACTATTCGCCTCCCATCGCTTCTGATTTTACCAAATTTGCCTTTAAGATACAAGAGTATCAACATGGGAGATTGGACAAGGGACGGGCTTTTGTCCAATTTAGCAAGAGGGACGCCCCTTTTTGTGAAATATTTTCACAAAAAGGGGCGTCCCTCTTGCTAAGTTCCAAAAACCGTCGTATACTTTATGTGAACTTTACCACATAGGAGGGGTTGACCGTGATTACCAAAACCAAACTGTCTTTCGCTGAAATGCTCGATCTCCGCGCCACTCACGTTCCAGTAAGTGAAAAAGTCTTCATGTTGCTTGCTGCAAAAGACGAAGTAGAACATCGCCAAAATTTGGTAGATCGGTACGGATACCATTCCAACATCACATTCTTTTCTGATGGAACCGTTTTCATGGATGGTCGCCGCAGCGGAGGCGCTACTGGCTGGGTTGGAACCACACCACCGCTTAACATGCCGCCATTCGCTTAACAAAACGACAAAAGGACAAGGGGACGTTTCTCTTGTCCTTTTTCGTCCATTTAATGGACGTCCCCCGTGGACGATTTATACATTTCTTAATCTTGACTTTTGTATGGAACGAATGTATAATTCTTACATATGTTGCGATGATTGAGACTAGTAGCTTATTTTAAATCTTTTAGAGAGCCAATGGTTGGTGAAAATTGGTAAGATTTGATTTGTGAATCTACTCATGAGCTTTTTAGTGAAAACTAAACCTGCCCGCATAGGTTACAGTGCGTCAAAGAAGTAATTAAGGTGGTACCACGACTCTCCCTCGTCCTTTGGATTTGGGAGAGTTTTTGTATATTTAGCAAATATTTTTAAGGAGGTTTTATTTTATGCTAGACATCAAATTTTTAAGAGAAAATCCTGATATTGTTAAGGAAAATATCAAGAAAAAATTTCAAGTTCAAAAACTACCTTTAGTTGATGAAGTTATTGAACTTGACAAAGAGCTTAGAGATGCAAGACTTAAAGGTGACACACTTAGAGCTGAAAGGAATAGTAAAAGCTCCGAGATTGGTAATTTAATGAGAGAGAAAAAGGTTGAAGAAGCTAACGCCATCAAAGCTGAAGTTTCTAAAATAAATGAAGAATTACTTGAAATTGAAGAAAAGGAAACAAAACTTGCAGAGGAAATTAAAACTAAAATGATGGTTATTCCTAATATTATCGACGATTCTGTTCCAATAGGTAAAGATGATACAGAAAATGTTGTTAATGAAGTTTATGGAGAACCTGTTGTTCCTGCTTTTGAAGTTCCTTATCATGCTGATATTATGGACAAACTTAATGGTATCGACAAAGAAAGTGCTGGTAGAACTAGTGGTAACGGATTCTATTATTTAATGGGAAATGTTGCAAGACTTCATTCTGCAATGATTTCATATGCTAGAGATTTCATGATTGACAAGGGATTCACATACTGCATTCCTCCATTCATGATTAGAAGCGATGTGGTTAACGGTGTTATGAGCTTTGCTGAAATGGAAGCTATGATGTATAAAATCGAAGGTGAAGACTTATTCTTGATTGGTACTTCTGAGCATTCTATGATTGGTAAATTTAAAGGTCAACTTCTTAAAGAAGAAGAATTACCTTTAACACTTACATCTTACTCTCCTTGCTTCAGAAAAGAAGTTGGTGCTCATGGTATCGAAGAAAGAGGTATTTACAGAGTTCACCAATTTGAAAAACAAGAAATGGTTGTTCTTTGTAAGCCAGAAGATTCAATGGATTGGTATAACAAAATGTGGAGCTATACAGTCGAATTTTTCAGAAGTTTAGATGTTCCTGTTAGAACACTTGAATGCTGCAGTGGGGATTTGGCTGATTTGAAAGTTAAGTCATGTGATATCGAAGCTTGGAGCCCAAGACAACAAAAATATTTCGAAGTTGGTAGCTGTTCTACTCTTGGCGACGCTCAAGCTAGAAGACTTGGTATTCGTGCAAAAGGTACTGACGGAAACTATTTAGTATCAACTCTAAATAATACAGTTTTAGCTACTCCTCGTGGACTTATCGCCTTACTTGAAAATAACGTAAATGAAGATGGAAGCGTTAATGTTCCTGTGGCTTTAAGACCATATATGGGTGGAATCGAAAAAATCGAACCAGTAAAAAAATAAAAATAGACGTAAAAAGACCGAGCTGCTGCAAGAGCATCTCGGTCTCTTTTAATGTTACAACATTAGATCATCCCCGTACATGACGAGCGTGCCATGCAAGCCACGCCGACTGATTGAATTCAGGAATCTCATCATAAGTTTCCATCAAACATTTCACAATCGCGATAGCTCGCGCCTGGGTGTTGATGGACTTCTGAGGATTGAACTCAATATCAGTGAAAAACTGATACTCGGCAACCTTCTGCAGCTCATCGCGGGTCAGGCATTCCTTCACCGCCTTCACGTAGATGTAATCGTAGAACGCGGTTCGCGGAAGCAGTTCCCATCGCACTCCGTTGTACTCAAACGCTTCCAGCTCGCCAGAAGTCTTGAGTCTCAGGTCGTGTTTGGCATCACGGGGCGATTTGTCATACATATCAATGTACGGGCCACCCTGTTTGAACACCTTGGAACCCTGAAAAATCGACTCAAGCGACTTTCCACCCAGTTTCAGGGTAAATGCACTAAGCTTTACGCCCAGCTGCTCCTTGCTCTTGGTGCTAACCTCGAGCGTCGCGCCAGGAATCTCTCTGTGCATCGCCTCAATCGATCTGCGCTTCTGCGCTGCGGAAAAACCAGGAAACCACTCAAACTCAACATCACGTGCAACGACAACACCATTGATCACCGTAAATGCAGGTCTTTTAGCCATCTTTTGTCATCTCAACTTTCATTATTTGATTTTGGAAAAGTTCTCCTCAAACAGGTCAAAAGTGATATCCACCACATGGTTCAGCCAGGCCTGACCAGAACGCGCCTTCTTGCTGTAAATTCCATTCACAGCGTCTTTCAGAAACATCATTCTTTCGTTAAGGTTACCAACCTCCAGAAAAGCTTTCAGTTCCATGGCATACGTCTGCATCTCATTCACCGGCTTGAAGTCACTTTCGCTCAGCAAAAGCTCCTTCAGTGCATGCTCTGCTCTTTCCTTGTACGTCTTGTTTTCCATACCAGAAAACCCCTTTCTAAAAATTGCTCCATACATTATTATGTTAACATATTTTGGCAATTATTTCAATATTTTTATTCAGATATTTCATATTGCATATTTTTTCCAATTGTATCAAGATAATCCCTAGCAGCTTTTTCGGCCTCACTACGTTTTTTCCTTTTTATAGGCATCCTTATATCAACTCTCATTCCTTGACCTTCATTCACGTCAATTCCTTGATATGACGCCCTTCCAACAGGAGCTTCTTTGTCAGAAATCACACTTCTTTCAACTCCATGAGGAATAACACCAGCTGTATCTTTTCCTTGACCTTGCTGCATATCCATTCCACAATTTTCCAGTTTTCTTCTTATCACATCATCTTGACTCAATTTTCCTATAATATCATTCCTCAACTGTTCCGATAAAGCAAGTTGAAATGTAGGATCATTGAATTTTTTAGTCGTATCAACATCTCCAAAAATCTTTTTAATTTCTTTCAGTGGTCTTCGTTCAATATAATACAACCTTGCAAACTCTCTCTCCAGCGGATTTAGAGTTTTTTCATTATCAGATTCTGGATTCCATTCTTCAGACAAAATCGCCTCAAGACGTCTTATCACAGACTCTTGCTGATTTTCTCTAATAAAACGTGTTAATTTTTCTCCATCCGAAAAATCCATCGCTTGAATAAAATCACTTTGAAGTGGATCAATCTCGTGCGTAACTCTCACACTTTTCTTCGTATCCGGCGAGACATAATTCACTGGTATACAAGATTTTATCGGTACTTCTAATGACGCCCTACCAAAATCTCTAAGCTTTCTTCTTCTATCTTCACCAAGTTCACGTATAGAATAAGCCTCACCCTCTTCCCTTACTCCCTCTATTGCCTTAAACTCTTGTTCATTCACTTGTTCTACAACTATTGGATGTATCATCGTCGGCAAATTTTCATCTCGTGTATAAACTTTCGCATGTAAAAGTTCTTCTAATCTTCTATTTATTTTGTCCAAATGCTCAGGAGAACTACTTATTTCAGGAGAACTCATTAATAATCTTAAAAAATCTGTCTCACCAGTTATAGCAAATGGAGTTGTCTGTAAAGATTCCAATCTATCCGACATTATAGTATGTAATGCAAGCCCATCTATTACCATTTGAGGAGTTCTCTCTTCGCTTACTGCATTTTTCTCTTCCATATTATATACATATGTAGCCATAATTAAAGGATCTGTCGTAGTAGAAATAAACGGTGACTTGTATTCCTTGCTCGAACTACCATATCCCACGTGAGTACCTACTTGTTTTTTTGCCCCTGGCATTCTAGCCCTTATCGCGTCAGTCTCTTGATCTATATAGCCCGCTCTATACAAAAACAAACCATCTTGTCCTTCTCTAATAGCATCTTGTCCAAATAGCATTTCTAATCTTTTTTGTTGAATAATCAAAGCCATTTCTTCAGAAGCTCTATCATAACTTCCAAGTTCAAAAGCTCTAATATTTTCACGTTGCTCATCTGTTACATTCGCTAAAACACCACTCATAATATCAACAGATTGACAAGAATTTATATCTAAAATACTTTCTAAATATGATGTAAGCATTTCATGTTTACCTTTTACTACATAACTAGTATCCAAAACATGTTTACCTCTCTCATCATCCATCTGTTTCAACGTATTAACTAAATAACTAATATCTGATACTTTTTCATATTTTTTATGTGCATAAACAATTTCATCTATATTTACAGCATCTTTACTCAACGCTTCAATTGTTCTAGTCTTTGCAGTAGTATGAGATAATCCTTTTTCTGCACTACTCAATAATCCTAATATATTTTTTTCTTCATCACATCTGGCAATCTTTTTCGCCTTATCATTTCTTGCCGCATCTATACCACTTAATACTTGACCCGAATTTCTGTGAAAGCTGTATACCTCATCATATAAACTCTGCAAATTAGAATTTTGTGAATTTATTTCACTCATCGCATCAACTTTCTTCATAAAATCTCTCATGTTACTAAAACTTTTAAGCATAGATTTCATCCTCACAACTTCAGTAGGATCTTGTTCAAGAGGCAAAGCGGCATTTACAGCCTTCATATGCTTTACTAAATCTTTCATGTTAGCATATCGCTCTCCAACTGCAAGCTCAAATAGATAAAGCTTGAAACGCTCTGTTTCACTATTTCCTCTTCCCAATAACATATCAGCTAACACTTTTTCAGAGACATCTAACCTTCTCGTTTCGCGATTTCTTGAAAGAAAGGTTGTATTCATATTAAAATTTTCTTTTCTACTTCTATCATTAATAAATTTCTCTAAAACAGTTTTACAACTTTGCATTCGTTCAAATACTTTTTTAAATTCATCAGTATCTGCATAATCCATAACAGCAGATTCACGCTCTAGAGTAGCTTTTCTTTTAGCTATTTTTTCAAGTCTCGCTGTATCTTTTTGAACTTCCGATAAAGACTCATCATGTTGAATTACTAAAGAACGATCAATACTTCCTCTATATTCATCTAAACTTTTAGAAAGCAAAGCCTTTATATCATCAAAATAACTAAGTTCAAAAACTCTATCACCACTTACTTTATCACCATAAGCACCTTTACGAACATCACTAAGAAACGTCTTTAATGCCTCTACATCAGAAAAAGAAATAGATGCATTGAAAAGTGACCTTTGTAAGAAATTCTCCGCATCTTCAGCCATTAATCTTTGTTCTATAATTTCTAGTTCAGCAGTATATTTGGCATCAATAAGCTTTATTTCTTCCTTAGATTTTCCCTTTATTTCCGCCTCATAATCATCTTGTAATTTTGTTTTAAATTTACCAAACAAATAAAAATTATTTCCCGCCATAGACATCCCTCATATATTTTTCTAATTTATTTTTTTCTTCAAGTAATCTAAGTTTTTCTTTTTCAAGAAATTTGGTTTCCAATTTTCTTATAATTAATGCAATCTCATAATCCTTCTCTTCAATTTGAAAGTAAATGTTCTCTAATTCTTTGAATTCCTCATATAATAATTCATACTCAATTTTTAATTTTGAAAGTTTATTTATCAAATCTTCAGTATCGTTCATCATTTGTTATCACCTCATTATTCTTTTGGCGCCTTATCCATCATTTGTTTCGCATGACTAATACTTTTTTTATAATCAGAAATTATTTTTTTTAAATCTTCTATCTCTTTTTTCAATTGGATATTTATTTCTTCTTGTTCTCTTATCTGGATTAGTAATTCATCATTAGACATAACAATTCCTCCCTTTTTAATATTATACCTAATCTTTTTTCCAAAAAAAAGATACCTAGATAAATTTAATCTAAGTATCTCATTATAAACTATGAATTCATGATAGCTTCAAATTCGTCGCCTTCGATTTTTTCTTTTTCTAATAACACTTTAGCAACTGTATGAAGTTTATTAACATTTTGTTCTAATATACGTTTCGCTCTATCATACCCTGTATCAATTATTCTCTTAACTTCCATATCGATTACAGCAGCTATATCATCACTATAATTTTTAACATTATTTATGTCTCTTCCAAGGAACACTTCTTCTTGATCATTTCCAAAAGTAATTGTTCCAAGCTTCTCACTCATACCGTATCTCATTACCATGCTTCTAGCAATTTTACTTGCTCTTTCAATATCATTTGAAGCACCTGTGCTAATATCATTTAATATTAGTTGTTCTGCAACTCTACCACCAAGTAATGAAACAATCTTATCTTCCATTTCAGATTTTGACATGAATGATTTATCTTCTGTATTTTTATACATTGTATATCCACCAGCTGTTCCTCTAGGAATAATAGAGATTTGATGAACTGGCTCTGAATGTTCTAAAAATCTACTAACAACCGCATGACCACCTTCATGATAAGCAACTAAGTTTCTATCTTTTTCAGAAATAACTTTACTCCTCTTTTCTGGTCCCATAATAACTTTAGTCATAGCGTCTTCCATCTCTTCCATTCCTATAACTGTCTTATCTTTTCTAGCAGCTATAAGCGCAGCCTCATTCATCATATTTTCTAAATCAGCACCTGTAAAACCAGCTGTATTCTTAGCAAGTACGCCAAGATCTATATCATTACCTAATTTTTTCTTCTTAGCATATAAAGCTAAAATTTCCTCTCTTGCTTTAACATCTGGAGCAGGAACTACAATTTGTCTATCAAATCTTCCTGGTCTTTGAAGTGCTCTATCTAAGATATCTGGTCTGTTTGTAGCAGCCAAAACTATAATTCCACTATTTGTTCCGAATCCATCCATTTCAACAAGCAATTGGTTAAGTGTTTGTTCTCTTTCATCATGACCGCCACCAAGACCAGCGCCTCTTTGACGACCAACTGCATCTATTTCGTCTATGAATATTATACATGGTCCGCCTTTTGATTTAGCTTCACCGAATAATTCTCTAACTCTTGATGCACCAACACCAACATACATTTCAACGAAATCAGATCCACTTATTGAATAAAATGGAACTCCCGCCTCGCCAGCAACAGCTTTGGCAAGTAATGTTTTACCTGTACCTGGTTGACCAACAAGTAAAACTCCCTTTGGTATTCTTGCACCCATATCTATAAATTTTTTAGGATATTTCAAAAATTCTACAATTTCTTGTAATTCTTCTCTTTCTTCTGGTAATCCAGCAACATCTTTAAATGTTATTTTATTTTTATCTTCTGGATTGAAAAGTTTAGCTCTGCTCTTTGTAAAAGACATTGCACCTTTTCCACCACCAACTGTTTGCATCATAAATACCCAGAATAAAATAAGCATTAATACGAAACCAATTGGTGTAACATAATCAAGTAATGTAAGCGCCATTGAAGGTTCGCCTAATTTCAAGTCAAATGTTGCTCCTTCTTTTCTAGCTTCTTGTGCATATTCAATAAAAGCTTCTCTACTTGGAATATTAACTGGAATTTCATCAGAATTTTCTGAATCTCCAACTAATAAAACAACAGCAGTTGAAGAATCATTTGCAAGTTCAATACTTGCAACTTCTCCAGACTCTATACTTGCAAGCAAGTCCATATAAGACATTGACTTCGCATTTTCTGCATCAGCAAACATACCTGCTAAAAAGAATAATAATAGCATTGTTATGATCAACGGTGCAATTCCTCTAAATGATTTTTTCATTTGCTCCTCCTTATTTATCTAATAAATTCAAAATATATGTTATCATAGTCTAAAAAAAGTGTAAAGAATAAAACTATAACTTCATATACTCTACAATTCCCTTATTTACTGCTACTTTTATGTTTTTGTTAGGTGTCAAAAATTTTCCACCAACATTATTTTTACAAAGTTTCAAGACATCTTGAATATGTACTCTTTCGATATCTTTAACATTGCCCAAAACATCTCCAATAAACCTTATAATTAATCTTTTTTGTATAGTTTTTTCTAGTTCGTTAAACTTTTTTAAGTTACAAACAACCCTTTCTTCTTCTTTTGCAATTAAACAATCTTTATACGAAATATCTACCTGTTTATTAATATATTCTTCTTCATCCGAAATTATTTCTGACATTCTATTAATATTATTAATAACATTAGAATTTATATTTTTTTCAATATACGGAATTAACTCAAGTCTGACCTTGTTTCTTGTATAAATAGCTTCATCATTTGATTCATCATGACAAGGCGTTAAATTTTCTTTTTCACAATACTCCTCAATCTCTTTTCTTGTAACTTCTAAAAGAGGCCTAATAATATATCCTCTAGAAATTTCAATCCCTTTAAGTCCAGACATTCCAGACCCTCTAATAATATTCATAAGAACAGTTTCAGCATTATCATTGGCGTTATGAGCAGTTGCTACTTTAGTACAATTTTCTTGCTTCATAATTTCATCAAAAAAATCATATCTAATCTTTCTACCAAGCTCTTCTAAAGTCATATCAGAATCAATTTCTTTCAATCTTACTCTTTTAATAAAACAAGGAATTTTTCTTTTTTCACAAAAATCTTTAACAAAATTTTCGTCATTATCTGCATTTTCTCTGATTCCATGATTAACATGGGCTGTGCATATATTATATCCAAGTTCATATAATGTATTCAAAAGTGTAATAGAATCAGGACCTCCCGAAACCCCAACTAACACCTTGTCATCTTTATTTATTAAATTATATTTTTCTATTATGCTTCTAACCTTTTCAAGCAATCTCTTATTCACCTCTTTTAACTGTGATATCTATCCAAGTTAACAAACTTTGTGTATTGATTTAACCATAGAAGTTCGGTTGTACCTGTTGAGCCACCTCTGTTTTTAGCAACAATTACTTCAGCCACATTTTTCTTTTCTGTTTCAGGATTATAATAATCATCACGATATAAAAACATAACAATGTCGGCATCTTGCTCGATTGATCCAGATTCTCTAAGGTCACTAAGCATAGGTCTATGATCAGGTCTTTGCTCAGGCGCACGGCTAAGCTGAGAAAGCGCAATTATTGGAACGCCAATTTCCCTCGCCAAAACCTTTAACGATCTACTTATTTCAGAAATATCAGCTTGTCTGCTTGTTGAAACTCTTGAAGCATCCATAAGCTGTAAGTAGTCAATTACAATAAGTCCAATATCATATTCCATTTTAAGTTTTCTACATTTTGCACGAAGTTCAATAGGAGTAAATCCAGAAGTATCGTCTAAAATAATCTTAGCTTCAGACAAAGTACCCGAAGCATTTGTAAGACTAATCCAATCTTCATCTTCAAGCTTACCACTTCTTATTTTAGTACTATCAACCATCGCTTCACTTGCTAGAATTCTGCTTGTTAATTCTTCCTTGCTCATCTCGAGACTGAAGTATACAACTGACTTTTTAGCTCTAATTGATGCATTCGCTAAAATATTAAGTGCAAACGCAGATTTTCCCATAGCCGGTCTCGCAGCAACAATTACCAACTGACCTGGCATAAAACCAAGTGTTCTATTATCCAAATCAATAAATCCACTAGGAATACCAACAACACCATCTTCTCTAGTTGCAAGCTCTTCCAAATTATTAAATGTATCTACAAGAACATCTTTAATAAGTGCATACGAAGAACTTTTTCTTTGAACAATATTAAAAATTTCTTTTTCAGCTCTTTCAGTAATTGCTGTGGCATCATCATGTGCTTCATAACTTTCTTTACTTATCTTGTTTGAAGCTTTAATCAATTTCCTAAGAATTGATTTTTCCCAAACAATATTTGCATAATTTTCAACATTCGAAATTGAATACATCGGATTTGTAAGTGATGCAAGATATTCAAAACCATTTATAACATCATATTTACCACGAAGTCTAAGTTGTTCTTTCAAAGTCAATAAATCAATTGGTTTTCCCGCTTCATACAAATCAAGAATCGCACCATAAATCTCAGCATGTTCATTTCTATAAAAATCTTCAGGTTTTAAAATTTCTAAAACCGTCAAAACTGCATCTTTGTCAACAAGCATAGAACCCAAAACAGCCTGTTCCGCTTCCATATCATTTGGCGGTATTCTCCCTAATAATTCATCATTCATATTATTCCCCTCACATGAATTATTTTATCACTATTCAGCAATTATATTTACTTTCAAAATTCCGCTAATACCTTCAAACAATTTGATTTCAACATTATAAACCCCAAGTGTTTTTATAGCATCATCTAAACAAACTTTCTTTTTATCAACTTCAACAAAATATTTTTTTGCAAGTTCACTTGCGATATCTTTAGCAGTAACACTTCCAAAAGTTTTACCATTATCACCAGCTTTTATTTTAAAAGTTATTTCAAATTTTTTCATTTTTTCAGCTAGTTCCTTAGCATTAGCCATTGTCATATCATGCTTATATTTATTAGCATCTTGTTTTGTTTTTAATTCATTAAGATTAGTAGCATCAGCAACTACAGCTAATTTTTTAGGAATCAAATAATTTCTCGCATATCCATCTGAAGCATCAATAATTTGTCCCTTCTTACCTACAGATTTTATGTCTTGTGTTAAAATAACTTTCATCAAAACCCCTCCAAATTCATAAATTCTCTAAAATAGGCGAGCAAACTAAAACAACCTATGCTCGCCTTTTTCTTTTGTAAAATATATTATGATTTTTCTTTTTTCATCTCTGTAATTACATCAATAAGTAGTTTCTTAACATCTTCAACTTCAGCACCCTCAATTTGTGCACCAGCAATCATCATATGACCGCCGCCACCAAATTTTTCAAGAATAATCTGAACATTATGCTCTCCTGTTGAACGACCACTTATATAAACTTTATTATCATATTTTGATAATACAAAAGATGCTTCAATTCCATTCAAATTCAATAGTTCATCCGCAGCTTGCGCTGTTATTTGAATTTGATTTTCTATTCCAGATGGACAAATCGCAATAGCAATATTATCAAATATAATCTCTGAATTACGGATTACATCAGCTATTGCTACATATGTATCAACATCATTTTGAAACGCCTTTGTTATCGAAGCAACATCAATACCAGTTTTCTTCAAAAATGCAGCCGCTTCAAAAGTTCTAACACCTGTTTTTTGTGTGAAATTCTTGGTATCTGTTAATATACCCGCATACAAGCATTCAGCTTCTAGAGTTGTAGGAACTATCTTAGTATCTGAATACTGTAATAACTCAGTAACCAACTCACTTGCCGAAGAAGCATAAACTTCATGGAATGTTAATACTGCATTTTCTATAGCATCCGTACTTCTTCTATGATGATCAATTATTACAACCTTGCTTGCATTTTTTAATACTTCTACAGAATTTACATAATCGTTTAAATGTGTATCTACAACAACTAAAAGTGTATTTTCTGTCATTCTAGAAAGAATTTCATCTTCTGAAAGTAAAACATTTTGGTATTGCTCATCTTTCGAAATTTTCTTGCAAAGGCCATCAATCGCAACACCATAATCATTAACCACTATCATGGCATCTTTATCTAAGCTCTTTGCTAATCTGTAAATACCCATCGCCGAACCAAGTGAATCCGCATCCATATTTTGATGCCCCATTATAACAATGTTACTAGCCTCACCCATAAGCTCTTTTAAAGCCTGAGAAATAACCCTTGGTTTTACTTTTGTAGTCTTTTCTAACTCTTTAGTGTTACCACCAAAAAATTCATATTTGCCATTTTTTCTAACTACAGCCTGGTCTCCACCTCTACCCAAAGCAATATCTATAGTTGCAAGAGCATTTTGGAACTTTTCAATATTAGTACCTTCTTCAACAACCATACCAATACTTAGCGTAACCGGAATTTTATTACTTAAAGAAATTTCTTTAATCTCATCCAGTATTTGAAATTTATTGTTCATAAACTCTTTTACAAACTTCTTTTCAAAAACTAATAAATATTTATTTCTATCAAGGCTTGTCATTATTCCACCAGTAAACGAAAACCAATTTCTAAGTTTCTTTTCCACTGACGCAATAAGCTGTGGTTTATCTGTATCAATCATTCCTTGCACTAATTCCTCGTAGTTATCAACAGTAACAACAGCAACAGCATTCTTAGAATCGTCGTACATTCTGAAAAGTCTATAATATTCTGTTCTATCAATAAAATAAAGCATTAATACACTTTCTTTTTCATGAGAACGTTTCTTTTTAATATTTAGCATATTTCCAAGTAATCTATAATGTTTATCATGTATATTAATCTCCTTATCTATACCAATAAACTTTTTATCATACTCTTCGTTTAATTCCTTAATAACATTTTCAATGTATTTTTGTTTGTTGATTCCCTTAAACAACAATTCAAGCTCATTATTATTCCAAAGAATATCACCTTGATCATTTACAATCATTGATGGAATTGGAAAATTCAAAACAGTTTCATCAGTCTTCAATTTAAAAATGAAACTATTCATTGTATTTACAATTCTTTCCTTTATCTCTTCATTCTTTTTATACGTTATAAACAATACATACGCATAAATCACGGTTGACACTAAAATCATTATAGGAGCATATTCTTGGCTCAAAATGCACATATATAATAAAATCAATAAAATTAATATCAAATATAGTCTATATCTTGGTACAAAAACATCACTGAATTTTATTTTTTTCATAGTACCCTCCTCACATTTATGCATATATTTTATACTTTAATGAGCTTGGTGTCAACGCTTCTCAAACACTCAATTCTCGTTTAAATCAATGTATTTTGTTAAAAGAAAAAGGACAAGAAATTTGATAATATTTTTATAAATATCATCAAACTCTTGTCCCCCATTTATGTTGATAATTTTCTTATTATCTTCATTGCTTTTTCACGTTCTAGCATTACCACGTGACCACATCCCAAGCATTTAAGCTTAAAATCTACGCCTATACGAGTTATTTCCCATTTTTTACTACCACATGGATGCTGTTTTTTCGTTTCCACAACATCACCAACTTGATATTCACTCATAAAAAATCCCCCTATTTTTTAAGAAGCCGAGTCCACATCCTTTAGTTTAGTAGTTTTTTTGCTTGTTTTCTTAGTTGATGCACTAACTTTAGCAACAGTATCTTCTACATTGTCATATATAAGCTTAGGTGGTTCTAATTGCATCACAGTTTCTTTTGTTATAATGCACTTAGAAATCGCCTTATTTGTAGGAATCTCAAACATTATGTCTCTCATTGTTTCTTCCAAAATTGCTCTTAATCCTCTTGCACCCGTTTTTCTCTCGATCGCCTTATCAACAATTGCATCTAACGCAGCATCTTCCATCTCAAGCTCAACACCATCTAATTCAAATAATTTCTTATATTGCTTAACTAACGCATTTTTTGGTTTAGTCATAATCTCAATATAAGCATCTCTTGAAAGAGGTTGAACAGTAGTTATTACAGGAAGTCTACCAACAAATTCAGGAATTAAACCAAACTTAACTAAATCTTGTGGCAATAATTTTTCAAGTAAGTCCTTATCCTTGGTTTCTTCTTGTTTTTCAATTTCCGCACCAAAACCAATATTTTTCTTTCCAACTCTAGCATTAATCGTTTTATCTAATCCTTCAAAAGCACCAGCACAAATAAATAAAATATTAGTTGTATCTATTTGTAAAAACTCTTGATGAGGATGTTTTCTACCACCTTGAGGTGGAACTGAAGCAACCGTACCTTCTATAATTTTCAAAAGGGCTTGTTGAACACCTTCACCACTAACGTCACGAGTAATAGAAACATTCTCTGATTTTCTAGAAATCTTATCAATTTCGTCTATGTATATAATACCTTTTTGAGCTCTTTCAACATCATAATCAGCAGCCTGAATAAGCTTTAACAAAATATTTTCAACGTCTTCTCCAACATATCCAGCTTCAGTAAGTGCTGTTGCATCAGAAATTGCAAATGGAACATTAAGTATCTTAGCAAGTGTTTGCGCCAAATACGTTTTTCCACAACCTGTTGGACCAAGCATCAAAATATTACTTTTTTGAATATCTACATCATCTTCATCTTCAGACAAATTTTCTTGATGATTTATTCTTTTATAATGATTATAAACCGCAACAGCTAAAGACTTTTTCGCAGAATCTTGTCCAATTACATATTCGTCCAATTTTTCTTTTATTTCAGCTGGCGTAAGCATTACAAATTCATTATCTTCAATAGCATCTTCATATTCATTCATTTCATCTTCAATTATATTTGAGCAAAGACCTATACACTCATTACATATATATACACCAGGTCCCGCAATAATTCTTTTAACAACGTCTTGAGGCTTACCACAAAATGAACATTTAACATTTTTGCCATCTTCATATTTTGCCATTACACATTCCTCCTTTTCTTAAAAGTTATCTTTTGTAAAAACTCTCCATATACAACGATTGTGTAGGAAGTATAAAACTCCCTACACAACTAATACTATACTTTTCTTGTCATGATTTCATCGATTAAACCATATTCTTTTGCATCTTCTGCAATCATAAAGTTATCTCTATCAGTATCTTTTTCAATAACTTCCAATGGTTTACCCGTGTTCTCACTTAAAATCTTATTTAGTTTATCTCTTGTCTTAAGCAAGAATTCCGCATGTATTTTAACGTCTGATGCTTGACCTTTTGCACCACCTAAAGGTTGGTGAATCATTATTTCTGCATTTGGAAGCGCATATCTTTTTCCTTTAGCACCTGCAGCAAGTAAGAACGCACCCATACTAGCAGCCATTCCTACACATATTGTAGAAACATCTGGTTTAATATATTTCATTGTATCATAAATAGCCATACCAGCTGTAACACTGCCACCAGGACTATTTATATATATGTGAATATCTTTATCAGGATCTTCTGATTCTAAAAATAATAACTGAGCAACAACTACACTAGCTGTAGCATCTGTTATTTCATCTCCTATAAATATTATTCTATCTTTTAATAATCTAGAAAAAATATCATATGATCTTTCACCATTACTTGTTTTTTCAACAACATAAGGCACTAAATCGTTAGTTATCATAAAAACCATCCTTTCTTCTTATGTAAATATTTAATACTTACATTCACTATTATTTAGCGTTATCAATAATGAATTTTACAGCTAAATCATATTTTAATTCTTCAGAAGCAAAGTTCTTTAATTGATCTGTAGGATTTTTAACTAATTCATCTACATTTGCACCTGTTGCACCATAGTTTTTAGCAAAGTCTCTTAATTTTTCTTCGATATCTTTATCTGTAATTTCAATATTTTCTACTTTGAAGATTTCCTCTAAAACTAATTTTGTTTTTACGTTTGTTGTAGCTCTTTCAACATATTGAGATTTGAAATCTTCTACATCTTTACCCATTAAGCTTAAATATGTTTTCATATCCATTCCTTGGTATGCAAGTCTTGATTCAAGCTCTTTCATATAGTCTTCAACTTCATGATCAATCATTACCTTAGGAATATCAATTTCCGTATTCTCGCAAACCTCTTTGATTGCAGCTTCTTCCATCTCATATTTAGCTTTTTTCTCATTTTCTTCAGTCAATTTCTTTTTAATATCTTCTTTTAATTCTTTTAATGTATCAAATTCACTAACATCTTTAGCAAATTCATCATCAATTTCTGGTAATTCTTTCATCTTTACTTCATGTATTTTAACTTTAAATACAGCTGGTTTTCCTGCTAAATCTGCTGAGAAATAGTTTTCTGGGAAAGTTACATTAACTTCTGTTTCTTCATTCATTTTTAAACCAATTAATTGGTCTTCAAAACCTGGAATAAAAGTGTTGCTACCGATTTCTAATGAGTAGTTTTCACCTTTACCGCCATCAAAAGCTTTTCCATTAACAAAACCTTCAAAATCAATTACTGCAGTAGAACCATTTTCGATTACTGAATTTTCATCTCCATTAACCATTCTTGCATTTTTTTCTGCCATTGCTTTTATTTCAGCATCAACATCTTTAGCTGTAACTTTATATTCTTTTTTCTCTAATTTGATACCTTTGTATTTACCAAGTTTAACTTCTGGTCTAACAGTAACTACTGCTGTAAATATTAATTCTTTTCCTTTTCCAATTTGTGTAATGTCAATTTCTGGAGAAGAAACGATATCAAGTTTATGCTCTTCAATAGCAGCTTCATATGCATCTTGAGCAACTATGTTGAACGCATCTTCATAAAGAATTCCTTCACCATAGTGTTTTTCAACTATATCTCTTGGAACTTTACCTTTTCTAAAACCAGGTACTGCAAAATGTTTTGCATTTCTAAAAAATGCTTTTGACATACCTTCTTCAAATTTCTCTGCTTCTATTGTTATCTCTAGTTTTACTAAATTATTCTCTAATTTTTCTAATTTTGAACTCATTGTTATTACCCTTCCTTTTTGTTTTATAAATTCTTTCTTTTTTTCTATATCCTACGTTAATTACTGCATATGATTTAACACACAAGTATAATTTATCATTGTCTAACAACTAATTATTTTTGGACATAGCAATCCCGTAGTGGTCATTATATCACAGGCACTTGTATTTTCCAAGTTTTTTTCAAAAAACGCACAGAAAAATAAGTGCATTAAGCTGTTCCAATTTCCAATAATTTGAAATCAAGATAATCACACGATGTTAAATATGTCTGAATACCTGAGATATCAACCATATTTTCCTCATACTTAGTATGTAAATGTCCATAAATCCAAACACTTATGTTATACTCACTAAGCGCTTTTATTATCCTATCGTTTGGTGGATAATGCGTTGTAAAAATTATCGGTTTATCTGGATTTAAGCTTTTTGCTGCATCTAATGACAATCTTGCTCTCAGAATTTCTCTATTAAATATTTTGTCATTGTCCTCAGTTTCTTCGTCGTAATCCCAATATCTTGTGCCAGCAAGCATATATTCACCTAAATCATACGCATTATTATATATAAAATATATGTTTTCATATCCATTTTTCATCAAAAATTCATTCATCTTTTTAGTCGTAGTCCACCAATAGTCATGATTACCTTTTAATATGTATTTTTTCCCAGGCAAGCTATTTAAAAACTCAAAATCTTCTTTTGACTCTTCTAAATACATTGCCCACGACAAATCTCCCGACAATATAACTATATCTTCATCATTTACTTTAGCAAGCCAGTCTTCTTTTATTTTTTCTTCATAGCCTTGCCATTTTTCACCAAAAACACTCATTGGTTTATCTTTATTACTAAATGACAAATGTAAATCCGATATTGCATAGATTGCCACATTTATCACACTCCTGTTAGTCTCCTATTTTTAGATTAGGTACTGCATTTAAATTTAAATCAGATATTTTTCCTGCCATGAAATTATAATATCCGGCAGCAGCTATCATTGCCGCATTATCAGTACATAGTACCAATTCTGGATAATATATTTTTAAGTTATTTTCTTTTCCCATTTTTTCCATTTTTTCTCTTAAATAACTATTAGCTGAAACACCACCAGCTATAGCAACTTTGTCTAAGCCAAGCATTTTCACAGCTTTTAAAACGTTTGTAGTTAACGTCTCTGTAACAGCTTCTTCAAAACTCGCACATAAATTATTTATGTTTATATTATCTTTTTCTTTGTTCACAAGATTTAAAACTGCTGTCTTTATTCCACTAAAACTAAAATCTAAATTTTCAAAGTATGTTCTTGGAAGATGATATACTGGTTCGCCTTCTTTTGCTAATTTATCAATAACCGGCCCTCCAGGATATCCAAGCCCCATAACTCTAGCAACTTTATCAAAAGCTTCTCCTACAGCATCATCACGTGTTTTTCCTAATATTTCAAATTCAGTATAATCTTTTACGTGAACCAAATGTGAGTGACCACCAGACACAACTAGGCATAAATAAGGTGGCTCTAAATCTTTATGAGTTATATAGTTAGCTGCAATGTGGCCTTCTATGTGATGAGTTCCAACTAAAGGCTTTTTACTCGCATATGCAATTGCTTTAGCTGTCGATAGTCCAACCAAAAGAGCTCCAACAAGTCCAGGTCCATAAGTAGGACAAATAGCATCTATTTCTTCCAAAGAAACAGATGCCTTTTCCAAAGCTTCTTTTACAACATACGTGATATTTTCCACATGGTTTCGTGATGCTATTTCTGGCACAACGCCCCCATATTTTTTATGTATATCAATCTGTGTAGCAATAACATTTGATAAAACTTCTCTTCCGTTTTTTACAACTGCAACTGACGTTTCATCACAACTCGATTCAATTCCTAAACATAGTACATCTTTTGACATATTTATTCTTCCCTTTATTTTCTAGATTTTTCTACATCAACATCCATATTAGTTTTTGAGATATTCCAAGCATAAAATTACCAATTCCGTTTACTACAGGACCTATTATCATTGCAGGTATGTTTGTAACAAATAATACCGCAATTATAAGCATTGAATATCTTTCAAGTGTCCATAAAAACTCTCTTGCCTTTCCTTTTAAAAAATAGGCTAAAATTTTCGATCCATCAAGTGGTGGAAATGGTAGCAAATTAAATGCAAACAATGATAAATTTATGCTTGCAGCATATAAAATCATTGTATATAAAATTTCATTCATAACTGTATTTCCAGGCATAAAGAAATAAAATGCAAATGGAAAAATTAAAAACAAAATAAACGCTAATATAAGATTACTTACTGGACCAGCAAGAGCTACTAACATATTATCTCTTGATGGATTTCTAAAATATGTTGGATCAACTTGAACTGGTTTTCCCCATCCAAACTTCGCAAATACTAAACAAATCATACCAACTGGATCCATATGTGCAAGTGGATTTAGTGTAAGTCTTCCCTGTCTTTCTGGCGTTGGATCACCTAATCTATCGGCCATTTTAGCATGTGAAAATTCATGTACAGTTAGACCCAATATAAGACCTGGCAAAGTTAGCAATAATGCCATAACATCTATCGAACCAACTAACGATTGTAACATAAAGAATATTAACAATATTATTAATATTTTTTTCAAGTCAAAATTACTATACATATTTTTCCTCCTTCACTTATACCAAAATTTTAATTTAACAATGAAGAAGCACTTTTATCTTTTATAAACATTGGCCTATCAAAGAAAAGTGCTTCGTTTCACATATTACATATTAGTCTAATGGTTTCATTGTTGGAAATAATAGTACATCTCTGATTGAATAGCTATCTGTAAGTAGCATTACAAGTCTATCCACTCCAACTCCTAAACCACCTGTTGGAGGAAGTCCATATTCTAAAGCTTGAACATAATCTTCATCCATCATATTTGCTTCATCATTTCCCGCTTCTCTTTCAGCAACTTGAGCCATAAATCTTTCTTTTTGATCTATTGGATCATTTAGTTCTGAGAATGCGTTTCCATATTCTCTACCACCAATGAAAACTTCAAATCTTTCAACAAGTCTTGGATCTGAATATTTTTTCTTTGCAAGTGGTGATATTTCTATTGGATAGTCTATGATAAATGTTGGTTGAATTAATGTTTCTTCAACTTTTTCATCAAATACTAATGCAATAGCATCTCCTCTTGTTATTGAACCTTCTAAATTAATTCCTAGACTCTTTACAAGTTCAGCAGCCTCTTCATCTGTATTTACTTTGTTAAAATCAGCTCCTGTAACTTCTTTTATAGCATCTATCATTGATATTCTCTTCCAACCTGGTGTCAAGTCAATTTCTGTTCCTTGATATGTTATCTTTGTTGTTCCACAAACATCTTGTGCTAACGTTGAAAATAATCCTTCAACTAAATCCATCATATCGTTATAATCTTCATAAGCTGAATATAGCTCAAATGTTGTGAATTCTGGATTGTGTTTAATATCCATTCCTTCGTTTCTGAAAAGTCTTCCCATTTCATAAACTTTATGGAATCCACCAACTATTAATCTCTTTAAATATAGTTCTGGAGCAATTCTCAAGTACATATCTAAATCTAATGTATTATGATGTGTAACGAATGGTCTAGCTGTAGCTCCACCTTGAATTGTGTTTAGTATTGGTGTATCTACTTCTAGGTATCCTCTATCATCTAAGTATTTTCTAATACCTTTTATGATTTTGCTTCTAGCTATGAATGTATCTTTAACATCTTCATTCATTATTAAATCTACATATCTTTGTCTGTATCTAAGATCCATATCTTTTAAACCATGGAACTTTTCTGGAAGTGGTCTTAATGATTTTGATAAAAGTGTAATTTCTTTAACTTTTACAGAAACTTCTCCCATATGTGTTTTGAATACTGTTCCTGTAATACCTATAATGTCACCAATATCATATTTTTTAAATTCTTCATAAGACTCAGCTCCAACTTCGTCTAATTTTACATATATTTGAATTCTGCCATACATATCTTGTAAATCGCAGAATGACGCTTTTCCATGTCCTCTTTTAGCCATAAGTCTACCAGCAAGTGTAACTACTACTGGCTCAGCTTCTTCTCCCTCTACCGGGTCAACGAATTTCTCTTTTATATCTTTACTATTATCCTTGCTATCAAATTTAACAATTTGAAATGGGTCTTTTCCTTTCTCACGTAAATCCTCTAATTTCGCGATTCTTACCTTCATTAATTCATTTAAATCTTCTTGTTCAATGTTTTGATTCATGTTGTTTTCTTCGTTCATACAACTTTCCCCTTTCATTTCATAGTAAAGTTAATTTTTTCCAAATGTTTTCACATTCGTATTGGCATTATATCACAAAAAACTAGCAGGTACAATCCCTTTATTTTTATACAAGGAGGACGAGTTAGGAGTTTTCTCAGTCTAAAAAAGAGAGCCTTTTAAAAAAGCTCTCCCATTTTCCTTATTTTGTAATTTTTAAAATTTTAAGTTGAACAATTCCCCCTGGAGTTTCAACATCAACAACTTCATTTTTCTTTTTACCTAATAATGCACTACCAATTGGTGATTCATTTGAAATTTTATTTTCAGCCAAATCAACTTCAGTTGAACCAACAATTTTGTATTCAACTTTTTCATCGAATTCGATATCTAAAACTTGAACAACGTTACCAACTTGAACTGTCTTTGTTTCAATTTCATCTTCGTCAATTAATTTTACATTTCTTAATTTGTTCTCTAAATCTATTATTCTCATTTCAACTTGAGCTTGTTCATTTTTAGCTTCATCATATTCTGAATTTTCTGATAAGTCACCAAAACCAGTAGCAACTTTTATTCTTTCAGCTATCTCTCTTCTTTTCTCTGTTTTTAAATATTCTAATTCAGCCTCTAATTTTTGTAACCCTTCATATGTCAGTAAAACTTCTTTTTCTGCCATTTTCATCATTCCCTTTCTTTATTACACTTAGCTTTTGTTTTTAGTGTAACAGAATTTTCTTGTTTACATCTTTTATATATTAAACATTCACTTTTGGTTTGTCAAGAAAAACTTCTACCTATTTTTTCAAACTCCTCAACAGTTATTTTTCCCTTTATTCCCATATACCCATTAATCATATATTTTTCACTGTTAAATATTCGTTCATTTTCTTTTAACTTTCTAAGCGGTCTATATATTTTAGCCTCACAAATCGCCAAATCACGATATCTGAATTTATTATCACAATTACCATACATTATATCAACATCATTTATTATAATCCCATTAAAGCCATGTTTTACCGTGCTTACTTTATTGTTTAATGAAACTAAAATACTATTCTTCGGCATTTTTATTTTTTGAATTTCTTCTTCACTAAAGTCAAGATTTATTACTAAATTTGATCTTCTGAAATCTTTTTCTGTATCTGTATTATAAAGATTTATTAAGTATCCATACTGTTCAAATAGTTTTAATGATGTCTTTTCATATTTAGTATAATTTCTAGATATCAAATTTAATTCTTTTATATCTTTGGAAATCCATTCTATAAGATCAATATTTTCTAAACTATACTCGTTCATTAAAAGTAATATATTCATTTTTTCTTTTGAATATCTTGTATATTTTGAAATTTCATTAATAAATTTTGTTAGTAAGACTTTTCCCATCCTTCTACCGGTTATTATGTATTTTTTCGAGTCTTCCAATCTCCTACACAAGTTGTTATTATTAATCATTTCTTTGCTTAGAATAACATTTTCAACATTATGTTCGTTTATCTTTTTTAATATTTTTCTTACTAATACATTCTCATTTTTTTCCCTAATTTTGGGGGTGGTTATCTTAACTTCACCTAGAATTTCTTCAGATGAAATTTTGTTAAATCGCTGTTTTGTTCCGCAATCTATAAGAGCGTAAAGCATCTCACCACCCCCAACTTTATTTTTATTAATTTATTGAATCTTCCATAACCTGCCACACTTCATTTGTTTCAAAGCCTCTTCGCCAAGCCGCTACTCCTGCTAAATTATATTTTTCAATCAGTTCTACTTTTTCTTTAAGTGACTTTTCATCCTCCACATATATTTTTATTTGATTTCCTTGACTTGTATAACTAATTACATATTGTCCCATTTCTTCGTTCCATGCTGTGGACGTTTTCTTTTCATTCATATATTCTTTTGCTTTCGCCATTGACAGTGCTGAAGTTGATACCACCACTCCATCTTTTTCTTTCCAATATCTTGAATAAAAAGGTACTCCTAAGATTAATTTTTGACTTTCTATTCCATCTCTCTCTATCATTTTACTTAAATTTAAATCTACCCATTTTAGTGATGCTACTGGTCCTGAAATCTTACTATTTTGGCCATATTGATCATATGCCATCACTATCACGTAATCACATGCATCTGAAATAGCTTTGCTGTCAAAACATAGTGACCATTCCGAAGACCCGTCAGGTACATTTACATCAACCGAAGTAACAACACCATTTTGTTTTAGGATTGCAGCAAGTTCACGTACAAGTATCACAAATTCATCTCTGTCTTTTTGATACATATGCTCAAAATCCAAATTTATTCCTTTAAAATTATATTTTTCACAAAGTTTTACTATGTTATCTACGAAATTTTTTCTATTATTCATGTCTGTAACTAATATAGATGTTTTTTCGATTCCTATATCATCATTTTTTATTGTTGGCCACACTTCATAACCATTTTTTTGAGCCCATGATATATATGAAGTACTTACATTTTCTCTTATATCGCCGCCATCATTTTTAACATATACCCATGTTGGGGAAACTATATTCAATCCTTCAATTTTCTTTTCATCGCTTCTGTCAGGAGTGAAATTTGAAGCGTATTCCCATACTAAACTTATTTTTTTATCATTCTTTTCTTCAACCATATTAATTGGTGAATTTGTTGTTATCACAATTTTTTCATTATTCTCAATTTTTATTTTATACATTTCCGAAAGTTCTTCTATCGGAACATATATTTTTTCATCAATTAATTGAACAGGAACATCAATAATTTTTTCTTCGTCATTTACTAATATTTTATTGTCATTTAATTTCATTTTTACGATGTCGCTTCCTGCTGATGCAATAACCGTGCTATATTTTTTATCATAGTATACATACTCATCAATATACTTTTCTATTGTATCTAACGATAATAAAATCTTTCCATCTTGAATTTTCGCTTCATCCGGCAACCTTCTACTTTCATTTGTTCCATTAATTATTACTTCATTTTCAATTTTAACTAATTTTAATTTTGATTTTTTCACATATCCCAAATCACCTTGTGAACTTCTTACATATACGTATTCATCTCGTGATACTTCTTCAAAATTAGGAGTAGCAATTTCAATTATTTCACCTTTTTTCAATACTTTAAGTGTTAGTCCATTTTCTCTCTTATACTTTTTTAATTTTGTATTTTTAGCAAGTTCAGCTTTAGAAAAATTATCAGAACCTTCTGTTGAAATTATTACCTTTTCATTATATTCAACTGATATATCATAAACTTCTTCTAAATGTTTTATCGGAATATATATATCCCCACTTATTGCTTGAACAGGAACGTTTATCACTTTTTCTTTCGTATTAATTGTTATTACATACTCATCAATTGGCATTTTTACAATGTATTTATCATAGTTTATTTTTAGAGCATTATCACTAAAAAACATATTTGAATCTATATACTTCTTGGCAGTTTCAAGAGAAAATAAAACTTCACCATCTTTTACAATAACGTCATTTGGTAATTCACTTGTTTTTTCCACATCATCAATTATTACTCTTACTTTATCACCATAATCCACATTGTTTATATAATATGGTGTTGCTTCACAAATAAAGTAAGCAATGACAATAAATAATGCTACCGTCACTATATTTTTTATCTTATATTTTAATCTCATTTGTACATTCTCTCCTCTTTAAATATTACAATTAATCATATCTAATTCACACTACAAAATCAAGGAAATTCTGGATAAGGGAACGGGACTTTTCGACCACGGGGGACGTCCATCAAATGGACGATTTTTTGTGGTTAAAAGTTTCCGTTTTTCTATATTTAAAAATCGTCCATTTGATGGACGTCCCCCGTGGTCGAAAAGTCCCGTTCCCTTATCCAGAATTTCCAATATTTTTTATTCGTATTTTCTTTGCTTTTTGGGTCGAATGTTGTATAATTTTGTTGTATATATTTATTCTGAAAAAGGAGGTTTTATTATATGTCACCATGGATAATATGGTTAATTATTGCATGCTTCTTTATAGTTCTTGAAGTTTTCACATCTGGTTTCTTCGTAATATGGTTTGGAATTGCTGCATTATTTGCATTAATTTTTAGCTTAGTATTTCCGGAAGTAATTATTGGGCAAGCTATTGTATGGTTTATTTTTTCTGTTATACTCATTTTGTTAACAAAAAAATTTGCCGATAAAGTTACATCATCTACTACATCAACTAATGTGTATTCTGTAATCGGTAAAAAAGCTAATGTCATAGCTGAAATTAATGGTGAAAAAGCTACTGGTCAAATAAAAGTTGACGGTGATATATGGGCTGCAAAAACTGAAGAATTCAACGAAATTATTCCTGTTGGAACTGTTGTTGAAATTTTAAAAATCGATGGCGTAAAAGTCGTTGTAAAAAAAATTGATGAAAATTAAAATAATTTTTAGGAGGTTTTTTATGGGTATTATTATTGGCATACTTGCGATATTTGCTTTTATTGCATTTAAAACTATTAAAATTGTTAATCAATCTGAAGTTTTTATCATTGAAAGATTTGGTAAATATTCAAAAACAGCTAACGCTGGTATTAATGTTCTTTTCCCTTTCATTGATAAAATTAGAGCACGTGTTGATTTAAGAGAACAAATCATGGATATTCCACCTCAAAACGTTATTACTAAAGATAACGTTACAATTAAAATTGATACTATTGTTTTTTATCAAATAACAGATCCAAAAGCTGCTGTTTATGAGATTAAAAATTTAAGAGATGGTATCACTTCAATTGCACAAACAACTATGCGTGATGTTATGGGTAAAATGGAACTTGATACAACGCTTAGTTCAAGAGATGCTATAAACACTCAACTTCGTTTAATTCTTGACGAAGCTACTGACAAATGGGGTTGTAAAGTTAACAGAGTGGAAATTAAAGACATCGATCCTCCAAAGGATATAAGAGAATCAATGGAAAAACAAATGAATGCTGAAAGAAATAAAAGAGCTGTTATCCTTGAAGCTGAAGGTCAAAGACAATCTGCTATCACAATTGCAGAAGGTGAAAAAGAATCTCAAATTCTTCAAGCTGATGCTGAAAAAGAAGCTAATATTAGAAGAGCTGAAGGTGACAAGCAAGCTAGAATTCTTAGGGCAAACGGTGAAGCTGAAGCTATCAGACAAATCGCTGAAGCTAAAGCAAGAGAAGTTGAACTTGTTTACAACGCAATGAAAAATGCAAATCCAGATGAAAGAATCATTCAATTAAAAGCTTTAGAATCTTTAGAAGAAGTTTCTAGAGGTCCAGCAAACAAAGTATTCATTCCATTTGATGCAACAAAAACACTTGCAAGCCTAGGTTCAATGAGTGAAATTTATAAACAACAATAATATAAAATAAAAAAGGACAAAGGGACGGGACTTCAAGGCCCGTCCCTTTGTCCTTTTTTTATTTTATCTTTTAGAATCCCATATCTTCTGGCATTCCTCCATGATTGTGTCCGCAACTACATCCGCCTTCTTCTTTCTTGTCTGCAACTAAACTTTCTGTTGTAAGTACCATTGATGCGATGCTCGCTGCATTTTGAAGTGCACTACGTGTAACTTTAGTTGGATCTATTATGCCTTCTTTTTTCATATCTACATATTTTTCATTTAAAGCATCAAATCCGATTCCAACTTCACTTGTTCTAACTTTATCTAATATAACACTACCTTCTAAACCAGCATTTAATGCTATTTGTTTTAATGGTTCTTCAAGTGCCATAAGAACTGTTTTAACACCTGTTTTTTCATCGCCATCGACTGTATCAAGTAATTTTTCAACTTCTGTTATTGCATTAACATAGGCTGTTCCACCACCTGCTACAATTCCCTCTTCTACTGCTGCTCTTGTAGCCGCAAGTGCATCTTCTATTCTAAGTTTCTTTTCTTTCATTTCAACTTCTGTAGCTGCACCAACTTCTATTACAGCAACACCGCCAACAAGTTTAGCAAGTCTTTCTTGTAGTTTTTCTTTATCATACTCTGATTCTGTTTTTTCAAGTTCATTTTTGATTTGTTTAATTCTTTCTGCAAGTAATTCTGTGCTTCCTGCTCCATCAACAATTATTGTATTATCTTTTTCAACTTTAACTTGTCTTGCTCTACCTAATTGATGTAATTCAACCTCTTTAAGTTCAAGACCAAGCTCATCAGTTATAACTTCTCCACCTGTTAAAATAGCAATGTCTCTAAGCATTTCTTTTCTTTTATCACCATAACCAGGAGCTTTTACTGCAACACATTGGAATGTTCCTCTTAATTTATTTAAAACAAGTGTTGTTAATGCATCCCCATCAACATCATCAGCAATAATAACAAATTTCTTACTTTGTTGAACTATTTGCTCTAGTATTGGTAATATTTCTTGAATGTTTGAAATTTTCTTATCTGTTATTAATATGTATGGATCGTCCATTACTGCTTCCATCTTATCAGTGTCTGTAACCATGTATGGAGAAATATATCCTTTTTCAAAGTTCATTCCTTCAACTACACTTAAGTTTGTTCCTGTAGTCTTAGATTCTTCAACTGTTATAACTCCATCGTTTGAAACTTTTTCCATCGCATCAGCAATTAAATTTCCAACCATTTCATCATTCGCAGATATTGCAGCTACTTTAGCTATATCCTCTTTTCCATTTACTTTTGTGCTGTTTGCTTTTATAGACTCAACAGCTTTTTCTATAGCTTTTCCCATACCTCTTCTCATTATCATAGGATTTGCGCCAGCTGCAACATTCTTAATACCTTCTCTAATCATTGCTTGAGCAAGAACTGTCGCTGTTGTTGTTCCATCTCCCGCAACATCATTTGTCTTTGTTGAAACTTCTTTAACAAGTTGTGCTCCCATATTTTCAAAAGGGTCATCTAATTCAATTTCTTTAGCGATCGTAACACCATCATTTGTTATAAGTGGTGCACCATATTTTTTATCTAATACAACATTTCTTCCTTTAGGACCAAGTGTAACTTTAACAGTATTTGCTAATTGGTTTACACCTCTTTCAAGAGCTTTTCTAGCATCTTCACCATATAAAATTTTTTTACTCATTTAAAACTTACCTCCTAAAAAATGTTATTCAATTACAGCAAGAATATCATCTTGACGAACTATAATATATTCAGCATCTTCATATTTAACTTCTGTTCCAGCATATTTCGAAAAAACAACTTTTTCTCCAACTTCAACTTGCATTTTAACTTCTTTATCTCCTACAAGTCCACCTGGACCTACTGCAACAACTCTAGCTACTTGTGGCTTTTCCTTACTTGTACTTGCAAGTAAAATGCCACTTTTTGTAGTATCCTCTGCCTCTATTAATTTTAATACAACCCTGTCTGCTAACGGTCTAATCATGTGTATAACCTCCTTAATAAAAACATTAGCACTCTATAATCTAGAGTGCTAATTCATAATATTACTATGCAATTTTTTTGTCAATATGTTAGAAATATTTTTTAGTATGATCCCCAAACAAATCCAATAAAATCAACAACATTATTTTCATCAAAAATTATTGAAACATTATTTTCATTAACATCATACCAAACATATTCAGTTTCACCATCTACAGCTTTTTCAACTTCGATATATTTATTTCCAAGTATTGCCTCTACTTCCGCCAACGTCATATCTTCTTTAACAGAACCTATAACAGCATCCAAATCAGCAATTGTTGTTCCTATTTCTGATGATAATTGAATTCCATTATATGATGATGAATCTATGTCACGACTTTTTCTAGTCACAACACCATTTTCTATTACTACTGAATGTTCATTATAATACTCATCACTCCAATAATAATATTCTTCATCTTCATAAGTATCCTCAAAAGTAGGTTCTCCCATAAGTGCAATTACTTCAGCTTTCGCTGCATTAAGTTTAATTTTTTCATATTTAGCATTAGAATCCTCTAAAACATAAACTTGATCAACTTTCAATTCGAAATCTTCTGTATAGTCATAGTCACTATCAAAATCAAATTCGTCATCATATGAATAATCATAGTCATAATCTGGATAATCTTCTTCAGTTGAACTAAATTCCTCCACTAATCCAGCTGGTAATCTTCCAGTAATCGTTTCAAGATATGTTGATGATTTTTCTAAGATTTCTAACAATTTATTTTCGATATCTGTCATATCTTCATCATTTAATACAAATGCATCTGATTCTTCTATTTTTTCTAATGAAGCATCTTTTTCATAAGTTATAGTTTCTTTTAAAATATCGATGTTAATATCTATTGAATCAACTTTCGCACTTACTTTAAATTCACTCTCATATTGGTCAGCATCTTTTTCTGTTTCATAAATGAACTTAACGCTTTGATCATCAGAAGTAGTATATTCCAATGCAAGCTCTATGTATGAACTATTTTTTTCATTTAAACCTGCAAGTCTTGCTAAAATTTCTTCTTGTACAAACACCAACTCAATAGCATATGTGTCTCCGTCTTTTACATAAACACTTAACTCGCATAATGTTTCATCACTAGCATCTGCTATTGTCTCATCTGCATTTTCTAAAGAATATACAATATCACTTTGCCACTCTTCAAAAGTTTCATAATCAAAATCTTCAAGTTCTTGCTCTTTAATTAATTCATATAACTCCTTATCATTTTTAGCAATTTCCAACATATCTTTGGCAACTTCATACAAAGCTTTTTCTGTTAATGATAAAGTATGTTTTGTAAAAGATAACTCTTCATTTTTAATTGTTAATAATTGATTTCTTTCACTTGTAAGATTATCTTCAAAAGCATTCATTAAAGGCTTTTTATATTTTTCTAAAACTTTTTCTAACTTTCTTGAATCAATACTTTGAGCTTCCAAAGTTTCAGAATATGTTTTCATTAATTCTTCTTCAGATATTTTATCAGGAATTGCATTTAAGTCTTCACCACTAACGCCAAATTTTTCAGCCAAGGCCTTCAAATTATCATTTCTCACAACTATATATTCTTCAAATAAATCAGGAACTTTTATTCCAACCAAGTCTCCTGTTTTTGCATAATCAATTGAAGCTATTTCAGAAGAATCTATTTTTACAGAAAGTTTTCCTGACATATCTTCGCCTTTTTTATTTTGTTCTGTAACAACTATTAATTTATCAATACTTTCAATATCTGCTCCTACAGCACTAAGTAATGTCGCTGCATCTACAGAAACTTCAGATGTAACCTTACCATCATTCTTACCAACTTCAATCATTTCTAATGGCATCTCAAAAATATAATCATCCATCACCATATCAATGAATTTTTCACCTTTTGAACTACCATAAAAAACACCATAAACACATGTTCCAAGCAATGCAATAATTGCAATAATAAGAAGGGCAACTAAAAATCCGCCGCCACCAGGTTCTTTAGTAGGCTCTTCTGGTGTAAGTCTTCTTGTTTCTTCAACTTTTGGTTCCTCTGGCATAGACTCTCTTGTTTCTGTAACACTTGATTCTTCTGAAACAAGTGCATTTCTTTCTGCTTCATTAATCCCACTCATTTGATTTAAATTTTCGTCGTTCATTCAAATCCTCCTCTTCAATTTATGTTCTACATCTTATTATACTTTGTCATCGAGAAAAAAACAATTGTAAATTGTAACGGAAGTTTTCAAGAGGTTCTCAAGAGGGACGCCCCTTTTTGTGAAAAAATTTCACAAAAAGGGGCGTCCCTCTTGAGAACCTCTTGAGAAAACTCCTTGCTCAAATCTCAATTTACAAAATTCTAATATTTTCGTCTCCAACTTTATTTTTTAATATCTCATATACCTTTTCATCAATGTACATTGGTAAAATTTTCGATGCACCATTATTTCGAATTTCTACATTTATAGTACCTTTTTGATTGCTTATTTCTTTTATAAAATTTCTAAGTTCTTGAAGCTCATATTCATTTTTATCTTTTGGTATATCTATTTGAATCATTTTATTTTTATCACCAAGTGCCGTCATTAGCTCATAATTATGAGCTTCAAAATTTGCTATTCTTAATGCAACTATTGTTATTTCATCTTCTTTAACACTTATTCTTCCTGATATTTGAACAATGTTATCTTCATAAACTTCACTTCTGTACTGCACATACGTTTTGGGAAATACTATTAAATTCAAACTTCCTTCTAAATCTTCTAAGGTAACAAACGCCATTATTTCATTATTTTTCGTTATCTTCGTTCGAACTTCCGATATGATTCCAAAAATTTTCACTTCTTTTCCATCCAAAGCTTGAATATTTTGCGCAGTTACTTCATCCATTTCTTCAACCGCTAAATCTGAACTTTTGATTGTAGAATATTTTTCAATATATGAAATGTAGTTATCAAGTGGATGCCCCGAAACATATAAGCCTAACATTTCTTTTTCCATTAACAAAATTTCTTTTTTAGGCAACTCTTTCATTGGTCTCATTTGATATAACTCTTCTTTTGATGCAACGCTTTCAGACATTTCGAACATATTCATTTGACCTGACAAGGCTCTTTTTTTATCTGCAGAAATTGTGTCTAATATATCTTCAAATGACGACAAAAGCGTATTTCTATTTGCTTCTAAAGAATCGAACACACCAGCTTTTATTAAACTTTCAATACATTTTCTATTTACATCTTCCGATTCAACACGTTTGCAAAAATCTATAAAATCTTCAAAAGGTCCATTTTTTTCTCTATCATTTGTTATTGACTCGATTGCCGCTTCACCAACATTTTTTATTGCTGCAAGTCCAAATATTATTTTATTTCCTTCAACTGTAAATTTACTGAAACTCTTATTTATATCCGGTCTTAAAACTTCTATGTTCATTTTTTTACATTCATTTATGTATGTAGTTATTTTGGTTTGTGTAGTTAGAAAACTATTTAGAAGTGCCGCAAAAAATTCTGTTGGATAATATGCTTTTAAATAAGCAGTTCTATATGATACAACCGCATAACATGCTGCATGCGATTTATTAAATGCATACTTTGCAAACTCTGCCATTTCGTCAAATATCTTATTGGCTGATTTTTCATCTACTCCATTTCGAATTGCACCTGGAATTTTTACATTTCCCTCTTCATCAATTAAACCATAAATGAAATTTTTTCTTTCTTCTGCCATTACATCAAGTTTCTTTTTTCCCATTGCACGACGAACCAAGTCAGCTCTTCCAAGTGAATATCCTGCAACATTTTGAACTATCTGCATTACTTGTTCTTGATATACCATACATCCATATGAAACATTTAAAATTGGCTCAAGTATCGGATGAGTATATTCTGTCTCTGCTGGATTGTTTTTTCCTTTTATATACCTTGGTATTTGATCCATTGGACCCGGACGATAAAGTGAAACTCCCGCGATCAAATCTTCCAGACAGTCCGGTTTTAATTCCTTCATAAATGAAGTCATTCCACCACTTTCAAACTGGAAGATACCACTTGAATTACCTTCCCACCAAAGCTTATATACTTTAGGATCATTCATTCCACTATCATATTTTACATCTATATTCCTATTTTTCTTTACTAATTCTACAGCATCTTTGATAACCGTAAGCGTTCTAAGTCCCAAAAAGTCCATTTTTAGAAGACCTAATTCCTCAAGAATTGTCATCGTATATTGTGTCGAAATTATGCTATCACTTTTGTAAAGTGGAACATATGAATCAACCGGATTTTTTGTTATTACAACACCTGCAGCATGGGTTGATGCATGTCGTGGCAAGCCTTCTAATCTTCTTGAAATATCTATAATTTCTCTTACATCCGGCTCTTCTTCATACATTTTCTTAAGTTCTGGATTCATTTCTAGCGCCTTATCTAGCGTCATATGAAGTTCCATCGGAACATTTTTCGAAATTATGTCTGCTTTACTATATGGAACATTTAAAACTCTGGCAACATCTCGTATAACTCCTCTTGCCGCTAAGGTTCCAAACGTTATAATCTGTGCAACATGATCTTCACCATATTTTCTACAAACATAATCAATTACTTCCCCTCTTCTTTCATAACAGAAATCGATGTCAAAGTCAGGCATACTAACTCTTTCAGGATTTAAAAATCTTTCGAAAATCAAGCTATATTTTATCGGATCTATATCTGTTATCTCAATACAATATGCAGCTAAACTACCTGCGCCAGAACCTCTTCCAGGTCCGACCGGAATATCAGAATCTTTTGCATATTTTATAAAATCCCAAACTATCAAATAATAGTCTGTATATCCCATCTTATTTACAACACCAAGCTCATATTCCATACGCTCATAGAGCTCGTTATTCTCAGCCTTTGCAAAGTTTTGAATTTTAATTAATTCTTCATCAGACATAACTTTGCTTTGACCTTCTACATCTTTGAACTCAAAAAGTCCTTTTTTATCATTAAAATATCTATTTATCAAACCTTGATACGCCAGTTTTTTCAAGTATATTGCATGTTCTTCATTATAAGGTGTATCAAAATTAGGTAATACTGTATGTCCAAATTCAAATTCCACGTTACATTTATTCGCAATCTCAACCGTATTATCCAAAAGTTCTGGCAAGTTTTTAAAATTCTCAGCAACTTCTTCTGGCGACTTTATGTAAAACTCCTCTGAACCCATACGCATTCTATCTGTATCGCTGACCTTCTTACCTGTTTGGATACAAAGTAGAACATCATGACTTGCAGCATCTTCTCTTTTTAGATAATGCGCATCATTTGTAGCTATCATTTTAACGCCAAGCTCTCTTGCAAGCTTAATAAGTCTTTGATTTGCAACAACTTGCTCATTAATTCCATTATGTTGAAGTTCTATATAGAAATCTTCTTTTCCAAATATATCAATATATTCAAGTGCTATTTGCTTTGCTTTTTCATAATCATCAGCAAGAAGAGCCCTATTAATAAAACCAGCCAAACAAGCACTACTACAAACTAGTCCCTTACTATACTTTCTTAAAACTTCAATATCAATTCTCGGTTTATAATAAAAACCTTCTGTAAAAGCAATCGAGACAAGCTTTATAAGATTTTGATACCCTTCATTATCCTTAGCAAGCAAAATAAGATGCCCCGGTCTTTCATCAACATTAGCTTCTTTATCAAATCTAGTTCTTGGTGCAACATACATTTCACAACCAATAATCGGTTTAATATCATTCTTCTTACATTCTTTATAAAATTCAATGGCACCATACATAACGCCATGATCCGTTATCGCAACAGCCTTCATTCCAAGCTCTTTAACTCTTTTAACCAAATCTTTTATTCTATTAGCACCATCAAGCAAACTATATTCCGTATGCACATGAAGATGCACAAAATCACGTCCCATAATCATCACCCACCGGAATTATATATTATCTATCAACTAAATTCAACTAACAAGAGGGACGCCCCTTTTTGAGAAAGGAAGCGCGCTCTTGTTGTTGCATTATGTCGACTTTCGTGCTATAATGTGCGCGGTGATATTTATGCTAGAAAAAATTAACAATTTAGATGATTTCAAGAAATTAAATAAAAAAGACCTACCAGAGCTTGCTGAGGATATCAGGAAGTTTCTTATAGATAATGTTTCTAAAACAGGGGGACATTTGTCTCCAAACCTTGGTGTAGTAGAGCTTACGCTTGCACTTCATCATGTTTTTGATTCGCCAAATGACAAAATCATTTACGATGTTGGGCATCAATGCTATGTTCACAAGATTTTAACTGGTAGAAAAGATAAGTTTGATACTTTGAGAAAACTTAATGGTATTAGCGGATTTCCAAAGACTCGCGAAAGCGAGCATGATATTTTTAATACCGGTCACAGTAGTACTTCTATCTCGTCTGCACTCGGCGTTGCTACAGCAAATAAACTTGCTGGCAAAAATGATTATACAATTGCCGTTATTGGTGATGGAGCTTTAACTGGTGGTCTAGCCTTTGAGGGTCTTAATAATGCTAAAATTGAGGATACAAATTTAATCGTTATTTTAAATGACAATCAAATGTCGATTTCTCCAAGCGTTGGAAATTTGTCATCATATCTTACAAGTATTCGTTCAAATAGCTTATATACATGTGGCAAAAACACTGTAAGAGCAATATTAAAACACTTACCTATCTTCGGAAAGTTTTTAATTAGATTATTAGAAAATATCAAAGATGGATTTAGACATTTAATTTTGCCTAATAGTGTTATGTTCGAACAATTTGGTTTTTCTTATCTTGGACCAATTGATGGACATGATATTGATGATTTAATAAGAGTTTTAAATCGTGCAAAAACTGTAAAAAAACCAGTACTTATTCATATTGTTACCAAAAAAGGTAAAGGATTTGAACCTGCTGAAAAAAATCCTGATATTTTCCACGGTATCAGCGAATTCGACAAAGAATCTGGAAAAGTAAATTCATCGTCATCTATGTCATATTCAAAAAAATTTGGAAATGAACTTGTGGAACTTGCTAAAGAAAATGATAAAATCGTTGCAATTTCTGCTGCTATGACTAAAGGAACTGGTCTTCAAAAATTTAGCGAAAATTTTCCTGATAGATTTTTTGACGTTGGAATTGCTGAAGAACACGCTGTAACTTTCGCTGCCGGTCTTGCATCACAAGGATACATCCCTGTATTTGCTGTGTATTCAACATTTTTACAAAGAGCGTATGATCAAATTATCCATGATGTTGCACTTCAAAAAGCTCATGTGATTTTTGCTATTGACCGTGCTGGAATCGTTGGTGCTGATGGAGAAACACATCACGGAATTTATGATTTATCTTACCTTTCACACATTCCAAATTTACTTATAATGGCACCAAAAGATGGAAATGAATTCACTGAAATGATGAAGTTTGCAATAAAACACAGTGGACCAGTTGCCATTAGATATCCTCGTGATTCGTATGCAGATGACATCGTTCTTTCAGTAAAAAAAGATAATACTTTAGGAAAAAGTACTAAAAAGAAGAAAACTTTAAAATCAAACGGTAGAACGACTATTGAAATTACAACGTCAGAATTCAACGCTTCTCCAAAAGACCTTCCTATCGATTCTTTTAAAGCAGAGATTTTAAAAGAAGGAAAAGATGTGACAATCATTGGATACGGAAAAACTGTAAAAACAGCTCTAGAAATTGCAAAATTATTAAATAACAAAAAAATAAATGCTGAAGTAATTAACTGTAGATTTTTAAAACCACTTGATAAAACTACAATCTTATCTTCAATCACAAAAACCCAAAAATTAATATGTATCGAAGATAATATTTCAACTGGTGGTCTTGCCACAGCAATTAAAAATCTAATACTTAATAAAGAGTTAAAATATATGAAGTTTTATTCATATCCAGATGCTTTCATAAAGCATGGATCAACAAAAGAAATCGAAAAAGAATTCGGAATGAATCCAGAAAAAATAGTTAAAGACTATTTAAACTCAAAATAAAAAATTGGGGAAATTGGGCCGCTTCCTTTTTTGCTGAAAGCTCCTTCCTAAGCCCCGTCCCCAATTTTCAAAAATCTTTATTTAGTTCCATTTCTAGATATATTCATTAATACTCCACATGATGCAAGCAAAATAACTAATGCTGTTCCACCATAACTAAAGAATGGTAGTGGAATTCCTGTTACAGGGAATGTCGCCGAAACTATTGCTATATTTAGTATGACTTGAACTGCTATCAATGAGGTAATTCCAATCGCTGTTAATGTCCCAAACATATCTGGCGCCTTGATTGCTATTGTAATTCCTCTCCATATTAAAATTGCGAATAATACGCAAACTAGCATAACACCTACAAACCCTGTCTCCTCAGCCCATATTGAAAATATAAAGTCATTATGTGGTTCAGGTATGTACATATACTTTTGTGTACTATTTCCAAGGCCTACGCCAAATAAACCTCCAGTACCAATTGCATATAACGATTGCATTGCTTGCCAACCTGAATCTAGCATATCTTCCCATGGTTTAAATACATATTGAAGTCTTTTTACTCTATATGGTTCCTGTAACAAATAATATATTCCAACAGCTAAAACTGGTGGTCCTATCGCTAAAATTTGACTTAACTTCATACCCGCTGTAAATATCATTATAGCAGCAACCATGCATGTTATTCCAAGTGCACTATAGTGTGGCTCTTTATATAATAAAAGAGCTATTATTCCCACAACTACAAGCTGTGGACATATTCCTTTTATAAATTGTTTATTCTTCTTTGGATCTCTAGAAAATCTATCAGCCAAAAATATAATTAACGCAATCTTCATAATTTCTGATGGCTGGAATTGAAACCCTAAATTTATCCATCTTGTCGATCCTTTTATTGTAATACCTACACCGCGGAACTAAAACAAGTGCAAGTAATATGATTGAAACAACTATAGCTATATTCGCAAGTTTCCCTTTATATATCCTATAATCAACAAAAGAAAACACAAACATCGC
This sequence comes from Clostridia bacterium, assembly GCA_017462965.1. GTDB lineage: Bacteria > Bacillota > Clostridia > TANB77 > UBA1234 > UBA1234. The sequence goes on along the minus strand of JAFTQC010000062.1, from coordinate 62,346 downwards.
GCCGATACCAATCACCGCCGATATAAGCTGTCGCTTAAAGAAATAATAACTATCTCCATATGTAGATAAAGCGCTTGGCGCACTAGCACTTAAAACAATTATCAGACCTAATGATAACAGTATAAATATAGTTATTAAAAGTCCCAAATCTATTGGTTTCTTCTTGCGTTTAGCTAAAGAATTATTTGTTTTAGTCATGGCCATTTCTCTTCTTACACCTTCATTTTTAGGCTTTTCAGACTGTGACCTTACCACATTATTCTTAACTATATTTATCACCTCCATCTTCCTTTGTTTAAATATATGTTCCCACAATTTAAATTATTAACAAACTTATAATTGCAAGTATAAGTGTCGCACTCCAAAACGCCGGAACTATAGCTGTTTCCTTCACACCACATAATTCAAAATGGTGATGTATCGGTGCCATTTTAAATAGTCTTTTTCCTTTTGTAACTCTAAAATACACTACCTGTAAAATTACTGATATTGCTTCAATTACACATACACCCGCAACTACAACTAATATAAGCGGCATTTTTAAAATTAATGCTACACTACAAAAAGCTCCACCAAGTGCAAGCGAACCTGTATCCCCCATAAATACTCGAGCCGGATACATGTTAAAAAACAAAAATGCAATTGTAGTTCCAGCAACAATTGACGAAAATGCTGCCATGTCTTTATTACCAAGTGATATTGAAACAATCACAAAAAATAACATTATTATCGCAGTAACACCTGATGCAAGACCGTCAAGACCATCAGTCAAATTTAAACTGTTCGTACATGCAAGAATTACGAAAACTGCAAATGGAATATACAGCCAAGTCGGAACACTTATTGTTTCCTTAAAAATTGGAATATAAGTTTCCATACTAGCTTGAACTCCACCATCAACGTAAGTTAGATAAACCACAAAAGCAGTCGCAACAAATATTAAGCCTAACATCTTCAAACTCGGTTTTAATCCTTTTGGATTCTTCAAAATCAACTTTATAAAATCATCTATAAATCCAATTACACCATATCCAAGCGTAATAAACGCTACAGGTAATACTCCAGGATATTTAACCGAAACTCCAAAAGAAACAACCATAATTGTAAGAAGCATTATTATTCCACCCATTGTAGGCGTGCCCTTTTTACTTAGGTGTTCCTTAGGACCTTCATCTCTAACAACTTGACCAACTTTTAATTTTTTAAGTATTGGGATTATTATAAATCCCAATACTATTGTAAGTGCAAATGATATTATTAAAGCATCTGTTTCTACTGATGAATTTGCAATAATCGATTTTATTTTTTCTATCATTTCTTCCCCCTGATTATTTCTAAATTTACCAAGCGTACAAATTCTTATCTTTTGACTCTGGCAATTTCTTCAATGCCTCAGCAATCACTTCTCTATCATCGAAATGAATCTTTTCACCATTTATTTCTTGATATGTTTCATGACCTTTTCCTGCAACTAAAACTAAGTCATTCTTTTGAGCTTGTTTTAACGCATGTTCAATCGCTTTTTTTCTATCAACAACTACTTTATATTTTCCACTAGTTTTCTTCATACCTTCTTCAATTTGTTTTATTATCTCTTCAGGTTTTTCACTTCTTGGATTATCAGATGTTATAACTGTATATCCTGCAAGTTTACCGGCAATTTCACCCATCATTGGACGTTTTGCTGTATCTCTATCTCCGCCACATCCAAATACACAAATAACTTTTCCCTTTGTATATACCTTTGCAGCTCTTATAATATTTTCCAAACTATCAGGTGTATGTGCATAATCAACCATTATCGTGAAATTTCTAACAGTAGGAACAATTTCAGATCTACCTGGAACCTTTACAGTTTCAAGACCTTCTAAAACATGCTCTATATTGCATCCAACTCTTATCGTTGCACACACAGCAGCAAGTGCATTATAAATTGTGAATCTACCAGGAATGCCAACTTTAATTCTTTGAATCATCTTGTTAAAAGGCATTTTAAAATCAGAATAACTATTTGTTATTATAATATCCCTTGCACAAACAAATGGATTATTATCAATTCCATATGTCGTTATTGGGCAAGTAGCCTTCTCCATTAATTTTCTGGCATACATATCATCGCAATTTACATATCCTTCTTTAGCCATTGTAAATAACTTGGCTTTTGCATCTAAATAATTTTCAAAGTTACCATGAAAATCTAAATGATCTTGCGTTAGATTTGTAAAAATTGCAATATCAAAAATGCAACCATAAACTCTATCTAATGCTAATGAATGAGATGATACTTCCATTACAACAGTATCAACTTTTGCATCAGCCATTTGTCTAAATAATTTCTGCAAATCAATACTTTCTGGCGTTGTTCTTTGAGCCTCAATTTCAATATCACCAATATAATTAGCAATCGTTCCAATTAATCCAACTTTCTTTCCTGCTTTTTCTAGAATATTCTTAATCATGTATGTTGTTGTCGTCTTGCCTTTTGTTCCTGTAACACCAATTAATCTAAACTCACGAGAAGGATGCCCATAATAATTACAAGCTGAAAGCGCAAGCAATTTTCTTGTATCTTCAGCAACAATCACAGTAACATTTGCAGGTATCAATGACGTATCAAAATTTCCTGCTTGCACTGCAATAACACTTGCTCCTCTCTCAAGTGCAGCATTAACATATTCATGCCCATCAGTTTTATAACCAACAATAGCAACAAACATGTCTCCTGGATTTACAAGTCTAGAATCACATTTAATCTCTACAATTTCAGATTCAATCGACCCTCTAACTTCAATCCCTTCAATTCTTTCCAAAACTTCTGATAATCTCATATTATCCACCTTTCTTGATAGCTCTAATTAACTATCTATTAAAAAATTTACTTAATCTTTTGTAATTACAAAAAATTATTTTTAAGTTTTCGACCTCGGGGAACGAAAACTACATTTTATTATAATATATCTGTCTCTTTGAAACAACAAATATATTTATTCAACATCTATTCCAACAGCCCTAAACTCAACTCTTACAACTGAACCTTGCTCTATACTTGTTCCAGCTGGTGGATCTTGAAGCACAGACATTCCGCTACCTGAAATTTTAATATTTAAATTTGCATCTTGTAATTTTTTTGTCGCACTGACTATATCTAAATTTATAACATTAGGCACAATCGCATTAAATCTCGTATCATTTCCTTCTGTATATAATTTAACCAATGATTTCTGTACAAGTTTCTCACCTTTAACTGGTATTTGTGCAGAAACAATTGCATTCATATCATTTGTCTCAATGTTATATCGAAGTCCTGCATTATTAAGCATTCTTATAGCTTCACCAACTGTACGATTTGTAACATCAGGAACATCAACTTTAACCGTTGTATCTTCTAACGTATAATCGCTTTCAACCTCCATGTATTCCAAGACTTCCGTCAAAATATTTGATACAACTGGCGCACAAATTGCACCACCTTGATGTCCAAGTTCGCCTTTAGGATTTGCAATTGTTAGCATAATCGCAACCTTCGGATCGGTAGCTGGCGCTAAAGCTACAAATGATGCAGAATAAGTTTTAGAAGCTCCTCTACCTTGCTCTGCAGTACTAGTTTTACCAGCAACATAATATCCCTTCACTTGACCATTTCTACCTGTACCTTCAGAAACAACACTTTCCATCATGTCAAGAACAGCATCTGCAGTCTCCTCTGAAAAAACTTGTTTGACCGCTATTGGTGCATTTTCTTGAACAACATTTCCATCTCTATCTAATATTTTAGAAACAATCCTTGGCTTCATCAAAACACCATCATTTCCAAAAACAGAAAGTACACTAAGCATATTAAGCTGAGTTAGTGTAAAACCTTGACCAAACGAAGCAGATGCAATCGTTGAATCAGTAACTTGTTCAATTTGATGAATTATTCCATTAACCTCACCTGGCAAATCAATACCAGTTTTTTTAGAAACACCAAGTGCAGCTAAGTAATCGTAAAATTTTACTTTGCCAATATTAAGTGCAATACTCATAAAAACAGGATTACACGAGTTCATAAGACCTTGTCTTAACGTCTGCTTTCCATGAGGATTATAATATCTCCAGCATTTCATATCCCAGCCTTCAATTTTAAGTAATCCGTTACAAACAAAACTTGCCAAATCAACATTAGACACTAATCCTTCCTCAAGCGCAATTGCAGCAGTAATCGTTTTGAACACAGATCCAGGTTCAAAAGTATCAGTTATAACTCTATTTCTCCACAATGTTTGAAGCTCTTTCGTTCTTTCTGCAGCAGTCATTTCACTCCACTTTTCCTTCACACTATCCACTGTATGTGTAAAAGGATCATTAGGATTAAAATCAGGTGCTGTAGCCATCGCCAATATATCTCCCGTTTTAGGATCAATTATTGTACAAGTAGCATAATCAGGCAAATTATCCCTAACCGCCTGTTCCAAATATTTTTCAGTAATATATTGAATCATTTCATCAATTGTCAAAACAAGACTAAGACCATCTTCAGAAGGAATATATTTTTCATCATTCAATGGAAGTTCATTTCCAAGTCCATCTGTTCCAACAATAAGTTGACCTGGAACACCTTTCAATATATTCTCATACTGAACTTCAATTCCTTCTAATCCCTGATTATCCGTTCCACAAAAACCAAGAACATTAGATAAAAGAGATCCATTTGGATAATATCTTTTTGTATCCTCATAAATATTTACACCAGAAATATTTTCTTCATCAATCCAAATCCTAACCTTATCAGTAATTTCTTTATCAAGCTTTTTAGCAATAACTTCATCAGCAGTATTCTTCTTTGTCTTGGTTAAAACAGTTTCATAATCTACATTTAAAATTTCAGCAAGACCTTTTGCAGTCTTTTCCTTATTTTCCGCTTTAATATTTTTAGGAGTTATGCTAATAGATTCAACTGTAACACTTTCTGCAAGTATTTCTCCATTTCTATCATAAATAATCCCTCTTTTAGGACTTATCGTTCTATTCTTTGTTTGAAGTGCATATGCTTCCTCACTATACTCTTCACCTTTTATAATTTGCCAATAAAATAAACGCGCTATCAAACCTAAAATACAAATTGTAAAAAAAACTAATACGACCATAGTTCGTTTTTTAGTTTCAATATTCGTTTTAGCCACAAAGTCACCTCCATGAAAATCACTAACAATATATATTATTATATATTCAAAAATATTATTACACAATAAATATTTACACGTACAATCAGTTCATTTTTTTCGGGACAAAGGGACGGGGCTTTTGTCCCGAAAATCGTCCGAAAAGCCCCGTCCCTTTGTCCCAAAAAAGACAAGCCGTTTTCAGCTTGCCTCGATTAATCTAAAATATTTAGTACGTCATTTACTAAGCTATCCCAAAAACTATCTTTCTCTTCTTCAATAACAACCGGAGTAGAAATCTTGTCTTCTTTTTCTACAACAATCTTTTGAATTTGCGATTCCTTTGGTTTTTGCATACCAAGTTGGTACTTAGCATAAGATTCAATATTTGATATATCTGTTTGTGTTTGTATATCTGATTCTATTTGTGCATTAACAGTATTTGCATCTGTAAGCGCTGCCTTAATCGAATTTAAATCCCTAAAAGATTCATTTATAACAGACGATCTATAGCATATCAAAAGCAACACCGAAAACACACATAAAAAAGTAGCTGTATTTTTTAATATATTTTCTTTTCTCAACGTATTTGCATTCACCTTTGCTTTTTGTTTTGGACTTCTCATAAATTCTGCTTTTTTCAAAGAAATTTCTTCAGGTTTCGAAACCTTCTTTTTCCTTGCAGTATTTGGAACATCCAAATTATGAGTTGTTTTCCTCTTTGTTGTTGTCTTTGACGTCGTACTATTTTTCGTATTTTCACGCATAACTGCTCTAATTGATTCCCTATTAGCATTTTTTGCAGCAGCCATACGTGCCGTATTAACTTTTGTTGCAGTCGGTCTTGTATTAGTCTTCGCAGTACTCCTTTTTTTAGAGTCAGAAACACGAGGTGCAGCCTTTGCTGTACCTCTGCGCATCGCAATATATCCATAGTCGTCATACTCGTTTTGTATTGCTGGCATCTAGTTTCTCCCTCCAAAATATTGTATTTAATCAATAACTTTTTCAAAAACTCTAAGTTTAGCACTCTTTGAGCGTGGATTTCTTTCTTCTTCATCCTTAGATGGAACAATTGGTTTTCTTGTCACAATCCTTCCGAAAGATTTAAATCCACAAACGCATTTAGGAAAATCCTTTGGACAAGTACATTTTCCTTGAAGCTCCACAAAAGCTTCTTTAACAATTCTATCTTCTAATGAGTGGAACGTAATTATGCAAAGTCTTCCACCATCATTTAATATATCTACAGCATCAACAATTGCTTTCTTTAATTCCTTAAGCTCACCGTTAACTTCAATCCTCAATGCTTGAAATATTCTTTTAAATGAATTCACTGCGTCTTTTGGTACTGCTCCTCTTACAATATCAGCAAGTTCATATGTTGTTACAATTTCTTTTTTACTTCTTTCATTTACAATTCTATCAGCAATCCTTTTAGAGAATTTTTCTTCACCATAATCTCTAAAAATCTTTTCTAACTCATCTTTATCGTATGTATTAACTATATCCTTTGCAGAAATTCCAGAAGTCTGATCCATCCTCATATCAAGAACAGCATCTTTAGTATAACTAAAACCTCTAGAACCCTCATCTATTTGATAAGACGAAATACCCAAATCTAGAAGTATTCCATCAACCTTTTCATAACCCAAATTTTGAACATGCAACTTTATATCTTCATGTACACCATGAACATAATGCACATTCTTATATGCTTCAAGACGTTTACTTGACGCCGCCAAAGCTTCAGTATCTCTATCAATACCAATCAAAACACCATTCTCACTAAGCCTTTTAACAATCTCAGAAGAATGCCCAGCTCCACCAAGCGTTCCATCAACATATATTCCATTTTCTTTTATCTTTAAGCTCTCAATACACTCATTAAGCATTATAGGTTCATGCTTAAACTCCATTTTACACTCCTTAAATAAAAGCAAGCGGTCTCTTATGCAAGGGACCGCTGTCTTACTTCATTTCTTTTTTCTGACATCCTCGTCACTTTTCTTTAGTATTTTAAATTTTCTTTTGTTTTTAATTGATACTTATGTATCTTTTTCATTTGTAAAATTTTATTAATCTTTTTAATTTTTCTTTTGTTTGTTTGAATGCCTTATCGGCATTTTCTTCTTTTCGTTTTTAATAAAACATTTTTTCTTTTGTACTTTTTTAAATTAATCTTTTTTCTTTTGTATTTTAAAATTTCTTCTTTTGTATTATTTAAATTAGGCTATGCTAAATTAAATACCAAGTAATGTCATCTTCTCAGCAATATCATCTGAATCCTGTTCTTCATTATATGAATCCCATTTTTCTTTGCTCCAAATCTCAATTCTAGAAGATACACCAATTATAACAAGTTCTTTCTCAAGATTTGCAAACGTTCTCAAACCTTGTGAAATCAAAATTCTACCTTGACTATCAAACTCACATTCAATAGCAGACGAGAAAAAGAACCTTGTAAAATTTCTAGCATCCTTACCAGTTATCAATGGTAATGTCTTTATTTTCTCCTCAATTGCAGCCCACTCAGATAGTGAATAACCATATAAACATCCATCAAAACCTTTTGTAAGAATAAAACGTTCACCAAGCTCAGTTCTGAATTTGACCGGGATTATCACTCTGCCTTTTGTATCAATAGTATGATTGTATTCACCTATTAGCATAAGCAACTCCCCCTTTCTATTCACATTCGCCCCACTCAGCACCACTTTTCCCCACCTTTGACTTAATTCTAATATATGCACTTTGCAAAATCAAGTCTTTTTGTAAAATTTTTGTAAATTTGTTCGTATTTTTAACCAAGAACTTCTCAAGAGGGACGCCCCTTTTCATCAAGAGGGACAGCCCTTTTTGATAAAAATAATATTTTAATCTTATGTTACTTTATATATTTGTTTATCAAAAAGGGCTGTCCCTCTTGATGAAAAGGGGCGTCCCTCTTGAGAACTCTTGGTAAAAAAAGGACAAGAGAACCGTCCCCTTGTCCTTTTTTCGTTATTATTCTTTTTTTAACTTCTTCCGCCTGGTCCTCCTGAATGTCTGCTACCTCTTCCGCCTCTTTGAGGATTACGATTTGGATCTTGGCTTCTTTCTCTCTTTCCACCAATTTCCTCATCGCTTATTTCAAACGGTCTTAGCATTCCATCTGTTTGTGTTCTAATTTGCAAGCTCGAGCGATTTCCTCTCGCTTCTGCTTTTTCAATTTTATTTGCTATTTGCATTATTCTAGGTTGGTCAACTTTTCCTTTTGCAACACTTCCTATTCCTAAAAATCCTCTTTTCTCTTTCATTTTTACATATTTATGCATATCAGAGTCTCTTGTATACGGTTGCGCCTTACGACCTAACACTTCATTAATCATTTCAGGAGTAGCTTCAGAATTTAACGCAATCGCCATATTTGCCAATTGCATTGGACCACCCGTTGATTCTAAAGCATCCATAAATTCTTTTCTTGCTCTCATACGTACCAACGGATTCTTTGATATTAAGTCTTTTAATTCTTCTTTTCCATCTTGCGCAAGGAATTCTTTTAGTTTTCCCTTATCATTAAACTCCTCTTCCAATTTAGCTCTCAATCCATCTAACACATCGTTAAGTTTAGCTTTAGGATTAGTTACATATATTGATAAATCCTCTTCCAAATATATTAATCGGTCACCTGCTTTTTCATATCTGTATACTTTACCAGCTTCAACTCTTTGTTGTCCTAACTCATCAAGTTGCGATTGTAAATCATATTGAACAGGAACTTCCCCAAGTTTTTTCTGATATCCTAAATATCTATACTTGTAATCTGCAGGTCTATATTCATCAGTAGTTTGAGGTGCACTTACATCAGCTGGAGCAGGTCCAGGATTTGCGCTTGTAGGTGCCACAGGATTTACTGGTGCAGGGTTTGGTCCACCTAATCCACCACTCATTCTAGGTTGAGTTACTCTCACGCCAGGATTACTTGATGCACCACCCGGATTACCGAAAAGCGGTGGAACCACTCCGCCAGTTGTTCTTGTTGGATTTCCAGAAGCACCTGGTCCTACAGGATTTACTTGTGGAGCATTTACATCAACTGGATTTGGCGTCGCATTTCCATCAGCAGCATCTCTTGCAGCTTGCTCTTGGCCATTTAATGTTTGCAAAGCATGTCTACCATTATATCTACTCCTAATAGAAGCAACTTTTGTATCCACTTTTGTGAATAAATCTTTTGTCTTGTCACCTTTTCTCTCTTTAACATCATATTTAGCTAAAGCTTTCTTTCTTCTATCAGCTGCATCCTTTTCAGCACTTTTTATTCTACTATCTAAACCGTCTCCAACTTTAACTAATTTAGCCGGATCATCTAGTTCAGACAATTGAAGCTTTGTTAAACCTTTCATTTTTAGTGGACTTACTTTATCAAATATATCCTTTTTCAATTTTGCAACTTCGCCTTTTAACTTATTTACATCCGCCAGCTTCTTATTTGCAGCATCTCTCTTGGCAACATGATCTGGATTATTTGCATCAAAAGGACTTGGAACTAAACCTTGTAATCTTGTTAATTCAGCTTCAGCAGCTTGTAACTCACTTGTTTTTGTATTTAAAGTATTAATCATATTCTTTATTTCAAGAAGTTCCAAATATTCTTTTAACTCTTTCGTTTTTGCAAGCTCTTTTTGCTTATCAGCTCTTTTCTTCGCATCAGGTTCAGCGTAAGAATCCTTTAATTTTTGTTGTAAATCAACTCTTTCCACTGCAAACTTATCTCTTTGAAGAACTCTGTCATCAACAATACCATTTAAAGCATTTCTCTCAAATGCTACTTGCTCTATCTCTTCACGAAGTTTAGGCATTACCTTTTTAATATCAACAGTATCGCCAGGAGCTCTATTCCCCAATACATTCTTTCTTCTAGCATCATCTGCAGGATCTTGCATTGCATCTTCTATTTTTTGAATTGCGTCTTCTCTATCTCTTTCCATCACTAATTGATGTTGCGGCGTCAAATTCGGATTTTCCATTCCTCTTTCAACCTTTTCTAGCAACATGTAAGCCTTACACAATTCATTATATTTACCAGTTAATCTTCTTTGGTCATCACGATATTGCTCTTCTTCCTCAAGTTTATTTTCCATATCCATTAAATTTATGTAATTTTCTCTAAGTTCAGGATTTTGCATTATTACACTCATAGCAAGAGCAGCTTTTCTATCAAAAACAAATTCTCTTAACTGTCTGTTTATATTTCTAATTAATATATCTGGATTATTACTACGTGCAGCGCTTAGTCTAGCATTATTATAAGAATCTCTTCTTGCATCTCTTTCTTCTTCAGAAATATTAGCAGAAACATCTAGCCCTTCCATAGTACTTCTAATACCTCTTAATATAGGTCTTTTATCTCTTCTTCTAGCTATAGCTTCCTCTAGATCATCTCTTTTTTCTCTAAGGTCCCTAATAACATCGTTAAGATTTCTGATCATTTGATTCAAATCATTTGGATTACTTGGATTTATTCCATAGTCTTGAAGTCTTCTAAGCATAGCCCTATCCTCGTATCCAGTTGAATTAATGTCAAAATCTCTTAATCTCCCATTCTTTCTCGCCAAAGTATCATTGAATGTTTCTGTTAATTCTTCTATAGATTTTCTTAGCTCTCTTAAAGCTCTTTCACTATCCATAAAAATTCTCCTCTCCCAAAAACTTCGTCTTAATTATACCACAAATTTACATAATTTTCTACATTTTTTACCAAATTTCTCATCTTTATCCATTCTTTTTAAAAATAATAGCGATAAGCAACGCTTATCGCTAAAAAAATTTGGACAATGGGACGTCCCTCTTGCTGAAAAAGCCTCCGTCCCCTTGTCCAAAATCAAGCTTTTATTCTTTCATCATTTCTTGTATTGTTTCTAACATTTGTTGTAATGATTCAATTTCCTCATCTGTCAATGCAGCAACATTTTCAGGAGTCATTAATTTGTATACTTCATCTAATTTTTTCTTCAATTCTTCCATATTCTATCCCTCCATATTCTACTACAATTAAACAGCATTTTGTTCTTTATAAAACTCCACTATATATTCATCAATCAGCTTACTTAATTTATACACTTCCTCATATGGCGCATCCTTTTCAATTAACTCATTTAATTTGCATTTTAAAGCTTCTATCTTTTCGTTACTCATAGTAAACTCCCCCTCACCACATCCTAGATTTTAAAGATAATCTATCATATACACATTATAATGTCAAACAAGCCTACACAACTTTCGTTCGACAAGATTTTTTATAAAAATACAAAATTCCAAATAATACGACAAATATAACACTAAGCACTTGTGAAATTCTAAATATCCCAAGCATCAACGAATCTGCTCTAAAACCTTCAACAATGCTTCTAACAAGACCATATCCAATCATATATGAAAAAAATATTTGACCTTCAAATCCTCTATTTTTAGACAATTTCATTAAAATCAAAAATAATGTGAATGTACAAATTGATTCATAGAAAAATGTAGGATGCACATATATGTATTCACCTACAACATTATCAAAAACACCCATTTTCCAAGGCAAATTCGTAATACCACCATAAGCTTCTTGATTAATAAAATTTCCCCAGCGTCCAATCGATTGTGACAAAGCCAAATATGGAACAATTAAATCTGCTAAGTTATAAAAATTAATTTTTTTCTTTTTACAAAAAACAATGGCATACAAAATCAAACCAATTATTGCACCATATATAGCAAGACCACCATTCCACACCTTAAATATTTCAAGTGGCCTTGCCTTGTATTCCTTAAGATTAAATAGAACATAATATATTCTTGCAGATATTAAACTAACTAAAAGCGCTCCAACCGCAAAATCATAAATATTATCAATCGTCACATTAAATGAATTTTTCTTTTGATTAATTCTTCTACAAATAAGCCAAAAACTCAGAACAAACGCTGTCATAATTATTGCACCATACCAATAAATACTAAAAGGTCCGAATTTTCAATAATACCGGATTAATAGCAATTTCTTTTCCAAACAAAATTATTGGCTTCATATTTCAAGCTCCTTTCAATCAGATTATAATTAAGGCATTATAACTGAAAGAGCCTGCTTTTCAAAATCAAAATGATTTCTTAAAACATTTTCAACATATTCTAAATCTATCGTTTTGTATACGTCAGTATACTTAGAAGCATTTACACCCCTGAAGAAATCGTTTACAAACATATTGGCAATTGTTGAAACATCTTCAAACCCTCTAACAAAACGTCCATATAACATTTTCTTCGTTCTTTCAAACTCTTCTTTATCCAATCCATTTGTTTTCATTTCATTTATTCTACTATTTATTCTTCCAACAACTTCGTCTACATTCTTCGTTTCACCTGAAATAGCTGAAAAAGCATAATCCTCTTCTGATGAAAATTCACCAGCAAGACCTTTAGTAATTAGTCCTTCGTTATACAAATCTTCAAACAATTTAGTACTTTCTCCAGTAATTAATTCTAAAAGAATTTGCATAGAAACATCATACTTTATAGTTTCATTAATCTCTTCAGGCATACCAGCTTTAAGCTTTGCAGCATTAGATAAGTCCTTAAAACCAATCATAAACATAGGAATACTAACATCCATCTTTTTCTCTGTCTTTTTAGTTTTAATATTTTCATCTTCATCGCCATAAAATCTGTCAATTTCAGAAAAAACCTTCTGCGCTTTTGTCTCAGCTTTTATTATTTCCATAGTTTCATTTACATCAACATCTCCACAAACACAAAGAATCATATTCGATGGATCATAAAAAGTATTATAACAAGCATACAAAGTCTCAGGTGTAATTTCAGCTATGCTTTCAATTGTACCAGCTATATCTTTCGTTATAGCATGTCCGCCATATAAAGAATTTAAAAGTCCAAAAAACAATTGCCAATGAGGATCATCATCATACATTTGAATTTCTTGACCAATAATCCCTTTTTCCTTCTCAACATTTTCTTCTGTCAAATATGGATTTTGCACGAAATGAATCAACGCCTTAAGTACATCTTCAAAATCCTCCGTACATTCAAACAAATAAGAAGTATGATTAAAACTTGTATATGCATTAGGATTTGCACCCATCTTCGTAAGCTTATCAAGCGCATTTACTCCATCTTCTTGCTCAAACAACTTATGTTCTAAAAAATGAGCTACTCCATCAGGAACCGTAATCGCCTCATTTTCATTATCTGTCTTAAATTTATAATTTATTGAACCAAAATGAGTAGCATATGCTGCATACTTCTTAATTCCTCCCTTTTTAGGTATTATAACAACCTGCAAACCATTCTCTAATTTTTCTGTGTATATCTTTTCATTTAAACATTCGTATATCATAAAACCCTCCAAATATATCCAACGTTAAATTCAGCTATCGGGGACGTCCCTCGTGGCTGAAAAATTATTCCGCACATAAATAATAGTTTGTAACTAATCTTGTTTTATTAGCAACCTCTACTATATCTTCTCTTGTCACTTTTTCAAACGAAGCTATCATTTCATCTATTGAAGCATCAAGACCAAGTATGAAATTTCCAATGCTAAGCTCAACCAATGTAATTTGATCATCCTTAATTGAATTAAACAAATTCTTTAAAAATACCTTTGCATCTTTTATATCTTCATCAGAAAAATTACCTTTTCTCATATCATCTACCTGAATTTTAATAAGTTCCAAAGCTTTTTCATATTTGTCAAGTTCAATTCCAGCTGTAACAAATAAAACACCTTTGTGCTTCAAATATGTTGAGCGAGTAGTATAGGCAAGACTTGCTTTTTCTCTAACATTTTGGAATAACTTTGAATTTGATGATGCACCTAAAATCGTATTGTATAAAGTCATTTTATAAAAACTTTCTGCAGATAAATCTACATCCACGTCATACGCCAAAACTAATTTTCCCTGTGTAACATCCATCTTCTCTCGAACTTCTTTTACTTCTGTGATATTTAGCTCACTTTTTTTAGTTCTATATTCTGGTTCATGAATCATTTCCAAAGTTGTAGGAATCTTCTCATATTTGTTTTCAAAAAATTCTTTTATCTTCTCTTCTTCAACATCCCCACATATGTAGAAATGTTTTTCAGCTTTATGCAAAATAGTCTGATATTGATCATATAGATTTGATGCTGTTATTTCCTCTAAATCAGCTTCATTTCCATATTTAAATAATGCATATGGATCATCACCAAAAGTCTCTTCAGTACATCTAAACATCGCATATGAACCTTTATTATTTATTTTGCTATTTATTAATTCTCTTAACGTTTCTTTTTCGCCATTTACATATTCTTCACAAAAAATGCCATTTTCTAAATATGGATTATATATCGCATCAAACATAAATTCTAAAGTTTCCGCAAGCAAATCTTCCCCATTTAGTGTAAATTTATTATTTATTGCAGATGCATATAATTGAATCGCTTGTTTATCACCAATCTTATCTGTACTTGCATCAAATAAAGCTCCATACATTTCATCCATTTTAATAGATATATCTTTCATAGTTTGAAGTTTAGCTGTTCCCCTTCTTAAAACAGCTGGTATAAGTGCATTCTTAGTAACTGTTTCTGAATCCAAGTCTGTAAGCAAAAACGCAGCAATTACATTCGATTTAAATTTATCTGTTTTCATTAAATGTATAAAAATTTTTTCATTTAATTTAATAACTTGTTCTTTCATGTCATTCTTCCTTTCTCTGGTTCTTTACTCAAAAAATAGTATAACTCATTCATTTGATTATATTCAAGGTTTTAAACACAAAAAAAGAGTGAGACAAAAATCTCACTCTTAAAAAATCTTAATAGATTATTATTAATATGTTGTTTTAACATTTGCATCTACTTCAGAATCATACATTGATGCTGATGATTCTAAACCGTATGGAGCTGTAGCTCTTGGCACATCATTGTAATATACAACTGGAGCTGTAGCTAAGTTTGTATTTTCTATTGCAAGAGTATCAACCATTTCAGAAGCTTTAAGAGCTTCTGATTTGTTGTTTTGAATTGCAACTAGATCATCACCAACTTTTGTATAAATTGTTCCTGTGAACATTGCTAATACGTCTGTATCATTTGCAGAATTAACTGGATCTCCTGAAGGAGCATATCCATCACCAGATTTTACATATAATGTAACTATATCTTCTTTGTTCATGTAATATACGCCTTCTGATTCATTTAAGTATGGAGGCCATATAAATACTTTACCACTCTTTGTTAAGAAATAAGAAACAGGAACTTTAGTAGCGTTTGCTGTGTTAACTGTCATTCCTGGTAATTCATTCTCGAATACAGCTTTTGCTGTTTCTGGAAGAATGTGTGTAGCTGCTAATTTTGTAGATACTGACATTGGTAACCAAGCGTTTTCTCCTGATTCACCTTCTAATAATGTAGCACCTTTTGCTACGTAGTTACGAACTTGTTGATAGTTAACGTTACTACCTTCAGCTTTTAAGTTACCATATACTGATGTAACTTTTGTGTCAACGAATTGTTGAACTTCTGTAATATCGTTTTGGAAATCAGCAAATGTAGCATTTGTGATTGTTTCTGTTGAACTACCAAATGCAACAGCAGCTAATATAATCATAACGATGATTGTGATAACCAATGAAATCATTGATACACCATTTTGATTTTTTCTCATAATAAAAATCCTCCTTATTATTTTGCTTTGTCTAGAGCCGCACAAATTACTCTAGCTCTTTGTCGACCTTTAGAGTAATTCCTCTAGACTCGACAAAAATGATTTCAAATCACTATGTTGATACTCGCACTATATCAACACAGTAATCATAAATCCATTTACAAGATAAAGTATAATGAAACAAATTTTACATTTCAATACATTTCATCATTAAATTAATATTACATAATCATTACGTAAATGTAATATTTAAAACACTTTTAAAAATATTATAAATATGCATCGAACAAGAATGATCCCATGTAAACTTCCATAATAGGACTTAATACCAAGATAACGAATGTTATTAAAACTATACCCATTATAGCAGTACTTATCTGTGGCAATATTTTTACAACCTTTTCAATTGTTATGTCAATATCATCCGAAATATATTCAACTATTTTATCAACCATTTCATTGATATCAGTTTCCATACCTATTCTAAGCATCTCAAGAACCATGTTCGGAATATTTGGTAATCTTTCAAACGGTTCAATCCACGATTCACCTTGTCCAAGATTTTCTTGAGCTGATTCAACAACTGATAATAACACGTAATTTTTTACGGTATCTTTACTTATATCCAACGCATCTTGCAACTTCGCATTATTAGCCAAGTTAAGTTGCATAGCTTTGAAAAACTTCTGCAAAGAAAGTCTTAAAATCAGGCCACCAAAAACAGGCATTTTAATCTTAAACATATCCCATTGATACTGTCCACGAATAGAAGACTTCCATATTATAAACGCTGTAATGAGCGCTGCAATAACAGCAATCGTGATATACCAGTGACTTATCGCACTTTTAATAAAATTAGAAGCAGCAAGCGTTGCTGCTGGAATCTGATCTGTAAGTCCCATACTTCCATACAAATTCTCAAGCATAGGCACACCAACAAGTATACCAACAACTGTACCAATAAGCATCGCACCAGCAGATAGTAATGGTCCAAGCAGAGCTTTTCTAATCGCTTTAGACGTTTTCTCTGAATCTTCTAAATAATTCATCGCTTGGAATAAAGCATTAGTTAGAGAACCAGAAAGCTCACCAACTTTAATCGTAGCGATATAAATATCTGGGAATAAGTTATTATAATATTCCATTGTTGAATATATGTATTCACCCGATTCAACACCATTCAAAATATCTTCTATGATATCTCTCATCGCAGGGTTTTCTGTATTTTCAAGCAAAGTAGCAAAAGCCCTAACGTTCGTAAAATTCGCTCTCTTAAGTAAGAACAAACTTTGTGTAAATGTAAACACATCCCTCTTAGTAGCTTTTTTTAAGAAAGACAAGTCAAAAGTAATATCCTTTTGCAAACCTTTCTTTTGTCTTTTCTTCTGCTCTTCAATAAGCTTATCCCTAGTATATTTTGTAACCGCAGATGAGGTCGTTTTATTCTTTTTTACTTTTCTTGTAGAAACCGCACTAAGTAATTTACTTTTTTCAACCGATATAGGTTTGAAACCGTTACCTTTTAATCTTTCTTTTACTCTTTGCGCAGATTCATCATCCATAGTACCGGTAACAACTTTACCTATAGAAGAAAGTGCTCTATATCTATATTTAGGCATTTTAGTCTCCTTTCCATTCTAGTATGCAAGTTTCTTTTTAACCTCGCTTATTGTTGTATGTCCCTCTAGAACTTTATTGAAAGCATCTACTACTAATGGTCTATAACCAGTTTTGTATGCTTCTTTTCTTATCTCAGAAATACTACCCTCTGAAATTATTAAATCTTTTATCTCATCATTTACAGCAAGAATTTCATTTGCTGCAATTCTTCCTTTAAAACCAGTATTATTACAATGCTCACATCCTACAGGATCATAGGTTGTTGCACCTTCTAAATTAAACTCTACATCATATCTTTTTCCAATTGATTCAAATTCAGCTATCTCTTTTTCATTTAATGGTCTTTGTTTTGCACACTCTTTGCAAATTCTTCTTACAAGTCTTTGTGCGATTGATGTAGCAAGAACGCTTCCTATATCATAACTTGATATTCCAAGTTTTCTAAAACGAGTAATAACCTCTATCGAGTCAACTGTATGTATTGTTGATAACACGAAGTGACCTGTTTGTCCTGCTTGTACAGCAATTTCGGCCGTTTCCTTATCACGAATCTCTCCTAGAAGTATGATATCAGGGTCTTGTCTTAGGATTGTTCTAAGTGAGTCAGCAAATGATACTCTCTTATTTACTTCAACTTGGTTTAGTCCTGGTATACGAATTTCAACTGGGTCTTCAACTGTTGTTATATTAACTTCTGGCTTATTAAGAAGTGCAAGTGCACTATATAGTGTTGTTGTTTTACCTTCACCAGTTGGAGCTGCAATAACAGCAATACAGTTTCTCTTATTAAAACATTTTTCCATTACAATTTCTTCTTCTGGATAACCTAATTCTTGAAGTCCATTGAAGTTAGCTTCTTTCTTCATAAGTCTCAGTACGAATTTTTCACCATGTACATTCATCTGCGAAGATACACGGATGTTGTAATCAGGATATAACAAAATTCTACCATCTTGTGAAAGTTGAACTTCTTGGTGCATGTTAGAAATTGATTTAAGTCTTCCGAATTATTTGCGCTTGTTTTGATTTTTCAATATTAGCAACAACCAAAAGCTCACCATCAATCCTATATCTAACTCTAACCACATCTTCCATTGGTTCTATATGTATATCACTCGTTCTTTTCGCCATAGCAGATCTTATAATATTATCTATAAGCTGTGACGTATCTTTTCCATATGAATCAAGCGCTTTTTCATCTTCTATTTTATTTTCAATACCTTTTACTATTGCATCAATATATGATTCGAATGTAACATAGCATTCCATTGAAAGACCTTTACTAAGTAATATCAAACGAATCATTTTTTGAACGTCTTTATCTGTTGGATCAACAAACGCAACTTTAATTCTATTCTCATTTATTTCAAAAGGCATTACTTTATGTTGTTTAACTATATCCATTGAAATATATTGTGAGAAATTAAAATTGAAACTTGCTGGATCTAGTTGAACCGCTTTAAATCCTATTACCTCTCCAATAGTATTAATTAAATCTTGATCATTACAAAGTTGTAAAGCATGAAACGCTTCACCTAATTTTATTCCTCTATGTAGACGTTGATAATCAATTGCCTTATCAATATCCGAATCTTTTATAAGACCTTTTCTTATCAGCGTAACACCTAAAGGCGCCTTCTTATTATTAGTTGTATTATCGAAGATTGCCATTTATAATCCTCCTCTTTTGTATAACTCTCTATTAAAATTCTTCATATATTATTTTATAAATATTAAATTCATAAGTCAACAAAAAACGACTAACTTCAATTAATTACCTTACTTAGAAAATTATTCCTTATTTAACGCATCAGCAATTTCATATGCTCTATTAACATCTCCAGAATAGGCTTCTTGAATTTGCTCAA
This sequence comes from Clostridia bacterium, assembly GCA_017462965.1. Lineage (GTDB taxonomy): Bacteria > Bacillota > Clostridia > TANB77 > UBA1234 > UBA1234. The sequence continues at coordinate 43,023 of JAFTQC010000062.1, read as the reverse complement.
TTTGAAGTTCTTGAAGTTTATACATGCTTACACTTCTTCCATATAATGCAACACCATATAAAGAAAAAACAAGCATTGCCATCAAAGCTGTAAGTGTGATTGAACCTCTTTTTTCCCACATATTACATTCACTCCTTACCTAATAACCTTTTCCTACACGAACGTGTAAATCATTTCCCATAAGATTTGTATCCAGCATTTTTATTGTTATCCATGTTACAAAATCTTCTTGTAAATAATTATCATGCATTGAATCATATTCAAATGCTATATTTGTCATTTTATCTGTAATTAAAACATCGTTTCTATATAATTCATAAACATCATATGTTTGCTCACCGCGTGCTTCATTTGCTCTGTATCTTATTTTGTATTCAACACCATTATCAAATTTCAAATACTTATCAGAATATTCTAAAACTCTATTAGCCGCCTTTATATCTGTTATAAGCGAAGCCTGGGCTTTAAGCAACTCGTTCGTATATTCACTTTTTTGTGAAATCTCCGCAATTTGTGACATAAAGTTTATGTTTAAGAAAGTAAGTGAAGAAAGTACAACAACCGAAACTATTATATATACACTAAGCGAAGCTAATGTTACACCCGAATTTTTATTCATCAGTTTCAACTCCTTCTATCTTAAGAGTCTTGATTGTAAGAACTCTTCTACTCGATTCATCATTTTTTCTAATAAAATATTCTGCATTTGATGTCAACAACTTAACTCTAGATTCTAAATAACTCACACCATTTTTGGTTGGTAAAGCTTCAACTGTTGTTGTAATAGTTATATCATTCGCCGGAATTGTTGTAACAGAAACTTTTCTAAGCGCATTGCTCTCTCTTATTACTGTATCATTAGGATTATCCGTTACAGTAAGTGTTGTATCATCTAACAATTCAATTTCAACAGCTCTAAGCAAATAAGACATTGCTATGCTTTTTTGTTCTACTAATCTATAAGTGTTATGTGTTCCTTTTAGCATCGTAACTCCACACACCATGAATATGGTTATAAGCACAAGTCCAACACCAATTTCAATTAATGAATATCCCTTTTGAGAACCTAATCTCATCATCTTCACTCCTAACTTAAACACACTCAAATCAAATCATTGATAAATTTATCAATTCTGCAATACCGGAAAGCATTGGTGCACAAATAATAACAATTGCCGTTGATATACTTAAATAATATCCTAATGGTATGCTATTTTTCACATTTATCTTTGAATCTTTTGCTTTCAGTCTTTGAATTACAATACTTACTACCGAAATGATTGTTGCTAATATAAGCGATATTGTTTGCAATCCAAAGCCGAGAAATAAGCCTATTAAAGCTACATATTCTATATCTCCAAAACCAATTGGCAAATCTTCTTTTGTCATTGTAAATTTAAGCGTCACATCTATTACTAAAAATATTAATGAATAACTTAAAAATCCAACCAATGAATATTTCATTGATATTCCTCTAAAAGCATTAAATAATCCATATGCAAGTGAAACAAAAATTCCATAAAGTATTGTTCCATCATGAATTTCATGTTTTTCTTTATCAATTCCACCAATGATGAAAATAGCACACATAAATAAATATATAAAACCAAGATTAATAAATTCATTAAGCGTACTATATGTTGTTATTTTCAAACTTAAAGCTGTAAGTAAAAATACGATACCTGAAAAAATTTCAAGCAAAATATATCTGCTTCTAATTTTTTCTTTGCAATACCTACATTTACCACCTAAGAACACATAGCTCCAAATTGGTATTAAATCAAAAAAATTTAGTTTATGATTACATGATGTACAATGTGACCTAACATATGTAATGTTTTCTTTTCTTGGTAGCCTATACACCGCAAGGGTAAAAAAACTCCCAAAAACAGATCCCATTATAAATATTGCTATATACAAAAATATTTCCATTATTATCATTTTTACCATTCTTTCTAATAATTAAGGGACAAGTATCCGCTTGTCCCTTAATTTAATTACTAATTTATTTATTGTCCTGAATCGCCACTTTGTCCTACCAACTCTTCTGGCAAATCATTAACTGTATCAGCTGAAACAAAAGGATTTATTGTACCTATTTCATATCTATACTCTGATTGATATGTCTCTAATTCATTTGGAGTTGCCTCATATGTTTCAGTTGGATTTTGCATATCTTGAATATTACCATTTACTACTGTATAATTTTTTCTCTCAATTTGCTCATACGTACCTGCATTAGCAAATCTTACATCATTTGAAAAAAGTTTGCCAAATAATATGAAATTGATAGCTAAAGCAAATACTACTAATACTGTACAAGCTAATACTTCTTTTATTATTAATGATACATTACCCTTCAATATTTACTCCTCCTTCTTGCACAATTTCATCTTCAGGTGAAGTTACTACATTGATGTCTTCTACAGTAAATTTAGCCTTTACTATTTGATCAGAGCTACCACCTTGTATTACTATTCCATTAATATTAAAGTTAAGTTCTTTATCATTTTGGATATCGTAAATAAAATTAATAACTGATACATATGAACCTGTTATATCAAAATCTAACGTAGCTGTTGATTGAACAGGTGTCATCTTAAATTTTACATTGTTGTCATTGGCATAATTACCAACTCTAATCCATAAGTAATCTAAAAGATATTTTTCAATTTTGTTAGCTTCAGCGATTTCATCAGCTGTAGCACTCATCGCTAAATCTTCATATTCTTTTCTTTTAGCTTCGTAGTTTTCAATTTCTAGCTTTACATCGTTTTGTGCATTAGGTATACCTGATGTGTTTAGATTATCTAATTCAGCAACCTTATTGTCAAGATTATTTTTGTTTTCTTTTACACTTGCATATGAAGGAACTTCAAACATTAAAGAAAATTTATCTGTTTTGATTCCTACATATCCGTCCCTGTACGCTGTCAAACTACCATATAGCCCTATAATCACAACTAATAATAATACAAGTTTTTTTATCATGGCATAACCCCACTAACTATAATTTTAATATTTTCGCTATCACTTACAACTTCCATATCTACATTTTGCAATATTTCTTCAACTTTCAATCTCGATACGAAGAAACCAAGTTGTGCATATTGTCCTGATTCTGCCTGAATTTTTACATTACCAATTTCATCTACATCAATTGAAGTTACTCTAACATTAGCTGGCATTATGAACATCAATTTACTTAAAAAGTTAGGTATGTCAAAATCAATTCTGCTTGAAGTTCTATCTTCTTCGATTTTTACGATGATAGCACTTAATTTGTTTGTAATTTCAACGTAGTCATCAGCCACACTTTTTAAATATTGTGAATCATCATTTGCAAGTTGAATTACAGCATTAGCTTTACCAATTTCTGCATTTATCTCTTGTGTTTTAGCTTGAATTTGTTTGTTTATAACACTTGAAGCAATTGAATATGTTGTTAAAAATGTAATCGCAAAAACCGCAAGTTTAACTAAACCTGAATCCACTCTACCATATGTGCCTTGCTCTTCTTCAACCTCAGAATCAGCTCCTTGACTGCCAGTTCCTGATAACAAACCTTCGTCAAAAGCAACATTTCTTTTCTTTCTCTTCTTAGTTTTAACTGGTGCATTAAGTTTTTTCATGAAATCTGTTGTTTTTGTCTTATACTCAGTAAATTTCTCGTCTAAACCTAATTTTTTTACTTTTTCTTTTAATGTAACAACACCTGCTGCCTTTTTCGCCATGGCATTGAAATCAAGATCAATTTCAGCCATACCAACACCATCTAGTGCAAGTGCAATAGCACTATTTACTTCCACGATATCTTTAATGTTTGGATCTTCTTTGTATACAAAGAATGGTTTCAACACTTCGCACTCTGTATCTAAGAAAACTTCACTAAAGTACAAATCAATATTATTTATTATTGCTCCAGTTCCTGTGATATATATTTTTCTTGCATCTCTTAAGTATGGAGTAACAATTGCATCTACTTGTTGACGAATATCATACAATACAGGAATCACAACGTCTAATATATCTCTTGATTCATCATCCATATCATATGCATCTGATATATACGCAGAAACTTTTTTACATGCTTCATACGCTTTTGATGCAGAATTATATTTTTCAGAAAGCTTTGTAATAATCTCTTGTGCACCTAATTGAATAGATGTAACATATTGAATCTCACTTCTATGAAATACTGTTACCGTTGTTTTATCTTCAATATTAATTACAATAGCTTCTTCATCAATAGCTTGGTTTGGAAATAAGTTTTTCAAGCTAACTGATAAAGGCACAATCGATGAAATTTTATATTGTTCAAAATTTTTACGTAAATTTGCAAGTTCACCTTTACTAGCAGCAACACATAAAGCTAAATGTTTATCCATTGAACCGCTATTCAAAGCCAACTTATATCTCATCTCCAATACCGAAGCCGGGAAACTAGTTTCTCCTTTTTTTTCTGCATATTCAGATTGAATAAGTTCTAGCATGTCTTTTCTTTTCAGATTACTAAAAACCTCAGCCATATAATAATCTTCATTTGACAAAGACAGCGCAACAACTGATTGATCGGCACCCACTTCATCTACAATCTCATCAACTGTAGCTTGGATGTTATCATAAAACTTGACACCATATGCATCTAACGAAAATGACTGTCCTGCTACCTTATCAGTCGTTGAAGTTACTTTCGCATATTTTATCATATTTCTGTCAGTGTAAATTCCTAAGCAACTTGGCATACCTTTTCCCCTTTTCTTTCGAATCTAGTTATACTCTTTAATTTCTTCATTTGAATCTTCAGTATTTTCTTCTGTCTCTGGTTCAGGATTGAAATCAAATATTTCAAACCTTCTTAAGAACGTAAACATTTCTGCGTATGTCAACGGATTTTCAATCCAAAGACCTCCATCTTGATATCCAATTAAAACACCAGCTTCATTAAATTGTGTTATAATTTCTTCTTCTGACAATTCTTGTTCTGATAACAAGCTAAACATTAATACCAAGAATTCTTTTCTTGAAATGTCTCCATAATAAGGTTTTATATTATAATCTATTAATTCTTTATACTTTGTACTGCCAACATTAAACATTGCAGTTGGACTAGCATTTGAAAGAACTAGATTTTTATAAGCTGGTTCTGAGATTAACGTAGCAGCTTTATATTTTGCAAGTGATAAATACAAATACACGCTCTTCAAATCATCTCTAGAAAGTAGTGCAGCATTTGATTCTAAAATATCGTCAACATGTTCTATATAAGTTGCAACAACCTTATACTCTTGTGAGCTCAATGACTCAACCGATATATATTCGTCCACAGTCTGAACGAGTCCATCTATAGCTTTGTTAAAACTATTTGACGCACCTACATTCTGCATGACATTTCCGCCGGGTCTAACATTCTTATACTGCAAATATTTTATTAATATTGAATAAAAATTCGCATGAGAAACTTTATTATTCAACGCCGAATTATTCGCAAGCGTAGTCAATCTTTTTTCTCTTGCCCATTCGTATCCAGGTGTTCCCCACCAAGCAGCAAAAACTGTAGAAGAACTCATAGTAGCAACTATTGTTAATACAGTTATTAGCTTTATAATTTTAGAATTTTTTATCTTCATCATTCCACACCTTTTCAATAAAATTTGAATCACTTTAAATTATCTGATAATTCCTATGCACGTAAGAATTGCTAGTTTTTCCATATTTCACATTTATTGTATCTGTTTGATATATCAAAAGCAACACTTGTCACGAAATTGTAATAAACATGTAAAGAAAAAGTAAAACTTTTCACACACAAATATTATTAAAAATAATTTTCCCAATTATTTCAAAAGTATTCACACAAAATGAACCGTCCCAATTTTCAAAAAAAGAACTGTCCTAATTTCCAAGACAGTTCTTTTTTATTTTGCATTATTTAACTACAACTAATTTAACCTTCAAACTTTCTCCGTTTATATCTAGTTCATTTTCTCCTTTTCCTTCTGCAACTAAATCAGCTAAAGTTTCATCTGCAATTTGTTCTTTATTCTTTTCAATTATTTCAGCAAGTTTTGCATTATCAGAATAATACATTTCAATATGATTTTGAACTTCGAATCCTGATTCTTTTCTTAGATTTTGAATCTTAGAAATCAACTCTCTAACAAAACCTTCTTCAATTAGTTCATCTGTTAATTCAATATCAAGAACAACAGTCATATCGCCCTCTTGAGCCGAAATATACTTTTCAGATTTTGCTGTTTCAATTAATAAATCTTCTTCTTTTAACTCAACTTTTGCATCACCTATTTCAAGAATTACGCTGCCAGTTTCTTTTAATTCTTTTACAAAAGCTGTTCCATTTCCGCCTCTTAACATTTGGTTGATTGTTGGTAAAATTGAACCATATTTAGGACCAACTGTTTTTAGGTTTGGTTTTACATTGTATGATACAAATTCACTTACATCTTCCATGAATTCGATATCTTTCACATTTAATTCTTCTTTTATTATGTAGTAATAATCTTCATCCAAACTTCTCTTTGTTCCAACACAAGCTTTTGCTAAAACTTGTCTATTCTTCATTCCTGAAACATTTCTGCAAGCTCTTCCAAGTGTAACTATCGCTAAAACTTTTTCCATACTTTCTTCAAGTTTTGGATCTATCATTGATTCATCAGCTACTGGGAAGTCGCATAGGTGTATGCTTTCAGGAGCTGTTTTATCAAAGTTTGCAACTAAGTTTTGATAAATTTCCTCTGTCATAAATGGTACAAATGGTGCAGAAACTTTTGCAAGAGTAACTAAACATGTATAAAGTGTCATGTAAGCATTAATTTTATCTTGCTCCATTCCGCTTCCCCAGAATCTTTCTCTACATCTTCTTACATACCAGTTTGAAAGTTCATCTGTGAAATCTTGAATCATTCTTGAGCTTTCTGTAACTTTATATTCAGTCATTCCAGCATCTACTTCTTTAACTAATGTATTAAGTTTTGAAAGAACCCATTTATCCATTTGTGATAATTTATCGTATTCAAGTTTATATTCCATTGGATTAAATTTATCAATATCAGCATACAAAACATAGAATGCATATGTATTCCAGAATGTTCCGATGAATTTTCTTTGATATTCACTAATTCCTTCTGGATAAAATCTTGTTGGAAGCCAAGGTGATGAACTTGCACAGAAATACCATCTAACAGCATCTGCACCTTGTTTATCTAAAACTGTCCATGGATCAACAACATTTCCTTTATGTTTTGACATTTTCAAGCCATCTTTATCTTGAACATGTCCAAGAACTAAACAATTTTCAAATGGTGCTCTATCGAACAATAATGTTGATATAGCCATAAGTGTATAGAACCAACCTCTTGTTTGGTCAATAGCTTCACTTATAAATTGAGCTGGGAAATGTTTATCAAACAATTCCTTATTTTCAAATGGATAATGATATTGAGCAAATGGCATTGAACCAGAATCGAACCAACAATCTATAACATCTGGAACTCTAGTCATCCATTTTCCACACTTCTCACATTTAACTTTTACTTCATCTATGTATGGTTTATGTAACTCTATATCTTCAGGAACATTATCTCCAAGTTTTCTTAATTCTTCTTTACTTCCAATTACATGATAATGTCCACATTCACATTCCCAAACTGGAAGTGGTGTTCCCCAATATCTTGAACGAGATAATCCCCAGTCAATAACATTCTCTAGGAAATTACCAAATCTTCCTTCTTTGATATTTTCTGGCATCCAGTTAACTGTGTTATTATTAGCAACAAGTCTATCTCTTAAAGCTGACATTTTTATAAACCATGTATCAATTGCATAGTATAGAAGTGGTGTATCACATCTCCAACAGAATGGATATGAGTGTTCATATGGAAGTGCTGCAAATAATAATTTTCTTTCTTCTAAATCTTTTAAAACTAATTTATCTGCATCTTTAACAAAAGTTCCAGCCCATTCGCCTGTCTCTTTTGTAAAGTTACCAGCTTCATCAACCAATTGTAAGAATGGCAAATCGTTATCTTTACCAACTCTAGCATCGTCTTCACCAAATGCAGGAGCAATGTGAACAACACCAGTACCATCTGTTAAAGTAACGTATCCATCGGCAACTACAAAATATGCTTTTTTATCAAGAGTTGCAAAATCAAATAATGGTTCATATTCCATTCCATATAAATCATTACCTGTGCATGTTCTAATAACTTCATATTCTTCACTTATTACACTTGAAATCAAAGCTTCAGCTAAAATATATTTTTCTCCACTTGCAACTTTTATTTCAGCATATGTATCTTTAGGACTTACACAAAGAGCAACGTTTGAAGGAAGTGTCCATGGAGTTGTTGTCCATGCCAAAATATATTTATTTTCTTCATTTTTAACTTTAAATTTAGCAATACAAGAAGTTTCTTTAACATCTTTATATCCTTGAGCAACCTCGTGTGATGATAAAGAAGTTCCACATCTTGGGCAATATGGAACAATCTTATGACCTTTATATAATAAACCTTTGTCATTAATTGTTTTTAAAGCCCACCATTCAGATTCAATATAATTATCATGATATGTAACATATGGATCATCCATGTCAGCCCAGAAACCAACACGATCACTCATAACTTCCCATTCATGTTTATATTTCCAAACACTCTCTTTACATTGTTTTATAAAAGGTTCAACACCATATTTTTCAATTTGAGGTTTACCATCTATTCCAAGTAATTTTTCAACTTCAAGCTCAACAGGAAGACCATGCGTATCCCAACCAGCTTTTCTTGGAACTTCATAACCTTTCATAGTCCAGAATCTTGGAACAACATCTTTGAAAACACGAGTTTCAATATGCCCTATATGAGGCTTTCCATTCGCTGTTGGAGGTCCATCATAAAACATAAACGTTGGATGTCCTTCTCTATTTTTAATACTTTTTTTGAAGATATCATTCTTTTTCCAAAATTCGATAACTTCTTTTTCTCTCTCAACAAAATTCAAATCAGTTGATACTTTTTTGTACATTGATTTCTCATTTGCATGATCATGTGTGCATTCATTACACATTTTTCTTCTTCCTCCTTTTCTTAAATTTGGAAAAAGGAACCGTCCCAATTTCCAAAAACACAAAAGCACTTCGTCCTATGTATTTTAGGACAAAGTGCTAATAACTTTGCTATACCACCTGCATACTAACATATGAGTTCTCGATAACGTGAGAATAACGTTGATACTTACTCTATTCAGTATCAAAACTCAGAGGTGATTTTCAATTTAAAACGTTTCTGCCAGATTTCCACCAACACCAGCTCTCTATGAGATTTTTTCAAATCTACTCTCCTCTTCAAAGTCTTTATTTCTTAAACACGTACATTTTATCATAATCTTTATTTTTTGTAAACATTCTTTTTCTTACATTTTTTTACAAATATATGTCGCAAAAAAAAGAGTCTGAGTGGCGGCATCACTCAGACTCAGGGGGGAGGTGAAACGTGCCCATGGCTGTAGCACGTTTGGTCACGACGGCGAGATTCGAACTCACTACCTTTTCAGGAACTTCTGAAACGCTCTACCGTTGAGCTACGTCGCGTTACACCTCATAACTCAGTAAGGACAAAAGCCTTACAATGGTGGGAATGACAGGACCCGAACCTGTAACCTCTCTTAAAGAAAACAAATACCTAAACCAGGTCTGTTTTCAACCGTGAGCGCTCTACCAATTGAGCTACATTCCCTCACAAGCAGACTTAAAAATTTCGTTCCACTAACTACAACACTCTACCGACAACAGGTATATTAGCACCTTTTCTTTTTAGTGTCAATATATCTCACATAAAAAAAGAGTCTTTTTAAAGACCCTTTTTTATCGTTATATTCTTTCAAATCTTTTTACAATTCTTTCTCTTCCCAATTGTTTTAAAATTTCATATAAATCCGGAGTATTTCTTCTGCCTGTTAATGCAACTCTTATAACTGTGCTTACATCTCCTACATGACCTTTAAAGCTTTCAGGATTTTTCTTGTATTCCTTAACTTCACGAGCAAATCCGAACTTTTCAGAAACATCTTTCATTTTGTTAAACCATGTATCCTTGTCATCATTTTCATCGTAAACTTTTAAATACTCTTCAAGAATAGCTTTTATTGTTTCTTTGTCTGTTACATTTTGCCATTCATCTTCATGTTCCTTCTCAAAGAAAACTTCATCATATAAATATTCCAAATTATCTCTTAAATCAGACCATTTAGCAATATCTTTTCTAACTTTAGTTCCTGTTCTTTCAATATTCAAAATACCTTTTGTAAAAGCTTCATATTTTTTCATTAATTCAGCAAGTTCTTTATCAAACTCTTCAGCCCACTCTAAACCTTGAGTATAAACCTCTTCAGCTGTAAAGTTAGCTATAGTGTTTTTAGAAACATCAGCAAGCTTTACTAAGTCAAACATAGCCCCACTAACACTTATCTTTTCAGGAGATATTACGAAATCGAAGCTTGAAGCTTTTGGATTTTCTTTTCTCCATAATTCATAATTTGAATTTAAAATATTTAACAAATAATCAAGAACTGCTTCTTTTGGAATACCATTTTCTTTGTAATAACTTGCAGCAGCTTCTGGGTCTTTTCTTTTACTAATCTTTCTCTTGCTTCCATTATCATCTTTCATGATTGTTGGCATATGAACATATGTTGGAAGTTCAAATCCTAGCATTTCAAATAATTGAAGATGAAGTGGAACTGATGATATCCATTCTTCTCCTCTTATTACATGAGTAGTTCTCATCAAATGATCATCAACAGCATGTGCAAAATGATATGTTGGTAGTCCATCAGATTTGATAATTACAATATCTTGATCATTTTCAGGAAATTCTATAACTCCTCTAATTAAATCTGTGTATCTAACTTTCTTATTTGGGTTTCCTGGTGATTTAAGTCTAACTATGAATTTTTCACCATTATTAATTCTTTCTATCATTTGAGCTTCACTCATTTTTCTACAAGCAGCAAACTCACCATAATAACCAGGTCTAATCTTTAATTTTTCTTGTCTTTCTCTAATTTTATCAAGTTCTTCCTCTGTACAAAAACAAGGATATGCCAATCCTTTTTCTATAAGTGATTTAGCAAACGCTTGATAAATTTCTTTTCTTTGACTTTGAATATAAGGACCATAATTTCCAACTTGATTATTTTCATCAACCGGACCTTCATCGAATTTTACATCAAAAACTTTTAATCCATTTATTATAACATTGATTCCATCTTCAACTTCTCTTTTTCCATCTGTATCTTCAATTCTTAGATAGTAAACACCATTTGTTTGTCTAGCAAAACGACTCGCAAAATTGGCTGTGAATAAAGAACCAATATGTATAAAACCTGTTGGACTAGGTGCGAATCTTGTTACAACAGCACCATCACTTAAGTTTCTTTTTGGATATAATTCTTCATAATACTCTGGTGTCTTATCTATATTAGGAAACACCAAATTTGCTAATTCTTTACTCATTTTATTTCCTCCTTATATTACTCTTTACCTGATAATTTAATTGCACCAACCGTGCCTAGTGCAAATGTTATAATCGATACAATTACTGTAGCAACTGTAATTCCAGAAAAATCCACTCCATATAATATTGCAAAAGGTGAAGTTACAACTAACGCAATTATACCCCACATTGTGGCATTTGGATATCTTTTTAACAACTTTTCTATAATTTTAGCAGCAATTCCTATTCCTGCAAGCACACCTATTCCAAAAGGAAGAAGAATTCCAACCATTGATAAAGCTGCTGCAAAATCTAATGTTAAAATTGCTGTTATAAACGTATTCACTGATTCTATGATTGTCTCATAATACCCAAGCATCATAAGCATCATAGAACCACTAACACCTGGAACAACCATGCTTGCAGCAGCAATCATACCTAATCCTATCATTATCATTACCGAAACAATTCCAAATTCAACAGTTCTTACTGAATCTGTCATACCAGCAGTTATAATCGTAGGAACAATTATCACTGATGCAAGTAAAATAAAAGATATCACATGTGTCCATTTTATTTTTTCACCTTTTACCCTTTTGTATATAGCAGGCAACCCTCCGATTATCAAACCTATAAACGCAAATAAAGTTGGAATAGTAAATTTTTCCAAACAAAATTCAATTACAAAAGATAAACAAACTATTCCAAGAACTGCACCTATACCATATGGTAATAAAGTCTTTATACTGCCAACAAAATCTTTTCTTAAATTATTAACTGCGCCTATTATCTTTTCATAGACTCCCATAGATAATGCAATCGTTCCACCACTAACTCCCGGAATAATATTTGCAACACCTATAAAAACACCTCTTAATATTTCCTTTAAATAGTTCATGTTCTACGCTCCTCTTCAAAGTTATAATATTACTATAGTAAGTTATTCCCTCAATATTTTTATATTCTATTAAATTTCTGAAATAATTGGTATTACCATAGGATTTCTTCTTGTTTTAGAATATACGAAATCATGAACTGTATCTTTAATTCTATTTTTGATTGTTGACCAATCTTTAATTCCTCCAGCCTTTATTTTTTCTATATCTTTTAAGATTTCTTTACGCATCGCATCCATTAAATCTTCAGATTCTCTAACATAAACAAATCCTCTAGAAATAACATCTGGGCCAGCCATTATTGTTCCAGTTTTTCCTTCCATCGCAATAACAACAATAATCAAACCATCTTGTGACAAATGTTGTCTATCACGAAGTACTATATTTCCAACATCTCCAACACCAAGACCATCAACTAAAATCTGACCAGCAGGTATTGAATTAGTAACCTTGCAGAAATTCTTATCTAATTCCAAGACATTGCCATTTGAAAGCATTACTACATTTTCAGGTTCAATACCAAGCTTTATAGCTGTTTCACCGTGTGCTTGTAAATGTCTAAACTCACCGTGAACAGGAATAAAATACTTAGGTTTCACTAATGATAAAATTAGTTTTTGCTCTTCTTGACAAGCATGTCCTGAAACATGAATATCTTTTAAAGTATGATATATAACTTCCGCACCAATTTTAAACAAATCATCAATTACATTTGAAACTAATTTTTCATTTCCTGGTATTGGTGTTGCGGAAATTATAACTAAATCTCTATTTGTGATTGAAACTTTTCTATGTGTTCCTGAAGCCATTCTTGAAAGTCCAGACATTTCTTCTCCCTGGCTACCTGTTGTTATAAGAACAAGTCTTTCGGGTGGATATTCATCAATTTGATCCATATCTATAAGAACACCTTCTGGAATATCTAAATATCCAAGTTCTTTTGCTACATTCATAACATTTTCCATGCTTCTTCCACAAATTGCAACTTTTCTATTATTTTTCATTGCAGAATTAACTATTTGTTGTACTCTGTGAACATTTGAAGCAAATGTAGCAACAATAATTCTTTTCTTGCAATCTAAAAAAATACCGTCAAACACTTTACCAACACTACTTTCAGACATCGTATATCCAGGTCTTTCAGCATTAGTACTATCAGACATAAGTGCAAGCACGCCTTCTTTTCCTAATTCAGCAAATCTTGCTAAGTCAATTAATTTTCCATCTATAGGAGTATAATCAACTTTAAAATCACCCGTATGAACAACAGTACCAACAGGAGTTGTAATAGCAAGTCCAACAGCATCAGCAATACTATGGTTTACTCTAATAAATTCAATTTTGAATGAACCTAATTTTATTACATCGCCTGCTTTTACACATTTCATACTTGTGCTTCTTACCAATTTATGTTCTTCTAACTTATTCTTTATAAGTCCAAGCGTCAATCTTGTTCCATAAACAGGTGTATTGATTTCTTTTAAAACATATGGAATCGACCCAATATGATCTTCGTGACCATGAGTTATAACCATTCCTTTTAGTTTTTCTCTATTTTTCGTTAAATATGAAAAATCAGGTATTACTAAATCAACGCCAAGCATATCGTCTTCTGGGAAAGCAACTCCACAATCAACCAAAATCATATCGTTACCATATTCAAATACTGTCATGTTTTTTCCAACTTCTTCAAGACCACCAAGCGGAATAATTTTTAATCTATCACGTGCAATCTTTATGTTTTTTTGCACTTTTTCAGTATTTTCATTAAGTACCTTCTTAGCTTTCACACTTCTTCTTTCTGGCTTTGCCTGACTATTACTAGATGTATTCTTTTCCAAGTTTTTTTCCGAATTTTTCTCAACAACTTTTTTATTCTTTTGAACTTTAACTTTTTTCTCTGTATTTGCATTAACTTCTATTTTTGATGTTTTTTGCTCTTCAGCTTTTTGTGCAACCTTTTTATTATTTTCCACATTTTTTCTAAACGTTTTTCTATATGGTTTATAATTTTTTTGTTGCACACTTTCATTTGTTTTTACTTCTTCTGTCAAAAATTTCCCTTCTTTCTTTTTCGATTTTATGATATTCTTTCATATTTTTTATCTGGATTTTTCTCCATAATCTCCAACCAATAAAACAAATCATAATCTACCGCTTTATTTCCACCTCTCGCTCTAACTCTTGGCAAAGACAGTAAATTTGTTTTCATATTATTTGCAGAATAAACTGGCGCTGAACCTACAAGAAGAATTATTTTATTCTCATAAGTAAGTCCATTATATTCACCTTCCGCTATATATGATTTATATTCTTTTGAAGATATCCCATACGGTAATGCAAGCGCAGAAATAGTATAGCCATCTGTCAATTCACTAACTAAATTTGCAACTGTTCCTACTTCTTTTTGAATAGTTTCAATTGATGCTTTGCTAAAATCAATATGCGTACTAGTGTGATTACCAATTTCAAATCCTTTATCTATAAGGTAGTTTAATCTTTCACTTAAAGTCCCCTCACCTGCAAAAAAAGATGTTGAATTTATAAAAAATGTTCCGTTCAATTCAAAATCTGGATATTCTAAATTAAATTTTTCCATTATTCCAACAGCTGAGTTTGGATTGGCAACTAAATCTCCGACTTTCGTTTCTAATTAAATTAAATTGACCTTTAGAACCATCATCAAAAGTGAAAATTATTGGTGTACATCCCACTGGAACTTTCATACTATTATTTAAGTAGTCATTTAGCGAAACGCTTCTATAATTATGTTCATAAAGATATTTTAAATCTTGATAAAAGTTATCATACGAACGTGTCCATTCGTCATTTTCATTTTCTGAAAATTTATGGTACATAACAATAATAATTCTTCCATTTTCGTTATACACATACTCTTCATCAATATTAAACTGTTCTTCTTTTTTTACTTCAATTTCATCTGTTGAAATTATATTCCCACTTACAATTTCATTTTCTCCAGATGATTGTGAAATATTAATTATCGTATCTATATCCGTCTTTAATTCTTCTGAATTATTAGATACAGACACATTTCCGCTCTTGCAACCAACGGTTGAGATTATAACACATATTAGTACTAGTGTCAACCAGGTATACATAATATTTTTAATCATAAAACCGCCTCCCTCTTGTAAAATGTTATCATTTTATGTCTCAAAAAGGTAGCAATTTCACCATTTTTATTTAGTTATTGTATTTAAAATTTTCCTTGTTGCATTTAATACAACTTTTGAACTCGATTTCAATATTTTTCCACCTACATCAAGTATTTTTTCAGCAATATTACCGATAAAAGTATCTTTTACACCATCATATACTTTTAATAATCCTTTTTGGATTAACGAAACAGTATCATTTTTAGCTTTTTCAACCTTATTTTGTATTCTTTCTAAATCTTTTGCAGCTGATTTTTCAATAGTTATTTTACCTAATATAGTAGTATCTCCAAATTCATTTTTTTCAGTAGTTATATCAATATCTACAGGTCTTTTTAAATCTTCACTTCTAATATTATCAACTTCATTGTTCTTAAGGTATTCTTCCAATTGTCCACTTAATTCATTCATGTTTTCATTTATTTTATTTAATTCAATATCATTTGTTAAATTTTTTTCATTATCAATATTTTTCACATCATTAAGTACAGTTAGTTCCATTTTTACTCCTTTCAGTATCTTTTTATTTGCTAATTTAAAGACATCACAAAAAAGCCTTTTAAATAGGCAACTATTTTAGATTTAATTCATTGGGATTTTTCTTGAGCAGAATGCTCTTTTAGAAACAATAAATATGAAAGCAGTAATATTTATTATTTAGGATTTATACTTTTTATGCAAAAGTATAATAAAAATCAATAAGATAATATTAAGATTTTTATCATGAGTCAATACTTTTTATAAAACTTTATTAAAAATCGTTCGACATTTTTTTCACAATATTTAAAGCAAAAAAATCGAATTTTTGAAATTTTTTACACTCTTTTTTTGAATATATTTTTTTCTTTTTATCAATAATAATCATAGATTCATATCATGATTATTCATTTTATGAATCTAGCACAGTTGTATTTTACAACTTTTAATCTTAGGAGGTTTTTATGCGTAGAAAAATACTTTGCACTCTTGCTATCGCAGTGACAATGATGTGCTCATCTTTAGTATTTGCTTCAAATGGTTCAAATACTTCAAACAATTCATCTGTAAATAATAGAGCTGCTACTTCATCTATGACAAACAAAGCTGCTAGAAATATTAGCGGTGCCGGTAACGCTGTTGGAAATACAGCTGGTAATGTTATGAATGATGTTGGACAAGGTATTGGTGGTGTAATAAATGGTGCTGGAAATGCTGTAAATAGTGTTGGAAACGCTGTTTCTAACATAGGTAATGATTTAGGAAATGGCATGAACGATACAACAAATTCGCTTACTAATACAGATCCTGCTTATAGAACTACTAACGATAATGATGATACAATTACAGACGGTACTACAGCTGGTGGAACTTATAACGCAACTCGTACTGCTGTAGATAATACTACAGAAAACACAACTTGGACATGGTTCTTTGTTATGTTTGCTGTAGCAGCAATCGTTGGATTAATAATTTTTTACAGTTCTATGGGTTCAGATTCTAAAAAAGACAGATATTAATAATGTGAATTATTCTTTCTTATTTTCAACCAACAATAAGACGAGATTTTATATCTCGTCTTTATTTTATCTATTTTTTATGATATACTTACATCGCTTAAAAACTTTTATTAAGGTGGTTTTATGAAAGAGAACAATGATAAAAAGATAATTTCAAAAAATAGTAAAGCTTATCATGATTATTTTATAGATTCTAAGCTTGAATGTGGAATTGCCCTTGCCGGCACCGAAGTAAAATCCATTCGTGATGGAAAAGTGAATATGAAAGATAGCTATGCACAAATTAAAAATGGTGAACTTTATATTTATTCCCTACATATAAGTCCATATGAAAAAGGAAATATTTTTAACAAAGATCCTTTGAGAACAAGAAAACTTTTAGTGCATAAACACGAAATATTAAAACTTATTGGAATGGTTAAACAAAAGGGAGTTGCACTTGTTCCACTTTGTATGTATTGGGATAGAAATCATGTTAAAGTTGAACTTGGTGTTGCTAGAGGTAAAAAACTTTTTGACAAACGTCAAGACATAGCAAAAAAAGATGCTGAAAGACGTATTGCTCAACATATGAATTAAAAAAAGGACAAAGGGACGGGGCTTTTGTCCTTTTTTTATTAAAGCTTATCGCTTATACAATTTCTTTCATCGGAGGAAATTGTTTATTTTCCACTAATTTCAGCAACTCATTTAACTTATTTAGCGCATCTTCTTTTTGTTCTTCTGTAATCAAATTTTTCGCAATTGCATCTTCAAGTTCTTCTACATCAAGCACTTCATGAGTACCATCTGGATATACTTTCAAATCCAGAAGCAAATCAGTTGTTATCAAAGTATCTTCTTCAACATTGTAATTAGCTTCTATTATATCGCAATACCAATAACAAAGTTCATCTTTAAATCCATAGAATTTACTTATTTTCCAGCCTTTATTTAATAAAGTATATGAAATTCCCCATGCAATATCTTTTTTAGGATGGATTGGTTTCCACTTTGTAACTATCATTTCTTCATCATGATAAATCAATTCATCTCCTGAAATATCAATTACTTCATTTGGTATATATCTTTTTCTAAATATTTTCATCCTACACTCCTTCTCTTTTGCAACAATTATTTACATTCAAAATCATTTATTGTATATCCTAGTTTTTTTAATTCTTCATATATTCTCTGAATCGGTAATCCTATAATACTTTTATAATCACCGTTTATTTTCTCAACAAATAAAGATGCACATGTATCTATAGCATAACCTGAACAGTCATAAATTGATTCTTCATGATCAATATACCAATTTATTTCATCATCACTCATATTCTTTAAATATATTTCCGTAATGTCAACAAAACTAACAGATGTATTCTTATATAAATCAATTATCGTTACCCCTGTTGCCGTATAGTTTACATTACCCGAAAGTTTTTTCATATTATCAAAAGCTTCTTTTCTATCTTTTGGCTTTTCAAACTTTTCATTATTCATATATCCAATTGTATCTGATGCAATTATTATTCCCTCTTCAACTTTCGAAGCAACATTTTCCGCTTTCAATTTTGAAAGTTTTTCAACATATTGAATGGGATTTGTATATTCAACTAAACTTTCATCTACATTACTAGATATAGCAGTATATTGAAGTCTTGCCATATCAAGTATTTCTTTTCTCCATTTAGAATTAGAAGCAAGTATTAATTTCATAAATTCGCCCCTTTACTTTTTATGTGGAAATTATTATATACTAACAATCTTTATTCTGCAATCTTTTCAATTTTTAAAATATCTACATTTGTATAATAATGCTTAACAATTTCCTCATAAGTTTTACCGTCCATTGCCATCTGATTTGCGCCAACCTGACTCATTCCAACGCCATGTCCGTATCCAATCGTCATAAATTCTATTTCATTTTCCCTTTTATCAAACTTAAAATTGGTAGACTTTAATCCCAACATTTTTCTAAGTTCTGTTGCTTTAATTATTACATCACCAAACAGAATATTCTCAACCCTTCCACTCGGTGTATTATTTACAACTTCTATTACATCATTTTCATAATCATAGTTATCGTTTTTTCTACAAATCAACTTTTCAAAATCATTCTTGTTAAATAATTTTGACTCTTGATCAAAATCGCTTTCAAAACTAATAACACTCTTCAAATAGGGAATTTCATCTCCTCCCCATACATATTTTACATCTTCTGTGTTTCCAGCACTATTAGCATGGAAAAAGGCAGCAATAACCTCACCATCATATGCAATATATTGATTATTAGTAGCCTGTACCGCTTCTTCAACTTTCAACCACTTTTCTAGTTCTTCTTCATCATCCCAAGAGGCAAAGGCATATTCCTTGGTTTTATAACATTGGCAACAATTAATGTCATCACACATATCTGCATTTTCATGAATCGAAGATGAATTTTCTAATTTATATAAAGTATAAGACCTTGCAACTAACGCCTGTGCCTTCAAAGCTTCTAATTCATAGTCTACAGGCATTTCACCAATTAAAACACCTTTTATGTAATCATCAAAATTCAACTCAATAACTTTATTCTCTTCTTTTAATAACAGCTTTATTTTTTCTTGATTTGCCACCTTATTTTTATCACCCCCAATTTGTGCATCATTAAGATTTGAATCTCCGCCACCTATACTTTCTTCCAAATTTTTTTCTATATTATTTTTAAAGATTTCAGGTAATTCTAATAGCGATATACTATTTATATCAATACTTTCAATTGCCATAACATCTTTCAGAAACAAATTAGGAGTCACAAAACATACTACCATTATTATCAAAAAAAATATTATAAAATTCTTCATAAAAACCTCCTGTTCACTCACACACTAATATTTTATTGGACAAGAGTTTTTTTAGAACAAAAAAATGCCAGAAGGCAAATCCTTCTGGCAAAAAATTAATCTTATTTAGTTGCAGCAGCTACGATTTCTGAAAATCCTTTAGGATCATTTACTGCCATTTCAGCAAGCATTTTTCTATTTACGTTAATGTTAGCTTTTTTCATTCCGCTAATTAATGTGCTATAGTTAATTCCGTTTGCTTTAGCAGCAGCGCTAATTCTTGTAATCCATAATCTTCTGAAATCTCTCTTCTTTAATTTTCTTCCTACATATGCATATTGTAAAGATTTCATAACAGCTTGTTTAGCCATTCTAAATCTTGTACTTTTTGCTCCAAAATAGCCTTTAGCCATTTTTAAAACTTTTTTATGTTTCTTTCTTGTTATTTTTGCTGTTTTTACTCTTGACATTATCTATTCTCTCCTTTCAATCAATCATTATTAACCGTATGGTAACATTCTCTTTACTGTTGCTTCCATTGTCTTATCAACAGTTGTTGGTCTTCTTAATCTTGCTTTTCTCTTTGATGTTTTTACATTCAATAAGTGTCTTCTATTCATTCTGTTTCTTTTAATTTTTCCTGTACCTGTAAAGCTAACTCTCTTCTTTGTAGCTCTGTGTGTTTTCATTTTAGGCATAGTTAAAAACTCCCTTCTAAAATTATTAATTATTGTTGTTCTTTGGATTAATCATAAGCATCATGCTTCTGCCTTCTAACTTAGGTGCTTTATCCACTACACCAACATCCTCAAGCGACTCAGCAAATTTAGTAAGTACGTTTGCACCGAATGTAGTGTTATTGACTTCCCTACCTTTAAATTTAATCGTGGCTTTGACCTTATTTCCATCTTCTAAAAATTTTCTTGCATTTTTAGATTTAAATTCAAAATCGTGTGTATCGATAGTTGATGACAAACGAATCTCTTTAACTTCAACAACTTTTTGTTTCTTTTTAGATTCTTTTTCTCTTCTAGCTTGCTCATATTTGTATTTTCCATAGTTCATAATTTTGCAAACTACTGGATTTGCGCCTGGCGCAACCTCAACTAGATCTAATTCTCTTTCTTCAGCTAATTTGATAGCATCAGCAATTGCAAGAATTCCTAATTGTTCTCCATTTTCATCAATAACCTTAACCTCTTTAGCTACGATTTCTTCATTAATAGAAAGTTCTTGTTTGATATAAACCAACCTCCCTCGTTTTTTTAAAGCCTATGCCCTTTTGGGCATAAAAAAAGACTTAAGATCAATCTTAAGCCAAACCACAATACAATAATTCGTAAATCAATTAATACTAAATTATTAACCGACCGTGCATATTTCAGCGCTTCGGTGAGAAGTGGATGACTTCTTCTTGAACTTTGCTTATTATACTATCAATATATTCTAATGTCAATCATATTTTTCATTTTATTTTAATTAATTTGCGGAGTGAAATATATGATTTCACTCCGCGTTGTAACATTCGTTTATCTCGTCAAAAACTCCAGAAACTCATCCCAAAAGTTGTTCCACTCTTTTTCAAGTTCTTCAGGCATAACGGGTTCTGGTGCAAGTCCATGACAAATTCCACAGGAAACATTCTGACAATCGTCACAGTCCCCATAGAAACATTCCGGATTCTTGGAAAAGCGACTTTTTTCACGAAGTTCCTTGTAACGCTCGACATACGGTTCTACCTCTGAAAACCGAAGTTTTTCGCTTTTCACAGGGCATTCCCACTTGAGACACTTTTGGCACTCTTTTGCCTTACACTGACTTAAAGAAGAAAGAAGCAGTTTCATGTTGCTGTAAAAATCCATGTCATTTCCTCCTTTTCTCGTTGAAAACTCGTCTCTTCTAGCAATTATCCGTTCTTCCAATCATATAGTTTCAAACCTACACTCAAATTCTAGCATTATTTATCCTTTTTTTCAACATTCCGTAAGCATTTTCTTATTATTTTCGTTGACAAAACAGACTTTTAGTATTAGAATATACACGCATGGTATTAGGAAGGATACCCCGGAAGCCTTATAATATCTGTAAAATAACGAAAATTTAATAGAATTATAATATTTGAAATGGAGGTTTAAGGTATACCATGAATAATACTACATATAGCGCTAAAGCTGGCGAAATTGAAAGAAAATGGTATGTAATCGATGCTGAAGGTAAAGTTGTTGGTAGACTTGCTTCAGAGGTTGCTAAATTATTAAGAGGAAAACACAAACCAACTTATACACCAAACACAGATACTGGTGATTTTGTTATAGTTGTAAATACTGATAAAATGATATTTACAGGTAACAAATTAGAAGACAAAATTTATAGAAGACATACAGGTTATATCGGTAACATGAAAGAAACTCAAGCTAAAGACATGATGGCTAAAGATTCTACAAAAGTTCTTATGTTAGCTGTAAAAGGAATGCTTCCAAAGAATAGCTTAGGAAGAAAAATGTTAACAAAATTAAGAGTATACACAGGTGCTGAGCACGAACAAATCGCTCAAAAACCAGAAGTATACAACTTTTAAGGAGGAGAAATAAATGGCTAGAGTAGCAAAAAAAGATACAACTGTATTTATGGGTACAGGTAGAAGAAAAACTTCTATCGCGAGAGTTAGAATAATGCCAGGTAAAGGAAACTTTACAATAAATGGAAAAGATATTAATGATTATTTAAATACTGATGTTCTTAGATCACTTGCAAAATCACCTTTTGCAGTTAGCGGAACAGAAGGAAAATTTGATACTATCGTTAAAGTTGAAGGTGGCGGACTTTCTGGTCAAGCTGGAGCAATCAGACACGGTCTTGCTAGAGCTTTAGTTGAAGCTGATGAAGCTAATAAGCCAGCTATCAAAGCTGCAGGTTTCTTAACTAGAGATCCAAGAATGAAAGAAAGAAAGAAACCAGGTCTTAAGAAAGCTAGAAAAGCACCTCAATTCTCTAAGAGATAATTTCATACAAATTACAAACCCTACAGTTTCAAATGGCTGTAGGGTTTTCGTTTCTCTCCGTTTTAATAAAAACATATAAAAATTAGTTCGTAGGTAACACATAGGTAACAAGTAGGTAACAAATTTTAAGACGTTTTATTGCACCAATTATATCCTTTTTTTGTTCCCTCACTATATATTTTGTATGTGTATTTTCTAAATACATAAAATAATATTTTTTCATAAAAATTTAGATTATTAAAAAGTTCCTTCATATAATACCTCTTTCTCATCATACTAAAGATATTATACATTATTATGTAAATTAAAATAACTATGCTATAGGTTAGCTACTTCAGACTTTTTACCAATTCATCTACATATTTCCCATCATTCCTATTCTTGCAAATCTTTTTTATTTGTTTTTCTTTCTTATCTATATACTCTAATGTTTTTATATATTTTCCATCATCTATATATTCTCTAACTTTTTCAATCATTTCTAAACAAATTTTCTCAAAAATATCCATAAAATCATCACCTAAATACATTTTATTTAAAATTATCTCCTGTGTAAAGAAGTTATATATATGTAGGGTATTTTTAAGATAGTTAAATCATAAATACCTTTTCTATAAAATAATTTCAGGAGGTATAATAATTATGGTTCGATTAAGAGTAAATGATGTATTAAAGGAAAAAAACAAGAGCAAATATTGGCTTTTTAAAAGAATGGAAGGACGGATACCAATCACTTAACAATATGTTTAATAATAGAACTACCAGTATCCATTTTGAAACTTTAGATAAAATGTGTGAAATTCTAGATTGTGAACCAGGGGAATTATTAATTAGAAAAAAATAAAATAATAAAAATCGCAGCCTACCTTATGTAAGGTAGGCTATCTTTTGTTATCTTCAATTAAGTCGGTCAGCAGTTGATACTCCATATCCCACCACAGATATTTGTGTATCTCGATGTGACACCGCTTGCACAAAAGACTACCATTTTCATAGCTGTCGTCTACAGGTTCATGATTGGCTTTTGATGCGTACTTAGGTTTGATGTGATGCCATTGAATGTCCTTATACTCTGCGACCTTTCCACAACCCATACACCGTAATCCATTCCGTAAAATGAGTAATGCTTTAGTTGCATGCATGAAGATAGCCTCCTTCCACAATTATGTTTTAGGAATTTATATAAATTATTTTCCTACCAGAACAAAAAAATAACACCTTTACTCAAAGTGTTATTTATCTATATAATTTTTATAAATTTACCGTATTCTAAAGCAATTTTGTATTCTATTTTGCAACCTCTTGCTTGTTCCCATCCTTGCATAAAGATCACAGCGTCAATATCAGCCATTGTTTCGATTGATTTTGCCAAATAGTAAACCGGGTTCTTTTCTGGTCCAAAATCAAATATTGTATCAACAACTTCATGACCTTGTGCCTCTAACTCTTTTATTAATTCTTCTCTTTCTGTTCTTATTTGTTCTTCAGATTTACCTCTCATAGGCTGACTAATCATCACTTTCATAAGTCTTCTCCTTTTTATGCTCATATTTTTATAAAATATGAGCGTTATTTTTATAATTCTATTTTTTCAATTTCTGCCCTTACTTCTAAGAAGTGTAGATATTGTCCCATGCTTGCTTGCTGATTCTTCAACAAACCTAAACCACATTTAGGCTCGAAATCTAATGTTCCCGCTTCATATTGGGTAGTTATTTTTTTCAATTTCTCATATCTAATTTTTGTTTGCAAGTATTCTGCTTTAAATCTATCTTTATAATCTTCACTATTCATTAGTTCAATTGTATCTTTTAATTCTAATTTATTCATATCATCAAAATCCTTTCATTTTAACTTATATAACTTCATTAGCTCACTTCAAAAAATCGATTTTAGAGGATTCTCGCGAATCGTTTTTGTAGCTTTTATTATACGTTTTTACTCACAGCTCTTTTTACCATAATTGCAACCTCTTGTCTTGTTGCAAGCATTTCTGGATTTGTTCCATCGGTAATTTCTAAATCCTTTGCTTCTTTAAATTCCTTTTCAGCCCATTCTGAAGGTAATCCATCATCACTTATTGAAGAAAATAATATATCTAGTCCCTTTTCAACTACTTCAGGAGTATATTTTTCAATAAATTTTTGTAACATTACTTCTTCCTCCTTTTCCTCTTTCATTCCATCTTTTATCATTTTTTGAAGTGGGAAATATTTACCTGGACAAGCTGTAGCATTCCATTTTTTGTGTCCCGCTACTGTTTTTATAGATGGAACTAGATTTCTTAAATATCGTATTAACCAAACACCAGCCTCATATTGTGCTTTTGGCATTTCTTTATTTACATTTTCATAATCACCTTGAAATCCAATACTTAATATATGCGAATTATGCCCACCAACACCAGCACCTTTGTTAAATCCTCTTCCCATATAAATTGTTCCATCAAAAGCAATCCACCAGTTGTAACCTATTCCAATCCAGTTATTTGTAAATGTATGAAACCTATGTACATCTTCAAAGGTCCAAGTCGGATGTGCCATATGATGAAGTCCAATACTGTCTATTTGCAAAAGATTTTTAAATGGCTGTAGCTTTCCTTCCCATTTAATATCAGGTTTCATTATTTCCATAAGGCTATCACTCCTTCAACTCAGGTAATCCTGCGACACTTGTAAGTAAGCTTAGAACTCCTGCTACGACGCTTACACTACAAACAGTTACCCAATCAACATCCATTAAAGCTGCTCCCACGGTGATCATGGAAGCTGCCGTTTGTGCCATAGTTTTTAGTGCACGTATTCCTGCAGCTTTTATCCATTTTAATGTCTTTTCACTCATTTCATTCACCTCTTTTATCGATTTTGTCTTCTATTCGTATTAAATGTTCATTTATAGAAGAAAACTGTTTAATCGCTCGCTCATCATGTTGTCTATATTCAGCTGTATTATTGTTGATACTTGTTTTTAATAAATTTAAACTTTCGGCGATATTATGATTCGAACTAGATAATTCCTTTAAAAC
The DNA here is from genome assembly GCA_017462965.1 of Clostridia bacterium. Lineage (GTDB taxonomy): Bacteria > Bacillota > Clostridia > TANB77 > UBA1234 > UBA1234. Next base: position 17,105 of record JAFTQC010000062.1, on the reverse strand, counting down.
TTGCATATTGTCTTTTCTATCAGTAAAAAAAACGTAAATAAAAAGACCTGCCAATATAACAGTTCCTCCATAATTAAATATTAAATTCACAATTTCATCCATTGCTCATTCCTCCTAATTATCACCAGAATTTGGAGTTTCGATGGTTTCTTCTTTAACATGCCATCCAAAAATACCAGGTTCCCATACATTATAATCATAATCAGATGTCCAGATTTTTCCATTATGACTAGTTATATCATTAAGCATAAAGGCATCCAGTTGAGTTATTGGTTGTGACCATATTTGTATTCCGTTTTCGTCAAAACCTTTTAATAGCTTCCATAACGAAGACGCATTTTCTGGTTCCCACCCTATCTGTGAAGTATGTGCTTGTAAGCACTTATATAATTTACCATTTCTTTGTCTTATTTCGTTTATATTAAATGAACTTTTTTCTGTCCATTCTAAAAATAAATTAGAATATTCACTGGCAGTTATTTCATCTATTTCTTCGTTTTCTACCATTTTTACGAAAGCTATCGATAAAGGTGCTGATAGTTTCTCTTCACTTTCACTAATATTATTTTGAAGTTCTTTTTTATTTTGTGGAACTCTACCACTGAACATTTCTTTTGAAATAGTATTTAAAATATTGTAAATTGCATGTACCTTTTCTTCTAAAGATGCTTTATCATTCCAGTCTATCATTGGGTAATTCATTTTTTATCACTCCTTTACTTTTATACAATCATAGATAAAAATTTAGACCAATGTTTATTGGCGTATATTTTTGTTTTATATTGACTATTATTTAAAGCAGTTAAAAATGTATTGTTTTGAATAGCACTAACCATAAAGTCGCCTGTACAGTTATAAATCATAAATTTTACAGCTTCTTCGTTTGATAATAAAGTACTTGAATTTGTTAATATATCGTCAATGGAACTTGCTGATATTCCAGCTAAACTTGCAAGTGTTTGCCAATCATCTGCTCTGACTAAAAAACAATGATACATGTAATTTTCAGCCCATCCAGAACTGCTATTAGACTGTATATTCATTTGAAAATATGCTTCAGTAGTTCCGTCTGGTATATCAAATGATGATAATCCAGAATATGACAGAAGTACATTGTTTTGGTTGCTATATATTCCATAAGTATTCCCAGTATACATTGGTTCATTTTTAACGGAACCGCATCCAAATCTGTTCCATCCATAAGTGGTGTTACCTCTTTGATAATTCCAATTAATATAAGCTTTTATATATCCAGTCACATCAACCATATTTGATGTTCCTGCACAAGGTTGTTTTGTTGACCCCGAACCGTAAACATATATATTATTTTCGTTTTCTGTATATGCTCCAGAATAACTTGATGGTTGTCCGCTAACATATGTTGCTGTGTTTTCCCATCCACCAGTTACATCAATACACTCATCACCATAGTCATAAAGCATTATATAATTTACTATTTGAGGAGGTTTAAAATCAATTCTATGAGTTGCATTTGTTTTTCCTAACATAAAATATATCCCCCCCTTCTTACTATACTATCATAGTTAAAAATTTTGCCCAGTGCTCATTTGCGTATATTTTTGTTTTATACTTGCTGTTATTTAATGCTGTTAAAAATGTACTTGACTGTATAGCACTAATCATAAAATCCCCTGTGCAGTTGTAAATCATAAACTCTACTGCTTCTTTATTTGATAATAATGTTTGTATTGCAGTGCTATTCGCACATAATTCTGCTTCATCTATATAATCATTTGGATTTAATTTTGCTATTGTGCAAAGTTCTTTCCAGTTATCTTCTTTAACTAATGCATATGAATATAATTTTATATCTGGAGTTCCGTCTGATGCCCACCCCACCTGAATATGTGCCTTTAAATATACATTATCTGTACTCGATATATCAACAGTTTCAAGATAATCGCCTACTAATCCATAACTTGAGTTATCACCATTTGATAAAGGAATTTTTCCTAGTGTTGATGGGCTAGTGTCTGTTAATGTATTAATAAAACATATATCACCCCATTGTATACGAGATAATATTGAAAATTTAGCCAAAATTTTAGTATAACCACTTAAAGAAACTGGACCTAATGTATTTGCAATTGCAATCTGATATGTTCCACTACTAATTTTAAGTTCTATATTATTGTCATTTTTAATCGGGTCTACTCTTTTGTAACTATTACTACTTTGAACTGTAGCAGTTATTCCCCATCCACCAGTTACATCAATACACTCATCACCATAATCGTATAACATTTTATAATTTATCAATTGATTATATGGTCTATTTATTTGTTCAATCGCATTTGTATTACCTACCATACTCTCTCACCCCCTGAAAATTCGCCAGTACCATTATTATATAGATATGTTTTTGTAATTTCATCATATAAACAATAATTACCAGCTTTATCTTTACATGGTCTAAAATGAGCAATTAAAATATTATTTTCCCAAATTTTACAATAAAACAACTTGTATTTTGAATTTGCAGTATGTGCAATTGAATTGTTTTCACGTTGAGAAAATAAATATGCAGGTAATGTTTGATTATACGCACAAGCACCAGTGGCAACCGTATATGCGGTAGTAACTGATTGCGAATATGAAAAGCCATTACTTGTATAAAATTTTTTACTAACTAATCCAGCTCTAAAACTTCCTGCTGTTCCTTGCGCTACGGCATATATCCAACTTTCAGAACTAGTAACACTAGTTGCTTGAAATGCAATTTCTACCTTGGTATTAGTGTTTGGGACTATTCCAGTATCAATATACTGTGTTCCAGTACTTTGAATATATTCTACATAATCCACTTCTCGGTTAATAGATACACCTCCGGAAAATTCACCTGTACCTATATTATAAAAATATGTTTTAGATACTTCATCATATAAACAATATACTTCGTGTCTATCTCTACATGGTTTAAAATCTCTTACTAAAACATTATCGAAATAAATTTTAAATGAGTATAAACGTGATGATGCAATTTCTATAGCTCCCGTTTCTGAATTACACGCAAATATATATATTGGTAAATTAGAAAAATCTGCAAAATCTGAAGGTAATGTACCATTTTGTGTAGGTGCATTAGAATTATTTATATTTGTTCTAGTCCACGTTTTATTAATAACATTACATTCTAAAGTTCCAGTAAAACGAGGTACTGCTGATACATCTGTATCATAACCATTATATACACCATCAATAAACGTGGAATATGATAAACTATTTCTTCTTTTCATATAAATCGAAGGTCCCCACATGCTTTGAGGATAACCTGAAGGTACTGACATATCTACTTCAAATTTTATTAATTTAACACCCGTTGCTGTAACCTCAGTATCAATGTATTGTGTACCCGTACCATCTATATATTCTACATAATCTGGAGGTCTTTTTTTATTAGGTGCTATTCTTATATTTGTTTTACCTAACATAATTATGCCCCCTCACTGCATATTATTGTTTGAATAATTATATCTTTTTCCGGTTGTTCTACTGCGTATATTGTAACAATACCATTACTACTTTCACATATTGGCGCATAATTACCACTAATTGCTTCAGTTAGTGCAAATACAACCTCTGGAAAGAACTCGTCTGTTACGCCTTCACAAGATACATCTGCTTTATAGCCAAACTCTTCATATGTTGTATCTTCTACCCATGCCGTAGTCGCAACTGTTATATTTTCAAAAATCAAACTTGAACTCGAAGCCTCTGCATCCATCGTTCCGTCTTCATGTACAGTTAAATTTGCTCCTATTTTTATTCCACCTAAAATGCTGTTTGTTGCGATTGGTAATTCATATTCAGCTGGAATTGATGGTTTATCATCCAAATCATTATAGCTTCCACTAAAAGCTATTGCCTTTAAGCTACTAAGCCATTTTTTTATCTTTCCAAACAAAACAGAAAGTGTATCCTCGGTTTCAATATTTGTTTTCTCTTCAGATTCAGTAAATGTAACTGTAGTATTACTTGCATCTCCATTAAGTGTTAAATACACTAGTGAACCATCTATTGTAGCTGTTATATTCTCAACGTCTGAAATAATAATTTCAACATCCAAATTTTCTTCTATTACTTTTCCTGTATTTGAATCTATATAATCACTTGCTTCTGCTGCATTTGCATACATATATAAAACTTCTTCTCCACTATCTGGATCTTCAGCAAATAATCCTAATTCCCTAAAGTAAAAGCCTTCTGTTAATTCTCTGTTTGTAAATGACATTCCGACAACAACTTTATTAGTGTTTACATTTAATTTTGTTATATTTGAAGACATTTTTTCACTAATCAGAGCTGTTAATTCTTGAATGGCTTGTCCACCAAGTTCACCATTTCCTAATCCAAAACGTGTAAGTTTCAATGTTTGACCACCTTGCGCTTTATATAGCAAAGCCTGTCCTACAGCTGTCAAATATAATTTCATCTATATGTCACCTCCAATTTTTATAAATTTCCCAACATGAACAAAACCTCCAACATATAAGTTAGAGGTTTCCGTTCTAAACAAATTAACTGTTATTATTAAATTTGATGGTAACTGTTGCCTCAAATCGTTATTCATAACGTTTGCTATGTCAGGAAATACGTGTGAGATTTGAATTGTAATTTGGTAATTTTCTGAATCTAAATTAATTTTGTAATTACCTACTCCGACTAAGCTTTTTAATTTATTGTCTAGCCATTTCATATTGAATGGTAATTGATTTGTTAATTTAGATTTTATTTTAAACCTGCGTTCTTCTACATTTTCTGTTGTGTTTATTATGTTTAATATTTTTTCATATCGCTCTAATCCATAACTATTTGCAGTTTCTGCAGATGCTTCTATAATTATTTCTTCAATTTTACTTTCTAAATTTTTTAATTCGATTTCTTCAACAGAACATGTTTCTTTGTATTCCTTAATATCTCTCAAAAATCTTGGCAAATGTTCTATTAACTTACGCATTTAGTACCACCTCACTTAAATAAGGTACTTGTTCATTACTTAAAATCAAATTACCTGTAGAATTATTAATTGTTGTTGAAGCAATATCAATTACTCCGTTAACATCTAGCATTCTACTTTCAACATGTGCAATTCTAACAGTAAGCGATGTTGAATTTTCCCATTCTTTTTTTATTTCTGTAAAATAATCATTTATTACTTTTTCAATCGCGTTCTTTACAACACTTAATTCAAAACCTTCTTCTAATGTAACAGTTGTGCTAACAGATATATTAACATTTTCTGCAGCTATTGTTGTAACTATGTGACCTATTGGTGCAATTCCATCTCCTTTTTGACCGACTGCATCTTGAACTTTTCCAACTAAAACTTCCGAAGCCGAATTATATGAATCATCTAAAATAATTAGTTTTACAGTTCCTCCACCATTCCACGTAGGAATAACTTTGACTGCTCCTACACCTTCTATTTCTTTTACTTTTTCTTTGTAATCTGCAATATTTCCTCCAAATGCAACCGAATTAACATTATTGTAAAAACGTTCTTTTAATTCCCCATCTGTTTCTTGATTAACAGCTGGAATCAAAATGTCAGTAAGTTCGGCAATCGCAAGTTTTTCAATATAATCAATCGGTAACAAATTGCCACTTTGTGTATTTCCAATTTCTCCTGCAGTTTCACAACGCATCTGATATATTCCAGTAGATATCTTTTCATATACAGAATAAATTATCGAATTTACGCTGAATCTTTTCCCGATATCAACATCCATCAGTTGATTGCTACTATCATAAAACAATCCTTTTTTGATTGCATGTGTCGCTTCATTTCTTTCTATACCAAATTGCTTCGTCAAATTATCCAAATACGAACCTCCTGCGGTATCTATAAATACTGAATTAATTGTACTATTAAGCTTTTTATACATTTCAGATAATTCCATTGCGCAAGGGGCTATTGCATTATAAATTACTGAACCTTCTCGTTTATCAATATCGTCGCTAATATTATCGAGCATTTTATTTAATATATATTCAAATGTGTATTCTTCAAAAAGTTCTTCACTCATTTACACACCTACTTCCTTTTCAACATTTAAAGTTGATCCATAACTTGTTAAAACATCAAAACTAACTAAGATACTATCTGAGTTCAATTTTGATGTCGTATAATTTTGAATTTCTATAAAACGGTCATCAGCTAATATTGCTTCAGTAATATATCTTTCAATTTCGGATTTTGCCAAGTCATAATCCAAACCTATTGCACTATTAACTTCTGAACCATAATTGTGAGAATATATAATATTCTCATATCTTATTGTATTTAAAATACAATAGACGGTTTGTTTTAATGATTCAAGACCGTCTATTGTATCAGTTATTCTATTTCTATCAAAATCTATTTTATATGTTTTGCTTGTCATCTCTTCAGTAATAATTTCATTACTAATTTGAGACGTTGTAGTTGTTTTAGGTGTCATCTTTTATCCCACCTTATCTAATATTATAAAATCTTGACCGCCTTGAACTTGAGCCAAAATTACTTTATCATTTATTTTTAATGCATTATAAATTACAATTGTCTTTGTTCCTTTGATTTTATGACTATGTGTATTATCGAAACTTCCAGTTTCACTTGTAACTGTCTTATTTTCTTCGTCACCACTAGAAGTATATTTATCAGTATAATCGACTTCGTGTGTATGTTTCGTATCAGTAAACATCGTTTCTGTACTACAATCCATTTCAATATTTATTTCATAATCTGTAAGAGATTTAGGGACTACCAGAAACTCTTTTTCAAGAATCAAATTGGTCGATAACTGGACTTTCAATGGTGATATTGATATAACAGTACCATAAAAATATGAGGTAGGTTTTTGAGCTTTTACTGCATCAAGTGCAGCTTCTTTTATTAAACTTAATAAAGTATCCTTTTTCATTTGGTTTCCCTCCTAATCCGCAACATATAAAGTTAAATCCATATTATGAACATCACCATTTTCAAAAGTATGTTTAACTTCATCTATAACAAAATATTGCTTAAGGTCCAATTCCTCTACTATTATCGCTACACTTTCACCAGCCCTCACAAATTCTCCCGTACTCTTAATTGACAATGATTTTTTTTCTTTGCCTTTCATAGCATAAAGTGCATCTAACTGCCTTTGAATTTGTGCATCGTTTAATCCTTCGTCTACAGTATTAAAATATTGAAGCATGCCCCATTTATTAATAAGGTCAGAATTTTGATAGACAAATGCATCTCTTTTTCCAGTTTCTTTATTATCTCGAACTAATTTAAAGATACTGTAACTGTCTTCAATATCTTTATTAAATGTTACATCTTCAATATGAGTTGTATCCGACAAAACAAATTCCGTTTTCATATCCACCAATGCTTTTAGCGTCAAATATCCAAAATCATCATATAAACAATACTGACCACCGCCATTATCACTCGTTAAATATAAGGCTTCTGAACATGTATCTAGCAATTTTTTATTATCTTGTAACAATTTAGGAATAACAAATTGCGTGTCAGCTATCTTGCCAACACGCAATTTAAACTCTTCAGCTATCGATTTTATAATTTCACTAGCTTTCTTATTTATGAAGCTATATGTAGCATTATAAAGCAGATATTTTATCTGATCATAACAAGTAATCGTACATGATTGTTCTTTGACTTTATTTTCAATTTTAAAAATGTACCCATAAAAACGACCTACACCATCAATATATAATTGGATGATATCACCGTTTTCAAATTCAAATGGATTGTTTTGATGAAAAGCATCTCCCTTTACACATGTCAAACTTAAACTTCCACAAGAACCAGTTCTTTTTAATGTAAGAATCGCTTTTGAAACTATATTTGTAATATCCCATATTACACCATTCTTTTTATCCAAACGAATATCATATTTCAAAACAGCCTCAACTCCATTCCAGGTTTAAGCCCATTTAATAAATCAGTATCTGTTAATCCGTTTAATCTTTTTATATCCCAGTATGCACTTTCATCACCGAAATTTTTTATAGAAATAGACGTTAACGTATCGCCTTCTCTTACCGTGTATAATTGATTTACTGTTTTTGTACTAGAACGAGATTTTTGAATTACATTGCTATCAATATTGATTTTATCTGCTCCAAAAAATCTATATTCCTTTAACTTCAATTTATAACTCCAAGTTCCAACATTTCCACCTTCTTCATTGTATGAAAAAGATTCAATTGAAACTGCAGCATTTATATCTATTGTACTACCAATAAAAACCAATCTAATAGGTTTTAATGTTCTTCTCCATTTTTCTATTATCGCTGCGTAATCATAAGGTTTCAGTAATTTACTTTCCGAAACATTACATCCAGGATACCACTTTGCAGGAAACTCTGCATCAATCTGCAAAGAAAATAATTTAGGTAATTTCAATTGGGTAACCTCACCTAAATTTAATATTTCTGTTGATTTATTATTTCCACTTCCAGATATCTCAATCTTTTTAGGAAGGACCGGAAGTTCAATAAGCTCTTCATTATTATTAATACTTAAATATATATGATAACTCATTATCCAACTGGCACCCCTTCCATACTAGAATCAATTTCTTCTCTTATTACGCTACCAATTCCTCTAATTAAAGTATTTATATCAGCATTTTCATGTACATCTCCAGTAGTAACGTAGACAACAGGTTCATTTGAAATATAATTTTGAATATATTGTTGTTCTGCTAACTCTCTTAGAAGTTTTAAATCTTCTGATGCAACATCAACTTCACCTTCAATATTTTCTACATTTGCCACATTGCCAATATCAAAACCACCATCAAATAATTCATCTACTCCACCAGGCAAATCAAGTTTTGCTCTATTTTCTACTCGTTCATCTCGGCTTTCTTCTAGCTCCTGAGCACGGTTATATATCGCTAAAGCATCATCCGCAAGTTCTGCATCTCTTTCGGCTTTTTCTTTGGCAAATTCAGTAGCAGCATCAGTTGCAAGTGTTGATCTCCAACTTATAGTATTAATAGATACACCAGGTATTAAATTCAGCATTTCGATAAATCCATTAATTAAAAGTACAGCACTATTTATAAAACCATCTATTATTGCAAGTGCTCCGATTTTAAAATATCCCAAAAAATCTAATAATCCATACCACGTACCTTTAAAACCTAATGCAAAAACATCTAAGCCAATTAGAAAACTGTCCCATATAAATAGCATCCCTTTGGCAACTTTGTCGTTTGTGTTCCACAAATAAACAAGAACAGCAACTAGTGCCACTATAGCAATAACAATCCATGTTAATGGGCAAGCTAATAACGCAGCGTTTAATCCATGTTGTGCTACCGTTGCAGTCAAAGTCGCACCACTTTGTAGCATTAAACCTGCAGCATGCAAAGCTGAAACGCCAGCGCTTATTCCTGTAATTATATTATATGCCGTTTGAATCGCGACATAAGTTCCAACTGCAGCTGCCACTCCCAACACAATTGGTTCAAGTGTTTCCCAATTTTGTGCAAGCCACGATATTACTTCTAATAACGGTTCTGTCACTTTTATAACTCGATTACAAATAGAAGTCCAAACTTGTCCCCAAGTTAATGGAATTTCATCAAAATCTTTATTGATGTCATCAGTTGCAGATAACATTGCATTTTTTACTATATCAGCTGTGATTTTCCCTTCCGATGCCAAATCTCTTATTTTGCCTATTGGAACTCCAATATAATCAGCAATTGTTTGAATAATATTAGGTGCAGCCTCAAATACGGCATTTAACTCTTCACCACGTAAAACTCCAGAACCTAATGCTTGAGTTAATTGTAATGATGCAGAACTCATTTCCTCTTGACTTGCTCCAGCAATTACAAACATCTTATTTAAGTTTTCAGAAAATGCAATCATTTCATCTGTATTATTAAATGCATCTCCAGCTCTCATTCCTAATTTAGAAACCACATCTGCAGTATTAAAATAATCTGCTCTACTTCTTTGTGCTGATGCAAAAATTTTATCTTTTAATGCTGCTACTTCCTCTTCAGTTCCACCCGTCATTATTTTTAATCTTGCCGAAATTTGAGTATTTTGATCAGATAATCCAACTATTTTCTTTACACCAATTGCACTTATAACTGTTTTTACAATACTACCTAAATTGCTATAGTTTTTTGCAGTTGATTTTACTTTTTCACTTAACTTTTCTTGTTCCTCCACAGCTTTTTCTAGTTCGATATCAACTGCTGCAACTCTTTCTTTTATTCTATTTAATCCTGAAACATCTACCTCTTTGCCTACTGACTTTTTCATACGTTCTAATTCTGAAACAGTCATATTAACAGCTTGTGTCATCATCCTTAAATTTTTAGTCATGAAATCATTTAATCTAACATCACCTTTTACTGTAGCCATTGAAGTTATTCACCTCATTTCCTTGTTTTCTCTTTGATTTCTTTAGACTTTTTCATTGCACAAGCATAAATAAAAGCCTTCTCTTCTCGAGAAAGCCCTATATATACGCTTGGCAATATATGCAATTCTAAGAGGACGTAATAAGCTAAACTAGCTTCAAAATCGTCCTCTTCAATTAGTTTTTTGCATCTTCTATTAATTCTTCCATATCTTCATCAAATCCACTTAATTTTGTAATTGCATTTGATAAATCAGAAATTTCACCTGGAAGTAAAACCTTGTGTAAATATTCTTCTGGTGCTATACATCCTGCTTCTTTTATACTTTCCGCATCTTTAAAATTAGGATATATACACGCAGATATGATAATTTTTTCATTAAATAAAGCATTATCGAATTTCACTCTATCTTTTTTCTTCTTAGGTAATGTAGTAGCTTCATTTCTTGCGTTTTCATATTCTTTTTCGGTTAATGCTCTTATTTTGAATTTATATAATTCTCCAGTTTCAGGATTAGCTAATCTTTTTGAAATAGCGACTTCGTCTTGAATACCATCAACTTTATTTCTATTTAAAAATTCTTGTAAGTTCATATTTCCCCTCCTATTTTTAAGCTACTGGATTTCCAAATTCATCTAGAATATCGAAATCTTCATATGTGAATGGAACTTCTTCGTCCATTGCTTCAGAATCTACATCCAACTTGGCAAGAACTACAGAATCTATATTTACACCTTTCAACACAACAGTTTGTTTTCCAACTGAAGACGTTGGATCTTCGTTAATAATTTGAATATCCATATATGTGTCTTTTCCTGTTTTTACGTAATCAAGCATCATTTTTCTAAACATAGATGTAATATAATATATTGTCATTGTTCCACTTAGTTTTACACCATTTGATTTGTGTTGAGCAGCTCTCTTTCCTAAGACTTTACCTTCAGTCTTATTTTTTTCGATCTTTGCTTCTATCTTTTTAACGTAACACATTAATTCAACATTTCCATCTACAGTCGAATACGCTCTACCCTCAGCACCATTTATAGTATCTTTAAAATCTAATAAATTAGGCATAACTTAATTCTCCTTTCCTTTAAACTAAATTAATAGTCATATATAATTTTTCCATCGAATCAATAGTCTTCACAGCTATAGTTGCAACAATAACGTCTTTATTCTCACCTTGAACTACTGTAATGTCTGTTCCCGTATCAAACTCTTCAATCGCACCTAGTTCTTCAAGGTTTTGCATATAGCTTATGATATCCGCTTTTAATAAATTTCTACCATCTTCGTCATTACTTACTTTTCCGATATATTTATTATTAAAAGTATCTTTTATATCATTACAAATTGAGTCTAACACTCTAATGGTTCTATTTTTAGCCATTGAGCTTATTTTCCCATTTTCAAAAGTAACTAGACTATTAATATCAGTTTCGATTTTACAATCTTCATTAAATACGATATTTCCTGCTTTGATAGATTCAATTATCTCCTCATGTGTTTTTGCTGGATAAGGTTCTGCAGCACCATCATATTTTACATATGTATTACTTGTTGCTACATCTCCACCTGCAGTTAATCCGCCAATATATGCAGTAATTGCAGATTTATCTATAATAGTTCCATCAGTCAGCTTCACACCGTTTTCAACTTGTATAATTCCTTCATAATCAGTTTTAACACTTGAAACTGGAACTACAGCTTGTACTTTTACACCTAAATCTTCTCTTTGTCTTTCAATAAAATTCTTAATAATTGGTACTAATGTAGTACATTCCTCTTCAGAAATATTGAAAGTAATAGTATTATATTTTTGTGTTTCAATGTATGCTAAGAAATCCGTATATGCACTATTAGTTATTTCTGCATCAGTTCCACCCGTTAGAACTAATCCAGCAGTAGCAGTCAAGGTTGTTACATTAAATTCAACGTAATCATTATTTGCCAATTCGTCTTTTGATGTAATCTCTTGAGAATCAACTACTTCTCCATCTAAATATGTTTCAACAATAAATTTACCATCTGTTTTTTCTGTAATCGCTACACTTAAACTATTGCCACGAGTTCCTGCATGTTTAGCCGTTACTGTGATGTTATCATCTGAGATAGTAGCTTTTACTCCACCATCGTTCAATCTATAAACTATAATTTTTGCTGCACCTTTTAATCCGTCATTGATCGCAAGTAATTCTAAATCATATAATTCATGACCATATAATTTTTTGAAATCGCTTTGATAATCAACGACGTTGACTTTTGCGCCAAAATCTAATTTAAGTGGTAATACTAGTATACCTCTTTCAGAAACTGGCACATTTGCCTTTTCTGTGCCCACAATGTTAATATAAGCACCAGGGCGTACTTTATTTTGAGTTTTAAAAGTTCCTCCAGCCATTATTTTTTACCTCCTTTTAAAAATTCATTATATAATTCCTGAACTTCACTTAAAGAATACCTTGTATTATCTTTAAGTAATGCTTTTAAAATATCTTTTTTTACACCTTTTTCATTCATTAATATTGCTCTTTTAGTGTATTTTTTATCTTCTTGTACTTTTGTTTTAGTCATCTTTTACACTCTCCTTTACATCAAGAGATTTCATTTTTTCTCTATCTTGAACAACTTGCAGACAATACGTATAAGTTACGTAAAAATGCAACACTCTATCTTGAATTTCGTAACTCATCTGACTTCCACGAATTTTCCTATTATCATCTATTGAAACATACTCTAATTTTTCAAATAATGAATCACCCATAACATTATATTTTTCGTTAATATCTTCATCATTAATATCAAGAAAATATTGAATGTCAAAGCTTACACTATCCTGGTATGATTGAATTTCTTTTTTTCGTGGTTTTTGCAATTGTTGCACAAAAAAACAAGGTTCCTCAAAACCTTGCTCAATTTCTTCGCCATATATATCATAATCAGGGAAATATTTATCTAATTGTTTAATAATCGCTTTTCTCACCATTAGCCATTCCCTCCAAATATTTGATTTAAATAATCTTGTAACTTTGCATCTAAAAATTCAGGAAGCTTAGCCTCAACTTCCTGCATACTAATCTGAAGCATGTGTCTACCTTGGACCCATGATTTTTTTAATCGCTTACCCAATACAGGAACATATCTACCTGGCTCTTGTCTATGTCCATACTCTACATATGAAGCATAATCCACAGGATTTATAATCCAAGCAATATAGGTATTTCCAATCTTTGAAACTCGTAATTTCTTCGCCGCTTCATTTATTTCTTCGCCAGTCGGTGTACCTTTGCCATTCTCTGCTTCTACCTGTGTTTTAGCTGTCCAACCTCTTCTAAGTGTTCCTCCTGTGTGAACAACCTCTTTCTTTGTTTTTATCTTGCCAGATTTATTTCTTAAGATTTGCCCATTCTCATCTTTTTGAACAACATCTAATCGTAAAGTTTTACCAACTGGCGTCAGTTTAATTGTTCTTTTTAGTGTTTGCATCGCAATTTCAGCAACACATTCACGCATATACATGTCTAATGTTTCTGGATCACTTAATTTATTAAGATTATCTCTAAGTTTCACAAACTCAGAAATATCCATATCCCCCATTTTCGCCATTATGCTCTATCCTCTCTTAATAAAATAACTTCCTGATGGCTATCAAACCATTCTGAAGTTCCTGCAGAATATCTTACGACATCATTATTTTTAAACGTAACAATTACTGTGTCGCCTTGCTTTATTTTCAAGGTAGGAGAAATAAAAAGGATTTCTTTGTAATTAATGTCATTAACGCTTTCCGTTTGACTATCAACTGAATCAGAGTCTCTCATTACTGCACAATCTTGATTATCACATATAGTTTCAGCACTAAACTTAGTTTGACCATTTATTTTTTCTTTTTTGCCTTCTCGAATGATTTTACATTTAGAATCGTATGTTTGTTCAATAATTCGAATTTCTTTTTCTAGAATTTTGTTAAACATAAGTTTACCACCTCAACAATCTAAAATTATTCAAAATGCTTGCATATTTTTTTAAAATAATGTCTTCATCAGGATTGATAGTGCCTGTATTATAATTAGTTCCATTTATTTTAGTAATATTTTTATTTTCTTCAAATTCTATTTCAACATTACCTCTCTTTACTTTTTTTACGTCTCCTGTAATTTCTTCATTTTCTGTCCCACTATTACTTCCGTTGCTTTTTTTATAACTATTGTATTTATTTATAAAATAATAATCTCTAGTCATTCTATACACTATATTTTCCATTTCCTTAGGAACTTTTTTTCTGTGTGTATATTCCAAAATGATATTTATAGTATCATATACTACATTTCCTATATTATCAGGAGAATCCGAGAGTTCATTTTCTAGTCTACCAACTATATATGATGGATCAAATAATATTTTTGATTTAATCATGGTGATTATAACTGTTGACATTTTAATCACCTCTATTCTTCGGTATCTTCTTCATTTGCTCCATTTTCGGCTTCTTTTTCAGCAATTTTTTCTATTAATGTTTCTTTTTTCATTCTACCTGCATTTGCAATTCCTAATTCTTTGGCTTTATTTCTTAATATTTCCAATTCTTCGTCTTCTTCATTATCATTTCCATTAGATTCATCATCTAAATCGCTATTTTCTTTTTCTGATTCATCAGGATTCGTAGGAATAATGGTTCCTGGAAGTGTTTCTTCACCATTATCTTCTAATACCTCTAAATATTTTTTATTTTTTTCATATTCTTCATCACTAATTTGTACTTCTTCACCAATCCAGTGCCATGATTTTTGTAGTTTTAATCCTGGTCCAATAAGTTTTACTCTTTTCATAAAAAACCTCCTAAAAAACGATTTTAGAGGCTCATATTCTGAGCCTCTATTCTAGTATTCATTTTATTAAAGTGTTATTTCTGCTTGGAAAATTTCATCAGAATATGGGAATGTTGGCAATGCAGTAGCAACCGCTTTTTCCCATGTTGCAACTGGATCTTTGCCTTCTTCGTACATCATTATTAAAATTTTACCAATCTTTTCAGAGTCGATAGCTGGATCTCTCAACAACCTTACCTCTTCAGCAGTTGGTCCATAAACAGTTTCACCTAATGTTCCTGCAGGGAACATTGCAAATGACTCTTCTGGGAAATATCTCTTAGTTTCATATTTTCCATCTGCCGCAACTTTCTTATATACTTCATCATATGTTGTGATTTGTGGTAATTGTAAAGATACTAAATAATTATTAAGTTCAGCTGTTGTAGCAATTCTTGTAGCATTTGCTCCAAATAATCTTTGAATTACTTTTGGATGTTTTAATAATTTACTTAATACTGTATTTGAAGTTAATGCGCGTTTTGGTTTAACACCCATTTTGTTGTACCAAGTCATAATATCTTCAATTGGATCTGAATCTGCAGAATCCCAATTTACACCTGCAGCCTTATGTTCTGCAGGCACACCAAAATCAATAGTAGCATCTAAACCATTTTCATTTAATGTAAGCTTTCCTTTTGCTAAAACTTCCATTCTCATTAACTCAACTCTTGCTCTTACTGATTGAGCTAATGCATCAAAATCAGCAAAAACATTTCTCATTAAATAATTCTTTTCTGCATCTGTACGAGGATTTTCTAATGCAATGATTTCTTTTTCTTTCAATTGCATTTTTCTTTTAATTAATGCTAATTCAATGGCTTTCTTTTGAGCTTCTCTTTGTCCAATCTCAGTTTCAGTATCAAAACCATGTACTGATGCAATAACCGGTGTTCTGCTTCCTGATATTAACATATCAAACTCTAAACTTTCCCTTTTAACTTCTGGGAATAACTCTTCTCCAAGCATTGCTGGATATTCTCTTTCTCTTGAATAATCTAATAATTCTCTTTGATTAAATAACTCTAATACATTAGGCATATTTAAGCATCTCCTTTTCAAAATTTTTGTAATAAAAAAGATAGCATATAGCTATCTAAAACGATTATCTAAATTTAATTCCTGTCATTGCTGTTTTATCTTCTTCAGCAACAGTTGCAGGTAATCTAGCTTCTAACACGTAACCTTCAACCATAATTGCTGCAGGTTGTGGTCCATTTGTAACATCTACATCAGCAAAAACTAAACCTATTGCAGTACCATCTTTCTTATAAACTGTTCCTGCTTTAACAATTTTTTTACCATTTTCATCTGCCACTACGTCAGTATCATCCACTTGATATGTGAAATTTTGATATTTAGCTGATGCTAAAAAATTAATCTCTTGTACACTTTCATTTTTTACGTACATAATATTTTCCTCCTTTAATTAAAAAACTTACTTTCTGTTACTTTTGCACTTGTATTCATTGTTTTGGCAAAATTTGCTCCCTGACTTACAGTAGAATCAGGTTTGTCTTTGCCTTGAGCATTATGAGAGTTAACTCCTTTGAAGTCACTGCCATTAGAATCTTCAAATAAATCTTTATAGATTTTTTTATGTTCCTCCGTTTGTTCTTTAATGCCAGATACAACATTTTCACCTTTTTCATCTAATATAATTTTCGATAAATCATATTTCGATAATAAAAGTTCTGGATGTCTAGCCTTTTCAGCATACAGAGCTTCCCTTATGGCTCCTTCTTTTCTCAATTTACTGATTTCTTCTTTATGTTTTGATTCTAAATTTTGTTTTTCTGTTTCATAATCAGTAATTTTCTTCTGCAAATCTGCA
>JAFTQC010000023.1 GCA_017462965.1 Clostridia bacterium | reverse complement strand
CTACTTTGTATGAATAGAAGTATTCAGGCAGAAGGAACTTATGGAATTATTAAATGGAATAAGTCGTATAAAAGAGCGCATCGAAAAGGTCTTGAGAACATAATTCTTGAATTTACTTTAATTGCTTGTGGCTTTAATTTGTATAAATATCATAACAAGAAAAATCGTAAAAGTATTGAAAAATGCGCATAAATTTAAGGCGTAACGTGTTACAGATATGATTTTATCATACCTGTTGTTTTTGTACCCTAAAATTATTACTTCAGATATTTTTTACTTTTTAAGATAAAAATTTATTAAAAAATTAGATTCGTGTCATTTGCATAATACGAATCTAATTTTTACTTGGGACTTTTTTTACAGCCCCTTTTTTATATTAGTAAAACCAGTTGACTTTGTTTAATGAACGAGATGCGCTTGGTATACGAATCAGATTGCATATTTGCTCAAAAAAGTGTATATTATAGGAGATGTTTGCTTAAAAATATTGGAATTAATAATGAAATGATAATAGTCTTATTGAAAGGGGATTATATAAATAATGAGTAATGGTACGCATTTTAGAGATTTAAGGGAAGTGTTAGATAATAGTGAAAAATTATATTCAAATAACACGGCTTTTAAAATGAAATTTAAAGGAGCAGTAGTAGAAATTAAATATAGTCAATTTGTGAATGATGTTAGAGCTTTAGGCTCATATTTATTGAATCTTAATATGAAGAATAAAAGAGTTGCTATAATATCAAATAATAGGTATGAATGGTGCGTTGCTTATATGGCTGCGGCTACATCAGACTTAATAGTTGTTCCGCTTGATAAATCACTTCCAGAAGCTGAATTTCATTCATTGATTGAAAGATCTGAATCAGATGTAATAATTTATGAAAGCAAATATGAAGAGTTTATAAAAAATGAAAAAGCAAATGAGAAAAGTCCTGTAATGAAATATATTAACATGGACACTGATTTGACACAATGTTATGAAGAAGGAAAAGTTATTTATAACAGAAAAAATTCGCCATATAAAAAAGTAAAAATTGCCAATGATAAGATGAGATTTATGTTATTTACATCTGGAACAACTTCAATGTCAAAATGTGTAATGCTATCTCATAAAAATCTTTGCACAAATCTGGAACAAATAGCTAAAAAATTGCCTTTCACAGAAGAAGATGGAGTATTGTCGTTTTTACCAATTCACCATACTTTTGAGTGTACAACAGACTTCTTATTTGTAATTTCCAAAGGTGCTAGCATTTCATTTTGTGAAGGTATCAGGCATATTCTTTCAAATTTAAAAGAGTTTGAACCAACTGTAATGATTGGTGTTCCAACCTTATTTGAAAATATGTATAAAAGAGTTTGGAAGTCTATTATTGATGGAAAGAGAGAAAAACAAGTTAAGGTAGCTTTAAAAGCTAGTGAAGCTCTTTTAAAAGTTGGGATAGATCTTCGTAAACAATTATTCAAGCAAATTCATGAAAATTTTGGTAATAATTTTAAATTTTTCGTAAGTGGTGCGGCAGGAATAAGCGCTGATGTTATCAAAGGTTTTGATGATTTTGGTGTAACAATATATCAAGGTTATGGTTTGACAGAAACTTCTCCAGTTGTTGCTGTTGAAAATCCTACAAACAGAAGATTTGGTTCAGTAGGTAAGCCAATGGATAAGCTGGAAATCAGATTGGATGATATGAATGAAGAAGGAATTGGTGAAATCGTTGTAAAATCTAACACTGTAATGCTTGGATATTATGAAAATGAAGAGGCTACAAAAGCTGTTCTTTCAAAAGGTTGGTTCAGAACAGGTGATTTAGGAAGATTTGATAAAGATGGTTTCTTATACATAACAGGAAGAAAAAAAGACGTAATTGTACTTAAAAATGGTAAAAACGTTTTTCCGGAAGAATTGGAAAAATTAATAAACAATGAAATAGAGTTTGTTAAAGAATCTATGGTATATGGTGCAACATTAGAAGATAACGATGTAGAGTTAAGAGTAAAAATTGTTTATGATAAAGATGCAGTTATGGAAAAACTTGGTGTTCTTACAGATGAAGAATTAAATAATATTTTCTGGGAAAAAATAAAAGAAGTAAACAAGAAAATGCCTACTTATAAATATATTAAAGATATGATTTTAACAGATGAAGAACTTATAAAAACGACTACACAAAAAATAAAACGTTTTGAAGAGATGAAAAAAATCTTAGGGAAATAAACAAAATGCGAATTTAGTTCTTTGAAAGTGGCTATACAGAGGCTTTATAGAAAATCTATTCTTTTAAATGCTTGAAAACAAACGAGTTGCTGTAATATATTTGTAACATAAACTTAACGAGAGTGTAATTGTAAAAAAACATCGAAAATTGTACAATAATCTTAGCAGTTAATGGAGAGAAATTTTCCTTTATATAAATACAAAAGAGGATAGGAGGTATTAGGTAGCTAGAAAAGGCTACTTAGTGATGACTATGGACAATATTGAGACAAATGTACAATCAATTGAATTACAAAAGCATATTCAAAAACTTGAAAAGCTTGAAAGAATGATAAACCCAAATAGCAAAAAGGCTATGATTTTATGGGAAGAAGATGATGCTTTCAAGAATCTTATTTCTGATTTGAGAGAGTATGCGTTGAATTGTGATACTGCCGAATTCCCAGTGGAATTATTAGATAAAATGAATGCACTTCAATTAGATGCTACAAATCAAATTACGCTTAGCGCAACAAAAATTGATGAATTAAAACAACAAATTCAAAAAAATAAAGATTTAGGTAGATTATTATCTGATATTTATATTGCTGCGATGGCTGCTGAACCTATTATGTCAAAATATGCTGAAACACTTGAAAAAGAAGAGATTGCTACAATGAAGGAACATCTTGAAACAATTTCAACAGCAGTTGCTGATTCAGAAGAGTATTTGAAAGCTGAAAAGATTGTTAAAGCTAAAATTAGTAATCTTGAAAATAGTGTTCATGTTACGACAGACTTAGAAAGAGCTACAAGTAAGGTTGGTGCGTTAGAGTACATTAAAGCAGAGCTTACTCCAGCAGTAGAAAGATTACAAGCTGAATACGATGCTAAGTATGTAATTATAGAATCTAGTGAAGACACTGAAATGGCTCTTGCAATCAGAAAAACATTCAAAGAGAAAGTTTATGATGCCATTGTTAAACCATTTGCTAGTTTATTTAAGAAAAAGAATAAAATTAAAGAATAATATACAAAAGAAAAACTGCCCATTAATTGAGCAGTTTTTTGTTTTTTGTGACAAGGGAGATTTTTTATGAATGATAAAACAATTCGAATGTTAGAATATAAAAAAATAATTAGTATGCTTACTAAAAATGCAATTACGAGTAAAGGAAAAGAAAAGTGTGAGGAATTAGTTCCTTCCTCGAATAGTAAGATGGTGAATAAGAAACAAAAAGAGACTAGTGAGGCGGTTTCTTTAGCGCTAAGAATTGGTAAACCACCACTTTCTCCAATTGCGGATTTTGATGTGATTGCTAAAAAAATTAAAATAGGTTCAATTTTGGCTATTAAAGAACTTTTGCAGACAGCTAATGTTCTTAAAAGTATGCGTGAGGTAAAAGAGTATTATAAGGATACTACTATAGATGATTTGTATATTGTTAGTGAGTACTTTGAAGCTCTTTACTCGAATTTAAATGTTGAAAAAGAAATATATAGATGTATTAAGTCTGATGAAGAATTAGATGATAGGGCTAGTAGTGAACTTTATAATATTCGTAGACATATTATTGATGCGGAAAATAAAATTAAGGATAAATTAAATGATATCGTGCATGGAGCTGGTACTGCGAAGTTTTTACAAGATCAAGTTATTACTTTTAGAAATGATAGATATGTAATTCCTGTTAAGCAAGAGTATAAGAATGAAATTAAGGGTTTAGTGCATGATTCTTCAGCATCAGGAAGTACTATTTTTATTGAGCCAACAGCTGTTTTTAATATTAATAACGAAATTAAAGAATTAAAAATAAAAGAAGCGGCTGAAGTTGAAAGAATACTTGCTCTTTTAACGCAAATGGTTGATCCTATTTCTGAAGAAATTGAAAATTCAATAGAAAGCCTAGCTGATATTGATTTTGCATTTGCTAAGGCTAAACTTTCGCTAGACATGGAAGCCTATGAGCCAATAATAAATAACAATTATTCATTGAATTTAAAAAGAGCACGTCATCCGTTAATAGCTAAAGAAAATGTTGTTCCAATTGATATTTGGATTGGTAAAGATTATAAGACTCTTGTAATAACTGGACCTAATACAGGTGGAAAAACAGTTTCTTTAAAGACTGTCGGACTTCTTTGTTTGATGGCCCAAAGTGGACTCCACATACCTGTTTCTGAAAGTTCGGAAATTTCTGTTTTTGATAATGTGTATGCGGATATTGGCGATGAACAAAGCATTGAGCAATCACTAAGTACATTTTCATCTCATATGAAAAATGTGATAGATATTACAAACAATGTTACAAACAAAGATTTAGTTTTAGTAGATGAATTGGGATCAGGAACGGATCCGGTAGAAGGTGCTGCGATTGCGATGGCTGTTTTAGAACATTTGAAAAAATCAGAATGTTTAACAATTGCAACAACGCATTATAGTGAGCTTAAGTCATATGCGATGCAGACCCAAGAGGTTGAAAATGCATCTTGTGAATTTGATGTTGAAACACTTCGTCCAACTTACAAATTGTTGATTGGAGTTCCAGGAAGAAGTAATGCTTTTGCGATTTCTAAAAAGCTTGGATTATCAGAGAAAATACTAGAAAAGGCAAATGCATTTTTATCTACAGAATCGATTAAATTTGAAGAAATTCTTGATGATATGGAACATAGTAGGGTTAAAGCCAAGAAGCAAAAAGAAGTTGCAGATAAGCTTTTAGATGAAGCAAAAAAGGAAAGAGAAAGAATTGAGAAAGAGTCGAAGGCTTTAGAAGAAAAGAAGGATGCAATTATTCAAAAAGCCAAAAAAGAGGCTAGAGATTTGCTTTTAGATGCAGAAAGCGAAGCAAATGACATAATAAAAGAGTTAACAAATTTGAGAAAAAATAAAGAGAAAAATGTAAATAAGGCGGCTGAAGAAGCTAGGACAAAACTAAAAAGCAGTATTTCAGAAATGCAAAAAGATTTGTCTAAACCCAAAAGTGAAGTTAAAAACGCACTTAGTTTGAAAGATGTAAAAGTGGGAATGAAGGTTTTTGTTCCGTCAATAGATCAAGAAGCTACGATAGTTTCGCTTCCGGATAAAAAAGAAAAGGTAATGGTACAATCGGGGATTATTAAACTTGCAATTCACATATCGAATTTAGAAAAGATTCCTGAGAAGAAAAATGAAGTGAATGTAAAGATAAATAATATGATAAAAAGTAAGGCTAAGGATATAACAACGGAAATAAAACTTTTAGGAATGACTGTTGATGAGGCAATAGCAGAACTTGAAAAATATTTGGATGATGCATATTTAGCTGGTTTAAAAACTGTAAGAGTTGTTCATGGAAAAGGTAGTGGCGCTTTAAGAAGAGGTGTTCAAGAATATTTGAAGAAAAATCCACATGTAAGTAGTCATAGACTTGGAATGTATGGTGAAGGAGATAGCGGAGTAACGATAGTGGAGTTGAAGTAAAGAGAAACCCCCGGAGGGGCAGTGATGTTATTGCTAACACTGCATCCGGGGGTTTTGGTTACTTTGCATCGGTTTGCTTGTCCCAAACCGGGAACGAGAGAAGGGAGTTGAAGGTGGACCAGTAGGCCAGGATCAGCTCGCCCTCGACGTCGCCGTCGCTCAGAATGACCGTGAAGCTCTGCTGGACGTTACCGGCGCCGTCACCATGACCAGCACCAAAGTTATCATACAGCACCTGATTGCAGCCAGAAGCGATGACCTGTGCGTTCTTCGCCTTCTGGATATACATCACCATATCGGCCAGATTCTGATGACCACCGTGCTGCATGGGTTGGCGCACACGAATTTTCTGCTCCTTGGCGAAATCATAGTGCTTGATGACGCCGGTCAGGATGGTTTCAGAGAGAAACATGTTCTCGCCGAAGAGCATCTTGCTGAACTCGGTTTGATTCGGGGCGCAACACTCTTCCGTGTCGTCCTTGTCAAACACCCAATAAGGACCGATCAAACTC
Organism: Clostridia bacterium; assembly: GCA_017462965.1. GTDB lineage: Bacteria > Bacillota > Clostridia > TANB77 > UBA1234 > UBA1234. Next base: position 51,415 of record JAFTQC010000023.1, on the reverse strand, counting down.
CACAGAGAAGCGAAACGGGCCTTTTTCAGCTCAGAAACATTGGGGTTGTTGTAAAGAACGTAGGCTCCAGAATTGTAGGGGCAGTAGCCAGCATTTTCGAATTTAGACATGAATCTTTCCTCCTAATTTGTTGTTTTCTTGATGGAAATGGAGCGTCTGAACTTGTATGTGGCTAATTCATAAGTCTCAATCCTCCTAATGTCGTAGTAGTAACCACTATCGATCTGCAAACGTGCAGGAATGAATATGTTCTACTCAAGTGGGTCTTTCGAGACATATCCAACCACAATTTTGCAAAGTCGCATGCTTCAACAGACCATGAAGGTTGTGAATTTATGCTAAATACAAAATATGAATGGTAATATAATTATAACACGATTTACATAAAAACACAAATAATGCTAGCTTTTAATCTTTGGTTTAGATATCAATGCTGCCATGAATCCAAATAAAATTGCTGCGGAAATACCTCCAGCGGTAGCTTTGATTCCACCAGTAAAAATACCTAAAAATCCACTTTGGTCAACGGCTTCCATAGTTCCCTTAGCTAAAGAATAGCCAAATCCAGTAAGTGGAACAGTAGCGCCAGCACCGCCTAATTCAACAATTTTTGGATATAATCCAAGACCAGTTAAAATAGCTCCGGCGGTCACGAAAAGAACTAAAATTCTTGCTGATGTAAGCTTTGTCTTATCAATCAAAATCTGTCCAATAGAGCAAATTATTCCGCCGATTATGAAACACCAAATATATTTTTCAATTTCCATAAAAAGACTCCTTTCTAAAATTTTACAATTAGTTTAACCGTATAATTTATATATATTCGTCCATCTGATGGACGTCCCTCGTGGACGAAATCGTCTGTTGGGGACGTCCTTTAAATGGATGATTTTATGTTGACTTTCGCATTTGTGTAATATATAATTTCAGTCGTCTCTAATATAACTTTACGACTATGCTACCACAATAAAGGAGTGAAAATGATGAAGGGCTTGAATTTCCTGAAAAAGAAAGAGCAGCCAGCAGAACCTTCTGTAAGTGAATGCGTGCGTGAATGCATTAACATTGCAGATTACTACAATCGGTTTGTTGCAAACTTCATGCGACTGTGCTATCCATTTGACAATCGCAGCGAGCTGCAGGATCATGTAGATTGTTTCAAAAGAGCTTTGGAAGAGCAGGGGTTCAATCTGGAAGACGGGCTGCACTACGATGATGCTAGAGACGCTGAATATGCGGTGATTGAACTTGTGCGAGCGGTTATCCGAGAGTATGTGGAAAGCAACCCGGAAGACCTGGAGGATTGTAGCGGCTGTAACTGCCTTGAAGAGTACAGCGTAAATGAGGGGCAGTGTGGATGCGGAGATTACCACGTGTGTGGCGGAACTCGTTGTAAGAGCTACGGTGCGGATGCTGCATGCTGCGGTGATAAAACATCTGAAGAACTCATTGCTTTGGAAAAGAAAATCGTTATCACGCTTTTCTATTTGAAGCAGGAACTCCCCTCGCTTTCATATCAAACAATCATGTCTGAAGTTATCCAAGAAGGTGAATGGGAACCTAAGATTCCTTGGAGCTTCGATGTTTTCGGTGAAGTGATTGACTATGCAATGGTCGATTATCTCGATGTGGAAGACATCGAGCGCGTTTGGGAGGATTGCTTCGACACCTTCATGAGCTACGCTGACCAGGAGTCGCTTTTGGTGCTTAAGCGAGGGTGTGAGCCGACTCCTACTACTCAGAAGGACGAAGTGTGGGCAAATAAGCTCTACGACTACCTGAATGATGAATGTCTTCTGGAGTATTGTCCGAAGTTGCTTGTTGAGGATATCCTTGCTGTATTCCCTGAAATGAGCAACATGATTCTTGAAGGGCTTTTTGAAGGAATTCTTTCTAGGGTGTATACCAATATGACGGTTGCGGACCTGCTTAGAGTGATGGCAGAACACCAGAATTACCGGAATAATTTCTTCCCGTGCTGTTATAAGCGCTACAAGGAAGTAATTGCTGCGGTGATGAAAAATCAGCAGGTGGCGACCATGGGGTTGGAACTCAACGAAGTTTCCGAGATTTTGGTGGATACCTTCAAGGTTCCTGCAGAAGACGTCGAAAACGCGATTCAAAGCGTTGCGCTGGATTTACTCGGCTGCACGAAAGAGTATGATTATACTCTTATGCCGGAAAATCTGTCTAAGTTGGTCTATCTTCTGGCCAACAAATCGGTTTATGACACTGTTGAGGAATACAATCCTCACATCGTTTCGCAATTCGTGTGATAAAAACCTACAAACTCCAGTCCTTAACGGGACTGGAGTTTTACTTTTATTTATAAAGTAAAATAATACATAAAAATGTTTAAAAAATCTAAAATAGTTGTTGACAATTTGTAGATGGAATGATAGTATATTTCTTGCAAGTTACAAAAAACGACTTGTTCGCAAACACATGCGCGAGTGGCGGAACAGGCAGACGCACAGGACTTAAAATCCTGCGCCCGATGAGGGCGTACCGGTTCGATTCCGGTTTCGCGCACCATAAAGTACTTCGGCTTTGAAATAGTCATTGTCGGAGTGCTTTTTTTATGCATAAATATGCTTTAATTCCAATCTATAACTATTGACAGTAATATTTTTTTAAATTAATATTAATTATAGAATATATGTGTTGGAGGTGTTTTGCGTGAGAGAAGGAAGAGCAAAAAATATAGCTAGAGTAGTGTGCTTTATATTGGCGTTAATGTTTATCGTGCCATCAATTATATATTTATTTAGTTATTAATTAATTTTTGGATGTGAATTATATGGAATCTATTATTGAATCAATAAAACTTTTTTATGAAACAAATGTAGTAGGTTATTTTAATATGTTGATGCAATACCCAATTAAAATAGTGGCTTTGATAGTTGATCTATTTTTAGTTGGGTGTTTGTTTCATATTGTAATGAAATTATTAAAAGGTACACGTGCCATGCAACTTGTAAAAGGAATAATTGTTTTGATTGTTGCAATTGCGCTTAGTGATTTCTTTTCACTTAATGTGCTTCATTACATATTAAGTTCCATAAGTACGTATGGTGTAATTATGGTTATTGTTATATTCCAACCAGAATTAAGACGTGCGTTGGAACAAATGGGAAGTACGGATATTCGTAAATTATTTGATTTTGAACAACAGGATGAATCTTTTATAGATAGAATAGTAATCGCGATATATAAGATGGCAAAAGAAAAAACAGGTGCGTTAATTGTTTTTGAGAGGGAAATGAGCCTTGATGTAATAGTTGCAACTGGGGTAAAAATTGATTCTAAAATTTCTTCGGAATTAGTTGAAAATATATTTGTACCGGATACACCGTTACATGACGGAGCTATGGTAATAAGAGATGGAAGAATAGCTTCCGCGGCGTGTATATTGCCACTTACTACTCGTGAAGATTTGGATAGAGAATATGGAACGAGACATCGTGCAGCAATAGGACTTTCAGAACAATATGATTCAATTGTAGTTGTAGTTTCTGAAGAAACTGGAAAAGTTTCGCTAGTCATAAATGGAAAAATAATTAGAGGATTAAAAGAGGATGCGCTAACAAAAGAATTGAAGAGACGACTTGAAAGAAAAACACAAAAAACAATGCAAAAAAACATGCAAGAAATAAAACAAATTTTATATAAAGGAAAAGAAAAAATAACATCAAAAAATAAATAAAATTAAAAGCCTGAGAAAATTCAGGCTTTTTTTATGCATTAACTGAAATTAGTTACATCCACAATTTCTGTTGTTTCCACCGCAACAGTTACAGAATATGAATATTAAAAGAATAATCCAAATTATATCCTCACAACCATTTCCACACATATCAAAAATCTCCTTTCAAAAATAAAAAATTAGTTACATCCACAACCATTATTTCCAATGTTGTCGCAACCACAACCATTAGAAAGACCAAAAGTTCTACAACCACAATTGTTATTATTATCACATCCATTATTGTTGCAACCGCAAACTAGAAGTAATAATAAAATTATGATCCACCAAGAATCATTGTTACCAAAAAAACAACCCATTAGAGGTACCTCCTTAAATTTTTTATGTGCCTATGCTATATAGTATTCTGAAAATAAAAAAGTGTTACAAAGGACATCCTTAAATAAAAATTTTTATATGTTGAATACGAAAGAAGGCATATGTTAGAATTGATATTGAAGGTAAAGTTGATGATGTCGTCTTTTTGTAAGGAGATGAAAATATGAGTAATGAATTGTTGAACGTACAAGTTAAGGGAATCGTTTCTACGGTTACAGATTTTGAAAACTTTGAAGCCACGTATGAAGGTGTTTTACTTTGTGAAGGAACACCGACAAGTGTTGATGTGAAACTTTATCAAGCGGTGTACCCATTACTCTTGGTGATTCCAGTTGGTGGTTGGTCAGATGTCATGAGGTTAGTACCTGCAGTTAGACGGAGAATTGCATGGTGTACAGTTTTAGGAATTATTGACAGAGATTCACGTTCGAAAGGAGAAATTAAGAAGCTCAGAAAAAAAGGGATTTACTGTACGAAGCTTCCGTTTATCGAGAATGTTATATCTTGTCCGGAAGTCATTCAATTGTTGTCAAGACAGAAAAACTTGAATGGAGATGAAAACATGCAGAAGATTCAAAAGAAGCTTATGCATATTTTGTCTCAAAAACTCAGAGATGCTCTTCCTATAAATATTCCTATAGGAGAAGATGAACCGCTTGCATCGATTACCATCAAGATAAAGGAGGCAAACGGTAGGATTCTTGAAAAAACCGTTGATGAATCTAACATTATGTATGCGTATCGCGACAAAGCTGTAGCAAATGAGGCGGCAGATGTACTCGGAATTGTGGGTCGAAAAAAGTATTATAAGTTTTTTATTGAGTGCTTGAATGACGACAATTTGCGCTCCAAGGTTTTGAAGTGTGTGTCAAGATGCCTGCCGATAATCGAATTACCATTTGAAGAAGAACAAAAATGACAACAAAAAAGACTTAAGTTTTTACTTAAGTCTTTTTTATTTTTGGTGACCCATACGGGAATCGAACCCATGATTCGGCCTTGAGAGGGCCGCGTCTTAACCGCTTGACCAATGGGCCATTTAACTGACAAAAAACAGTATAGCATGAGCCCCAAAAAAAGACAAGAGTTTTTTACATAAAATTTCAGTGAGAGGTTTCTCACGAGTTTCTCAAGAGTTTCACAAAAAGGGGCGTCCCTCTTGAGAAACCTCTTGACGAAAAATTGAGTCCCTTTTAATGAAAAAAATATGATAAAAAATGACATAAAAACTCATACTATGATATAATTCTCATGTGAGAAATTCTCTAAAGTAGAAAGGAGTGTATTTTGTGAATAAATTAAAAATATTCGCATGTAATGGCGCTGAGGAATTTGCAGAAAAAGTATGTAAAGAAGTTGGTGTTGAATTACGGAAAAAGAGAATCTTTCAAATTTAAAAACGACAACACATTTGTAAAAATATTGGAAACTGTTAGAGAAGACGACGTTTTTATTATTCAAACAATGAACCCATCGGTCGATGAAAAAATCATGGAACTACTAATAACTTTAGATGCTTTGAAAAGAGCATCGCCAAGGAGAATTACAGTAGTTTTACCTTATTATCCTTACTCAAGATCAGATAAGAAGGATCAACCAAGAGTTCCAATAACAGCTAAATTAATTGCAGACTTATTAGTAACGGCTGGAGCTGATAGAATACTAACATGTGATTTACACAATTCGGCGATACAAGGCTTTATAGATGTTCCATCAGATCAATTAAAAGCAAAAGATTTGTTAATATCATATTTTAAGCCAATTGCTGAAGCTGATAAAGGTAATGTAACAGTAGTTGCTACTGATGCAGGAAGTTCAAAAAAGGCGTATAAATATGCAGAAAAATTAGGAACAAATATTGCGTTAGTTGATAAAAGAAGAGAAGGAAACGATGATAGAGCCATTGCTACTAACATTATCGGTGAAGTTACAGGAAGAACATGTTTGATTTTTGACGATGAAATAGATACTGCAGGTTCAATAGTTGAAACAATAAATGTTCTTAACAAAAACGGTGCTAAACAAATTTATGCAGCGTGTACACATGGTGTTTTATCTGGACCAGCAATAGAAAGAATCCAATCTACAAATGTGAAAGAAGTTGTTATAACAAATACCATTCCTTTAACGGAAGAGAAAAAAATTGACAAAATAAAGGTCTTAGATATAGCACCTTTATTTGGAAGAGCAATATCTAAAATTCATACAGGAGAAGGTATTGGAGAATTATTTGAAGACAAAAAAATGGAATTTTAGAAAAATTAATAATAGGGGGAATAAAAGATGAATTATGAAAATGCAGATTTTAATCAAGAAAATTATCAAAATGAGGTAGAGTCAATACCTATGCAGTACAGACCATTATCGCCATGGGCGTATTTAGGATATAACATATTGTTCGTGCTTCCGATAATTGGTCTTATTTTCTTAATAATATTTTCTTTTAACAATAATAATATAGCAAGAAGAAACTATGCACGTTCATTTTTCTGTGCATTTGCTGTGTCTATAATTCTAACAATTGTATTAACTGTATTTGCTTTATAAAAGTAATACATTTAACAAAATAGTATGAAAAAATAATAGGGGGAATATAAAATGAATTATGAAAATGAAAGAAACTATCAAAATGATATAGAATCAATACCAGCGCAATATAGACCGCTATCACCATGGGCATATTTTGGATATAATGTGTTATTTGCAATACCTATAATTGGTTTGATTGTATTAATTGTACTTGCATTTAATAAAGATAATATACATAGAAGAAATTATGCACGTTCATATTTTTGTGCGATGTTGATATCTGTAGTGCTTATGATTCCATTAGCTTTTATCGTATTCCAAGGTTCAACAGAAACCATATCACAAGCAGGTTTTGCTTCATTTGTGATGGATATATCTGAGATGAGAAATATGATTAGTGTAGAATCAGCAAATATGCGTGGAAATTATGCAGCAAATGGAGAAATGCGTACAACTGCACAAATATATTATGAAATAGCGACTGGTAAAGCTGCACAACTTGATGAAAAAATTCCTGATGGAGAAAAATTTGGATTTGACTTCTTAGATGATGATGAAGTTTGCTATAGAATAGTTGATTTTTCAAAAATTGAAGGATATGAAGATGCTGAAACACTTGATATTAACGGGGATAGAAAAAATAACGATAAATATTATATCACATCAAAAGGTAATGTATTTACGCTACCTGGATATGAACGTGAAGAAGATGGTAAAACTTACTACTATTTGAACGGAAGCGCAAGAATTGCGGAAGATGATATGAGTCTTTAATTACAAATTATTCCAAATAGCTTTGGAATGAAGCAAAAATATAAATGAAAAGCTAAAAATTACTTGCTTTTTAGAAAATATGGTGGTAAAATATCACAGTGCATGAAAAAGTGCAAATCCACATACAGTAAGAGCTTACCTATCTAGTGCTTTGAGAAAAGTGGTAGGAGCGATGATTACTAGTAGAGGAAACAAACAAAAAACAAGGAGGAAATTAAAATGTCAGTAGTTGCAATGAAACAATTATTGGAAGCTGGTGTTCATTTCGGACATCAAACAAGAAGATGGGACCCAAGAATGGCTCCATATATCTTCACAGAAAGAAATGGTATTTATATCATTGACTTACAAAAAACAGCAAAAAAAATCGATGAGGCTTATGCAGTATTAAAGAGCATTATCGACGAAGGAAAAACAGTTATCTTCGTTGGTACAAAGAAACAAGCTCAAGAATGCGTAAAAGAAGAAGCTGAAAGATGTGGAATGTACTACGTTAACCAAAGATGGTTAGGTGGTATGCTTACAAACTTCGAAACAATCAAGACAAGAGTTGAAAGATTGAAGAAGTTAGAAGCAATGGAAAATGATGGAACATTTGATGTTCTACCAAAGAAAGAAGTTATCATTTTAAAGAAAGAAATGGAAAAACTTCAAAAGAACTTAGGTGGAATTAAAGATATGAATGAAGTTCCTGGCGCTATGTTTGTAGTTGATCCTAAAAAGGAAAGAATCGCAATATTAGAAGCTAGAAAATTAGGTATCCCTGTAATCGGCTTAGTTGATACAAACTGTAATCCAGAAGATGTTGATTATGTAATACCAGGTAATGATGATGCAATTAGAGCTATCAAATTAATCGTTGAAGCTATGGCTAATGCAGTAATCGAATCAAAACAAGGTGAATCAATGGTAAAAGAAACATCTGATGAAGATGAAGAAATGGTACAAGAATAATTTATTGTTTAGGGAGGATTTAATATGATATCTGCAGAACAAGTTAGAGAACTTAGAGAAATGACAGGCGCTGGTATGATGGAATGCAAAAAAGTGCTTGAAGAAGTTAATGGTGATAAAGAAAAAGCAACAGAACTTCTAAGAGAAAGAGGAGTTGTTAAAGCTGCTAAAAAAGCAGGAAGAATAGCTGCCGAAGGTTTAGTAGAAAGCTATATTCATGGTGATGGAAGAATCGGTGTATTAGTAGAAGTTAACATTGAAACAGACTTTGCTGCTAAAAATCCAGAATTCAGAGAGTTTGTTAAAGATGTAGCTATGCAAATCGCTGCTGCAAAACCAGAATATGTTAGAAGAGAAGAAGTTCCAGCTGACGTAATTGAAAAAGAAAAAGAAATTATGAAAGCTCAAGCTATGAATGAAGGTAAACCAGAAGCTGTAGCTGAAAAAATCGTAACAGGTAGAATTGACAAATACTACAGCGAAGTATGTTTACTAGAACAAGATTTCGTTAAAGATCCAGACAAAACAGTTCAACAAGTATTAACAGAAAAGATTTCAAACATTGGGGAAAATATAACAATTAGAAGATTCGTAAGATTCGAAAGAGGCGAAGGAATTCAAAAGAAAGAAGAAAACTTTGCTGAAGAAGTTATGAAACAAATTAATGGTTAATTAAAAATTTGGGGGTTCGGAAATAAAATTTCGGACTCCTATTTTTTTGTCAAAAACATTAAAGTATATGTACAAAAAAAGCCAAATATATGATAAAATATCAAGGATGAGTTGTGCAGTATGTACGCTTTTTATATAGACAATATAAATATGAGGAGGAGTTTGTTTTGCAAAATACAAAGCGCGGCGTTAAGGCTCGTAGATTAATGGCGGAAAAGGAAAATATTAGCAATATTGCTAAATGGATATTGGTAGCATTTTGCTTACAATTCATTTTTTATTTGTTTTTAATAAATATAGTACCATTAGTTAACGAATCAACAGGAGAGATAAATGGGCTATATTCAGAAATATGGTACAACTATAAGGGTAGTCAAGGAGATGTGCACACAGAAGGTAATGGAATTAAATTTATATATATATACAACATGATTTTACTTGGATGTGCTGTGGCTTTGATGTTTTACTATTTTATGGTATTTTTAGATGAAAACGAAGGTCATGCAATAGAAGCAATAGAAAAATATTTTAAAGAAAATATCGGAATGTTATTTCTAGTGTCTTTTATGGCGTGGGTTTTTATTAGTTCGTGTTTTGCATATGACCCTTTTAGATCATTTATAGGGTGTTATAATTTAAGAGATGGATTTTTTTCGTTTATGTTTTATGGTTCTGTTTTAATTTGTATTTTGCTTATGAGTTTAACAAAATATGAAGGGAAAATAAGAAAGTTATTTAATGAAATAGAAATTGATCCTAGAAGATTAATTGTAGATATTTTTGTAGTAGTAATGACAATTGTTGCTGTTATAACAATTGGAGATTACTACGAATTGAATTATGGCGAAACTCAAGGTATGGTTATTCAATATGCTGATGGCAGAACAGAAGGACAAGGAATAGGAATTAGTGTTGAACCTAAGTATACAATGGGAATGAAAGATGCAAGTGGCGAAATTGTTAAAGCATTAGTTCCAAGATCATCTGGAGCGACAATCACATCGTCTGTATTTAATAATAGCAATCACTATGCCTATGTACTTTCAATAGCAGTAGTTGTTGCAGCAGCAATGCTTATAAAGGCTAAAGGTCCAATAAAAATATGGTATGCGTTATCTTTTGCAATATTAACCATAATGTTAATTTTAAATGATACGTTTGGGGCATATTTAGGTGTTATGATCTCTTTTGCATTATTATTTATTCATACGCTAATAACGAGAAGAGATGTTATTTGCACAATTACTGCGATGGTAATTTTTGCGACTGCATCATATTTGATTGTAAATACAAATGATGAAAAAATAGTTCCTAAAAACTTTGCATATATTAAGCAAAGCATAGAAGATATACTAAAAGCTAATACTAGTGAAGAAAGCGATTCTAATATAGTGCCTAATTCGGAAACAACTTCAGGTAATGTTTCTGGCAATATAAGTGGAAACATAGAAAAATCAGAAAATTCATCAGATATTGATGCTGGAGATGCGGGTTCTGGCAGATGGAAATTGTGGGTTGGCGCGATAGATATAATAACAAAAGATGTTAAAACATTTATTTTTGGTGCTGGACTTGAAAATATGATATATGAGTATAATGCGATTGATATAAGTGAAGGCAGATCTCATAATTTAATCTTACAGTTAGCAGGAACGGTTGGCGTTCCAGGAATGGTTTTATACGTACTTGGTGTAACATTTATATTCTTTAAAGGATTAAAATATTTTAAAGAATGGGATATGTATACCTACATGGGAATGTTTGTAATGGTTTCATATCTTATTACTGCTCTAACAGGTAATTCTGGTTTCTACACATCAGGATATTTCTATATATTTGTAGGTTTTGTAGTTGCAGGAACAATAACTCTTTCTAGAAAAAGAGAAGAAGAGAAAAATTTAGAAAACCCAATTCAAGTTAAGAAAACGAAAGGAATGCAATAAAATGAAAATCGTTTCAACTTTTGAAAAGTTACCAACTAATTTAAAAACATTGTTTTTATGCATATTAGATGCATTAGTTGTTTTTATATCATATTATGCTGCAATCACGTTTGAAGAAATGCCATTCTCCTTTAAGGAGGCTGCAATTCAAAATACAGTTCTTGCGGTCATGATAATGTATATATTTTCTTTAAATCTAGTAGGTGTATATAAAGGAATTATTAAATATACGAGTACTAAAGATTATTTAATAATAGGTGCGGTATCATTAGTTGTTGCCACTATCTTTTGTACAGCTAAACAGTATGTTATATTTTTAACATTAGATACAAATATTGTTCTTTTAGCGGCAATATTAACAGCAGTTTTTAGTATAACACTTAGAGTTTTAATAAGAAGTTTTATATATGCTATGGCATCAGCTAGTAATAGTTCAAAGAAGAGACTTTTAATAATTGGCGCTGGACAATCAACATCTCAAGTTATAAAAACTTTACAAACAACATTGGCTGCTGAATATACAATTGTGGGAATTATTGATGACGATCCTCAAAAACAAAACAGATTAATGTATGGAATAAAGATAATTGGCGATAGAGATGATATTGTATCTATTTGTGAACGTGAAAAAATAGATGTGATTTTCTTTTCAATTGATAATATAAAGCCAAAAGAAAAAAATAAAATTTTGAAGATTTGTGATCAAACAAATGCGAAAGTGAAAATAGTACTACCGCTAAATCAGATAATATCTGGTAAGAACTTTAATGAAGCTGTAAGAGATGTGGAAGTTGAAGATTTACTAGGTAGAGATCCTGTAGTATTAAATAACAATAAAATCTCAGAGTATTTATTTGGAAAAACAGTATTAGTTACTGGTGCTGGTGGTTCTATTGGTTCGGAACTATGTAGACAAATTGTAAAGTTCAGGCCTAAGAAGCTAGTTATGCTTGATATTTATGAAAATACACTTTATGAAACAGAAATGGAACTTAGACAAGCTAATAAGAATGCGCCGATTGTTACTGTTATTGCGAGTGTACGTGATAAAGAAAGAATGGATGAGGTTTTTGAAAAATATAAACCACAAGTTGTATTCCATGCTGCGGCTCATAAACATGTTCCATTAATGGAGACAAGCCCTATTGAAGCTATAAAAAATAATGTGTTTGGAACGTATAATGTTGTAAATTGTAGTGACAAGTATGGCGTTGAAAAATTCACGTTTATATCAACAGATAAAGCTGTTAATCCAACAAGCATAATGGGGGCAACGAAAAGAATTTGTGAAATGATTTTACAGGCTAAAAATAGAACAAGCAAAACTGTATATGCGGCTGTTAGATTTGGAAATGTGCTAGGGAGTCATGGATCAGTAATTCCTTTGTTTAAAAAGCAGATAGAAGCAGGTGGGCCAGTTACTGTGACTCATAAAGAAATTACAAGATATTTCATGTTAATTCCTGAGGCTGTTGGGTTAATACTACAATCTGCAACTTTTGCAAATGGTGGAGAAATTTTTGTGCTTGATATGGGTGAACCAGTAAAAATATATGATTTGGCAAACACTTTAATAAAAATGTCTGGTAGAAATGTTCCAATAGAGATCGTTGGTTTAAGAAAAGGTGAGAAGCTGTATGAAGAACTTTTAATGGCAGAAGAAGGCCTTATAAAGACTTTGCATGAGAAAATTATGATATCAAAAATTAATGCACCAACAGATGTTGAAATTGAAGAAATGATAAAGAAATTAAAGGAATTAATAAATGAAAAAAATGTTTCAAGAAAAGATGTAAAAGATGTTATTAAGACAATGGTACCAACATTTATAGATTTAAATGATTAAAAATAATTTGCGAAAGGAAAAGTGATAACTATGGACAGAATTTATTTATCTTCGCCACATATGTCAAGCGAAGGATATGAAATGGGATACGTAAAAGAGGCTTTTGATACAAATTGGATAGCGCCTCTTGGCAATAATGTAAATAAGTTTGAAGAGGAGTTATCACAATATGTAGGTGTTAATTCTGCTGCAGCTTTATCTTCTGGTACGGCTGCAATTCACCTTGCGATAAAAGCTGCTGGTGTAAAAAAAGATGATATTGTTTTTTGTCAAGCTCTAACTTTTGCTGCTACTGTAAATCCTATAATATATGAGGGTGCTATACCAGTGTTTATTGATAGTGAAGAAGAAACATGGAATATGGATCCTACTTTATTAGAAAAAGCATTTGAAAAATATCCTAATGCAAAAGCGGTTATTACAGTTAATTTATATGGTAATCCATCAAAACTAAATGAAATTTGTGATATATGTGCTAAGCATAATGCTGTTTTAATAGAAGATGCAGCAGAAAGTTTAGGTTCATTGTATGACGGAAAACAGACTGGAACGTTTGGTGAATATGCTGCTTTTTCATTTAATGGAAATAAAATAATTACAACAAGTGGCGGAGGAATGTTAGTTTCTAATAATGATGAAATGATAAAGAAAGTTAGATTTTGGTCAACTCAAGCTAGAGAAAATATGCCATATTATCATCATAAAGAGATTGGGTATAATTATAGACTTAGTAATGTTTGTGCAGGAATTGGTAGGGGACAATTAAAAGTTATAGATAAAAGAGTTGCTAAAAAAACAGAGATATATGAGAAATATAAAAAGGAATTAGAGCAAAATAATGTTTTCACAATGATTCCTGTTCCAGAAAACACGGTTCCAAATCACTGGCTTTCAGTAGCTTTTATAAATGATGAAAAAATTGATGCACAAGAAATTATAAATCATCTAGCATCAAAGAATATAGAAGCTAGACGTGTATGGAAGCCAATGCAACTTCAACCTGTGTTTGAAAAATATGATTACATAAAAGCTGGCACAGAAAGTATTTCAGAGAAATTATTTGATAGAGGAATTTGTCTTCCAAGTGATACTAAGATGACAGAAGAAATGCAGGAATTTGTTATAAATGAAATAAAGAGTTGTATTAAATAATGGATAAAAAGCAAGAAAGGTGTGACTTATATTGTATTCAAAATACATAAAGCGAATTTTAGATATAATTTTAAGTGCTATAGCGTTAGTAGTTCTTTCACCTGTAATTGCGGTTGTAGCTGTTTTAGTAAGAATAAAACTAGGTGCGCCAATCATTTTTAAGCAAAAAAGACCAGGTAAGAATGGGAAAATATTTACGCTGTACAAGTTTAGAACTATGACTGATGAAATCGATGCAATGGGAGAATTATTACCAGATGAAGTGAGATTAAAGAAGTTTGGTAAATTTTTGAGAAGTACTAGTTTAGATGAACTTCCAGAGCTTGTGAATATTCTAAAAGGAGAGATGAGTTTTGTTGGACCAAGACCATTACTAGTTGAGTATTTAGAATTATATAACGATGAACAAAGTCGTAGACATGAGGTTCGTCCAGGACTTACAGGACTTGCTCAGATTAATGGGAGAAATGATATAACTTGGGAAGATAGACTAAAATATGATGTTGAATATGTAGATAATGTTTCTTTTAAAAATGATGTATCAATTCTTTTTAAAACGATAAAGCTTGTGTTTACAAGAAAAGGTGTAAGTAGTAATACATCAGTAACTATGGAAAAATTTAAAGGAAATATTGACTAATTTAAGGAGGTAAATATGCATAAAAAACTATTAATTATGGGCGCAGGTCGGACATGGAAAAGTTATAGCTGATATCGCTGTGAACTTGAATAAATATAGTGAGATTGTTTTTCTAGATGATACGCAGAAAAACTGTATGTCATATTTAGTTATTGGTGGTTTTAAAGATGTAGACAAGTATGTGGATGACTATGATATAGTTGTAGCAATAGGAAATTCAAATGTTAGAAAAAAAATAATAGAAGAATTAGAAAATAAAAATGCAAGTATACCTACGTTAATTCATCCTAAAGCGGTAATTGGAGTAAATGTTAAGTTTGGCCAAGGAACTGTTGTGATGGCGGGAGCTATCATAAATTCAGATGCTAAGATTGAAAAAGGATGTATTATAAACACTGCATCGTCTGTTGATCATGATTGTATAATTGAAAATTATGCACATATTTCTGTTGGTTCGCATTTAGCTGGAAATGTTAGAGTAGGGGAAGCCACTTGGATAGGCGTTGGAGCGACAGTTAGTGATAATTTATGTATTTGTAATGATGTAATGGTTGGTGCGGGTGCTGTAGTAGTAAAAGATATATTAGAAAGTGGTACATATGTTGGAGTTCCTGCAAGAAAAATAAAGTAATATAAAGTACAAAAGATTGAAAGGAGAATATTATGAAAAAGGTATTATTTGTAGCATCGGTTACAAGACATATCAATACGTTTCACTTACCATATTTAAAATATTTTAAGGACAAGGGTTATGAAGTACATGTTGCCTCGAATGGTGATGAAAAAATAAAAAATTGTGATAAACATTTTAATTTGGAATTTGAGCGTTCTCCATTAAAATCAAAAAATATAAAGGCATATAAAAACCTTAAAGAAATAATTAATAAAGAAGAGTATGAAATAATTCACTGTCATACACCAGTTGCTAGTGTTTTAACAAGAATAGCTGCTAAAAAGATGAGAAGAAGAATAGGAACGAAAATTATATATACAGCACATGGTTTTCATTTCTTTAAAGGCGCACCTTTAAAAAATTGGATACTATATTATCCTATCGAAAAAATGTTATCTAAACATACTGATATCTTAATAACAATTAATAAAGAAGATTATGAGTTTGCAAAGAAAAAATTAAAAACAAAGAAAATAGAGCATGTACATGGAATTGGTGTTAATAAAAAGAAATTTGAAGTAGAAATGACAACAGCGACAAGAGATACAGAACGTGCAAAATTTACAATTGAACCACTTGATTTTTTAATAACATATGTTGCAGAACTAAATGATAATAAAAATCAAATGATGATTATTGATGCTATGAAGATACTTGTAAAAAAGTATACAAACATCAAAGTGTTGCTTGCGGGTGATGGCGTAAATAAAGAAAAACTTGAAAAAGAAATTACAGAAAATAAACTTCAAAGTAATGTTTTCTTGCTTGGATATAGGACGGATATTCCAAATCTTCTTGCAATATCTGATTTATATGTTGCAACAAGTAAAAGAGAAGGATTACCGGTTAATATAATTGAGGCAATGGTTGCAGGACTTCCTGTTGTTGCTACTAACTCTAGAGGACAAAGAGAGTTAGTTAGTGATGGGGAAAATGGTTATTTGGTTGAAATTGGCGATGTTATTTCTTTAGCGGAGAAAATTGAGAATATTTATTTGGATAACAGAATTCGTGATAGAATAACTGAAGGTGCAAGGGCATATGTTGAGCCATATTTGATTGAAAACGTAATGGAAGAAATGAAAGAAATTTATAATCAATAAAGCGAAAGGATGATTGTTATGAAAGTATCAATAATTACGCCATCTTATAATAGAGAAAAGTTATTAAAAAATGCATATAATTCATTGATTAAACAAACCAATAAAGCATTTGAGTGGATAGTTGTAGATGATGGTAGCGTAGATAATACTGAAAAAGTAGTAAAAGAATTAATAAGTGAAAATAAAATTGAAATAAAATATCACAAAAAGCCAAATGGCGGAAAACATACAGCTTTAAATGAAGGATATGATATTGCAACAGGTGAATTAATTGTAATTCTAGATAGTGATGATATATTGACAGAGGACGCAATAGAAACAATATTAACAGATTGGAAAGAATATGAAAACAATAGTAAAATATGCGGCCTTTCATATAAAAGAAAATTGATAAATGGAAGTGAAGACAAGCCGTTACCAACATCACCATATATATCAAACCATATAGAGTGTAGATATAATGAGGGGTATTTGGCCGATAGAACGGAAGTATATAAAACAGAGATAATGAGAAGATTTAAATTCCCTGTTTTTGAAAATGAACGTTTTTTGAGTGAGGGAATTGTATGGAATTCAATAGGAAAAGAATATGATACAGTCTATATTGATAAATATATTTATATATGTGAATATCAACCAGATGGTCTAACATCGAATAATGGCAATTTAAACATAAAAAATCCGAAAGGTTCTGCAGAAAATTTTAAAATAATGACAAAAAAACCTTTTAAGTTTATGCTTAGAGCGAAATATTCAATTATATATAATGCGTATTGCAATTTTGCGAAAATTCCTTTTAAAGAAAGAATGGGAAAGGAAAATTTCTTTTTAGTTACAATAACTAAACCGGCAGGGGATATTGTTTATAATGTATGGAATAAGAAATTTCAAAAGGATTTGGAAAAGTATAAAAATTAATAAATAACCAAGAGGTGTACAAGAATGAATGCATATGATTTCGATGGAACAATATATGATGGTGATTCAGGAATTGATTTCGTAAAATTTGTTTTTCTAAAAAAACCATTGTATATGACAAAACATTTATTTAAGTCATCAGTGGGTTTTGCAAAATACAAGATGGGAAAAATTAAATTCAAACAATTTAAAGAGGATTTGTTTTCGTTTGTGAAAAACATTGATGAATTAAATAAATTTACAACAGAATTTGCGAGTAAAAATAAAAATAAAATAAAGAAATATTATGATGAAACTAAAAAAGAAGATGATCTTATAATTAGTGCTTCACTTGATTTTTATTTGTTGCCTTTATGCAAAGAGATTGGACTTAATAATGTAATTTGCACAGAATATGATGTGAAAAATGGAAAGATAATAAATGAGAATTGCAAAGGTGATGAGAAAGTTAAAAGATTTGAAGCTGTATATGGGAAAGATGCAGTGATAGAAAATGCATATGGTGACACGAAGGGTGATATACCAATGTTAAAAAGAGCAAAGAATGGTTTTATGATAAAAGGACAAGAAGTTATAAAATTTGAAGAATAATAATGAGCGGAGAAAAATATGGAAAAAGTTTTCGTTACAGGTGGAAGTGGTTTTTTAGGAATAAATTTGATAAGAATGTTACTTCAAAAAGGTTATAAGGTTATTTCTCTAGATTTATTACCTTTTGAATATGAAGATTGTAAGGATAAAATAACGTGGATAGTTGGAGATATAAGAGATAAAGCTATGGTCGATAAATGTATGGAAGGCGTAGATTATGTCGTTCATTGTGCTGCTGCATTACCTTTGTACAAAAAGGAAGATATTTTTTCTACAGATATTGATGGAAGTAGAAATGTGATAGTGAGTGCACATGAACATAAGGTGAAAAGATTTATTCAAATATCATCTACAGCTGTTTATGGAATTCCAGATCATCATCCTTTAACAGAAGATGATAAATTAGATGGTGTTGGTCCTTATGGAGTTGCTAAAATTGAAGCTGAAAAAGTGTGTGCAGAATACAGAGATAAGGGGTTGCCTACAGCTATTATAAGACCAAAGTCATTTGTTGGACCAGAAAGATTAGGCGTATTTGCGTTGTTTTATGAATGGGCTAAGGATGGACATGGCTTTCCAATGATTGGGAGTGGAAACAATAGATATCAATTATTAGATGTTGAGGATTTGTGTGATGCTATTATTACTTGTATGACAATTGATGCTGATAAGATGAATGATACGTTTAATATTGGTGCGAAAGAATTTACCACAATGAAAGAAGATTATCAGGCGGTATTAGATAAGGCTGGTTTTGGAAAGAAAATTCATGGATTCCCCGCTGCTCCTGCAATATGGGGGCTTCGAATACTAGAGTTTTTACATTTATCTCCACTATATAAATGGGTATATGAAACTGCAAGTAAAGACTCTTTTGTATCAATAGAAAAAGCCGAAAGTAAATTGGGATATAAGCCTAAATATTCAAACAAAGATGCACTTCTTAGAAATTATGATTGGTATTTGAAAAATTATGAAAAATTTGCTGGTCAAAGTGGTGTAAATCATAGAGTTCCATGGAAACAAGGATTTCTTAAAATTATAAAAATGTTTTATTAGTGTTTGTCTTTATAAAAGTGGAAATTTATGATATAACATATATAGAAATTTTAGACATATGAAATAATAAATTTGTTGGGAGGTTTGTATATGCCAAAGGCTAAATATAAGAGAATTTTACTTAAGTTAAGTGGCGAAGCTATGGCTGGTAGCAATGGTTTTGGAATAGATGCAGATATGCTTGGAAATATTTGTGACTATGTAAAAAAAATAGTAGATATGGGAGTTGAAGTTGCAATAGTAGTTGGTGGTGGTAATTTCTGGCGTGGTAGACAAGCACATAAAATGGAAAGAACGACTGCTGATTATATGGGAATGCTTGCTACAATAATGAATGGTCAAGCACTTCAAGATGCTCTTGAATACAGAGGTCTTGATACTAGACTTCAAACTTCAATAGAAATGTGTCAAATTGCTGAACCATACATAAGAAGAAAAGCAGTAAGACATTTAGAAAAAGGTAGAGTTGTTATATTTGCTGGTGGAACTGGAAATCCATTTTTCTCAACAGATACTTGTGCGGCGCTTAGAGCTAGTGAAATAAATGCAGAGGTAATATTATTTGGAAAAACAATAGATGGTGTTTATGATTCGGATCCAAAGACAAATCCTGATGCTAAGAAATACGATACGATTACATTTACAGAAATATTGCAGAAGAATTTGAAAGTAATGGATTCAACAGCAGCATCACTTTGTAGAGATAATAATATACCAGTAATGGTGTTTGCACTTAAAGATGCTGAAGATATAGTTAGAGCTGTATCAGGTGAACATATTGGTACAATTATAAATGAATAACCAAAGATGATTTATTAAAAATATAAATAAAAAGAAAGTTTTAGGAGGAAATTTTATGTATAGTCATATTGAAGAAAAAATGAAAAAAACATTAAATGTATTGGATAGTCAATTAGGAGAAATTAGAGCTGGACGTGCTAATCCAAAGGTATTAGACAAAATTTTAGTTAGTTATTATGGTGTTCCAACACCAATTAATCAAATGGCTAATATTATGGTTCCAGAAGCCAGAATGATAACAATCCAACCATGGGACGCTTCTATACTTAAAGATATTGAAAAAGAAATTCAAAAATCAGATTTGGGAATAAATCCTACAAATGATGGAAAAATGATTAGACTTGTTTTTCCTGAACTTACAGAGGAAAGAAGAAAAGCTTTGGTTAAAGATATAAAGAAAATTGCAGAAGACACAAAGGTTGCAATTAGAAGCATAAGAAGAGATGGAATAGAAGAATTTAAAGCTAAAGAAAAAGCTAGTGAAATTACAGAAGATGACTTAAGAGATGCGGAAGAAAAAATTCAAAAATTGACAGATAAATATGTTGCAGAAATTGATGCTGCATGTGCAGATAAAGAAAAAGAAATAATGTCTATATAATAAATAATGTAGAAAGGGGTAAGTTGCAAAGAAGGAAATCGGTCTTAAAGCCCAACCTCCTTCTTTACAACTTTAATATTTTTATGGATGAGAATAGAAAAATTCCAAATCATATTGCAATAATATTGGATGGAAATAGAAGATGGGCAAAGAAAAGAAGTTTACCGACATTGCAAGGTCATACAGAAGGAGCTAAAAATTTAGAAAAGATTGCTGTGTACTGTGACAAAATTGGAGTTAAATATCTTACTGTTTATGCTTTTTCTACAGAAAATTGGAATAGAGAAAAAGAAGAAGTGGATTATCTAATGAAACTTCTAACTAAGTATATAAAAGATTTTGACAGAAAGTTTAAAAATTCAAATGCAAGAATAAGACTTGCTGGTGATATAACGAGACTTCCAATAGAGTTACAAGATAGTATAAGAAATATTGAAGAAAGAACAAAAAATAATGAAGGTCTAACTTTAAATCTTTGCATAAATTATGGTGGCCGAGAAGAAATTACAAATGCTACAAAGATAATTGCTGAAAAAGTGAAAAATGGGGAAATTAATATATCAGATATAAATGAAGATATGATATCGAAGAATTTAAGAACTGGTGATGCACCTGATCCAGATTTATTTATAAGACCAGGAGGCGAAATTCGACTTAGTGGATTTCTATTATGGCAATCTTCTTATTCGGAATTATATTTTGCAGAGCCGTTGTGGCCTGATTTCGACGAAAAAGAGTTAGATAAAGCAATAGATGTATTTAATAAGAGAAAAAGAAACTTCGGAAAATAAGGAGGAACATATGGCAAAGCGTGTTATATCTTCTGCAGTTGGAATAATTATTTTAATACTTGTTTTTATTTTTAATAATCCGGCAATAATTAATATAGCTGTTACAATAATTGCTTTGATGGGACTTTCTGAATTTTATAATGCTTTTAAAAATAAAGGTATTAAACCAATTAAATTTATTGGATATTTAGTAACACTTTTTACTCTTGCAATTGGGTATTTAGAAGCTGATGTGCTAAAAATAATATTATTTTTTACATTACCTTTTTCTATTTTTATACTTTTCTGCAAGTCTATATTTACAAAGATGAAATATAATATAATTGATATTTCGATAACCATATTTGGAATTGTATATGTTTCATTTTTGACTAGCTTTTTAGCATTGACTCGCTCTCTTGAACATGGAGAATACTTTATATGGTATATACTAGCAGGGGCGTGGTTTACGGATACATTTGCATATCTTGTAGGTGTTAAATTTGGTAAGCATAAATTTTCAGAAATAAGTCCTAAAAAATCTATTGAAGGTTGCTTTGGTGGAGTTCTAGGATGTATGTTGTTTTATGGAATATATACATATTATTTAACAACAATAGGTATTGAATTAAATATTTTAGCAATGACAATAGTAGGGTTAGTAATTAGTATAATATCTCAAATTGGTGATTTTGCAGCATCATCAATAAAGAGATACTGTGAAATAAAAGATTTTGGAACGATTATGCCAGGGCATGGAGGTGTTTTAGATAGATTTGATAGTGTAATTATGATTGCACCTTTCATATATATGATTTTTCAATTTATAGTTTAAGGAGAATGTATGAGTACTTTATTATCAGGAATAATAGGTTTTTTGAAAATTGTAATTATATTAGGAACATTAATTACAATTCATGAATTAGGACATTTTGTGGTTGCAAAACTATGTAAGGTTAAAGTTAATGCTTTTTCAATAGGGTTTGGACCAAAACTATTAAAAACGAAAAAAGGGGAAACAGAGTATACTATTAGATTATTTCCATTTGGAGGTTTTGTCCAAATGGAAGGTGAAGATGAACGTTCAGAAGAAGAACGTGCATTTAATAAAAAGCCTGTGTGGCAGCGTATTGCGATTGTTGCTGCGGGGGCGACCGTAAACATAGTATTTGCACTTATTGTGTATTTTTGTATAGTGTCTGCAAGTAACGTTTATGTAACAAATGAAGTTGCTGCATTAGATGAAGGTCCGCTATATGAGGCTGGAATTCGTTCAGGCGACAAAATTGTAAGTATTAATGGAGATAAAATGCTTACACTTAGAGAGATTGAAGAAAAGATAGAAGATTCCCAAAATGATAGCATGGTTTTTGAGATTGAACGTGATGGCTTAGTGGAAGAAAAGATTGTAAATATTCCATATGTTGAACGAGGAAACTTAGGAATTGCATTTGGAAATTCGGGGGAGATTATATATGTGCTTCCAAATTCGCCAGCAGAAAGAATGGAATTAGCAGTAGGAGATATTATTCAAACGGTTAATGATATTGAGTGTGAAAATTCGGAAGATTTTATTAGTCTAATACGATCTATAAAAAATGATTATATAGAACTAGAGGTTTTAAGAAATGGTGAGAATATCACTTTTTCTGGTGAAACAGAAACAAAGATGGATAGAATATATTCTCTTTCATGTACAGTAATACAGCCTGGTTTTTTCAAAGGTTTTAAATATGCTGTTGATGAAACATGGTATTTTTTAACAGCTACAATTGTTGGAACAGCAGAAATATTTACTGGTAAAGCGGAAAATGTTGAAGTTATGGGACCTGTTGGAATTGCAGATGAAATAACATCAACAAGCACTGCCTTTGATTTCTTTTATTTAATGGCTGCAATAAGTTTAAGTTTGGGTATTTTTAACCTATTACCTGTGCCTGCACTTGACGGAGGAAGAATTGTAATTCTCTTAATAGAGGGAATTAGACGAAAACCATTAAAAGAGAAAGTAGAGCAAGGATTAATATTAGCAGGATTTGCTGCGATACTATTGCTTGCAATAGTTATAACAATATCAGATGTAATTAAGATATTTTAAACGCAAAAGAGAAAGGAAATTAAATGATAGCAGAAGTTATAGTAAATTCTAGAGCAAATGAATTAAATAGAACTTTCGACTACGGCGTACCGGAAAATCTGGACGTCGTTTTGCGGTATGAGGGTACTTGTTCCTTTTGGTGCGAGAAAAATGTATGAGGTTGGATACGTTGTTGCTCTGAAAGAAAGCTCTGAGTATAAATGTAAGAATATAATAAAAATTATAGATAGGGTTTTTGACGAGGAAAAATTAGAAATTGCGAAATGGATAAGTTTAAAATATTTTTGCAATTTATCAGATGCAATTAGGCTTTTGGTTCCTCCTGGAACTTCAACAACTTTTGATAAGATAAAAGAAAAAACAGAAAAGTGTGTTTATTTAAACGAAGATATTGAAATTGATATTGAAAAGATAAAATCAGAAAAACATAAAAAAGTTATTAGTTTTTTAATAGATAATAAAAATGCACCGAAGAGTGTATTAAAGGAAATGGTAGATGTTTCAGATGCCATATTAAAAACGCTTGAAAAGAATGGTTTAATTATTATAAAAGATGTCCATGTATCTAGAAATCCTTTTGTAAATAAAAAAGTAGAAAAAACAACTCCATTAGAGTTAACTGAAGAACAGAAAAATGTTTTTGAAAATATAGATATTTCAGGGTACGATAAATATCTTATTCATGGTGTGACTGGCAGTGGAAAGACGGAGATATATTTACAACTTATAAAAAAAGTATTAGAAAGTGGAAAAAACGCAATTATGTTAGTTCCTGAAATTTCACTTACTCCTCAAATTACTGATAGATTTTTATCAAGATTCGGAGATGTTGTCGCCATTTTGCATAGTAGATTATCTCCTGGTGAAAGATATGATGAATGGCAGAGGATAAAGAATGGTGATGCAAGAATTGTAATAGGTGCAAGATCAGCATTATTTGCACCTTTAGATAATTTGGGAATAATAATAATAGATGAGGAGCATGATCATTCGTATAAATCAGAGAATACTCCCAAATATGATGCCAAAGAAGTGGCTAATCAGCTTGCGCTTATGTACGATATTCCATTAATTTTAGGGAGTGCGACGCCAGATGTAAAAACATACTATGAGGCGTTAAATGGAGATATAAATTTGTTAAAATTAGAAAAAAGAGTCTCTAAATCGGGGCTTCCTAGTATAGAAATAGTAGATATGAGAGATGAACTTGCATCTGGGAATAAGACTGTATTTAGCAGAAAATTATATTATGCAATGAAAAATGCTATTAAAAATAAAGAACAAATAATGTTATTTTTGAATAGAAGAGGGTATTCTACATTTATAATGTGTAGAGATTGCGGATATGTTATGAAATGTGAAGATTGTGATGTTTCAATGACGTATCATTTAGACGAAAATAGACTTATTTGTCATTACTGTGGTAAAACGAAACAAGTTGCGACAGTCTGCCCTGAATGTGGTAAGAAAAATATTAGATATTTTGGTAGTGGAACTCAAAAAATTGAGGCGGAAATAAAAAAATATTTTCCAGAAGCTAGTGTTATACGAATGGATGTTGATACAACAAGGGTTAAAAATGGACATGAAAAGATTTTGGCTAAATTTAGAGATGAAAAAATCGACATATTACTAGGAACGCAGATGATTGCAAAGGGGCATGACTTTAGTAATGTCACTTTAGTTGGGGTTTTAGCTGCTGATAGTTCAATAAATATAGGGGACTACAAAGCAAATGAAAAAACTTATCAATTACTAACGCAAATGGCTGGTAGAGCTGGAAGAGGAGACAAAAAAGGAACTGCAATAATTCAAACGTATATGCCTGATGAATTCAGTATAGAAGCCGCAAAGGAACAAAATTATACAAAATTTTACAATACTGAAATAAATATTAGAGAAAAGTTGAATTATCCGCCATTTTACGATATAATTATTACGGTTGTATCTGGATTAAATGAAGAGGCTGTAAAGACAGAGGCAAATAAGTTATACGGACTGTTTAAGGAATCATTTAGTCCATATAATCCGGTTCCTGCGCCTATTACGAAGATTAATAATGAATATAGGTGGAGAATTTTGATAAAGGATAATATTGATGATTTTAAGATACAAACATTATATGAAATAATGTCAAAATATCGAAAAATACAAGATGAATCAGTAAAAGTGAGCATTGATATTAATCCTAATAATATGTTGTAATATTGAAAGGAATGAAAAAAATGGCACAAAGACAAATAAGAGAAGTTGGCGATGATTTATTAAGAAAAAAATCTAGAGAAGTTGAAGTTGTTGATGACAAAATAAGACAATTACTAGATGATATGTATGATACGTTAAAAGTATCTGACGATGGAATAGGTCTTGCAGCACCTCAAGTTGGCGTGCTAAAGAGAGTAATTGTAATAGACATGGGCGAAGAAGGTGACGGAAAAGTATATAAACTTGTTAATCCGGTGATTACTAAAGCTAAAGGAGAACAAGTTTGTAGAGAAGGTTGCTTAAGTGTTCCAGGCGTACTTGGAGACGTGGTTCGTCCTAAAGAGGTTACTGTTGAAGCGTTAGATGAAAATGGCAAGAAAGTAGTTATAAAAGCAAAAGATTTATTTGCAATTTGTTTAAGCCATGAGATAGATCATCTAGATGGTATTTTATTTGTTGATAAAGCTACAGAGTTGTTTGATATAGATGCGGAGGATGAAGAATAATAATGAATATAGTGTTTATGGGTACACCAGATTTTGCTGTTGAATCTTTGAGAAAATTATATGAAAATGGGCATAATATTAAGGCTGTTATTTCTCAACCTGATAGAAAATCTGGAAGAGGAATGAATGTAACTCCTACACCGGTGAAAGAATATGCTGTTAGTAAGAATTTGCCAGTATACCAACCAGAAAGAATTAGAAAAGATACTGAACTTATAGAAAAAATAAAAAGTATGAAACCAGATGTTATTGTTGTAGTTGCATTTGGGCAAATTTTACCACAAAGTATTTTGGATATTCCGAAGTATGGATGTGTAAATGTACATGGTTCGCTATTACCTAAATATAGAGGCGCTGCACCAATACAATGGGCTATAATTAATGGAGAAGAAGTTACTGGTGTTACGACTATGTATATGGATGCTGGAATGGATACAGGAGATATGATAGAAAAGTATGAAATTCCAATAGATTATAATGACACATATGGAACTTTATATGAAAAATTAAAAGTTCTTGGAGGAAAAGCAATTATTAATACATTAGAAAAAATTGCTGATGCAGGTATTGGTGGAAGAAAAAAACAGCCAGATGATTTCACAATGGCACCGATGATTGAAAAAGAAATGGGTGAAATTGATTGGAATAAAACGTCCAAAGAAATTAGGAACTTGGTACGTGGATTTAATCCAATGCCAGGAGCTTATACAATTATAAATGGTGAAAAAATGAAAGTTTGGCAAGCTGAACTTTCAGAAATAAATGATGAGAATTATAAGCCTGGAGAAATTGTGAAAGCTGATTCTAAAGATGGATTACTAATAAAAACTGGTGACGGAATATTAGAGCTTACAGAAATTCAAATGCCGAATTTGAAAAGAATGACAGCTAAGGAATATTTAAGAGGACACAAAATTAATTTTTAAAATTTTTAGGAGGGATTTGTTATGAGTGAACAAGAAACAAAGAAAGTAGAAGAAGTAGAGGTAAAAGACGTAAAAGAAACAGAAGTTAATGGAATTAAAATAGCTGAAGAAGTTGTTGCTAAGATAGCTGGAATAGCTGCTGCAGAAGTTAAAGGTGTTTTCGGAATGAACGGTGGTCTTGTAGAAGGCTTTTCAGAAATTTTTGGTAAGAAAAGTTTTTCAAAAGGAGTAAAGGTTCAAGTTACAGAAAAAGATGCAACAATAGATTTATATATCATAGTTGAATATGGCTGCAGAATTCCTGATATTGCATGGGAAATTCAAAATAGAGTAAAAACTTCTGTTGAAAACATGACAGGACTTAAAGTATTAGAGGTAAATATTCATGTTCAAGGTGTAAATTTACCAAAAGATGCTAAGGAAGTTAAAGATGCTAATGCAGAAGCTGTAAACACTGCTGAAGAAGACGTTAAAATTGGTACAGTTATAGATGAAACAAAATAGTTTGAAGTAGTAAATGCAATTGTAAGAATGATCACAAAGTAGAAAGGATATGGTATATATGAGATTTTTAGACAAATTTATTTCTTTTATATTTAATTTATTTGTAATAGTGTTAGCGGTTGCAGTATTACTTGTAGTAGTTGATGTTGTAAATTATCCTGTAATTGATGGATTATTAAGAGATTATGTATTTAATATCGACTATAAAGCGATTGTTCTTTCAACTGCAATAATTGTTATTCTTGCTGGATTAAAAATAACAATATTTTCATCAGCATTATCTAATACAGCACAAAAAAGCATAATGGTAGATACTGTTCATGGTAAGATTCAAATAAATCAAGATACAATTGAAAACGTTGCAAAGAATGTTATAAAAGATTATGACTCAATTAAAGACGTTCATACACGAATGACAAAAGCCAAAAATGGTATCAATATGTATATGATGTTATCTGTATATCAAAATACAAACATAAAAGATGTAGTTACTAGGGTTCAAGATAATGTGAAAAAACAAATTGAAGCAACAACTAGTGTAATTGTGAGAAATGTTGATGTTAAAATCAAAAATGTTTCAGGTAATCCTGGAGATAAAAAAGCAAAAACAACAAAAAATTCAAAAGCCGAAATTAATATGGGAGTTTCAGAAAATAATATAGAGCCAGAACAAATACCATATATACCAACTATGGAAGTAGAAGATCAAGTTGGTGCAAATGATTCTACAGATGTGAATGCAAATAACTATGTATCTGTACAACCAACAGGTGAATATAAAAAAGATGAAAATGATGTGTTATATACAGTTGAACCAAATCCAAATTCAACATATAACAATCAAAACTAATTAGACAAAGGAAAGGGTGATTGCACTATGGGAGAGAAAATTGAGAAGTTCTTTAAAGAATTCGGAGGCTTCATAATAGGTTCTATTTTCGGTATTATATTAATTCTACTTAACGTTATAGACTTTATCGTTGCTATTCTTGTAGTTCTAATATTTGGTTTTCTTGGTGCATACATACAAAGAAATAAAGCTAGAGTAAAAGAAATTTTAAAGAATTTAATTGAAAAATGGTAGGAGAGTAAATTTATGAGCAGAAAATTAGCAAGAGAAGTAGCGTTTAAAATAGTGTTCTCAAATAATTTTCAATTTGAAGAAATTGAAGAAAATGAAAATAAAAATCAATTATTAAATAATATAATTGCAGATGGAGAATTAACAGCGTCAGAAGATTCAAAAAACAATGGTGATGAAATTTCTGCGGAAGACAAAAAATATATAGAGCAAGTTACACAAGGTGTTGCGGAAAAACTTGAAGAACTAGATGAAAAAATAAAACCTTATTTAAAAGGCTGGACAATGGATCGTATAGGAAAGACAGACTTAGCAATATTAAGACTTGCGGTATATGAAATTTTTTATCGTGAAGATATTCCATATAAAGTTTCGATAAATGAAGCGGTTGAACTTGCAAAAATTTTCTGTGACGAATCTTCTCCATCATTTATTAATGGTGTATTAGCAGGTGTTGTAAGTTCTTTATCAGAAGAAAAATAAATTGGAGGTACAATGGAAAGGCCAGAACCAATTACAGTCTCTGCCTTAAATCGATACATAAAGAATTTAATAGACAGAGATGAAATTTTAAATATGGTATATATCAGAGGTGAAATTTCGAATTTTAAAAATCACTATACAGGCCATATGTATTTTACCTTAAAAGATGATTCATCACTTATAAAATGTGTGATGTTTAAAACTTATACATCTAATTTGAATTTTGTTCCTAAAGATGGTATGAGTGTGGTAATTTTAGGTACTGTTTCGGCTTATGAGAGAGATGGTATATACCAAATATATGTTAAGGGTATGGAGATAGATGGAGTAGGTGCTTTATATGCAGAATATGAGAAATTAAAAGAGAAGCTAGCTGCTGAAGGTCTATTTGATGAAAAGAATAAGAAAAAAATTCCTAAGTTACCACGTTCAATTGGCGTGGTAACTTCTAAAACTGGCGCAGTAATTAGAGATATAATAAATGTTACAACAAGACGTTTTCCAAATGTGAATATTAAATTATATCCTGCAAGTGTTCAAGGCAAGGGTGCTGCAGAAACTATAGTTAAAGCTATAAAATACTTTAATGAAGTGAAAAATGTAGATGTAATTATAGTTGCTCGTGGTGGAGGTTCGCTTGAAGATTTGTGGCCATTTAACGAGGAAATAACGGCAAGGGCTATTTTTGAGTCTGAAATTCCGATAATATCAGCAGTGGGACATGAAACTGATTTTACTATTTCAGATTTTGTTGCTGATTTGAGAGCGCCAACGCCTTCAGCGGCCGGTGAACTTGCTGTTCCAGAGCTTAAAGAGTTAAAGTGGAAACTTAAGAATAGTGAAAAGCAATTATGCGTGTTATTAAATAAAAAAGTAGAAATAATGCGTAATAAGTTTAAAAGCTTACAAAATTCTAGAGTATTAAAAAATCCATTTGATATAGTAAGACAACGAACGATTGCGGTTCAGAATTTTGAAAGACAACTAATTGATAAAACTAATTTAGAATTAAAAGATAATAAAATAAAACTAGTACGTATTGTATCTAAACTTGATACATTAAGTCCTCTAAAAACACTTACTCGCGGCTATGCAATACTTGAAAATCAAAAAAGCGAGGTGATAACATCTATAAATGATGTTAATACGGGCGATATTGTTAAAGTTGTTTTGCAAGACGGCGAGAAGAAGGCTACTATAATTTAGGAGGTATACATGAACGATTTAAGTTTCGAAGAAGCTATAAATGAACTTGAAAAAACAGTAAATGCATTGGAAGTTGAAAAATTGACTTTAGAGGAGTCTGTTAAAAAGTTTCAAAAAGGAATGGAACTTTCAAAATATTGTAATGAATTATTGGATAAAGCTGAAAAAGATATTACTATTTTAATAGAACAATCAAGTGGAGAGATGAAGGCAGAAAAATTTGAATTAGAAGGTAACGAATAATTTATACAATATTATAAGGAGGATATATATAGTAATGGTTGCGATTCTAGATAATGTAGCTATTTGGGTTCCGTTTTTTACATGGTGTACAGTTCAAATATTAAAGTTTATATTTGATTTGATATCTCACAAGAAAGTTAATTTTAGGAGACTATATGGTAGCGGAGGTATGCCTAGTTCACACTCTGCTACAGTTATGTCATTGACCACGGTTGCAGGGATTGTAGAGGGATTTGATTCCATCGCATTTGCTGCATGCTTTGTGTTTTCTCTAATAGTTATGTATGATGCTGCAGGAGTAAGAAGAGCGGCAGGTAAACAGGCAAGGGTTTTAAATCAAATAATAGCTAATAGAAAAGATATAAATATACAGGAAAAATTGGTTGAATTATTGGGACATACTCCGATAGAGGTATTTGTCGGTGCAATATTTGGCGTTGTTGAAGCTGTTGCGCTTTACAATGTATTTTGGAAATAAAAAAGAAGGTACACTTTAGTACCTTCTTTTTTTAATGTTTATATGTGGTTAATTATTCACCTTCATAGTAATAGCATCCGTCGTTATCTTCTGGAACAAAATCGCTGTCCCAAACAACTCTTTGAATTCTTTTGCACCAACCTTTAGCATTTTCTTCGTCACGTTCAAAAAAATCACATTCTCCACAATATTTAATAGCCATTTTTAACAGCCTCCTTCTTTTTTTGTTTAATTGAAATAATGAGTAATTCGAAGAAAAAACTCAATAATTCAACAAACATCTATATTATACCATAAGATTTACATAATTTCAAGATTTTGGATAAATATTCTTGTATTTTTAACCTTGAAAATAGAAAAAAAGTTTGCTAATATTAGTACATGAGTGGTGTGTTATTCTAGTTTTCACTATTAATTGCGAGGGCAGGCCTAAAAATCTGCTGAAAGAGCATATCGATGAAGTTCCGTATGTTCGGCTTGCGACGCCCAGTCGTGGGCTGGCATGAGGAGTAAGGTTTAAGGGCGATCCGTAATGGCATACGGGCGTTGACCCTTCTACCGTGGAGACATGTTATGCACGCATCAAATGCGATGCATAGCATGATAAACCTGCAAGGCTTCTCTTATGAAAAAGGGAAGTACACAGTGTAGCTTTCCTTGAGTGGTGCTGGCGAATACTGCCTATTTGGTGGTTGAAACCTTCACTGCAAAAGAGGATAAACAATTAAGATGTGATGTTTGGGAAAACCTCTAGAGCATTCTTTTGGAGATACCTTAGAGATTGAAGTGTGGACTAAGTGGTAATCTAGGCTCCTATTTGGTGACAATAGGATGTCATCTTTAAATGGAAACGACTAAGATGGCGATATCTTAGTAGATGACAGGGAAATCCTTCTAGACCTAAGCCGCAAAATTTATCTAGGGTATCACCACTACTAATTTAAATTTAATAAAGAATGGAGAATGATTATTTTGAGTAAAAATTCGAAGGAAGCTTCGAAAAGTCACTCCTCGTGGTTAATTAAAATTTTCGTAATAACTTTTATATTATCGATTGTTTTCAACTATTTATCAACAGAGGTGGTTGAAAATTTAAATATTGTAATATCGATAATTATACTTGTTTTGGTTATACTAACAGGTGTGGTTTCAGATTTAATAGCGACAGCTGTTACAGCTGCGAATGAAGCGCCATTTCATGCTAAAGCGGCAGATAAGAAAAGAGGAGCGAAGCAATCAGTTGCAATCATTAAAAATGCTGACAAAGTTTCAAATGTATGTGGTGACGTTGTGGGTGATATTTGTGGAGTACTTAGTGGTGCAACAAGTGCGCTTATTGCAATGAATATAGCGACAGAAGTGCTACATGTAGAAGATATAACAGTAACAACGATGCTAGTAACGGCTACGGTTACAGGATGTACAGTTTTGGGAAAAGCTATAGGTAAGCATCTTGGTATAACTAAGGCTAACAAAATTGTAAATATTATAGGAGTTATAATTTCGTATATTCCTTTTATAAAAAAATAATTTGTATATAATTACCTTTTTCTGAAAATACTAAATGTATATTTCAGAGGAAGGTGATTTTTTTGCATAAAAATAGACTAATAGCAATATTAATAATATTTGTAATGCTATATGCTTATATTGGTGTTGTATACATGAATGAAGAAAATAACAAAATAGAGGAAACATTATCGAGGTTTGGTTCAAATGGCAGTGAAGTTAGAGAAATTCAAACAAGGCTAAAGAATTGGGGTTATTATACTGGAGAAATTGATGGAATATATGGGAGTAGAACAGTTGCAGCAGTAAGACAATTCCAAAGAAAGAACGGATTGACTGCGGATGGAATTGCTGGTGATTCAACGCTTGCTGCGATGGGAATATCAAGTGTTGGAAGTACACCTGGTACAGATAATGCAAATTTAAATCTTCTTGCGCATTTAATAAACGGAGAAGCAAGAGGCGAATCATATCAAGGTATGGTTGCAGTAGGAGCGGTCGTATTAAATAGAGTAGAAAGCTCTAAATTTCCAAGCACAATCGCAGGAGTTATATATCAACAAGGTGCTTTTGATGCTGTAAGTGATGGACAAATAAATTTAAAACCATCACAACAATCGTATAATGCAGCACGTGATGCAATGAATGGATGGGATCCATCAGGTGGAGCAATTTACTACTTCAATCCTGCAACAGCTACGAACAAATGGATTTGGTCAAGACCAATGACAGTAACAATAGGAAAACATCGATTCTGTAAATAGCAAGAGGGACGCCCCTTTTTGTGAAAATTTTTCACAAAAAGGGGCGTCCCTCTTGATAAAAATTTTTTAGTTCTAAAATTAATTCTTTATGCATATACATTAGATAGAGGTGGATGTGTATGCTCCAAAAAGTTTATTCTGAGATTCTAAATTTTTTCCCAATTTATATTAAAGAAAAGTTTTCTAATGTTTCAAGAGAAGTGTGGGACAAGGCAAAAGAAATTAGGATTAGAAATAATAAACCAATTATGATTTATTGTTTCGATGAGATTGTTGAGGTGGAGCATTTTGCTACAGTAGAGGATATTTTGCGTCTTGTTGAAAATTTTTCAGAAAATTCGTTGTATAAAGTTCAAAATGAGATTAATAATGGTTTTCTTACTATAAGAGGTGGTCACAGGATTGGACTTTCTGGTACAAGTATTATTGAAAATGGAGAAATTAAGAATATCAAATACATATCAAGTTTGAATATAAGAATTGCAAGAGAAATTAAAGGATGTAGCGATGAAGCTCTAGATTGTATTTTGGATAATCAAAATGAAAGTAAGATTTTAAAAAATACGATTATAATATCTCCGCCAGGATGCGGAAAAACTACGTTACTTAGAGATTTGATTAGGTACTTAAGTAATGGTGATAAAAATATCAGACCACAAACGATTGGGCTTGTTGATGAGAGAAGTGAAATTGCGGCTATGTATATGGGACAAGCTCAAAATGATATCGGTATAAGGACAGATGTAATGGATGCGTGTAAAAAAAGTATAGGTATGAAATTAATGATAAGAAGTATGGGACCAGATTTTATAGCGACAGATGAGATTGGTACTAGAGAGGATGTTGATGCAATTTTAGATGCGATTTCGTCAGGAATAAACTTACTTGTAACGTGTCATGGAAATTCTATAAAAGATATTCCGAAAGAGTTGTTTGAAAAAAATATATTTGAAAATGTGGTCATATTATCTAAAGAGATAAAGCCGGGAAATATTGAAAAAATATATAAATTGAAGGGAGAAGAATATGTTTCTATTTATTAAATTTATTTTGATTATATGCGTTTTTGCAGCTTCTACTTTTATTGGGTATACGCTTGCAGGTCGCTATAAGACTAGAGTTGCCGAACTTAATGATCTATTGTTTGCACTTGAAATTTTTGAGACAAAGATTAAATATACATATGATTCGCTAACAACTTCATTTTTATATATTGCAGATAATTTAAAAACAAAAGTATATAGAATTTTCTTTGTTACAGCCGAGGAAATAAAAGAGAATAAAAATGATTCTGCGGGTGATTGTTTTAAGCGAGTTGTAGATGATGAAAAAATATTTTTATCGCTAAATAAAGACGATATTGAAATATTGAAAGAATTAGGTGTTTCGCTTGGACAGACGGATATGGAAGGACAAGTCAAAAATATTAAGCTAGTATATAACTCGCTAAAAAGACAGTTAGAAAATGCAAAAGAAGAGAAAAACAAAAATTTTAAAATGTATAGAAATATGGGAATGTTGTCAGGGCTTGTAATAATAATAATTTTATTGTAAAGGGGAAATAAAATGGTTGATATAGATTTGCTATTTAAAATTGCGGCTATAGGTATTTTGGTGGCAGTTTTGCATCAAGTACTTGTAAGAGCAGGACGAGAAGAACAAGCTATGATGACAACACTTACAGGACTTGTAATAGTACTTGCTATGGTTGTAACAGAAATCAGTGAACTTTTTAATACTGTAAAGACGCTTTTTAATTTGTAAATAATCATATGAAGGGAGAAATTATGAATGTAACTCAAATAGTAGCGTTTGCTTTAGTATCGACCTTTATAATAGTCCTTCTTAAGCAATATAAAAGCGAATATGCATTTTTAGCTACAATAGTTGCTGGCGGAATAATTTTATTCTTTTCGTTTTCAAAGTTAGAAATGATAATTACGTTAATAGAAAACTTGATAAACAAAATTGGAATAGATAAAGAATTTTTTGAGATACTTTTGAAAATAACCGGTATTGCGTATTTGATAGATTTTGGAGCAAATGTGTGTAAGGATGCTGGCGAAAGTGCAATTGCTTCAAAAATAGAATTTGCAGGGAAATTAATAATTGTAACAATGTCGATTCCGATTCTTACAACGCTTATAGAGACTGTGACAGAGGTGATTTAAATTGAAAATAAAAAGTATGATAATAATTATTTTGTTATTTTTATTTCAAATTAATTCAGAAGTTTATGCCATAGAAACAAGCAAGGAAGTTGATGTTGATGATTTCTTAAATTCAGCAAAAGAATATGCAAGTGAAGTGTTTCCAGAACTTGAGAACGAAGATGTTTTGGATAGGATAATTGATGGCAACTTGTTTGAAGATGAAAATTTAATTCAGAAAATTTTAGGAATTTTTATAAAAGAAATAAAAACGTCAATATCATTAGTTTTAAAAATAATTTCAGTGAGTATATTATGTAGTTTGCTCAAAAATATTCAGGTGCATAATGAATCAAGTGTAAGCGAAGTAGCTTTCTATATTTGCTACTTGTTTGTTGTTACATTAGTTATTAATTCGTATCTTGAAATGGCTACACTTTGTTCAGATACAATGACAAACTTAAATGATTTTATGAATATTTTAACACCGCTTATACTTACGCTTTTAGTTGCGAATGGAAGTATTGCATCAGTGACTATTATACAACCTGTGTTAATTTTGATGACGAGTATGACAAATACACTTATTACAAAAATAATTTTGCCAATAATCTTTATTTCTATGGTCATCAATATTGTTGGAAATATAAGTGATAGCATTGATGTTTCTAAGCTTCCATCGATATTACAGAAGACATCGGTTTGGACGGTAAATTTTATATTGGGAATTTTTATAGGGATTCTTTCTTTAGAAGGAACTTTAGCAGCAAACGTTGACGGATTGACAGCAAAGACAGCAAAAACAGTCGTTAGCACGGTGATACCGGTAGTTGGAAAAGCGTTGAGTGATGCAACGGATAGCATAATTGGTGCGGCATCAATTACCAAAAATGCGTTGGGGATAGTTGGAGTAATTGCGATAGTTGGAATTGTTTGTATCCCAATAATAAAAGCACTTGTAATGATGCTTATATACAATATATCCGCTGCGCTTATAGAGCCGCTTGTGGACAAGCGAATGTCTAAGTGTATAGCAGATGCAGGAAATGCGATAAAAATAATATTTGCGTTAATGAGTACAGTTAGTGTCCTATTTATAATTTCGATTACACTTATGATAAAAGTTGGGAACTTTACAATAATGTATAGATAAGTTTTTTGTTTTGGAGGAAAAATGATTGATGCTTTGTCAAATTATGCATTATCAATTGCGTGTACGGCCTTTATTCTGAATTTGATACAAATGATTCTACCTAATGGGAAAAATCGAAAATATATTTTGTTTGTGTGTACAATGATAGTTACTTTAATTCTAATAGAACCGATAATAGGCTTAGTAAATAATGAAATAGATATTTCGTCTATACTTACTCAAAATCAAGAAGAGTATGTTAGGTTCACTAAAGAAGATTACAACAATTTATCAAGTGAAAAAATTGTGAGTGAATATAAGAAAAATATAGAGAATGGAATTGTTCAGAGGCTTGAAAATGTGGGATATGAGGTGAGGACAATTGAGTGTAGATATGATGAAAAAACATTAGAACCGGATTATTTGTATCTAGAAATCAAGCATCAAGATGGAGAGATTCAGCCTGTGAAGATAGAGGTAGCAAGCAACGATGCAAATCAAAAAGAAGAATTGACAATTTCAGAGTTGCTGGAAATTAAGAAAATATTACGAGAAGAGTATGGAATTAATGAAGTGGAGGTTATTAAATGGAGAAGTTATTAGAAAAATTTAATAATAAAAAATCAATAGAAAATTTAGTTATATTTTTAGTCTTGTGCATCATAGTAATGATAGTGATAAATACTTTAACTGACGAGAAAGAGAGTGTTTCAAATAATTCAGAATCTTCCATAATTTTTACAAATACGGTTGGCGAAAAAACTCTGGAAACAAAACTTGCTGAAATTCTTTCGATGATAAATGGCGCAGGAAAAGTGGATGTTATGATTTCGTACATAAATGAAGTTGAAAAAATTCCGATGACAGATACGAAGGTAACGACCACTGTTGTAAGCGAAAAGGATAGTAATGGTGGTGAAAGGAAGACAGAGGAAACAAGTACAGAAGAAAATATAATTTATGAAGAGACTAATAATTTGAAAAGTCCTGTTGTGAAGCAGAGTATATTGCCTGAAATTGTAGGGGTTATAGTAGTGGCAGAAGGTGCAAATAATATTGCGGTAAAGGAAAATTTGATAAAAGCGGTTGAGGCGACGGTAAATGTTCCAAGTCATAGAATACAGGTTTTTTCAAAATAATAAAAGGAGGGTAAAATGAGTTTTAGGGTTAGCATAATAAAGAAAAATCAGATTTTGACATGGTGTTTGATTATAATGCTTGGTGTTGTTGGATATGTAAATTATAGAAATGATCCTAGCAATAATTATGCCGTTGAGGTGACGGGAATGATGGACGAAAATTTGGGAGATGCGGTTTTTGTTGATGGAAAAAATATTGTTACAACGAGTGAACAATACATAATCGATGTTGGAGATAAGAACTTTAAGATGACATCAGACGAATTTTTTGCGGAAAGTAGGATTAATCGAGGAAATGAATATGCAAAACAAATTGAGACATATGAAAAGATAGTTCTTTCGGCAAACACAGATAAAGAGCAAAAAGAATTTGCGACTAATGAAATAAAAAGGATAAATGACGAGAAAAATGCAATATCTGTAGCAGAAAATCTGATAAGACTTAAAGGTTTTGAAGAGGGCGTGATATTAAAAAATGCAGAAAGTATAAATGTTATTGTTTTAGATGACAATTTAGATGATTCTAAAGTTGCACAAATCCAAAATATTGTACAAAATGAGTTGGATGTAGAGGTTGAAGATATTCATATAAATTCACTAGTACCATAAAATGGTAAAAATAGCTTCCGTCCCCAGTGGCCGAAAAACTATTAATAAGTGCATTCTTCTCTTTTTGTTATAAAAAGCTTGAAAAATGGCTAAATCTGTTGTAAAATTATGCAGTGATATTAAGACAAGAGAGGGGTTTTAAATAATGATAAGCGCAGGAGATTTTAGAAATGGTGTAACATTTGAAATGGATAGCCAAGTATATAAAATAGTTGAGTTCCAACATGTTAAACCAGGAAAAGGTGCTGCTTTCGTAAGAACGAAATTAAAAAATGTAATGACAGGGGCTGTTTTAGAAAAAACATTTAACCCAACAGAGAAAGTACAAGAAGCTCAAATCGATAGAAAAGAAATGCAATATTTGTATAATGATGGCGAAATGTACTATTTTATGGATAATACTACATATGAACAATTACCACTTAGCAAAGAAGAATTAGATGATACATTAAATTATTTAACAGATAATATGAATGTTACAGTTGTTTCATACAAAGGTAAAGTTTTTGGTGTTGAAGCACCATTATTTGTTGAACTTGAAATCACATACACAGAACCAGGTTTCAAAGGAAATACATCAACAGGTGCTACAAAACCTGCTACAACTGAAACAGGATATGAATTACAAGTTCCTTTATTTGTAGAAATCGGAAACAGAATCCGTATTGATACACGTACAGGCGAATATATGGAAAGGGTATAGGTGCTAAAAATATGTCAGACGATATTAAAAAGAAAGTTGCTGAAATTGAAAGTACTATATCAAACAAAGATGAAGCTGCTAAAGCATTAGCGTTAGTCGCAGAAGTTATTAATATGTTCACAGATAAACTTGTTGAAGTTAATGAAAGACAAGTTAAGCTTGAGGAAAGAGTTGAAGATGTTTTCGATATGCTTTCACAAATCGAGGAAGAAATGATTGAAAACTTAAACAGCGAATTTGAAGCTGAATGTCCATATTGTGGAGAAACAATTCCATTTAAGATTCCAGAAGAGGGCGAAGATTTCGAATGTCCTAAATGTGGAAATATTATAGAAATGGAATTATTGTTCGATGATGATTGTGATTGCGGATCATGCGGGGATCATCATTGCGCAGGTTGTCATGGGGATGACGAAGAAGAAGACGAAGACTAATAAAATGGGGAAATAAATTTTATTACTTGTTTCTTGGGGGATATCTATATTTGAAGTAAACTTAGTTTAAACAAATTCTAGGTAAGCTTCTATGTAGATATCCCTTTTTAGAGCATGAATATAGGAGAGATGAAAATTGAAATACTTTATAAACACTATGGGTTGCAAATTAAATGAAAATGATTCGGAAAAAATAGCTGGAATGCTTGTTGAAATGGGCTATGAAGAAGCATCTGCTCCACAGGACGCTAATATTGTTGTATTTAACACCTGTTGTATAAGAGAAAATGCAGAAGAAAAATTGTTTGGAAAACTTGGAGAATTAAAGAATATTAAAGCTAAGAATAACATGATAATATGTGTAGGCGGATGTATGAGTCAAGAACAGCATGTGGTTGACAAAATTAAACAAAGTTATAATTTTGTTGATGTTATTTTTGGAACGCACAATCTTCATAAATTACCTGAGATGATTGAGCAAAGAATCGAAGAAAATAAAAAACAAATTGATGTTTGGGATATAGATGGTATTGTTGTTGAAAATTTACCAATAAAAAGAACGAGCGAGAAAAATGCGTTAGTTACAATTATGTATGGTTGTAATAATTTTTGCTCATATTGCATAGTTCCTTATACAAGGGGTAGAGAAAGAAGTAGAAAACCAGAAGATATTTTAAGTGAAATAAAAAAACTTGCTGCAGATGGATATAAAGAAATCATGCTTTTGGGACAAAATGTTAACTCTTATAACGGTGGAGAAGGGTATAATTTTGCTAATTTACTACGTGATATTGATAAAATTGAAGGGATTGATATTGTTAGATTTATGTCTCCACATCCTAAAGATTTTACAGATGACGTAATAGATGCAATTGCAGAGTCAAAGAGTGTTTGTAAGGTTATTCATTTGCCGCTTCAATCAGGAAGTTCAAATGTTTTGAAATTGATGAATAGAAAGTATACAAAGGAACATTATTTGAATTTAGTTGACAAAATAAGAGCTAAAGTTCCAGATGTTTATTTTACAACAGATATTATTGTTGGGTTCCCAGGAGAAACAGAAGAGGACTTTGAAGAAACTTTGGATGTAGTTCGCAAGGTCGATTTTGAACAGGTATTCATGTTTATATATTCAGTAAGAAAAGGTACGGCTGCTGAGAAAATGGATGGACATATACCAGAAGAAATTAAGTCTGAAAGATTTAACAGATTGAAAGAACTTGCGGATTCTATGACAACAGAAAGTATAAAAAAATACGTTGGCACAGTTCAAAAAGTTTTAGTTGAAGGTGAGAGTAAAACAAATTCGGATGTTCTAACTGGCAGAACAAGAAGTAATAGAATAGTTAACTTTATTGGGGATAGAAGCTTAATTGGAAAAGAAATTGATATTGAAATTACTTCAGAACATGCTTGGTACTTGAAGGGAAATGTTGTGATTGACTAAGACTTTCAGATTAGATAGAATTACTTAAAGAGGAGGTTTATTTATGATTACGATAAATTGTAAAGAAAAAGAATATACAGTAGAAAAGGGTAAAAAGGTTGCAGATTTTATAAAAGAAAATTTAGAAATTGATCTATATACAATAATGGCTTGTAAAATTGATAATGAAGTAAAATCATTGAATTATATACTAAAAGATAATTGTAAGTTAGATTTGATTGATTACACTACGTCTGATGGTAGCAGAATATATGTAAGAGGTTTGATTTTTGTTATGACAAAGGCTTTTGAGGATTTGTATCCTGAAAAGAAAATTATAATTAATTATTCATTAGGTCATTCTTTATATTGTGAAACTATTGATGGAAGTGAAATTTCTGATGAAGAAATTGAAAATGTTAAAAACAAAATGCAAGAAATCATTGAAAAAGATTTGGAATTTGTAAAAAGTGAATTACCTGTTGAAGATGCGAAAAAGTTATATGCTAGAAGAAATAGACAAGATAAAATTGACTTGTTAGAAAATAGAATGAAATCGCATGTTTCAATTTATTCTTGTGGAAGTACAGTTAATTATTTTTACGGTGTAATGCCAATTTCTACAGGATTTATGAAATATTATGAACTAATAAAATATGAAAATGGTGTTTTATTAATATATCCAAGACGTTCAAATCCTACCCAAATAGAGAAAATAAGAAACACTAAAAAGTTATATGCTACATTTGATGAGTATGATAAACTTCATAAAATTCTTGGAGTTGGAAATATATCTGAATTGAATGCGTGGATAAAAAGTGGAAATATATCTGAATTGATTAGAATATCAGAAGCTTTACATGAGAAAAAGATTGCCAATATTGCGGATATGATAGCTAGTGATAAGAAGAGAAAGTTGATTTTGATTGCGGGTCCTTCGTCTTCTGGAAAAACAACATTTGCGCAAAGATTAGGAATACAACTTAGAGTTAATGGAATAACTTCAATTGCTTTGTCTATGGATAACTATTTTGTAAATCGTGCAGATACACCTCGTGATGAAAATGGAAATTATGATTTTGAATGTCTTGAAGCAATTGATTTAGAACTATTTAATAAACAACTTACAGCTTTGTTAAATGGTGAAGAAGTTGAGCTTCCAACTTTTGATTTTACAGATGGACAAAGAAAATATCTTGGAAATACTGCTAAGTTGGAAGAAAACCAGGTTCTAATTGTTGAAGGAATTCATGGACTAAATGAGAAGCTTACAGAATCAATTGAAAGAGAAAAGAAATTTAAGATTTACATTAGTGCATTAACAGCTTTGAATATTGATGATTATAATAGAATTTCAACTGCAGATTCAAGACTTATTAGAAGAACTTTAAGAGATAGTCAATTTAGATCACATTCTGCAGAAGCTACTTTTAGAATGTGGCCTTCAGTAAGAAGAGGTGAAGAAAAATATATCTTCCCATATCAAGAAGATGCAGATGTTATGTTTAATTCATCTTTGGTTTATGAAGCAGCGGTAATAAAAACGTTCTTAGAGCCAGTTTTAGCAAGTGTTACACCTGATAAAGCAGAGTATGCTGAAGCTAAGAGATTATATGAATTTTTGGGATATTTCTTACCTATAAGTGTAGATGAAGTTCCTACAAATTCTATACTTAGAGAATTCACTGGTGGAGGATGCTTCTATAGATAATTAAGGAGAGGGATAAATGTCAAATTTTACAGAAATAGACGAAGAATTTGTATGTGAACATTGTGGTAAAAAAGTTGAAAAGTTAAATTATTCTTGTAGAGATCATTGCTCACATTGCTTATATGCAAAACATGTTGATATAAATCCAGGAGATAGGCTTGAAACTTGCCATGGTTTACTAAGACCAATTGCGGTAGAAAATAATCCTAAAAAAGGATATGTAATTGTTTATAGATGTGAAAAGTGTGGTAAGATCAGAAAAAACGTTGCCGCAAAAGATGATAGTATGAAGCTAATAATTAGTCTTAGTGGAAATCCAATTCCTAATGAATAAAAAGTAATAATATGAAAAATTGCCTAATACTATATTAATGAAAAGAATTTAATAAAGTAAAAATAAAAACTCTAATATAATTTATAAATTGTTCTAGCAAATAAAGAAATGATTTATAAATATATTAGAGTTTTTTGTTAGGAGGAGTTTATGAATAGAAAATTTTTAGTATTAGTTCTTATATTGTTAGCTCTTATAATATTTTTAAACGGGATTACAGAAAATGAAGAAATGGCAAAATTTAATCCATTAGAATTAGAAATTGGTGATACTTTTGCCTATTTAAATAGTGAGGAAAAAAGAGTTGTTTTGAATTATGAAATTGGCGATGTTACAGGTGATGGCGAAAATGACATGATAATTGTAATTGGAGAAAAATCTGGAGATGAATTGCTTTGTCATAATATAGATGTGGTTTTATATGATATAAAAAACGATAAATTTATGGATACAAAATTAAAAAAATATAGTGGTAGTTTACCGAAGATTCATTTAAAAGATATCGATGGTGATTCAGTAAATGATGTGATTGTTATTGCTGATTTAGAAAATGTGGGGCAAAAAATAAGAGGTGTTTCTTTTGTTCATGATATGCCTAAGGAAATTTTGAATGAAAAAGATAGTAAAGGGATAGATGTAAGCGGTACAATTCTTGATGGATTTAAAGCTAGCCTTAAACTTAAAAAATTAAAAAAAGAAGCGTATATAGATTTGTCAGAAAACAAAGGAAATTACATAACTAGTGGATTTTACATGGAGAACGGGAAGCTAAGAACCGACA
This sequence comes from Clostridia bacterium, assembly GCA_017462965.1. Classification (GTDB taxonomy): domain Bacteria; phylum Bacillota; class Clostridia; order TANB77; family UBA1234; genus UBA1234. The sequence continues at coordinate 7,883 of JAFTQC010000023.1, read as the reverse complement.
AGACAGCTGTTACGTCTGCTGGAATATCAGATATAGATTTTGTACAACTTGATAATCAAACAGGTATAAGATTTGTTGAAAGGATTAAAGGTTTTGATAATTTAGATATAATTGAGCAAATTGAAGTTTTGATGAAATATGAAAATGGAAATTGGGTAATTATAGAGGTGAAAGGAGAAAGAATAGGAAGTTTGTAGCAAGAGGGACGTCCCTTTTTGTTAAACAAATTAGTTGTTAATTTTAGTTAAAAGAAATATAATTTAAGTAAATAAATCATGAAGAGGAGGATTTTATGGTTAAATTTATAAAAATTATGTTGATAACTTTTTTGTTAATAGGTTTAGTTGGATGTGATCCTGAAAATCAGATAGATACAAATATTGAAAATCAAGTTGGTCATGAGTTTGCTGATGTTAGTGGTGATGAATTAGAAAATGATGATTTTGATGATACAAAGAGCGGTGAAATAATAATTTCTTCTGGTGAAAAAAATGATGAAGATATTGATAGCGGTGAAATTAAAGAAAGTGATTCGGATTTTTCTATTGAAGTAGTTCCGGTATCAACGACGGAGCTTTCAAATACTACATATGCATGGGGATTTAGAAGAATGAAAGACTTTGTGCGACCAGAATTTACTGCATCCTATACAAAAGTTTTAGATGATTATGAAGGAATATATGCAGGAAACAGCGAAGACAAAATTATTTATTTAACTTTTGATGAAGGGTATGAAAATGGTTATACAGGTGCAATTCTAGATACGCTTAAAGAAAAAGAGGTTACAGCAGTATTTTTTGTTACAATGCCTTATGTAAAACAAAATGCAGATTTAGTTCAAAGAATGATTGATGAGGGACATATAGTTGGCAACCACACTGTGAATCATCCAAGTATGCCAAGTGTTACAGATGATGAAAAATTAGAAAAAGAAATATTGGAACTTCACAATTATGTAAAGGAAAATTTTGGAGGTTATGAGATGACATATTTACGACCACCAAAAGGAGAGTATAGTGAAAGAACAGTAAAAATAAGTAAAGATCTTGGTTATAAAACGGTTCTATGGAGTAGCGCGTACGATGATTGGGATGTGAATAAGCAAGATAGATTAGATTATGCTAGAAAAATGATTTTGAATTATGTTCATAATGGATGTGTCATGTTGCTTCATGCAGTGTCGAAAGACAATACGGCATTGCTTGGAGAAGCTATAGATAGTTTGAGAGCATCAGGATATGAATTTAGATCATTAGATGAATTTGAATATTAATTTTGGAAATTGGGACGGTTCCTTTTTCCAAGTTTCTAATAATTGACAACAAAAAAAGTATTGTTTTTAAGCCTCGGACAACTCATTATTCATTGCAAACATGATGCAATGAAAATGAGAACTCGGCGACAAAAAACAATACTTTTTTGTTGCTTTAATTAGTTTGTATTTTTGGAAAAAGGAACCGTCCCAATTTCCAAAAATGGACAAAAGCCCCGTCCCTATGTCCCAAAAAGGCAACGTCTCAATTTCGTCATCATATTTTTTGCGTACTTTCATAAGATAGTATAAAGAAAATTGTAAAGAAGGTTTGTGTATGAAAAAAGATGTAAAGGCTAAGTTTCAAGAGGCGCTTGAGTTACCTGCGGAGTTATTAACGAATTCATATCGAATGACATTGATTGATAATACTAATGTGTTGATTGAAAATTATAAAGCAATTATAGAGTATGAAGCTTATGTAATACGACTAAGCTGTGGGTTGACGATATTTGGAGATAATTTAAATGTTTTAGAAATTTCTGCTGATGAAATAATAATTGGCGGAAAAATTAAAAACATTGAATTTGAGAATTAGGGAGGATAAGTAATTGTTTCTTCTAAAAACATATGAATTTTATAAAGGATATAGTGAGATTCAGATAGAAGGATATTTTGTAGAGCGTTTTGTGAATCTTTGCTCGCTTAGAGGTATAAAGATATGGGATATTGATAAAAAAACAGAAGGTATAATAAATCTTAAAATATATGAAAAAGATTTGGGCAGGGTAGATGAATTATTGAAAATTACTAAATCACAAATGAGAATAATTAAAAAAGTTGGAATTCCTAATATAACAAATCTTTATAAAAAGAGAAAACTTTTTATTATTATAAGTTTGATTTGTTGTGCGGTAATATATTTTTTAAGTTTACATATATGGGATGTAGAAGTTGTTGGTAACGAAAAAATTCCTACGGAAGAAATTGAAAAAATCTTGGACGAAGAAGGGGTACAGGTTGGTAGAAAAAAAGAAAGTATAGATTTTGAAAAAATAAAAAGCAATATTTATGTAAAACGACAAGATGTTTTGTGGATTGGAGTAAAAATAAAAGGGGTTAAAGTGACGGTAGAAATACTTGAAAGAAAAAATGCTGATGAGGATGTATTAGAAAATTTTCCTACCAATATTGTTGCGGATAGAGATGGTGTTATTCAAAAAATTTCTGTTCGCTCTGGGCAAAAATGTGTTGAAGTTGGGGATGTTGTTTGTAAAGGAGACGTTTTAGTGTCGGGGGTTGTAGATAGTGAACATTCAGACCCGATTATGGTAAATTCAAATGCAGATATAAAAATAAAAACATGGTACACAACTAAGAAGGCTGTACCATATCAAAAAACTATTCTTTCAAAGTCTGGTCTTGTTGACAAAAAATGCAAAATAAAGCTTGGAAATTATACAATAAATTTAGCAAATAATAGTACAAAATTCGAAAAATATGATACAATTAATTCAGTTAAAAAGTTAGTTTTATTTGGCAAAATTGAAACACCGATAAGCTTGGATGTTTCGACATATGAAGAGCTTATTACAAGTGATGTTTTATATACGCCAGAGCAAGCTGAAACTATTGCCAAAAAAGAAGTATATGATTTAGTTATGAAGAATATACCGGATGGCGCAGAGGTGTTAAATTACGACTATAATGTTTTTAGTGAAAATGATGAAGTGATTGTAAGAATTACTGCTGAATGTCTCGAAAATATAGGTGTAGAAGAAAAAATATCTTTTTAACAAATAATTAAAGTACAAATTTACGCAAATGGAGGGGATTAATGTGCCGGAGTTACAATTGAAAGTTGTTAAAAATACAGGTGATGGCATCTGGGGAAAGGCACTTAATAATTTTAATAAAGTGTTATACTCTTCAGGCGGTGGATTATTTAATATAGTAATTAATTCGAAGAGAAATTCGTTACTAAGAGCGAGTGCTAATTATGAGGAAATAGCTACGATATCCAACGAAAAGAAGAGAAATACAGTTGCTGAAAAATATGAAAAAGTTTATGACAATTATTTGAATACATTGGAAAAGTATATTACAGACACTGTTTATAATAGAGTTCAAAAAAGAATCGGGACTATAAAAGAAAATAAATTGATTTCTGAATACTATGAGACAAATTCTTTGAAAGGAACGGAATATTGCGAATATAAATACAAGAGACAGCTTATGTTACTTCAAATGGATTGGGAAACGATAGTTAATTCAAAGTCGGGATATTTTGTTGAAAAATATAAAAAGTTCTATTCTAATGTTGCGGATCAGTTATATAAAGGTTTAATGAAACACTATTCAGTAAAACTTACAAACAAGAATGAGGATAAAAATGCTTTATTTGAAAAAATATATAGTTTGATTGATGGATACATTAAATTTGTTTTACCTTATTTGGCTGAATCTGAAGGTAGAGAGAAAGTTCTTGATGGATATAAAAATTATGTAGAGAAAATAGATATGTATGCAAAAAAGGAAATAAATTCTTTAAAGAAAGATTTATATTTATTAGAGCTTGGAATTAGTCTTTTTGTATATTGTCTTCCAATACTTGCTACAGAAGAGTGCTATATGGATTTGCTTGAGAGAGCAAGACGTTCTCTTCCAAACATATATATAACAGCGGATAAATTTGAAATGTACAATCTTTTGTTAGATGTAATAGAAAGTTATGCATATAATGTTTGGTCTAAGAAATCTATGTGGGAAAGTGATATTGAAAAACAAGATTTTGAAAATTTCTGGGCTAAACTTACAGAATACAAAAAACTTCAAAGGATTGACTTGAACGAATATAAGAAAGTTAGAGAAATCTTATTTATAACATATGAGCTTAAGTTATTTAAAAAAGAAAATAAAGAATATAAAGAGTTACGTGCGTATTATCGTGATAGAATGAAGCAACTTGGGGGATTAAGAAAATTTAAAAATTCTTATAAAAAAATGAGTGGGGCATGGAAAACTAGAAGAAGATGCAAGGCTGAATAAATTTATGATGGTGATGAAATGATAGAAGTTTATTATGAAGATATAGAAAAAATAGATGAAGAAAATCTTATTAGGACTGTGGTAGATACGGTTTTAAGAGAAGAAAATGTGATAAAAAAATTAGATGTTTATATTACATTAACTAATAATGAAAATATTCAAAAGATAAATGCGGAGCATAGAAATATAGATAAGCCAACTGACGTACTGTCTTTTCCGATGTTTGAAAGAGAGGAAATTCCTAATTTGAAAATGGCTGAAGATGATTCGAAAGAACAAGAAGAAATGATGCTTGGCGATATTATTGTTTCGGTTGAAAAAGTTAGAGAACAGGCTGAAGAATATGGACATTCATTTAAAAGAGAACTTGCGTATTTGGTTACGCATGGAATGTTACATTTGTTAGGCTATGATCACATGATTGATGAAGAAAAAGTAGTCATGAGAAAAAGAGAAGAAGAAATATTAGAGATACTTGATATAAAAAGAGTATAGTTTTAGTTAAAGATGAAGGGATTGATTTGATGGATAGAAAGGCATGGTCAAGAATAGCAAAGGTTTTCGTTGTAGTGGTTGCAGTTTGTGCTGTTGTTGTTTGTGTAGCATATAATTTGAAACAGAAGCAAATGGTTAATAATGATAATTTAGAAGCTAGTGGTGATATTATTTCTGGCGACGTAATTTCAGGTGATGAAAGTGGTGAAGTGATTTCTGGAGATATTTTAGAAGAAGAACCTTATCTAGGTCCTAATATATTTTCGGGTGATTCAAGACCAATTGCTGTAATGATAGATAATGAAAAACCAGCTTGGGTAAATCATGGTGGACTTAATTCCGCATACATGTTGTATGAATTTATAATCGAGGGTGGAGAAACTAGAATCATGGCGTTTTTTAAGGGTGTAGCGCCAGATTATATTGGACCAGTTAGAAGTGCTAGACATTATTTCTTAGATTATGCAATGGAGCATGATGCAATATTCACTCATTTCGGATGGAGTCCACTTGCTCAGTCAGACATTAAAACTCTTGGAATAAATAATATAAACGGTATATATGATACATTTTTTTGGAGAGTTCCACCAAAGAGTTCATATCATAATGCTATAACAAGTATGGAAAACCTATTAAAACAAATTACAAATAAAAAATATCGTAATACATCAACTGCGGAAAGTGTAGTTGAATATAATAGATATGATACAGATATAGATTCTGGAGATGTTGCTAATTCGATAAAAATCAAATATTCAGCAACGCAAAATGTATCTTATGAATATGATGCTGAAAGAAAAGTTTATTTAAGAAGTATGAGAGGACAAGTTCATAAGGATTCTCAAACAGGTGAACAATTTTATGCAAAAAATATTGTTATGATACATGTAAAAGATGAACTTTTAGATGATCCAGAAGACAAGGGCAGAAGAAATCTTTATAATATTGGAACAGGAAAAGGTTATTATGTGACAAACGGAAAAATTGAACCAATTGTATGGGAGAAAAAAGATAGAAAATCTGTTACTAATTATTATGATATGAATGGTGAAGAGATAACTTTTAATGACGGAATAACGTGGGTTCAAATAGTTCCGATTACAGGTACAATAACTTGGGAATAATGTTGAAAGGATTAGATTATGACAAATAAAGAATTAATAAATATGGCGATTGAAGCAAGAAAAAATGCTATAAGCCCAACTAAATATTATTGTGGTGCGGCGATACTTGCTTCAAATGGTAAAGTATATACGGGATGTAATTTAGGAAGTGAAGATGGGATTTTTAATATTTGTGCGGAGAGAGTTGCAATATGTAAAATGTTGTCTGATGGAGAAAAAAGTTTTAATAAGATTGCAGTAGTAGGTGGGCCAGAAGATAAGCTTGTATATACTACTCCATGTGGTGTTTGCAGACAATTAATATTAACATTTGGAAAAGATATTGAAGTTATAATGGGATATCCAAATGAAAATAACGAAATTGAAGAAAAAATATTTAAAATTCACGAATTACTTCCAGGCGGGTTTTCGATGTAATTTAAGGAGGAAAAATAATGTTTAAATCAGGTTTTGTAGCAATCGTTGGAAGACCAAATGTAGGTAAGTCTACATTATTAAATACATTGGCAGGTCAAAAAATTGCAATAGTATCTAATAAACCACAAACAACAAGAACAGCAATAAAAGGTATAATTAATCGTGAAGATGCACAAATTATATTTACAGATACGCCAGGTATACACAAACCAAAAAATAAACTTGGAGAAAAAATGGCTGAAACAATAGATGAAGCAGTTAGCGATGTCGATTTGATTTTATATTTAATTGAAGGTACAGATAAAGGAATCGGACTTGCTAATGAATTTATATTAAATAAAGTAATTGAGCAAAAAACAAAGGCAATATTAGTAATTAATAAAGTTGACTTGGTAAAGAAAGAAAATTTGTTAGAATTAATAAAGATATATAGTGAGAAACATAATTTTGAAGCGATAATTCCTATTTCAGCTAAGAAAAATGAAGGTGTAGAAACTTTATTAGAGAAGATAATAGAATTACTTCCAGAAGGACCTGCATATTATGATACTGAAGAGTGGACAGACCAAACAGAAAGACAAATTGTTGAGGAAACAATAAGAGAAAAGGCTTTGAGATCATTAGATGATGAAGTGCCACATGGAATAGCTGTTGAAGTTATATCTATGAAAAAGAGAGAAAATAAAGATTTATATGATATTGAAGCTACTATTTATTGTGAAAAGAAGACACATAAGGGAATTATAATTGGTAAAGACCGGATCAATGCTTAAAAAAATAGGTGAAAGAGCGAGAGAAGACATTGAAGAGATGTTAGGATCACAAGTTAACTTACAATTATGGGTTAAAGTAAAGGAAGATTGGAGAGATAACGAGACAAGATTAAATCAGATCTTTCGTGGATAGATTAGGACTTTAAATGATGGCGCATTTTATTTGTCGTGTCTGAATTTTAAGGGTAAACAAAGGAGGAATGTCATATGAGTAAAGATTTTGCATGGCAATTATTTAAAAATACAGGTAATGTTGATGCGTTTATGATTATGCGAGATATTGAAAATGCTCCGACTACTTGTAATGAAACAGAAGCAAAAAATGTATTAGGTGATATTAATGGGGATAGTAAGAACGAAGGGTATAGTAATTAAGATTGCGAACTCTTCTGAAAATGATAAAATACTTACAATATTGACTGCAGAAAAAGGAAAGATAAGAGCTTTTTGTAAAGGTGCTAAAAAACCAAAAAGCTCTTTTTTGGCAAGTACGGAATTTTTGTCGTTTAGTGATATGATTTTGTTTGAAGGTAGCGGCGATATGTATAGCTTAAATTCTGCAGAGCCTATTAATGTTTTTTATAATCTACGAAAAGATATTGATAGACTCATGTATGCGTCGACAATTGCACAGATAATGAATGATGTATGTCAAGAAGAAGAATTATCTTTTAATAGATTGCAATTATTACTTAATACATTGTATGTAATTTCTGAAACAGAAAAGAATCTAGAACTTGTTTTTTCTATATTTAGAATAAGGCTTCTAGCAAT
>JAFTQC010000022.1 GCA_017462965.1 Clostridia bacterium | reverse complement strand
CTTGCAAACAATATCGAAAATGACGTAAGCATAACATCTTCTGGTACGATTTTATTAACCTTTCCAAACACTTGAGAATCAGTGATTACGAGTTTTGGCTTTACCGAAAGTTTATCTAATGTTTCTCTTAAATTATCATCACCTGAAATTATGATTGTTGCTCCCACTTCCAGAAGTTCTCGTATTGTTTGTTGTTGTGGCAATATGATTCTTTCCTTAGGTGCCGAACTATCTATTGGAATTACGAGCACTACCATATCTCCTTTTGAAACAATGTCTGACAAAATTTTTTTATTTTCATTTTTCACACTAATATTTGCAATTCTTTCTTTTAATAACTCAATATTTTCTTTAGTTTTAGCGCTCACATAAATAGCTTCATTTGTATCATTAGGCACATTATCAAGCAAATCCGATTTATTATACACAATCAAATATGGTATATTCTTTTTATTAAACAATTCCACAAGCATCGTATCTTTATCATCTATGCCAATAGTTGCATCAACAACTAATATCGCAATATCTGCATAATTTAACACTTGCCTAGCTTTTTTTACACGCATTTCCCCAAGTTCACCTGTGTCGTCAATACCAGGCGTATCAATTATTACAACTGGTCCAAGTGGCAAAAGTTCCATTGCCTTTTTCACAGGATCAGTTGTCGTTCCTGGCGTATCTGAAACTATAGCAATATTTTGATTTGTTATTGCATTTATAATACTAGATTTCCCAGCATTTCTTGAGCCAAAGATTCCAATATGAATCCTTTCAGCAGATACCGTATTATTTAATCCCATCACCCTCACTCCTTAAAAACGAAAATCTCTACGATTTGAAGACTTGATATCTTTAATATTTTGCGTAGCAATCGATTTAACTTTTTCATTTGTAATTTTTTGAAGCTCTTTTTCTATAAGTTCAAAACCAATTTTCTTTGTTTCCTCTGAAGCATAATCCACCAAATATTCTGCAAGTGTCATTAATGCATTTGGATGACAACAATTTATTATTTGTCCACTTTTGCAAAGACTCATAAATCTATCACCCGTTCTTCCCTCGCGATAGCACGCCGTGCAAAATGAAGGAATATGATTATTTTCCATAAGCCAACGTACAACCTCATCCAAAGTTCTTTGATCTGATACATCAAATTGTTCAGTGTCGTGCGGACGTTCTTCCTCTGTGTATCCACCAACCGAAGTACGCGATGCACCACTTACTTGCGAAATTCCAAGGTGCAAAAGTTTTCCTCTAACCTCTTCAGATTCTCTTGTTGAAATAATCATTCCTGTGTAAGGAACTGCTAAACGAATGCACGCTGTGATTTTAGCAAATATCTCATCAGAAATAGAATTATCAAATGCAGTAGGATCAATGTCATCAGCATGTTTTATTCTTGGAACGCTAATCGTATGAGGGCCTACACCATGCACAGCTTCCAAATGTTCAGCATGCATCAAAAGCCCAGCAAATTCATATTTATACATTTCAAGACCAAAAAGAACACCAAGACCTACATCATCAATTCCGCCTTCCATCGCTCTGTCCATCGCTTCAGTATGATAATCATAATCATGCTTTGGACCAGTTGGATGAAGCTCTAAATAACTTTGTTTATGGTAAGTTTCTTGAAACAAAATATACGTACCAATTCCAGCTTCTTTTAAAAGACGATAATTTTCAACTGTTGTAGCTGCAATATTTACATTAACCCTTCTTATCGCACCATTTTTATGATTAACACTGTAAATTGTTTTAATACATTCTAAAATATATTCAATTGGATTATTAACAGGATCTTCGCCAGCCTCAATTGCTAAACGTTTATGCCCCATATCTTGAAGCGCAATAACTTCATTTTTAACTTCTTCCTGCGTAAGTTTCTTTCTTGCAATATGTTTATTTTTCAAATGATATGGACAGTACACACAACCATTCACGCAATAATTTGACAAATAAAGTGGAGCAAACATAACAATTCTATTACCATAAAAAGCAAGCTTAATTTCTTCAGCTATCTTATAAATTTCTTCTATCTTCTCAGGAATTTCACATGCAAGCAAAACCGAAGCTTCTCTATGCGAAAGACCTTCACATCTAAAACCTTTCTCTGTTTTTTTAGGTCTTGCTTTTTCTAAAATTTCATCTATCAACTCAACATTATTTTTATTTTCTTCAGCATACTCAAGAGTTTCTAAAATTTCTTCATTGTTGATAAACTCCTCTGCTTTCAAAGATTTTGGATTATAAACTGCCATTTTTAAAACTCCTTTCTTATATCTCCACGGTCAACAACTATTTCATAACCAATTTTTTTCATTTTCTCTTCTAGCTCTTTTTTGTTTTGTGCAGATTCTGCATCCGTGCAAAGTTTATTATCATATAATTCATATTTTTTTCTAACTGATATTGGTGAAAGATTTGGCATCACAACATTCGCACCCGCCAAAATCCCTTTTTCTCTTCCACTTGAATCAATTGTTCCAAGTGCGGTTGTAGCAGGTAACAAAACACTTGGATGAATAAGTCTAATAATTGATAAAAGAAAACATGTAAGCTCAACCGTTCCAGCCCCTTCATTTGCAAACTTTGTAGCTTTGTGAGGAACAAACGGACCTATCCCAACCATATCAGGTTTAAATTTTTCAATAAACTTCAAATCTTTTGCAAGCGTTTTATTAGTTTGATACGGCGAACCAACCATAAAACCACAACCCACTTGATAACCAATTTCTTTCAAATTATGAAGACACTCGATTCGATTTTTAAAAGACATTTCTTCTGGGTGTAACTTTTTATAATGTTCTTCATTCGCAGTTTCGTGTCTTAGCAAATATCTATCAGCACCTGCATCAAATAATTTTTTATAACTTTCTTTGCTTCTTTCACCAAGAGATAAAGTTACAGCAACATCAGAAAATTCTTTTTTTATGCAACATATAATGTCACACAAAATCTCATCCGTGTAATAAGAATCTTCTCCACCTTGAAGTACAAAAGTTCTAAAACCTAAATTATAACCTTCTCTTACACATTCCATAATTTCTTCTTTTGTAATTCTATATCTATCACAATTTTTATTGCTTCTTCTGATGCCACAATAAAAACAATCATTCTTGCAAATATTACTAATTTCAATCAATCCACGGATATAAATCGCATTACTATATATATTTTTTTTAACTTCCACAGCTTTACTTGCTAAATATTCAGCAATTTCACTAGTTCGATTTTCAATTAAATATTCATACTCCGCTAAACTTAGTGAAAGCTCTTCTTGCAACTTACAAACAAGTTGCTTTAGTTCATTATTCATGAGAAATTACATTTGAATATGCAGTTTTCACGCTGATTCCTGGAAGCTTGCCAATTTTCCCAGATAAAGATGAAATCACATCTTGAGATGCATCAATTGCGATACTTATTATGCTAATCTTCTTTTCTCTGTACGGAATCCCCATTCTTCCGATAATATACATTGCATATTCATGTAGAAGCAAATTCAGTTTCTCCACAGTCTCCATATTTTCAACGATAATCCCCATTACAGCAACTCTTTTTTCCATATTCATTCTCCTTTCAAAACAAAAAGCCGCGCTCCCACAAGATATAAAAGGAGCGCAGCTTTAAAAGCACGTCTTTCACGTGCTACTAATTATTAATATAAAAGCTATTCGCACCTTTCAATCAGATTAAAATCTTTTTGTCAGGAACATTAAAAATACTATATAATTTTTTCATATTAAAAGCAAGGGGGACAACCCTTTTGGCTAAAAAAGGCTGTCCTCCATTTTACTTGCTTATATCCTTATCAGGATTCCACGCCACGAACTCATCAAACTCAGAACTTTCATCAAATTCACGTTCGAAGATTTCGCAGAATGAAAACTTTTGATGTTGATGACCAAACGCCCGAATGAGCGCCGCATGTGCTACGACAATTACCTTATCGTAATGAAGATACTTTTTCATTGCAGGATATGCTCTCTCAACAATGTGTTCGAGTGATTCCCAGCGATAAACTGTATCCCTATCTCGCTTTCCTTGCTTTCTTACAAATTCTTTATAGGAAGCTCTAGTGTATTCGCTATCGAGTGTACGTTCATGTGCCACATCAAGCACAATCTCATGAAACGCAGGTTCCACCGTGAGTGGAATTTGCGTTTTCCGAGAAATAATCGCTGCCGTCTGAAGCGCTCTCGTGAACGGTGATGCAACAATAATATCTGCACCTTTAAGCCGTTCATCTTCAGCAACCGCTTCTGCCTGAGACACTCCAAGCGGAGTAAGTTCGCCAAGGTAAGAAACAAGTTCCAACTCACTTACATTATCATACCGAGGCTCGCCATGACGAATCATCAAAAGTTTCATCTAATCCTTCCTTTCTTGAATTAGTCAATCTAGGGAATTTTTAAGACTTTATCCGATGAGATATTATCATCTTTTGTCTTATTTTGCAACAAATCAAAAAAGGACAAAGGGACGGGGCTTTTGTCCTTTTTTATCAAAAAGGGGCGTCCCTCTTGCTGACTTTTTTGCTCTATTTAATTTTTTCTTTCTTAAACAAATTCTCCTTAACAACTTTTAACAAACTAATATAGTATTTAAACTCGTCTGTTTTACAAAAAGTTATTAAATATATTATATTCGGAACAAAAATGGCTATTATAAATCCTACAAGAATATTCATCCATATATTCGCAAATGAGATACTTCTCATAATTACAACACATAATGTAAATGTTGCCAAATATAAAGCTAAATATTTAAATTGTTCTTTCAAATATGAGGTATATTTTTGTCCAAATAGTGGTTTATTAACAAATTTCGGATAGCTATACAAAAATAAAACTAAACTACTTAATGTTGTTCCTATAATTACACCAGTAATATCAAAATAATGTAGTAGTATAATTGATGCAACAATATTTACAATAATTTCTAATATTGGAACATATCTATCTTCATAGAAAATTCCTGCAGCTTCTTTGAACAAATTAAATGTTTTTCTCATTCCTGAAAAATAAAAATTCACGCAAAGAGCTATCATTAAACTAAAGCTAAGTAAATATTCTGAACCAAACCAAATTGAAATTACAGGTTCTAATAAACAAACAAGACCAACAGAAGCAAATGTAAATATCCATGAATTTAGCAATAGAATACTTTTATATATTCCATAAGATTTTTCTTTGTCATTTTCTAATAACAAATTTCCAACACTTGCTGTTAGCGAATTAAAAATCTGAGTTATCAGAATATTTAGTCCTGTCACCAACGCTGTATAATTTGCTAATAATCCTACTTTTGCTACTCCTAAAAAATGTGAAATTATTAAGTTGTCAGTACTATTAACGCCTGTTCCTCCAATCTTGTGAAACAGTAGTCCATGAACTTTTTGCTTTATTTCATCTTTTTTATTTTGCTCTAAAGGTTTAATATTTTTATCTTTTAAATATGGATATTTTTTATTTGCAATTATCGTTATTACTATATTTTCTAATATTCTGAAGAATATTTTTGAAACTAAGTATAGGACATAATTTTCAGTCGTTATTAATAATGCAATCTGTGTTGCATTCATTCCAATCAAATACACAATATGCACAAGATTTATAATATAAGTCTGCTGATTAGCATATAATATCGATCGCTTATAACTAAGTAAATACGACGCAACAGTATCAAACAAAAACAGTAAATATAAAAATTCCATACTTAAGTTTATAGATGTTTCACCAATGAGAACATCTAAAAATGGCACGAAACATATACCCAGTCCGGGTAACAACTAATGCAATAATTCTATAAACATTTTTATAAAATTGCATAAGCGACTTTAATTCTTCTGTATTATTTTCTTTGAGGGGTGCATACATACTATACGTAATTGCTGACGCAAATCCAAGTTCTGCAATCGCAAGAACTCCCAAAATATCACTAAAAACCCCATTTATTCCAAGATATTCTTCACCCAAAATATTTAAAAATATTTTTTGAGCAATCAATGTGGCAAGTACACTGATAACACTCATTCCTACTGAAACAATTGTGTTTTTTACAGAATTTATTGAACGCATATTTTTTCCTTTCATCCGTATTTTTATTTCAAATAATCTTCTAACACTTGGGCAGTTGTATATTTTATATCAAATTTTTCAAAATCTTTTTTGTCTATTTTTCTATCCTTAATTTCATTATTGGCTAGAATCACATTAGCCCAATATTTCGCATCTGCATCTTCATCAAAAGCATGTATATTATTTGAAATTCTTGAAATCGTGGGAATCCTTTTATCAAAAATGAAACAAGGTAATCCAGCTACTTGTGCCTCAATAAGTACTATCCCTAACCCTTCAAAAAGAGATGGGAAAACAAAATAATCCATTGCTTGATACATATAATTTACATCTTTTCTTACTCCTGCAAAGATTACTTTTTCATATATATTAAGTTCTTTCGCTTTTTCTTCAATTTCTTCTCTTTTTTCTCCGTCACCGCACAAAAGTAGTACTGAATTCGAATCCTTTTCAAGAATATTTTTAAATACGTCAAGTAAAAACATATGATTTTTTTGATATGACATTCTTCCAACATTGCCATAAACTTTAATGTTATCTTGTATTTTAAATTCTGAACGAACCTTTTTTCTTACTTCTTCATCATATGAAAATTTATCTATATCGATTCCGTTATATATAACTTTAAAATCTTTCACTCTTTTTCCATATAACCACTTTGCAGCATCTTCACTGCATGCATATTTTGTAGTAGAAAGTCCATTTATTAAAGGCGTAAATATTTTATAAAGATGTTGATATTTTTTATCAACTGATACATTGTGAGAATGAATTATACGAGTTTTAACGTTTCTTAATTTTGCAATCAATAAATCTATGAAAACAACCTGCGAAGCTGTATGTCTATGAATCACGTCATATTTATTTTCTTTTAATATTTTAGAAAGCTCCTTCCAGTGCTTAAATATATGTATAAGTCTTGGAACTCTATACACTTTTCCACCTAATTTTTCGATTTCATCTTCAAAAAAGCATCTTTCTTCTGTATTAACAACAAAATCAAATTGAACCTCACTTCTATCTATATTTCTGTATATGTTCATGATTAAAGTTTCTTGACCGCCCATATTCATGGTTCCACTAAGATGTAATATTCTTTTCATTTATATCCCTCTTTTCCATTCCTAGCATTAAACATATATACATTATATATCAAATACCAGCCAGACTAGCAAGAGGGACGCCCCTTTTTGCTAATTTTTTTAGCAAAAAGGGGCGTCCCTCTTGCTGAATCCTTGCCGAAATTTTTTATCAAAAAGGGTTGTCCCCCTTGATAAACTTCATATATACTGAATATAGATACAAATCATATTTTTACAAAAGAAGGGGGAACAAAATGAAAGAAACTGTAATTACACTAGTTGTGTTTTTCATCATAATGTTCGTCAGCATGGCGCCTTACATGTTTGAGGAATCAGACATAAATCCTTTTGACTATGCTAGAATAACTGATGTTGAATACAAAGCTGTTGTTGTTGACGAACCAAACAATAGCGGTAAAGTTGTTGTTACTGAACGTTTAACTTTCGATATTCATGCCGCATATGAAGACAATCCTTTTTGGGAGTTATGGAGAGATTTACCTGAGGATTATGTTGATGGTTTAAAGGTTGATTACAAGGTAAATTCAGTAAAACAAATATTGGATGATGGAACTGAGCTAGTATATAAAGAAAGTCCTAAATTGTATTGGGATGATTATGATTATGTAGCTCCTCATTACGGTCCTAACAAGTGGTTTCACAGTAAGGGACCTTATAATGAATACAGACGTCAATATGAGTGTTTGATGCTTTACATTAATGGTATTTATCGTGATGAGCTTGTTTTTGAGATTGAATATGAAATGAATAATGCTGCTTTACGTTATGCTGACTGTTCAGAATTGTATTTATGTATGTATTCTGAAGATACTGTAAATCATCTGGAATCATTTAAAGGCGAAATTTTAATTCCGCTTGCTGATATGCCAAGGAAAGGAAATTATGATGCGTATACTTTTGGTACAAATAGTCATGATTTCGAATTTACAGAGTCTACTACTTTAAATCCAGGTTATCATACGTTTTCATTTGATCTTGATAAATCAGATTTGAAGTTTAGACCATACAATGAATACATTGAATTTGATTTAGTTGCTCATGGCGCTGATAAACACATTTTTACAGAATATGCGCCTTCAAATCATTATACTTATGATGACGTTCTTCAAGAGCTTAGAGATGAACAAAAAGAATATGAAGGTTTAGTATTAGAATATGCTTGTAAGAAAATTATTATATTGATAATTTGCTCTGGCGTAGCTGTTTTAATTGTAAAATCAGCACATAATAAAGACGGTCAAATGAGAGCTGAACACACTTTTTACAAGCCTTCACTAGAAGCTTATTATTTTAGAGATATTCCTAGTGAATTGGATCCAAATTTTGCTTCTGAACTTGTTTTTTGTAAACATCGTTCTCACAAGGAAGATAAAGAAAGTAAGGACGGATATTCAGCTGTAATTTTAAGTTTGGTTCGCAAAGGTTACATTGAATTAGACAAAATTGATCCATATAAAGATTGGACATTTAATAATGTAAAAATTGTTATAAAACGTCAAATTAAGACATTTAGACCACCACAATTTCAAGCTATACAGGAAGAAATTAATCGTTTAGATATATTAACTGATGTTCCTGATTCATTTTTAGATGAAATGAAAAAAGTTAATGAAATTGATAATGTTGTTGAGGAAACTGTTGAAGAAAATCCTCTTACTAAGACAGAAGAGCTTTATTTTAACTTAATTTCTAAATATGCTTATGGCGTAGAAATCTCTATGAGCAGACTTCAATCAAGAGTTTCTAATGATTATGAAAACACAGAAAGTTTTGTTACAAATATTAAAAATGCCATCATTAACATTGGAGTATCTCAAGGATATTTCCAAAAATCAAATTATGATGCACCTAAAATAGCACTTCAAAAGAAAGCAAATTCTCAAATGATTTGGGGAATCTTGATTATTATACTAGCTAACCTTATTTCATACCAAACTCGTATTGATTTTGCATTTGGTGCTTTCTTCATATTAGGTGGAGCATGTATATATAACTCAATTTATCTTAAGAAATTATCTAAGCAATTCGTTTTACTTACTCAATTTGGTGAAGATGAATACGTAAAATGGCGTGGTTTGTATAATTTCTTAAATAGTGAAACACTTATGAAAGAACGTACAGTTATCGAATTGCCTTTGTGGGAACAATATTTAGTATATGCAACCGCATTTGGTATTTCTGAGAAAGTAATTTCTGCACTTAAGATTAGATGCCCAGACATCGACATGAGCCCAATGCTTCGTAATCCATATTATCGTTCACATAGCTTCTATTCAAGTGGACGTTCGTTCAGAACAACTACTCGTAGAGCATACCGTACATCAAGAAGTAGCTTCTACGGTGGTGGCTACGGCGGAGGAAGCTGGCGGATACGGCGGCGGCGGTCGTGGTGGCGGCGGCGGTGGCGGTGGCCACTAAATAAATAAAAAAGGACAAAGGGAAAGAGTCATCATGAGGGACAGCCCTTTTTGAGAGAAGGAGAGAGTCATCAACGGGGACAGCCCTTTTTGATAAATAATTAAAAAGAATTTGCACTTTTATTAATTCTTATATTTATCAAAAAGGGCTGTCCCCGTTGATGACTCTCTCCTTCTCTCAAAAAGGGCTGTCCCTCATGATGACTCTGTCACCTGTCTTTTTTAGCAAAATAAATCTTTTGATTGCAAATCTGTAAAGTCTATTTTCATTGTTTCTTCTAGTGTTTGCTTTTCAAATGTTTTGTAAATTGTTTTTGATATATATTTTTCTGCTAATTTTAATATATATTTGTAATCTGGTATGTCATCTGGGAAGTATATTCCTCCTCTTTCTTTGTTTTTTATCATCCAACATGTTGCGGCAAGTGCTGACATTGCAACTGGTGTAATCGTAGGGGTTTGCCAATATGATGTTTTCTTATCTTTGTACAAAAATGACTGTTCGATTCGGTTACCCACCCATACCGGCTTAAAATTATCTCCTATAATCAATACTCCTACATATTCCGTTCCTGACTCAATTTTTTCTTTATAAATAATTTCTGCTTTTTCAGGGTATACATATCCCCTTACTATGGTTTTTCCATTTTCATTTTCACAGTCTTGAGGTTTCTCGGGATCCACATTTGGATAGCTATTCACTTTTGCTCCTGATAAATAATTTCTGGCAAATCTGCATGGCGAATACAAAAACATAACGGATGGTCTGTAAATGCATTTGCCTTCCTCTACTACCTCTAAGCCTTTGGCTATTGTAATTGTTTCTTCATGTGGAACCAAAAATCCTTCAAATTCTCCATTTGGATAATATGTACGGCATTTCGTATCTGTTGCAAGACTTCTAAGCTCTACAAAACCATTTTTATGATCAAGCATGTTGCAATCATTTTCAAAGGTAACTTTTTCATGAGTTCCCATATCGAAAGTTGCCTCACTAAGCATTTCGAAAAAAAACGAATCGATACACCATGTACTATACAAAGTATTATCTTTATATGTATCTTTCACTTCCTGCAAATCAATATCATTTACATGAATCATTTTTATTCCCAATTCTTTCGCAACTTCATTGAACTTACCGTCACTCACAAGCTTTTTAAATTTCTTATCTTTTTTAAACTGGGTATCAACAATGTACTCAATCCCCGCTTTTACAAAATGAGAAACTAAACCAGGATTATTACCATGTTGTAACACTATCGGATATCGATTAGTATCCTTACTATCATTATGTTTTTTCTTTATCTCATTTTTAAGTAAATTTTCATTAAAAATACTATACCAATTTTCCGGCCAATCAGCCTCTCCAGTATTAAGATACATGATATTATTTTCGGCACACCATTCACAAATTTCTCTAGTCCCAACCGTATCAGCAAAATCTATAAGCAAATCACCTTCGTCTAAATACTTTTCGAACACTTCGCGAAAATTATCTTTTGTCACTTCACAATTAACAAAATTAGCAACAAGTCCACCAAAACCAACATACGCATCAAATTCATCTTTATCCATAGTTATAACAAAATACTTATTCTCATCAAATTTAATCTCTTTATTTAATTTTTCATAAAAACTTTTACCCACTGCGCCAAATCCAAATTGAACAATTCTTCCGTCAAATTTTATCATATGCTTACACTCCCTTAATTAGTCATCATCACGCTTAGGCTTTTTAATTACAACCTCTTTAGGTTCACTGTAACCATCCGTGAAAAAGAATTTTATTCCCTTCTTTTGAAATCCATAAAAAATCTTACTTAAATCCTTTTCGATTTTTTCTTTTCCTCGAACAACAATTTTTTTGATACCATTATTCAAAAAATATTCAGCTGAAGGAATGTCTTGATGATATATATCCCAACTATTATCAAACACAGAAGGAGACATTTTATATCTGTTCATACGATTGCTATCAAGTAAAAAAACTGGCAATGCATCCTTTTCAAGTTTTAATTTTAAAAGCACATATGCTCCCCATACTAAAGCCACCTCAATTGTTTGATTATTAACATTCGCCATCGCACCTTGCTGCTCATTCGTCCCGTTGTAAATAGGAATTGGCCTAAATCCAAACTTACTAGCAAGTGCAAGTCCTTCAGCCACACTATCATAACTTGGCAAATCCACAAACCATGCCGTATCCACTGATTTTTCTTCTATATAATTCACATTAGGAATCACAAAATTAAAACTCTCATATGTTTTCAATTCATCATCAATAGAAATAAAAGGAACAGGTCTAACCCAGTCCACCCATTTAGCATCCACAGGCGCCCAAATTTTAAATATATCTTTATTAATCATAAGGCTATACCTCCTTCTATTAACACAGGAATATCCGCAGCATTTGAATCAATACGTGGAGTTTTGCTAATTCTAGCATAATAGCCCGCATGCTTACCATCAACACTGTATGAACCTAAACAAACATGATAATTTTCACCCTCATCACTCACTAATGGCTTACTATTAAATCTTTTTTGAGCCAAATATTTTTTCGGATGTTTCTTCACATCTTTGAGAATTTTCTCATATTCACCTTCAACACAAGCTTCTTTTATAGAAATTTTCTCCCCAACTCTTCCACATGCAGGCTTATAAATAAACCCTTCTTTATTTTTAGCATCTTTAACTTCAATCGTTTCAGGAAGCAATTCTCTCCATGTATCCAACTTTAATCCCGATTTTTCAAGCAAATCCCATATAAGAGGAAAACGTTTTGTTTGCGCAAATATTGCAACAGGATGATTACAAGAAGGAGTGATTGTATCAAAGTATCCTTGCCAACGTTTAGGCTTAATATCAATAAGCCATTCTAGAGGCGTAAACCTAACGATGCCATCCACCTTTCCTTCATTACCATCAAGAATACTAAAAGCTTCATTATTTTTAAAATTCAAATGATCCGCCGCAGCATAAATAATCTTAAAGCCCATTTTTTTTAGCTTATCACCTAAATATTGCATGACTTGTCTATCATCACTATACGAAGTGCAATGAACAAGCATAATAGTACCATTTACCTTAACTTTTTTAGCAATGGCATTTGTCAAAATATCGCCAAAATTTTTATGCCAAAGCTCTTCCATATTTATCACATCTTTAGCAGCTTGCGGCATAAGCGATGCTTCTGCAAATCCTCCAGGAACATCACTATTAACTTCACTTATAGCCCACTTATCTTCGATTGTTGGATGAAAATCATATCTCATAAGACGAACATGTTTATCCGGACTATAATTTTTCATATTACGAAGCTCTCTTGAAAGTTTTTTAGGCAGTGCAAGCTTTTTAGCAAACTTCAAATTTTTATTCAAAAATTCTTCTGCCGCTCTCGTTTCTACATCTAAACTTTCAGTATACTTCATCAATTCTTCATGTTCTTCCTTTGTGATAACCAAAACATGCTTGGCAATTGTGTTATTATCTAAAAACTGTGGATCCCACTTATAACAATCAAAAATCACATTTAACCTATATTCATCATATTTATCTTTAGGAATAGAAATTAATCTCATAAAATTACATCCCTCTTAATTTGTATTTTTCTCGTTCTCATTGGCTTCATATAGTGCTTTCAAATAACTTTTTTCATCATTATCATCGCACATATACATTATATATAAAGTTGATAAAATCACCGCTGTTTTTCTAAGCATCCTTTGATTTTCCAAAGCCTCATTTTTATCAAATTCAAACTGCCACTCTAAATCTCTTTCTCTTTCCATATTATAAACTAATTCTTTTGGAATAGAATTTAACAAATTTAATTCCTTCAAAATTGTCAAAACTTCTGTATATGCTTTCCCATTAACATTTCCCATATCTACTTCACTTTCCTTTATCTATTTAGGTTCTTTCTCCATCAGCAACATTTCTGTCTTTTTGTTGTCCGTGGCATAGCTCTTTGCATCATTCTAAAAATTCCTACCGTACTTCTAATTTCACCCAAAGTTAATTTTATTCCATTCGTTCGTTCTGCACAATGTCTAGTAAAATCTCTTAATCGCTGTATCCCCGAGCGTTCGCTTACGGCTCTTTCTAAACTAGTATTACACTTTTTTTCACTTCTCGTTCTATATTCAGAATACATTTGGTGATCTGTAAATTCTTCATCCAATTTCAAAATGTTGTTTGGAACCTCTTCAGAACTCCTAATTTTTTCATTCATCCAAGTTAAATCTAAATTAAACCATCTTCCATTTATTTTTACTTGGTTCCATGCATGTCCAGCCTCACCTTTATCCTTTGGAAATCCTTGAATATACTTACTTTCAATCCCCACGCAAGAAAGTGTATTTCTCAAAATGTCCGCATACCCTGCACAAACACTCTTTCCTTGTGTAAGTCCACCGTATAAATTTCTGCATGTTTTTTGTAATTCGCTATCCTTTTTTCCCTCTTCAGTTATCGCATATCTATCGTAAACAATATGATCCGCTAGTCTTTTGCATACCTTATTTACAACGCCAACTTGTTCTTCTGGTGTTTGTGGCATTGGTATATCTTCTAAAAGTTTATCCATCACTCTTTTTGAATCCATATATTCTTGCCTTGTATATGGCTTTATTTGTGCACCAGAAACTGGAGTATTATCCCCATCTCTTATTACAACTTCTGTTACGTTAGGCATACTTTCCAGTTGCTCTGTCGAAAGCTCCGCTGCATTTCGTATATGAAGTGAAATCGGTATTTTGTCAAGAAACGGTGCAATAAATTCATACATCCTAGGATTCATTTGCAATTTAAAATTACGTACATGCGAATCTGATTCTGCAACATCATGCAATTGCTCAGTTTTTTCAACTATAATAGAATTATATCTATCTGCTATAGTTCTAAGATGGTCAATTGGTATTCCAGGATACATTTTTTGCAAGAACTCTGCATTTAACCATGTACTGTCTGCCGATATACCGTTTTCTGAAAATTGTTCAAATATAACTTCAGAATTATATTTTCCAGCCATGTCTCTTAACGCATCTTTTGACATTTCAGGATACATTCTAGCCAAATCATTCGCATTAAGCCATGTTGAATCTTTTTCTATAGGTTTTAAACCTTCAAATAAAATAAGTAAGTTATATCTATCTCTTAATTCACATACCATTTTGTCTGACATGTTAGGATATGTAGCTTTCAAATGTTCATATGTAATTTGAGTAGAATCTGCACTTATTTCTCCACCACGTTCTTTTAAATCTTCTAAATAAATTAAAAGATTATATTCTTCAGCCGCTTTTTTCAAAGCTCCTTCTGTTAAATATGGATATGTTTCAGCAAGTATTTGTGAACTTATTGTTGTATTTTCAGCAGTAATCGGATTATTTGCACGCAAACTTTCCAAAACAATACCTGCATTATATTTATCAACTATTTCTTCTAAATATTTTGTTGGAATATCAGGATACGTTTTTTCCAACGATTCTAAAAACATAACTGTTGTTTCCTCAGAAATTGGACTATCAATTAATAATTGTTCATACAACCTCTCTGCATTAGCCATACCAACAACATCGTTTTCATCGAATATTTCTTCATTATTCATATCACAAACCTCTTTCTATAAAACTTTAGAACTTAAGCCATTCTTGTATCTTTCTTCAAATCTTTCCGCAAGCGTCGTAAACCACGTAATTTTAGGGTCATTTTCTCGATATATAGAGTCAACATCTATAACTACGTAATCTTCATTTATATACCCCACATTACTAGATTTCACATCTGTCCATATCAGATTTTCATTTCGCAATTCTTTGTAAATATCATACAATTTATTTTCTTCAACATTATCAACGACTTTTACAAATTCTTGTATTTCGATACCTAGAACTATTTTAAAACCATTTACATTAAGTGCTATATTGTCTTTAAAATACGATTTTACAACCTTACTATTCTCAATGATTTCTGTATTCATCTTAGCAAGTCCAATTTTTATAACTTTATTTCCTATTTTGTATACTGTTGAATAAGTTCCAGCTCCAACTTTACTATATCCCGTAAAATCATTTATCCCACACTTATCCATAATATCTATTATTTCATACAATTTACATTCTTCGACTTCGCTAAAAGTCTTTATATGGCGAGATTTCAATATTAAATCTAATAATATCTTATAATTTTTATTTCTTTCCTCAATCTCCATCTTTTATCCTTGATTCTTCATCTCCTTCCATAAAATCACCTCTATTTAAAATTATACCATAACAAAAAAAATTTGCGACAAACTTCTCAAGAGAGACGCTTCTTTTTTGGGACAAGGGGACGGGGCCTTTGTCCCAGTTTTCAAAAAATTCGCAAGAATTCACAAGAGGGACGCCCCTTTTTGTGAAAAATTTTCACAAAAAGGGACGTCCCCCTTGAGAATTTTTGTTTTAGCTCAGCTTCACCTTCACAGTGAGGCTATAGTAGTGAATGGTTTCAGTTCCACCCCAATACATGGGCGGAGGCGTGTCAGGCTCGCGCTCTTCGGTCGCAGCGATGAAGAAATCAACATCAGCATTTACGCCAAAGAGCTGGTTGATTTCCTCCTGAAGATCTTTCTCTGCCTTGGCACATTCTTCCTGGTTGTAATAGTTATACGAGTACGTCCTAGCGTCACGACAAACAGTAATGACTCCTCCGGACAGCTTGATGTCGTTGATAGTCACTCCTGCGAGGATTTCCTTGGCAAGATATGCCGGAGAATTATGCTCACGTTCCGGAATCTTCACCTCAGGAATAAGAAACTTCATCTTCGCGATTTGTTCGTCGGTGAAAAAGAATGCCATAACCCGATTCCTCCTTTTCAAGTTGTCAAAATTATCTGGAAACTTGTGACAGTCGGTCTTTATAACTCCTCCTTTTACGCCCACATTGTACTCGCTTTTTTATCAAAAGTCAACATTTTCTCACATTTATTTTCGTCCATCAAATGGACTAAAATTTTATAATATATCTGCTAGTGCACAGATTTTTTCAATTTCATGCGCAGGATCTCGCCACCAGTTGGTGCTCCACATACGATAAATTTTCCACCCTCTTGATTCCAAATATTTTTGTCTATGGAAATCTCTCTCACGAGCTGATTTTGAAACATTATATAATTTACCATCGCACTCTATTCCAAGAACATAATTTCCGTTCTTTTTGATTGCAAGATCTATCTTATATCCGCCAATACCAACATATTTATCGACTTCAAATCCTTTGCTTAATAGTACATCATAAAGTTCATGAACTAGTTTGTTTTCATCTACATCATTTGTAGCTAATTTTATATTTTCGCTTAAAGAATTCAAAATACTTTCTTCATATCTTTTATCGTTATTACTTACAGCAAAAGCATATTCAAGATATTTTTTTAGATAACGAGGTCCATCATTTTTCACATCATCAACCAAAAGTTCAGCAGGTTCGATTGATGTAACTATATGAATCTTTTGCTTAGCTCTACTTATTGCAACATTAAGCCTATTTTCTCCACCTCGTTGGTTAAGCCAGCCAAAATTTCTGATAAGTTTTCCATTTTCGTTTTTAGCATATCCAATTGAAAAAATAACAACATCTCTTTCATCACCTTGAACACTTTCAATGTTTTTCACAAATAAGCCAATATCTTGTCCATCTTTTTTACGTTCCATTTCGGTTTGAACATTAAACGCAAACTCTGGTGATTTCGCACATTCTTCATCAATCAAGTCTTCAATTAATTCACGTTGAGAAATGTTAAACGTAATAATACCAATCGTTTCATCACCGGTTCTCTCTTCAAAAAACTTCTTAAGCATTTCTACAATATATTTAGCTTCTTCCAAATTTGCACGCTTTGTCCACATTGCATTTTCAATTTTGTGAACCTCAATTGGTGGCAATTCACTTTCAACTATATTTGGAGAAACATACAATCTTCCATTATAAAAAGCATGATTTGAAAAAGCTATTAACTCTTCATATTTAGAACGATAGTGGAAATTAAGCATCACATCTTTGTATTTAAATCTAGCTAAATCAAGTAAACTCTCTTCTTCTATCGCAGCTGAAACTTCTTCATCCTCATCTAAAGAATCCTCATCAATTTCAATTCTGCCAGCACCAAGATTTGAAGGACGAAGCTGTTTATGATCCCCCGCAATTACAACCTTCTTCGCTCTTAAAATCGAAGGAATACCTTTCTCAACAAACATCTGTGAAGCCTCATCAAAAATAACCAAATCAAAAACACCAGTTTGAAGCGGAATAATCTCAGAAACAACTTCTGGAGTCAAAAGCCAAATCTTTACACTTCTAAACAATTCAAAATTAAATTTTTGAATAAACTTATTAACACTCCACTTTCTTTTACTATCCAAAACCCTCAGGATTTCCCCACAACGTTTAGACGAAGGAATTTCTGAAATTTCACTAGACAAAATTTCCTCAAGTTTACGCTTAGTCATTTCTTGCTTACTACCAATTGCAACATTTAACTCCTGAATAATGCTATCAAAATCATTTACCTCTTGGAATAATTCTCTATGCTTTACTTCAAACTCCTCTATTTTCTTATACAGCAATTGATTAAACAAATCATTATTTGCATCAACAAGTGTATAATTTAAAGACTTCTTTATATTCAAAATAACATCGTAATATGAAATTTCCTCTTCTGAAAATCTATCATAAATAGATTTAAGTTCTTGGTATCTCACATAAAGCTTAATACTTGCAATAACATCATCAATTTTGTTAAAAATCAAATTACGCAATTCTTTATTTTTCAGCTTAAAATATTCTTTTAAAACATCATTTATTTTTCTAAAAATCTTCACTTTCGCAAAAATTTTCACAAAAACATTTGATTCTTCTCGCTCATCAATATCCTTTTTAATTTCATTCAACTTACTTTCTAAAATAGTCAAATTTGAATATGCAATATCATGCTTCATACTTGAAATCCAAGGATATTTTTCTAAAACACTCGCATACTCCTCCAAGTTTTTACTAAGCGATACATCAGAAAACTTTTGATATATTTTTTCAAGAATTGGATATGTCATATTCGATACAACAAGTGAAATTTTTGAATTTATTATGCTTGCTTTTTGGCTTTCCTCTTGATTTGTAAAATCTATCTTACGATTTTTCTGATACAACTTATAAGGTTCAATCCCAAAATCATCACACGTATATAACACATCCGCAATTTTCTCAAGTCGCTTAACCAAACCATTAATCTTTGTTGAAGTTTCATTAAGCTTCACCATATCACTTGGAGCTATTCGCTCTAAATTAACCATTCTTTGTAATTGCTTATAAAATAAATCCTTATTTCCAACATCATCAATAATAAGCGCATATTTTGAAAGATTACCTAAACGCGAATAAACAACATCAAGTGCCGTCTTTTTCTCAGAAACCATAAGTACAGTTTTATCAGCACTAACAAAATCTGAAATCAAACTTGTTATAACCTGAGATTTTCCTGTACCTGGAGGACCTTGAACAACAAGTTCATCTCTAAAATCCATAGCCGCCAAAACAGCCTCTTGAGAACTATTCAAATCATTAATATATAATAAACTATTTTCATTAATACTAAGCGATTTATCATCTAGTTTAATTTCATTCTCTTGACTTCCTTCATTTTCCTCAGCATCCGCAATCAAATTATTAACCAAAGTATTAATTTCATTATTCTTCAATATATCTTCAAAATCTTTATGAATAGAATTTTCACAAACAGGATATTTTCCAAGTACAATACAATTTTCAAGATATAATTCTCCAGGCGTAAACTTAGGAAATTCATCCGCTTTATATTCACAAAACTTAATTGGGGACGGAGAAATTTGTCCATTTATTGTTATTCCATGATTTTGATAATGCATAAGCAAATCTTTAACAAAAGAATGACGCTTTATTTCCTCAATATCTTCCGATGGTAACGGCTCATTAATTCCATTAAACTTATAATGTGCAAGCAAAAGCGTATTATTATACAAGACATCCCTTGCCTCATCTATTTTAAGAACAATCCTACTCGAATCTCTTTCCGCTATCACTGGAAACAAAGCAAGTGGAGCACGAATATTAAAGTCTTCCCCAGGCATACATCCAATAACAAAAGGGTATCCAACATACAAATCGTTTTGTCCTTTTTCTCTTAAATCTTTTTTAGCCTCTCTCAAAAGTTGTACAGTTTTTTTATATTTTGCAAGCTCTTCTGCTCTATTTTCTTCAGGAGCGTTTAGCGTATCGCAAATCGTTACAGCACTTTTATTATCAAACAAAATATCAAATATGTTTCCATTTGTACCAAACAAATCTGCCGCATATTTGTTAGCCAATTTAGGCATATATAGCAAACGATTTCTTCTATTTATTCTAACAAGCTTTTTTTCTAATTCTTTAAGAATTGCAGCAACAGAAGGACTCATCTGTATTGCTTTTTCAGCCACAGTTTCATTATATTTATGAATTACATTCAAAAAATCTTCACCATAATTTTCTATAAACGAATCCCCAATTCCAGGAACACATGCAAAATCACTCACTCTTTTAGGACAAAGCTCTACAATCTGACGCAAGGCCTCATCCGTGCAAACAAGCGGCTTACGACCTTGTACGTTCTTTCCTTCTTCCTTTAATCTTTGTCTAAGCAAAGAAAGTTCATTATACATTTTCATATTTATTCCCATAATAGAACCTCTCTTTTCACTCTAGTATATCAATATAATATCATAAAATTGACACATAATATTACGAATGATAAAATAATTTAAACTTTTCTAAAAGGAGGAATACAATGAAGAAAAACATATTATTTTTATTACTTTTTGCATGCTTATCATTAATGATATTAGTTGGGTGTGAAAATGAACCAACAAACGAGTCAGATGTTGACGCAGAAATAAATGTAAATAATTCCGGAGAATCTAATGACGAAGTTTCTAACGAAGTATATCTTACTCTTGATGGCCATGGATTAGCTGGAGGCATGCTATCTATGACATTAGCTTCAGAAGAAGGCAGTACAGCTGTTAATGAAAGCGTATCATGGGATTTTGCCGCTACTGAAAACGAGAAAATAAAAGATGTTCTAGTTAAAAATGGAATTTTAAATGTTAAGCCAGAACTTGAAGGTGATACATTCGAAGGTTGGCTAGGATTCAAACAAATTATTACTACAGATGACGAAGGATACAATACTTATGCTTACGAAAAATTGTCTGGAGATACGCTTTTTACAACTGATGAAGTTTTAGAAATGTCTATGCCAAATCACAATGTTACTTTTATGGCTAAATGGACAAATGTTCCAATATCAGACTATGTTATCGAAGGCTGGTCTGATGCTCCTATAATGGATACAGGTTATTTTTCTTTTAATGCAAATGGCGGAATGATGGTTTTTAGAGATGAAGAAACTGAAAGATTTGAATTAGATAAATATAATTATTGGCTTAATGAAGGGGATACTTTAGAAAGCGTTATGACAGGAGCTATAATAAATTCTGCAATATTAGTTTCTGTAGAAAAAGAAGGCTCTACATTCGATGGCTGGACTGTTTATGAAGCCGATTCAATTAATTGGAACAGCGAAGAAAGTAATGAAGAAGGATACATGTATTTGCCATATGACTCAGACGATGAAGATTTCAAATATATTGTACTAGAAAACGGAACTCTTTATAGCTCATCAGCATCAATCGACGAACTTTCAAAGATTATTTATGAAGGCAAAAGCTATTATGCAGTTGCAAATTGGAAATAAAATTTAAAATGTTAAAAGCTACATCTTTATGATGTAGCTTTTACTTGATTTTATGTAAACAATATGGTATAATTTGTATGTTTAAATTGATTGTCTCTGTTCTTCTGCTATAAAAAGGAGGTAATTTCCGTGTAGCAACTCCCAATTGAAACCAGTAGCTCAAATATTGCTAAACTCTATTAGGAGGTACTCACATGCCAGTCTTAATCTTTCTTGGACTCCTACTTCTCGGTTTTTTTCTCATGAAAATAGGTAATGGCATCAGTAAACCCATCGTGGTACTAGGAATTTTCTCAGTAATCCTGGGCATCACCGCACTGTTCTTTACCTTATCCATGGAAGGAAAAATCAGGGACCGCGGAACGTTTGTGGTTTCTAAAGAAACAGTAGAATATGAACTCGTTTCTCTACAGGCTGACACCGAAATTTCAGGTAGCGGCACACGCTCTTACGTTGAGATTTCCGAAAAAACCGTATTTCATTTTTACTACAAAACAACGAAAAATGGTAAAAATGGTTTTTCTCCCAAAACAATCACCTCTAGCGACGTATTCATCGACGAAACGTATGAGGGCGCTCCGTTAATCCGCGAGATATTCACTACCTACGACTACCGCTACACCAAATTCGAAAAATGGTGGCTTCAAGACTATATCACGGGCTTAGATCCATATACCAAGGTAAGCTATGAAATCTATGTTCCTGCTGGTTCAATCGTTGAAAGCTACAAATTCACCAAGTAGAATCACTTGAAAAGGCTCAGAGAAAATCTCCGAGTCTTTTATTTTACAATTTCATGTTTCCAATCGATAATTCCGCCAAATTCTTTTACATTAGTATAACCTAATTCCACAAGTGCTTCTGCAGCAAGCTGGCTTCTTCTTCCACTTCTACAATACACAAGAATAAGTTGACTTTTATCCTTTAATACTTCCTCAGCCTTCGAAGCAATTTCATAATCAGGTATCAAAATCGCATTTTCAATATGTCCCTCTGCAAACTCTTCTTCAGTACGAACATCTAAAATAATAAAGTTCGATTCCGTATCCATTATACTTTTCGCTTCTTCTTGTGAAATTTGTTCATACGTCACAGTTTCATTCATAATTTCATCTCCTTTATTTTCGGCTATAGCATGCACTATTAATGAATATACTACTGCAATTGCACAGCCTATAAGAAACCCAATAAAAAACGAACCGACAAATTTTAAAATTTTAGCCATAAAACTCTCCTCTTCTTAGTCAAATTAAGTCAATTAATTCTCTTGCAACACTGTCAATCACGTAATCCTTCTGTTCCATTCTTTCACCATCAGGAACATGAATTTCTTTCGTATAAACTTCATCGTCATGATTTACAATTGCAAACCAAACAACATTTAATTTATCAACATGATTATTAGGATCGATTCTTCCAAGTTGCCCTGTAACTCCAATTCCGATATCAGATTCAGCTTTTGACTTAACAGTCTTTGCCATTTCGATTGCAGTTTCTTGGCTATATACTGTGTGCTTTTCAATAACACTCGCCTTGACACCTTGTTTAATTTTTGCATCGTTACTATATGTAACATAGCTTTCCGAAAGTACAGCTGATGCACCAGAAACATTTGTGATTGCACTTGCAATACCGCCACCAGTGCAACTTTCCATTGTTGCAATTGTAAGACCTTTTTTTATGAGAGTATTTACAATTTCTTGCCAATAGTTTTGATTAGTCATAGCTACCTCCAATTTTGAATATGTAATCATTTCACTTTCTTATAACAAACAGAAAAATCATATGTACTATATGAAATATTATAATGTTCACCAATATTCTTGCATAAATTTTCTTTTGAAAATACATTTATTTCTTGAATTTTATCATTTTGCTTACATATAATTTTAAAAGATTTATAACCTAACACATTAAGTGTTGGATTTATAAACCACATATCATTTTTTACATACACCCAAATAATAAA
Organism: Clostridia bacterium; assembly: GCA_017462965.1. Lineage (GTDB taxonomy): Bacteria > Bacillota > Clostridia > TANB77 > UBA1234 > UBA1234. The sequence continues at coordinate 190,718 of JAFTQC010000022.1, read as the reverse complement.
AAACATTACAATAGTCAAATATCCCATATCACTTAATGAAGTAGAATCCGTCGAAAAGAATGTTAATATAAATAAAGAAAAATATGTAAAAAAATAATCACTTGTTATATTTTCTGCTCTCTCTATAATTACTTTTTCACTTGGCTCATTATATGCCGACAAAAATGTATTTCTAAAAATGATAATACCAACCAAACTTAAAATAATACATATTAAAAATACACCTATCATTATTACATTAACTCTAAACTCTTGAGAGGTTTTCCAACAGAAATTTTCCATTCCAAATAATTCTTTTATCTTTAATATATTTTTTAACAAAAAAATACCATATAACAAGATGAAGCAACTCATAGATAAGCAAATCTTTTCCACTTTATTCATTATTCTCAACCCCATTTAATTCTCTAGTTATTAAATCTAAATTTATTTTTCCTTTTAAAATCCCCATTATTGCTTTAAAAGATTTTTTATCAATTTGTATAGTGTTGTCCTCATTAAATTGTATAAAATTTAATTCTTCCTGAGATTCTATCTGCTGTCTAATGTATTCTGGCGTATACCCATTTATTTTTTCAATACGTTTTTGTTGTAAAACTTTAGCCATTGCTTTCTTTTCATTTTTTGAATTATTAAGCATTTTAACAAAAGAATCAGAATCCGCAATAAATTTTAAACTTTTTATTTCATCAATTTTAGCATTAACTTGATTAGTTATAACCTCATCATACTTAAATATTTTATTAAAATTATTTTCATTCAGTATATAACATTTGTTACCTTTTATTATTACATCTACAAAAGGAATCAAAACAAAGACTTCTCCATTCCCTCTTTCAAAATGTCCATTTTGTTTTTTATGGAAAGTAATACCATTTCTATACCAAGCAAATACCTTCTTATGACAAATTAAGAAATATAAATTTTCATCTTCATTTTCTAACGTAATTTCCACTAAAACAGTATTATTATCTGTATTATAATCTTCAACTGTTATTTCAGATACATTTATTAATGGCATTTCATTTCTAGCCTTTATTATATTATTCCATATAGCAATATTACTCGTTTCTATTACTTGCAATGTTTCTTTATCAATAACGTCTGGAATATAATTAACAACCTCTTTATCTCTAATTTGAAATTCAATTTTTTCAAAATAATCATCAATTACTTCCATTCCTATAGTAGATGGAAGTATTTTCATTTTTTCAGGCTTATCATTTTTTAATAAAAAAATTTTTACATCTGTCACATTTTGTCTTTGACTTACAATAGTTTTAAGTTCATCAGTTAATCCCATTCTTTCCCCTCTTTTATTTCAATTTTACGATGCAGCATTCATATTTATCTTTTCTATTACACCACGTATTTTCTGCCATATAGACAAGTCTTTGAATATCTCAACAATGCTACCCCTATCTGTAAATGGCGATTCTTGTAATACTGATACATCTTTCATCAAGCCATTTTGAACTATATATTCAATAATTTGATTTACAAAGTATATTTGTCTAGCATCTAAATTTACATCATTTAAAAATTCTGCAAAAGCTTCTTTAGCAGCTTCCATATTTAAACCTACAATTTCTCGAACAAATTCTCCTAATGGCTTTTGTCCAAATTCTAATTCGTACTCTTTTTTTGTTCCAAGTTCACTCCACAATATTTTTTCAAGTTCTGAAATATCTTTTTCTGTTAGTGGAATGTTATTTTTTAATTTTGAAATTACAGCATTTTCTTGATGTTGTCTTATATAAAATTCTGCTTTTGCTTTGTAATTTTTCAAGTCATCATTTTCAAGTTCTGATTCATTCCATTCGGTTGATAAAATATCATCTGTAAAATTAGTTGTATATTTTACCTTGCCTCTTGGAATATATTTCATAAGATTTCTTAAAGCTTTTCGTATCTCTTCAAACTCATTTATGCCACAATCTTCTATATAATTAGTATTTATAATTTTATTTATAAGCTCTGTTTTCGCAGTAATTTCTGGAATATTAGCAACTGTTGAAATTGCTTTTACTCTTTTTAGTAAATCACTTTTATGTCTTGTATAACTTTTTCCTGCCAAATATGCTAATTCAATTCCGTACATCAATGCATCAAAGCGAATAGCACTTGCTTCATCATTATCAGGAATGATAAGTGGTGCAAGCTCATCTTTTATAATAAGTGTATCTTCATAACTAACTGTTAAATAGTTTTCTTCATTTGAATATAAATCTACATATTTCAAATGTTGTCTTACTGCAAAGTTTTCACGATTAAGTTCTTTAACTTTTTCAGACATTTCTTTTACAAGAGTTTTTCTAAATTCAATCAAATCATTTGTTTGATATGCAATATCTTGAAGTTTAGATATGATTTGAGCTTTTAAATGAAAGATTGCTCCTTGCAAAGCAATTTGATTTGCTGTTGGTTTTTCTTTGCCCATTCTAAAGAATTCAAAGTTACCACAAAAATCAAATATATAAAACTTGTCCTTATCCTTGCCATCAATTAGACCTTCACATTTACGAGTTCCACGACCTATCATTTGCCAAAACTTTGCCTTACTCATAACCTTTTTAAAGAATACTAGATTTAACACTTCTGGCACGTCGATTCCTGTATCTAACATATCTACAGAAATTGCGATTTGTGGAAGTCTTCTATTATCTGAAAATTCATCTATCGCACTTTGAGCATAATTTGTATAATTATCAATAACTTTTGCATATCCTGTAAGATGTGGATATTCTGAATTGAATACTTCAAAAATTTTCTCTGCATGTTCATGATTTTTAGCAAAGATTATCGTTTTACCTATCTTATTGCCATAATCAACTTTTAATCCCTCTGTCATCAAAATATTTAAAACTTGTTTTATTGTATCTCTATTAAATACCCATTCATGAAGTGCTGAAGAATCTATCTTTTCAGGTACTTGTCCATTTTCATCAACAAATGTATTTTCATATTCTATTTTTTCATCTTCAGATAATTCACTATACACAATTCCTTGTTCAATGAATTTTAGTTTTGTTTCAACAGATAAATAATCTACTAAGTAACCATCTGTTACAGCTTGTGCAAGTTCGTAACCATATGTAGGTACACCATTTTCAAGCTCGAAAATTTCATATGTATTTTTATCAATTTCATCTTTTGGTGTAGCTGTAAGACCTACTAACGGCGCATCAAAATAATTAAATATATCACGATATTTATTATAAATTGAACGATGTGCTTCATCACAAATAATCAAATCAAAATGGCCACTTGTGAAAAGTTTTCCCTCTTCATCTTTAGCTTCATCAATGCAATTATACATAGTTTGATACGTAGAAAAAACACAATGCGCTGTATAATTATCTTTTTCTTCACACAAATTAGTTACAGCTAAATCAGGTAATAGATTTACAAAAGAACGTTTAGCCTGTGTAACTAACGAATTACGATCTGCTAAGAAAAGAATATTCTTTACCCAACCATGTTTTAACAAAACATCACAAAGACCAATAACAGTCCTAGTTTTACCAGAACCAGTAGCCATTACAAGTAATGCTTTTCTTCTATTCTTTGCATCTAAAGTATCACACACTGCTTTAATTGCAGCTTTTTGATAATATCTACCTGCAATATTTTTATCTACCACAATTTTATTTAAAGATGTACGCATTCTACGTAAGTTAAACATCTTTTCTAAATCACGTTTAGAATATATAGTTGCAACTTCTCTTTCTGGATATTGCCCATCATCTATTCTAGTTTCGAAGCCATTTGTTAAAAATATAACCGGTCTTCTTCCGTACTCTTTTTCTAATAAATCCGCATATAATTTTGCTTGTTGTCTACCAATTGCAACATCTTTGCAAGTACGCTTAGCCTCAACAAGAGCAAGTGGTTTATTCATGTCGTCATATAAAACATAATCCACATAACCAACTTCAGATTTATTTGGCATTCCTAAAACTTCTTTTTCATCAAGCCAGTTTTCTCCTCTTCTCCAACCAGCTTCTTCAAGCATTGAATCGATGTATAAAATTCTAGTTTGATATTCTGTGATTTCAAGCGGTTTTAAAGGAGCATAAGATTTTTGTTTTTCGAAACGTCTCTTTGTTAATTCTTCTTTTAAAGATTTGTTTTCTTTAATAAGTTCATTTAAATCAACGTCACTTGGCATAACAACTAATGATTCAGATTTATTTTCAAGTAACGCCAAATCAAATTCTCTTTGAGTATAATTATCCCCATAACAACAAGCTACAAAATCAATAAAAACAAAAAGATTTTCTAGACACAACTTTGCTTGTTCTACAGTTATTTTTTTAGTATTATTATGAGCTGCATCATTTCCGATTTTTCTAATAAAATTCATCCTATGATATAAATCTCTAGTTATAATATGTCTAAAATTTTCATTCGTCATAAGACAAGAAAGTTTAGTATCATAAGGAAGCTCTAAATCTTTATCTACAGAATACATCCATTTAATTGCAAGCTCCATCGCCCTGCGACAATTAATTGCGCAAGTTGCAATATCGATATTTAAAGTTTTTTCAGCTGCAATCGCTGCATCTGCAAACGTAGCAAACTGCGAATCTGATTTTAAGAAATCAAAGTTTGTCATAGAAATCCCCCCATTCTTTGACAAGTGTTATTTAGTTAAGCAGATGTCACAAAATTGTTCACCAAAACTTGTTATAGTCATGTATGACCTTTGTAGTTTTGGTTTAGTATATTCTGTTTTTAAACTTTTTAGTCTCTCAATGGTATTTTGAATGTATTCATGTTCTTCTAAAGGTGTATATAATTCATCTTTTACTAAAACACTAGAATACGCCGCTTTTTCTATTAATCCTAATCTTATAAGATTATCAAAATATCTATCTATTTCAAATGCTTCTTCACATTTTACCAATTCACCAACATTCGAAAAATTAGAAATCACAGCTATTCCACTGCCATTTTCTTTATTAGCCCTTAACGTTATTGTTGGAATAGCTTTTTCTTTCGAAATATATTTTAATATTTTAACCTCATCTGGTGAAAGTTGTTTTATTATTTCAACAAAACCAGGATGAACACCATTCTTTACAACTTTATTCATCGAACTTGCTAAAAGATTAGCATACATATCTCTTAACTCTTCATTATCCATACAATAACTAATGTATTGTAATGCTGGAACTGCAATGTATGCTTCTGGTGGTACTATATTTTCAGGATTAACATTAGCTAATTTAGTTTCTAACAATTTTTTTGTTTCTGCAAGATTATATTCTTTATCAAGAATCCATTTTTCACAAGGAAGTAATGCTGCTTTTATCGCACGTGGTAGCATTCCAAGCAATTGCCCTGTTGGTTTCAAAACAGGCTTCACTCCATCTTCATAGGATTCTTTAGCAACTTCTTTTGCCACCTCTATCATTAATTCTAAATTTTGTTCTTCATTCATTAATTATCACCTACTCAAAATATTTCTGCATTAATGCTTTTTTTAATAATTCTAATTTATCTAAAGATTTTTGTACTACTAATTTTGATTTGTCGGTCTGTTTCTTAAACTCCACATATGCCTTTTGTTCTTCGTATGTAGCATTTGGAATTAAGTAATTTTCAATATCTTTTGTACTTATATTGGGCTGTGAACAACCAATACTACAAGATTCAACATACCTTGTAAAATCATCTGTCATTAAACAACCATATATAAACTCAAGAAAAACTGTTTTTTTATTTTTCGCAACAATTCTTCCAACTCGTTGATTTAAAAGGCAAGGCAAATCACTTGATTTAACAATACAAGCCTTTACATTTCCTAATAATTGGATTATTGGACGGGTTAGTGCAACAACAATATCTCCCTCGTTCAACATAAATTTTGAGTATTTTTCGTCATATCCTTCGGGTAAATAATTTGTTGTTTCCCAACTCACATTATCCAAATACACATTTCCTATCTGCAAAATCTTTATTGCACCATCGTTAGAAATGTCACCACTCTTAAATGAATATCCACCTGTGACATTGCACATTTCACCAATAGGAAGTTTATTTTCTGAATTACCAAACAGTTCGACAAATCGTGCTTTGATAAGCTCATCTAACTTTTCTAATTGTCGTTTTCGTTTATAAATGACACTATCAATATTATTAAGTTTTTTTACAACTTCTTTTTGTTCACTTAAAGATGGTAAAAATATTTCAATATCCGAAAATTGTGTTTTATTTAATATCGGTACTACAGGTGCATTAGCAATTGCCTGCAACATCATTTTTTTAGCATATATTGCATAAGCTAAATATTCAGTAACACATTTTTCTTCATTTGGAATAATAGCATTAATTTGCTGATTAAAAGCACATTCTTTCTGATTTATACCAACTTTTCCAATAATGCCTATACAAGAAACCAATACACTGTTAGCTGGTAGTATCCTAGCCTTTTCTCTTGCAAATTCCGAAATATAAAACTCTGAATTTCTTATATATGATATTCCATCATTTGATATGTCACTAGGTTTCACAAAACAAATATCATTAGAGGAATAATTTAACTCTTCAGAAGTTTTGGGAGTATTTCCAGTTATAATTATTCCAACATCTCCCAACTTAACTTTCCCCATCACAACATCGCCTCCAATTCTTCCAACCCTTTTGTTATCTCCATTTCAAATTCATGAAGCTCTGTCATAATTTCAGTTGTTGATGGATATTCAACTTTTACGTACTCTACTTCTTTGTATTTATTTATTGAAAGATCGTAATCGTTATTTAAGATTTCATCTTTATCAACCATAAAACTTTGCTCAGTTCTTTTTCTTTCTAGTTCCTTATCTCTATTATGAAATCTTTCTATAATATCTGGTATATCATTTTCTTTCACTGGTGTTCTCTTATCATCAAGCGAAAATCCATCTGCTTTCATATCATAGAACCATACTTTATCTGTTCCACCATGATTTGTTTTTGTAAATACTAATACTGCTGTTGAAACTCCGGCGTATGGTTTAAATACACCTGATGGCATCGAAATTACAGCTTCTAATCTTTGATTTTCTATTATTTCTTTTCTAATTGCTTTATGTGCTGTTGATGAACCAAAAAGCACTCCATCAGGAACTATACAAGCACATCTTCCACCAACTTTTAACATACGTATAAATAATGCTAAGAATAATAACTCTGTCTTTTTAGTCTTACACATTTTTAATAAATCTGCCGACACTATATCGTTATCTAGACTTCCCTTAAATGGGGGATTTGCAAGTATTAAAGAATATTTATCTTTGTCCATATTTTGGTCTGATAAACTATCTCTGTATTCTATAAAAGGACTTTCAATTCCATGAGTCATCATATTCATCGCACCTATACGAAGCATCGTTCTATCCATGTCATATCCAAAAAACATATGATTCATGTAGTGCTCTTTCTTTTCTTTATTAAAGAAAATTTCTTCCTTATATTTTTCTTTTAGATATTCACCAGCAGTTACTAAAAATCCTGATGTACCACAAGCTGGGTCACAAATCACTTCATCTGGTTTTGGATTCATCATTTCTACCATCATTCTAATAATGTGTCTTGGAGTTCTAAATTGTCCATTTAAACCAGATTGTGCAATTTTATTTAAAAGATACTCGTATACATCACCACGAACATCTACACTATCTGAATTTTTCATCATTTCATAAATCGCATCAAGTGATGTTACAACTTTATCTAACATCAAAGGTGTTGGTATTTTAAAAATTGCATCATCCATATATTTTGAATAAGCACTAGACTTGTCTGCATGAAGATTTTTTATAAAAGGAAAAACCCATTCTTGAATAACTGAATACATTCTTCCAGCAGGAAAATCTTTGAATGTAGACCATTTTAATTGCTCGCCTTCTATTTTTCTCTCACCAATTACAACTTCTCCAGCAAAAATGCTATTGAATGGCAGACCAAGCATTGCACATTCTTTTGATTTCAAATTATCTGTATCATCTAAATCATGTATAAACATCATATATGTAATTTGTTCAATTACATCAAGTGGATTTACTAATCCACCTGATGCAAAAACATCCCATAAACTATCTATTTTATTTTTTAATTCCCCTGTTATCATTTATTCTTCCTCCCTATTCCAAATATAAGATGTATATCTACCACCACTTTGTTTTATAATTTTATGATTTTTCACAAGTTCATTTAATGTTCTTTGAACCGTAGTTTCGCTTATATCAGGACATTTCTCTAATATTTTTTGTTTTGTTATTTTACCAAGTGTATCTTCGATAATTCTAGCAATTCGTTCTGGCTTTGAAAGATTACTTTCAATTAAAATTTGAACTCTTGATGAAAATTCACGATAAGCTTGTAAAATCACTCTAAGCATGTATTTAACAAATGGTTCATAATCATTTTCATTTTCGTGCCATCCTATCGAACTCATTTGCAAAGTTTCATAATATTGTTCTTTAGTTTCTTCAATCATCTTTTCAATACTGATATATTTACCAACGATATATTCTGAGCGATACAAAAGCAATAACGTTAAAAGTCTGCTCATTCTACCATTACCATCACCAAAAGGATGTATACACAAAAGATCAAGTATAAACATTGGTATAACTATCAAAGGATCTATCAAATCATCTTTTAGTGTTTCATCAAATTCTTTGCATATTTGTTCTATTGCTTCTGGTGTTGCCCACGCTTCAAGTGGTTTAAATCTAACTCTTTTAGTTCCATCAGCTAATTCCTCTTCAATTATATTATCACCGCTTTTATATTGTCCACCTTTTCTTGAAGCATTGAATTTATACAAATCACGATGAAGTTGTAAAATTACATTTGATTTTAAAGCTATGTTATCATGGTTTTCATGTATTATTTTTAAAACTTCTCTATATCCTGCAATTTCTTCTTCAGCCCTGTTTGCAGGATGAGCTTTCGCTAAAGCAATCTTTTTAATTCTATCATCTGAAGTGTGAATCCCTTCAATCTTGTTTGAACTTTCAACACTTTGTATTTTGGCAATATCCAATAAAGCAGTTAACACATCAGCTTTAGATTCAATAAAAAGGTTTTGTTTTCCTTTAAACTCATGAATTTGAGTAAGCATAGCTACAATTTCAGGCGTAAGTAGCTTTTGCCAATTATCTTTATAATTATATATTCTCATATTTTTCACCTCAATTTAGTCATTTATATATATTTTGACCTAATTATATTATAATATGTATAATTAATTTTGTCAACCTCAATTATGTCATTTTGTGTTATTTTGATTAAATTGAATACAAAAAGACCAAATTGAATTTGGCTATTTTGCCTTTTCAATCTGGTCTTTAATATTAAATATTTAACGTGTATTATAACTTTCAGTCAACTATGAGTCAAGTAAACAAAAGCCGTCATATAGGCATTTCTAGAGTTATATTGTGTGTATAATCAACTATGAATCAAGCATTTCAAGGTTTATATTTTTTCTAGCAACACTACACTCTCCACATGACTCGTCTGTGGAAACATATCCACCGGCTGAACCCTCTTTATCTCATACCCATTATCCGTCAAATACTTCAAGTCTCTCGCTAGCGTCGCTGGATTGCAGCTTATATACACAATCTTCTTAGCTTGCATTTCTTTCAAAGTTTCTAGAAGCTTCATATCACAGCCTTTTCTTGGTGGATCTACAAATACTACGTCTGCTTTCTTTCCTTCTTTATACTTTTCAGGTATAACTTCTTCTGCTTTTCCGCATATAAAATCTACGTTTTCTACATTGTTTATTCTTGCATTTTCCTTTGCATTTTCGATTGCTTCTGGAACTATTTCTACGCCAAAAACATTCTTCGCTTGATCTGCAACAAATATTGAAATTGTTCCAATTCCACAATATAAATCAAATACGTTTTCTTCTCCCGTTAGTGCTGCAAATTCTTTAGCTGTATTATATAAAACCGCTGTTTGAAGTGGATTTACTTGATAGAAAGATAATGCAGAAATTTTAAATCTATATCCTTCAAGCTCGTCCTCTATGTAATCATTGCCATACAACGTTTTGCAAACTTTCCCTAAGATAACATTTCCATTTTCTTTATTCACATTTTGCACGATTGATTTTATTGTTGGATACATATCCACAATTTCTTCAACAATTTCTTTTGCATGTGGAAACTCTTCTCCATTTGTAACAAATGTTAGCATTATTTCGTTCGTATTTACACCAACTCTTGTTATTATATGTCTTAGAAGTCCCTCTCCTGTTTTCTCGTTATATGTAGAAATTTCATACTTTTGAGTAACTTTAAACGCATCTTTGGCAAGTCTATCTGTCAATGTATTTTGTATATAACATCTTTCATTTTCAATTAGTGAATGGGTTCTTCCTGCATAAAAACCAATCTTCCCATTAGACACTGGATATTGTGCTTTATTTCTATAGTTATATGGAATAACCATTCCGATTATATCTTCAACTAATGGTTCGTATCCTAACGATTTCTTTAATGTGTTTCTTACTAGATTTGTTTTTAGCGTCATTTGTTCTTCATATTTCATATGTTGTAAATTACATCCACCACATCTTGAAAAAACTTCGCATCTTGGCGTTTCTCTTTTTTCACTAGGTTCAACAACTTCTAAAAGCTTGGCAAAACCATAGTCTTTATTTGCTTTTAACATTTTAATTCTCGCTTTTTCACCCTTAAGTGCACCTTTTATAAAAGTTGTGTAACCATTTATTTTAGCGATTCCTTCACCCTCGAAACCCATATCTAAAATATCAACTTCAAACTCTTCATTTTTTTGTATCATAAGTTCACTCCTTAAAGAAATTATTTATCTTACAAATATATTTTTGCATACTTGAATTTTTTGTTCAAATTTTTCGATTGAGCTTTTTCTACAAAATTATTTCACGCTTCAATCTTTTTCCTTTAACTTTGCCTATTCCAAGGTATTCATCTGAATACAAGTTATATAAGCCATCTTCTAAATCAACTTTAATTTCTTCGCCATTTATCAGCTTTTTAAGAACATCTTTAACGTCGATTTTTTTGTCGAAAAGTTTTTCCATTGGTATAATTTTTTCTTCTGAAATCTCTTCTATTTTAATAGAATCTTTTAAATCAAATTCACCAGTAACAATTCTTCTAAGATTTGTCATCGTTCCACATGTACCAAGCTTCGAAGCAATATCTTCACACAAACTTCTAACATATGTGCCCTTTGAACATGATACTGTAAATTTCAAAATATCATTTTCAAAAAATACATTATTAATCTCATGAATCTCGATATCGCGTGCTTCACGTTCAATTTCAATCCCCTCACGCGCAAGTTCATACAATTTCTTTCCATTTACTTTAATCGCCGAATACATTGGTGGAACTTGCTTTTGAGCCCCAATAAAAGATTCTAAAACATCATGAATTTTTTCATCACTTATCTCATTCAAAATATTTTCAATATTTGAATCAGTTTCAACAACACTACCAGTAATATCACCTGTATCTGTTTTCAAACCTAATTTCATCTCAACATCATACGTTTTATTCTCACACGTCAAATATTGAACAAGTTTTGTTGCTTTCTCCACACAAACAACAAGCACACCAGTAGCTAGAGGATCTAAAGTACCAGTATGTCCAACTTTTTTTGTATGTAAAGCTTTTCTAACCTTAGCAACAACATCATGCGACGTCATCCCTTCAGGCTTATCAATAATCAAAATACCACTTTGCACTTCGTATCACTCCTTCTTCTAAAAAAAAGGACAAAGGGACGGGGCTTTTGTCCTTTTTTGGTGGCGAGTAAAAAAAGCAGCTTAGTCTTTTAGCTGCTTTTTGATTTCTGCAAGCACAGTTTCTTTTGCTTGCTCTAATGGTCCTGGCACCGCGAATCCTGATGCTCTAAGATGTCCGCCACCAGCATACTTTGATGCAATGATTGAAACATCTACATAATCATTTGAACGAAGACTAACTTTATATTGTCCGTCTTTTTCACGAAGCATAATTGAAACTTCAACGCCTTCAATATTGCGACCATAGTTAACTATATTTTCATGATCGCCATCTTGATTTCCAAACTCATTCCAATCGTCTGCTGTAACATATGTAAAAGCGACTCTACCATTTTCCAAAATTTCTAGTCTTGATAAAGCCCTTCCAAGAAGTCTAGTTCTAGCTTCTGTTGTTAAATCAAAAACATTTCTATAAATTTCGGCGATATTTACACCAGCTTCCATCATCATACCAGCAAATTCAAATGTTTCTGTTTGAACATTATATCTAAATCCACCTGTATCTGTAAGCATTCCTGTATAAATACATGTAGCCATATCCTTATTTATAGCAACTTCCATTGCTGCTAAAACAACTATAATATTTTGGCAAGTTGATGATGCAACTGCATTAACGTAGTTGGCATCACCAAAATTTTGATTTGTAATGTGATGGTCGATTACTATTGTATTTTCAATTTTTTCGAACCACTTTCTACCTTCAGCCAAACGCTCTAAATCACTACTATCTAAAGCTACACACAAATCATAAGAAGCATCCTCTGGTAATTCATTTTTTATCAAATCAAAACCAGGCAAAAAGCTAAACATTTTATTAACTTTTGGAATAAAAACATCTACTTCTTTTTCAAGTTTCAAAAGACCATGCATAAATCCAAGTGAACTACCAACGGCATCACCATCAGGATTTTCATGAGTAATTATTAAAATTGATTTAGCTTTTTGAACCATTTCTCTTATGCTATCTAAAACTGACATATTAAAAACTCCTTTTTCTAAAAATCGCTTTCATCAGCAGATTCATCGTCTTCAATAGGCTTAATATCTAAAGAATTAATAATACCTTGAATCTTTTCACCATAAGCCATTGAATCATCCATCTCAAACTTAACCTCAGGTGTTGAATGCATTCTGATGTTATTACCAATTTCTCTTCTAACAAAACCTGCAGAAGATTTAAGAGCATCCATTGCCTCCTTCTCATCAACAGTACCAAGCATACTAACAAAAATCTTGCAATATTTCAAATCCCTTGAAACATACACCTTAGTAACACTAATAATACCTGTAAGTCTTGGATCTTTTAACTCTTGATCAATCAAACGACCAGCAATTTTCTTAATTTCTTCTTCTATTCTTTCAGTTCTTTCCATTAAATTTCATCCTTTCGAAACTGTATAAAATTTATTGTTTAATTTCTTCCATTATGAAAGATTCTAATTTATCTCCAACCTTAATATCCTCATAATTTTCAACTTGAACACCGCATTCATATCCTTCAGCAACTTCCTTAGCATCATCTTTCATTCTCTTAAGTGATGCAAGTTTTCCTGTATGAATAACAACATTGTCTCTAATTACACGAAGACCAGAATTTCTAACAATTTTACCATCTAAAACATAACATCCTGCAATCATACCAGCACCAGTAATCTTGAAAGTTTGTCTAATTTCAGCTGTACCTTGAATAACTTCTTTATATTTAGGTTGCAACATACCTTTAAGCGCAGCCTCAACATCATCAATAGCTGTATAAATAACTGAATATAACTTAACCTCCACGCCCTCTTTTTCAGCCATAGTCTTAGCATTAGCCTCAGCTCTAACATTAAATCCAATGATGATTGAGTTTGTAACTTTAGCTAAAGTAACATCAGACTCAGTAATACCACCAACATTGCTGTGTATAATTCTAACTCTAGCCTCTTCATTCTTAATCTTCTCAAGAGAAGCCTTAAGAGCTTGAACAGAACCTTGAAGGTCAGCTTTAACAATAATATTTAAGTCTTTCAACTTGCCTTCTTCAATTTGATTAAACAAATTATCCAACGTAACTGGAGAAGATTTTTTAATCATTTCCTCTCTTTGTTTACGTTTTCTCTTCTCAATCAAATGCTTAGCAACTTTCTCATTTTCAACTTCATAGAAAGTTTCACCAGCTTCAGGAACTTCAGGAAGACCGATAATCTCAACAGGTGTAGATGGACCAGCAGCTTTAACTTTTTGACCCTTATCATCAGTCATACCTCTGATTTTACCAATTACACTACCAACAACAATTGTATCACCAATATTTAGTGTTCCTCTTTGTACTAATAATGATGCAGTAATACCAGTATTTTTATCAAGTCTTGCTTCGATTATTGTACCTTTAGCTTGTTTATTAGGATTTGATTTTAATTCTTTCATGTCTGCAACAAGTAAAACCATCTCTAAAAGAGAATCAATATTCTTATTAAACTTAGCAGATATAGGAACGCAAATAACATCTCCGCCCCATTCTTCAGGAACTAAACCATATTCCATAATTTCTTGTTTAACTCTATCAATATTTGCGCCTTCTCTATCAATCTTGTTAATAGCAACGATAATAGATACACCAGCAGCTTTAGCATGGTTAATAGCTTCAACTGTTTGTGGCATTATACCATCATCGGCAGCAACAACGATAATTGCAACGTCAGTAACTTGAGCACCTCTAGCACGCATAGCTGTAAAAGCTTCGTGACCAGGAGTATCAATAAATGTAATTTCTCTACCATTAATTTCAACTTTATAAGCACCAATATGTTGAGTAATACCACCAGCCTCTCTTTCAGTAACATTAGTAGCTCTGATAGCATCAAGCAAAGAAGTCTTACCATGGTCAACGTGACCCATAACAACAACTATTGGAGGTCTTGGCATTAAATCTTCTTCTGCATCATCAGTATCATCAAACAAAATATCTTCATCTGAAACAACTTCTTTTTTATGAGCAGTAACACCAAACTCAGTAGCAACTAAGAAAGCAGTATCAAAATCTAATTCATTATTCAATGTGGCTAGAATACCGTATCCCAAAAGCTTCTTAATAACTTCACTAGCTTGTTTCTTCAACTTTTCAGCTAAATCTTTAACAGTAATTGTTTCTGGAATATCAATATCAGTAAGTTCGAAAATCTTTTGATCAATATGTTCTTTACTTTCAGTAGGTTTCTTCTTATTCTTTCTATTACCTTTTCTTCTTGATAAATCATAATAGTCAAACATCTTACTTTCAGTATCATTAAACATATTTGAGAAATTACTTTCAGATTGGATATCCTTTAACTTACCAATGTTAATATCATCGCCTCTATTTTCATTTCTTCCCTTACCTTTATTCTTCTTTGTTGACTCTTCAAACTTTCTGTTATCTTTTTCTTTATCTTTATAACCAGTTCTAACATTCTCTCTAGCAGGTTCTTTTTGGGCCACTTCAGTATTTGCAAGAATTCCCTTAATATCTTTTTCAACCTTGCTCTCTCTTGTTTGAGGTTGTCTATTATTAAATTTGTTATCTCTATTACCATCTTTATTTTGGAACTTATTATCTCTGTTTCCATCTCTATTTTGGAATCTGTTATCTCTGTTTCCATCACGATTTTGGAATCTATTATCTCTATTTCCATCACGATTTTGGAATCTATTGTCCCTATTTCCATCTCTATTTTGGAATCTATTATCACCATTTTGATTTCTATTATCAAATCTTGGCTTTTGACCATCATTAAATCTATTATTGTTATATCTTTGATTATTATTCGCATTTGATGTAGAAGTTTGTGATGAAACAACATTTTCTTTAACTTCTTTATTAACTTTCTTTTCAGTTTCAACTGTTTGAACCTTAACAGTACTTACTTTTTCCTCTTTAACCTCAACTACTGGTTTTGCTTCTTCTTTAATTTCTGATTTTACTTCTTTCATACTTACTTCTTGCTCAACCTTCTTAACATCTTCAACTTTTTCAATTTTTTGAACATTCTTTACTTCTTCTTTTTTTACTTCCTCTTTCTTTGGTTCTTCTTTCTGAGCTTCAGCTTGAGGTGTAATCGTTCCGATTTTTCTTGGAGGAGTTCTATACTTTATATTCATTGAAGTATCAGTTCTTCTTTGAACAACTCCCAAATCATTTCTAGTTTCTTTCTTTTCAACCTTTTTAACTTCAGGAACAGTTTCGATTCTTGTAACTTCTCGTCTAATTATAACCGGTGCAATTGGCTTTTTATCTTTCTTAGCAGCTTTATCAGCTTTAGGAGCTACATCTGCACTTTTTCCTTTTAGTTGTTTACGAATTTTCTCAACCTCGCTGTCTTCTAAAATTGATAAATGACTTTTTATGTCATATTTCAATTCTATTAATTTATCAACTAGCTCTTTACTTGGCATATTAAGTTCCTTCGCTAGTTCATGTACCTTCATTTTTCCCATCTTATTTAATAGCCCCCTTTAATTCTTCTACCAACTCTATTATCTTCTTACTAAACCCTTCATCTAAAATAGTAAAAATTGCTTTATTATCTTTTCCAATAGCTCTGCTCAAGCCATCTATTTCCCCACATCTAACAAGCTTCACATCATATTCTTTAGAAAAATATTCAAACTTTTCTATAGTTTTAGGTGATGCATCTTCCGCAACTATAATTAAAAACGCAATTCCTTTTTTGATGTTTTCTATACAAACATCCGCTCCACTAGCCACTTTTCCAGCTCGCATACAGAGCCCCAAAATAGAATAAATTTTATTCACTTATCTCTCTCCTTAAATTTGAATATATTTCATCTGAAATCTCAGTCTCAAACTCTCTTTCAAATTTCTTTGCTTTTATGGCCTTTTCCAAGCACTCGATGTTATAACAAATATATGCGCCTCGTCCATTAATCTTTCCAGTTTTGTCTATGCAAATATCCCCATCTGTCTTTTTAACAACCCTACAAAGATCAGCTTTAGGCTTTGATTCATAACATCCTATGCATCGTCTTAGTGGAATCTTTTTCATTTATTCACCCCTATTTATTGAACATTCATCTCTTCTTTTATTTGACTTTCGCTCTTTATATCAATTTTCCAACCTGTAAGTTTAGCTGAAAGTCTAGCATTTTGACCATCTTTACCAATTGCAAGTGATAATTGATTATCAGGGACAACTACCTTTGATGTCATTTCAGCTTCATTTATATCAACTGCAAGAACTGTTGCAGGACTAAGCGCTGATGCAATGTATTGAACTGGATCTTCGCTCCATTCAACAACATCGATTTTTTCTTCTCTTAACTCATTTAAAATATTTTGAATTCTAATTCCTCTTGGACCAACACAAGAACCAACAGGATCAATGTTCATATCTTTTGAGAAAACAGCAATCTTAGTTCTTGAGCCAGCTTCTCTAACAATATTTTTGATTTCTATTAACCCTTCATAAATTTCAGGAATTTCAAGTTCAAATAATCTTCTAACAAAACCTGGATGTGTTCTAGAAATAAGCATTTGAGGAACACCCTTCGCATTCTTTTGAATTTCTAAAACATATGCTTTAATTTTGTCATTAACTTGATAGTTTTCACCAGCAACTTGTTCGTTCATTGTCATGATTCCTTCGATTCTACCAAGATCAACAATCATAATATTTTTCTCAACTCTTTGAATTAGTCCACTAACTATTTCACCTTGTCTATCTGAATACTCTGTAAAAACAATCTCTCTTTCAGCTTCTCTAATCTTTTGAACAATAACTTGTTTAGCTGTTTGAGCAGCAATTCTTCCGAAATCTCTTGGAGTAATTTCAACTTCAACGATATCACCCATTTCGATTTTCTTTCTGCCTTTTTTCACCGCATCAATAGCAATTTCTATTGCTGGATCAAAAACTTCTTCAACAACTTCTTTTAATGAATATACTTTTATTGAAGCCTTTTCCTCATCAATCACAATCTTAACATTTTCTTGCGAATTGAAGTTTTTCTTATACGCTGTAAGTAAAGCAGACTCTATTGCATCTAACAAATACTCCTTACTTATTCCTTTTTCAATACTTAACTCCTCTAGTGCTTCAAAAAATTCCTTATTCATTTTCCGATTCCTCCCAATCAAATAATATTTTTGCGTTTGATATGTTATCAAAACTAATTCTTTCTTCTGTATCTTCATCCGTGCAGACTAGAATCTCTGCATCTGTTACTTCTTTTAGTATTCCTGTAATTACCTTGCTTTTATTTACAGTTTTAAACAATTTTATTTCAACATTTTTATCTATAGCAGTTTCAAAATGTTTCTTTTCTCTAAGTCTTCTCTCTAATCCGCAAGAAGAAACTTCAAGCAAATAAGCTGTAGCTATTGGATCAACTCTATCTAGTTCTTCTCCAACTGCATCACTTACCTTCTCGCAATCATCTAAATTAATACCATTTTCACTATCAATATATAATCTTACGTACCAATCTTGACCTTCTTTAACATATTCCACATCATAAAGCTCATAGCCTAACTTTTCTGTAACCGGTAATATGATTTTTTCTAGTTCTTTTTCTTGTTTTGTCATCTAATTACCTCCTCAAACATAACGAAAGAGTGAGGCTTGCCTCACTCTTCATGTCGTTTTTATTATGCTACGCATATTTTACCAGCTTTTGCAAAGAAAATCAAGCATTTGCGTGCATTTTTGTTAAAAAAGTTCCACCTCGACGGTAATCCTATACTGATCCATCGAGTTTTCCCCAAGGAGTCTCGGAGAAATCTGCTTATCGCCGTCATAAGTGGCAATATAAGCAGCATTCACGTCATATTCGTTACCAATGTGCATTCCAGCCAGCTGGTGTGCAATCATGGTTTCTGCATACTGGGCAACACGCGGAAGCGATACACAGGTGATGTGCTTCACCTCAACGATGTTTTCCATCTTAATCACCGGGAAATAGCCTTCGCGGAAAATAATGTCGTCCGCATTCTCGAAGAACTCTTCCACCAGCAACTCTGCCTCACGCTGTTGCTTCTGGTTCAGACCCTTCCGCTGATCCATCAAAACTTCCTCGTACTCATCAACCGAAGTCACCGAATGGACGCTCTCAACGCCCTGACTTTCCAGAAATTCTTGAAACTTTTCTCTAAAAGTAGCCACAATAGTGTCCTCCTTCATTTCTTGCTTTTTTTCGGGTTACCGCCAATCATTTTACCATAATTTACATAAAAAATCAACAAAAAGTTTAAAATAGCAAGAGGGACGCCCCTTTTTGAGAAAGCGCGTCATCAACGGGGACAGCCCTTTTTGAGAGAGCGTGTCATCAACGGGGACAGCCCTTTTTGATAAATAAGTAAAAATAATTTGCATTACTATCAATACTTACATTTATCAAAAAGGGCTGTCCCCGTTGATGACACGCTCTCTCAAAAAGGGCTGTCCCCGCTGATGACTCCGTACCTCTTGCTATTTCTTTCTTAAATTAATTTCTTCTTTTATAATTGCAATATTTTCACGTTCGATTTCACTTAAAGAATCTATCGATACACTTCTGCCTGATACAGGTCTATACCAAATCTGACCAGCAAAATACTCTTTTAACTCCTTATTTTTAAAATCATGCCCATGTCTTGCAAAAATTTCATTATACGCAAAATTAAGTTCTTCAGATGTTAATTTAACAAGTTGCTCAGAAGTAAGTATTTCAGTATCACTATCAAGCAAATACAAATTTAAATCATTATCTTCATATCCTGTATAGTATGTATTTCCGCCAGAATAAACATACTTTATTCCTAATTCTTTTAAAACTTCTTCGCTTACAATTTGTGAGTCACCCTCCCAATCATACATCCAGTAAGGTGAATAAGTTTTAAGTATCGCATTTTTATTCTTTTCAAATTCTTCCTTATCTAACTCAACCTTTACAGAATATGCAGAAGATGAATCACTATAAAGTCCTAGAATATACATCTTGTCTGGATTTACAAGAGCATATTCTTTCTCCGCAGCTAATTTATTCTCATGTATTTCTCGATAATAATTAGGGTATCTATAATCATCACTAATATACATATGATTACTCAAAAAAAGATTATCCATAACTCTTTCAGTTTTCATATAATTATCTATATAAAAACCACACATGCCTTCTTTAGCAACCATGTACTTATCGTCAAATATACTTTCTTCTTTCATATATCTTTTATACAAAGCAAGTGATTCTAAGTTATCTCTAAGGTTTATATAACAACTATATACATCATCTGCATAAACATTAATACTATATTCATCAATGTAAAAATCTAAATTTCCCTTTGTATAATCATGCATAATCTTGAATGTATTTTCTTCAAAACTACTTCTAGAAAACCAGCTTTCCCACTCTTCATAAGTCATAAGGCCTAATCTTTTAAGTTCCTCATCAACAGTATCATAATTGTAGTCCCAATATTCCTTACCTGTTTTGGCAAGTATATACTCTGAATATCCCCACCATTCTTCAGACATACTTTGTTGCTGAGAATAAATGCTTTCCGATAAAATATTTTTTACGCTAGCTCCATCCAAAAATAAATCTTCAAATTTTATATCGTCACCTGTACTTAAATCAATATTTAAATATTGATTTTCAAATCTGCTATTTTCTTCATACATTTGGTTATCAAAAAATCTACATGAAATATGAAGTGATAATATATTTGAATAATTCGCTCTTGCACTCATGTCAACATATTTTATTTTTCGAGAATCTTCCATTCTAAGCATTTCAAACATTTTGTCGAATATTTTCTGATTTATTTTTCTTTCTACTTCCTCATCTTTTAAACCATCAATTTGTATGTAATCAGCTGTTTCTTCATAATATTTAACGTCACTATATTCTTCTTTTTTTATAAATTCACCGCTGATATAAGTTTTCTCTATTAATTTTATATTATTTGTGAAATACATATCATCATATGCAACTGCATATTTCTTATCTTTTACTGCAACAACTTCTTCTATTTGCTCGACACTTTCGCCAGAGGCATTTGGTGTAATAACTTCTTCTGGATTCGTATTGGCATTTGCATTTTTCGCACTATTTGCAAGCATTGCTGTTAATGTTACTGCAACAATTCCAAACACTATAAGAAATATTATTATTCCCTTATATGAAGTTTTAGTTACTTCACTATTAGCATTTTGATTTTCTTCCATAGGCTCCTCCTACATTCCAACGTATCCTACTGCTTCAGCAGCTTTTTGTCCATTTGTTCCAAGCATTGCTTCAACTAACTTTCTAACTGGTCCATCAGCAGGTTCTGCTTTATTTATAACAATATAATAATTTGTTCTAAGTGGATATGAGCCATCTTTTATTGTTTGATTGTTAGGTTCCACACCATCAACACCTAGTAAATGTATTCTATCTGCAACTTCTTTATCTATTGTGTCATACATTGTTGTAGCATAATAATAATATGAATATCCAATTGAATTTTCACCATTATCATAATCAGAAACAAGTCCGATAATTGCCATCATACTTTCAATTATATCTTCCTTTGGAGGTTCCATTAATTCTAGTCCTCTCATTACAAGTTTTAACATTCCTGTTTGACTTCCTGAATTTGGCTCTCTTTGGAAAGCTTTAATTGCCTTATCATTTCCGCCAACTGTAGACCAATTTGTTATTTCTCCTGTATATATTTTTTGAATTTCTTCTAATTTTAGTGATTTTACAGGATTATTTACATTTGTATAAAACACGAAAGCTTCATTTACAACTGGAATAACTTCAAGTTCAATTCCAGCTTTTTTCGCCATATCAAGTTCTTCATCAGATGGTTGTGTAACCAAAATTAAATCTGCATCTCCGCTTATTAAATTTTCGTAAGCATAATGAGTTGTATTATGTTTTACCTCAGCCTCTTCAAGAGGTATTCCTAAAAATTCAGCTTTAAATGCCTCTGACAAAGGAATTGTTGCTGTTGACCCATCAATTCTTGGGTAATTTTCTTCTGTAAAAATCGCATCTCTTTCACCAATCACAAATTCTTCATCAACAATTTGCTCTCCTGATAGTTGATCACCACTTGTTAATTCATTATTAGGAATTTCTCCATTATCTTTCGTCATGAATTTAAACAACCCAAAACATACTGCTAAAATAGCTACAACACCTAAAACTAAAACTGCAACTTTCTTTCCATTCATTCTAACTCCCCCTTATTGTATTCTAATATAATTTTACTATTGTGTTAGAAGTTATTCAATAAAAAAAGGACAAAAGAACCGTCCCTTTGTCCCGTTTTCTAGCTTATTTACTTTTAGAGATATTTACAAACTCAACACACATCTTTAAAATCTCGTCTAATCTTTCTTTTTGCTCCGTCAAATGTAAAAAACCGATTAATGCTTCAAATCCGGTTGCATACTTATATTCAACAATATCTGCATTTTTAGCTGTTGAGTGTGGATTTGCATTTCTCCCTCTTCTAACAATATCTAACTCTTCTTCTGTAAGTTTTTCTTCCAACTCTTTTAGTATAGCACATTGAGCTTTCGCACTTACAAATTTAATACTCTTTCTATGTAACAACCCATTTTTACAAAGACCTTGACTTATTACATACTCACGAATATACATTTCATAAACCGCATCTCCCATATATGCCCATACAAGTGGCGAATATTGCAATACTTCTTCCTTCTTCATACCTTACTTCCTTTCTGGAGCAGATTCTAACGTTATATTACCAATCTTTCCAGTTCTAAATTCATCAATTATTATATTAGCAACTTTTGTATAATCGATTTCTCCGCCCTTTACTAGGCAACCTCTTTTTCGGCCAATCTCCTCAAGGACTTCAAGTGGCATTTCATATTCAAAATCAGAATCAATTTTGTATCTTTCAAACAACTTATCTTTGTTTTCTCCAAGCAATTCTTCAACTAAAAATAAAGATAATTCTTCAATATCCATAATAGCATCTTTTATTGTTCCTATATATGCTAAATGACGCGCCGTCAACTCATCATCAAATTTTGGCCAAAGCACACCAGGAGTATCTAAAAGCTGAATTTTTTCATTTAATCTTACCCATTGATTTCTCTTTGTAACACCAGGTTTATTTCCTGTTTCAGCAGTAGATTTACCAGCAACTTTATTTATAAAAGTAGATTTACCAACGTTAGGAATTCCAACTATCATCGCTTTAATTGATGCTCCCACCATTCCTTGTTTTTCTTTTCTCTCAAGTTTTTCTCTCATAAGTTCATAAGCAGCATCAACTACTTTCTTCATTCCCAACCCTTGATTCGAATTAGTTTCGATTGCTACTTGATTTTTAGTTTTAAAATGGTTAATCCACTTTTGATTTTCTGTTTTATCTGCAAGATCCGCTTTATTTAAAACTATTATCCTTGGCTTATCCGCAATTATTTCATTTAAAATAGGATTTCTACTTGACTTAGGAATCCTAGCATCAACAAGTTCAATAACAACATCAACTTGTT
Organism: Clostridia bacterium; assembly: GCA_017462965.1. Taxonomy (GTDB): domain Bacteria; phylum Bacillota; class Clostridia; order TANB77; family UBA1234; genus UBA1234. Next base: position 167,435 of record JAFTQC010000022.1, on the reverse strand, counting down.
TTACAGCATCTCCTATCTCTCTTCTGGCTTTCGCCATATGACCAGGATACCATTGTATTTGGTTTTGATTACTACCCATTTTTTACACTTCCTTCTTATTCTTCTATTGCTTCCAAATAATTAACCTTTTTTCCTTCTTTTTTAGCATACTCAATTTCAGATTTTGTACTATCACCTATATATCCATTAACATTTATAACAAAAATTTCATCGCACATATCTATCTTTCGTTTATGCATATCGTCTAACATTTCTTTCGTTTTTGTCAAAGTTCCCTCATCCATGTTCTCCCACACTTCAGAATCACCCGAATGACCAAATAATCCAACTGAAATAACTATGTTACCTTTCAAAGTTAAATCTTTTTGAACTTTATAAAACTCATCTTTAAATCTTGTAGAACCACATAATGTAATAACCTTATAATCTTTAACCATACTAATTCTCCTTTTTAACAAGATTCCACGCTTAATATTTCGTAAACCATTATACCACTTGCTTCCATAAAAAGCTAGTGTAAATGCACATTAGAGATATTCGTTAAATGTTCAAAGAAATCCATATTTTGCTTAATACTCCAACATTTGTGGGTTTACCCTACAGCTATTCAGCTCTTATAATTAGTGTAAGGAGGTGATTTCACTTGCGTATACTCAAAATATTATTACTTAGTATGCTGAGCATCTTCTTTTTAAGCAATTTTGCTTACTCATATGCTGCATACACAAGTAACTATATAGAGCCTACAAATCTAATAAAATACGGCTCTACAGGAACAGGCGTTAAGTGGGTCCAAGACATGCTAAAACAAAACGGATACACAATTGAGATAGACGGTGCATTCGGAAATATTACCAAAAATGCAGTTGTACATTTTCAAAGATATAACAATTTAGATACAGACGGAATTGTCGGTCCAGCCACAAGAGCAGCATTAAAAAAAGCAATTGGAATTTCTACAAATTCTAACTCAGCAACTTCTACAAACACATCCATAAACGCTTATAGATACACTACAGCTAATGTTCATTTCAGAAGCGGACCAGGAACTACATATTTATCAAATGGAATTATTAATAAAGGAACAAAGATATATGTCTATCAAAAAAGAAGTAATGGGTGGGCATATGTAAAATATAACAATAAATATGGATATGTCTCTGCAAACTATCTAGCATCAACAGCTCCAAACACAATAACCTCTACTTCTACACTACCAACATTTAATAGGAACTCTTCTAACTTACTTACTATTATTCAAAACTGTAAAACATACTATGCAAACAACAATTTTTATTACAGCTTGGCAAACGGAGTTAGATCAATACCCGCAGATCAAAGCAAAACCTACAATTCAAAACGCTACGTTGACTGCAGTTCGTTTGTAACATGGGCTTTATATGAATATGCCAAAGCAAATGGACTATCAAACATGATGAATTACTTCAGTTACCAAAGAAATAGCGCCACATTCGCTTCAATCGGCGCATCAGGCGGAAACAATTATCTACAAACAGTTAGTTCACTAAGCAACGCTAAACCAGGAGACATTTTAGTATCACCTGGGCACGTAGAATTCTTCTCATCTTATACAAAAAACTCAAATGGCACATACACAATAAAAGTATATAACTGTGGCTCAGATTCATGCATAAAAAACCCAGGAATAACAACATCAGCAACAAAATATGAATCAGAAATAACATATATTTTAAGGGTTAAATAAAAATTGTCCGCAAAAAAACTCAGTCCTATTGGACTGAGTTTCATTTTTTTATTATTCAGCTGATTCGTTGTTAGCTTCTTTAGAAGTAATTTTTTCTTTAACTTTAGTAGCTTTACCAACTCTATCTCTTAAATAATAAAGTTTAGCTCTTCTAACTTTACCAGCTCTAACGATTTCAACTTTTTCAACCTTTGGAGAGTTTACTAAGAATGTTTTTTCAACACCTACGCCGTATGCAACTCTTCTAACTGTGAAAGTTTCGTTTGCTCCGCCGCCTTGTTTTTTGATGATAGTACCTTCAAATACTTGAATTCTTTCTTTATTTCCTTCTTTAATTTTTGCGTGTACTTTAACTGTATCACCAATATTTAATACAAGCTTGTTCTCTCTAAGTTGTTCGTTTTCTATAGCTTTAATTTTATCCATTTGTTTGACTCCTTTCTTCTTTAATTAAATCAGGACGCTTACGCTTCGTAATTTCAATCGATTGCTCACGTCTCCATTTTTCAATATTTGCATGATGTCCAGAAAGCAATATATCTGGAACTCTTTTACCCATAAATACCTCTGGTCTAGTATAATGTGGATACTCTAAATATCCATCGCTAAAAGACTCATCTTCAACAGACTCATCTTTTATAACACCTTTAACATTTCTGCTAACTGCATCAATTAGTACCATTGCAGGAAGTTCTCCACCTGTAAGTACATAATCGCCAATTGAAATTTCTTCGTCTACAATTTCATCTAAAACTCTTTGATCAATACCTTCATAATGACCACAAAGTAAAATCAGATGATTTTCTTTAGACAATTCTCTAGCAATCTGCTGAGTAAGTACTTTTCCTTGTGGAGACATGTAAATTACTTTAGGTTTGTAATCTAAATCATTTACAATTGATTTATAGGCATCATATACAGGCTCTGGTTTTATAACCATTCCTGCACCGCCACCATAAGGGCAGTCATCTACATGCTTTTGTTTGTCTGTAGAAAATTCTCTAAAATTAATTAAGTTTAGATCAATTAAGTTGTTGTTCATCGCTCTGCCAACAATGCTTGTTTTTACTGCATCAAACATTTCAGGAAAAAGCGTTAATACATCAAACCTCATCGTCTTCTAACCCCCTAGGAATTTCTACATCAATTCGCTTATTAGCAACATCTACCTTCTTTATAACAGAAGCTATTGCCGGAAGAAGTAAGTCTTTCTTACCTTTTCTTTTTATAACATATACATCACTTGCACCTGCTGTAAACACATCATCGACTACTCCTAATAATTCATCTTGATAGACTTCACAACCAATCAAGTCAGCAATAAAAAATTCATTATCACTAGTCTCTTTTGCAAGTTCTCTAGGTATTTTTATGTATCTACCTTTTAGCTTTTCAGCATCTTCTATGCTTTCAACGCCATTAAGTTTTAAAAGCACAATGTCTTGCTGATATCTTACAGATTCAATAGTATATTCTTTAAGCTCGCCGTTTATATCGACAAGTATATTTTTCAATTTTTCATAATCTTTTTTATTAGACGTAAATGGTCTTACTTTCATTTCACCTTTCAGACCATGCGTATTCGAGATATGACCAATCTCAAAATAATCTACCATTTAAATTCCTCCGATTATTAATCTAAAATTTCAACACTAACTTTTTTATTCATTTTTGTAGCATATGCTTTCATAAGAACTCTAATAGCTTTAGCTATTCTTCCTTGTTTACCAATGATTTTACCCATATCAGAAGAATCAACTCTAATTTCAAGAGTAACATCATCGCCATTTTCTTTTTCTGTTATTTCAACTTTGTCTGTATTGTCAACTAAGCTTTTTACTAACATTTCTAACGTTTCTTTCATTTTCATACCTCCGTAAATTTAGATATCAAACTAATTAGTTAGAAACTTTTTCAAATAGTTTTTTAACTCTGTCTGTTGGTTGTGCTCCATTTTTTATCCAAGTTTCATATTTTTCTGTATCGATTTTAATTATAGCTGGATCTTTCATTGGATCATAAACACCAATCTCTTCGATGAATCTGCCATCTCTAGGGAATCTAGAATCAGCAACTACTACTTTATAGTAAGGAGCTTTTTTAGCACCATCTCTTCTAAGTCTGATTTTTACCATGTATTTCACCCCCTTCAAATTTCCTAATTTATATCATTTATTATTGATAACTTGAATTATTTTCTTAGATTCTTTCTAAAGTTTTCTAAATCTTCCATGCTATTTATATTTTTTATAGCTTCCATGTCTTCTTTCGAAACTTTGTCCATATCTAATTTTTCAGCTTCTTTCATAATGTTTTTCATCATTTTGTTCATTGGACCTTTGCCACTCATCATGCTCTTCATAAGAGCTCTTGTATCAGAATATTGTTTGATAAATTTGTTTACTTGTTGCACTGTTGTACCAGCACCATCAGCAATTCTTCTTCTTCTCTTACCATTTAGAATATCCACATCTTCTCTTTCTTCCATTGTCATTGATTGAATGATTGCTTCTATTCTAACAAATTGTTTTTCATCAACTTTAGCTTCTTCAATAGCTTTTTGATCTATTCCTATCATACCTAAAATTGATTTAATAGAGCCAAGTTTTTTAATTTGCTTTAATTGATTCAAATAATCTTGAAGAGTAAATTCTTGTTTTCTAAGTTTCTTTTCAAGCTTGATTGCTTGCTCTTCATCAAAAGCTTCTTCTGCTTTTTCGATAAGAGAAAGAACATCCCCCATTCCAAGAATTCTCTTAGCCATTCTGTCTGGATGAAAAACTTCTATATCATTTAATTTTTCACCTGTACCAGAAAATTTAATTGGCTTGCCTGTTATTGCTTTAACTGAAAGTGCCGCACCACCACGAGTATCACCATCAAGTTTTGTAATCGCAACACCATCAATTTCTAATTGTTCATTAAAACTTTGAGCAACATTTACTGCATCTTGACCTGTCATTGAGTCAACAACTAATAAAATCTCATGTGGTTTAATCGAAGCTTTCAACCTTCTAAGTTCATCCATAAGTTCTTCATCTATATGAAGTCTACCAGCTGTATCCACAATAACTACATCATTTAATTTTGAACTAGCTTCTTTCAAAGCTCTATTTGCTATATCAACAACATCCTTTGATTCTTTATCAGAATAAACTGGAATGTTTAGTTGTTTTCCTAAAACTTCTAATTGATCGATAGCTGCAGGTCTATAAACATCACAAGCAACCATCAAAGGTTTTTTTCCTTTTTTTCTAAGCATGTTAGCAAGCTTAGCAGCCATAGTAGTTTTACCAGAACCTTGTAATCCAGCCATCATTATTATTGTTGGCGGATTTGGTGAAATATTTAAACCAACTTCTTCTGTACCTAACAAGTTAACTAATTCTTCATGAACTATCTTAACAACTTGTTGACCTGGAGTTAAACTCTTTAAAACATCTTGACCAAGAGCTTTTTCACTAATTTTTGAAGTAAAATCTTTAACTATTTTGTAGTTAACATCCGCTTCAAGTAAAGCAAGTTTAACTTCTCTTGAAATCTCTTTTACATCCTCTTCTGTAACACGAGCTTTTCCCTTTAGTTTGTTTATAACACCTTGAAGTTTTTCACTTAAACTTTCAAAAGCCATTATATGAACCCCTTTATAATAAATTTGTTAATTTCTTCACAACATTTTTATCGTTTGTATTCTCAATAATATCCTCTATTATCTTCTCACGTCTTTGTTTTTCCTTAAAAAATCCTAGTTTTTCTTCAATGTCTATAAGCTTTTTTTCACCATCCACTAAGCTTTTTCTAACACCTTGACGTGTGATTTCTAGTTCTTCAGCAATCTCACCTAAAGACAAATTCTGATTGTAATACAAATCAATTACATCTGCTTGTTTATCTGTAAGCAATTTGCCATACATTTCAAGCAACATACTAACATGAATGTTTTTATCCATATGCTACCTCCTGTAAACCGAAAGTAGTTTACAACGCATTTGCTAATTTGTCAAGCTTTTTAGTAAAACTTCTTGAATTTATTATGCAATAATGATAGAATGCAGGTGCTTTAGACACAAAAGTCGGGAGGGATTAAGATTGGAAAATAGACTAAAAATATTGAAAATGCTGTCAACAACCAGTGATTCAAGCTGGAAAATTGGTAAATCAGATACATACATTAATGCTGTTTCAGCTAAAATAAGTGCACTTCCAGCTGAAGTTTTCAACGGATTTTACATAGATGACGCTAAGACAAAAAAAATTTCAACAGTAGATTTTGCTCTTATGACTTATGATATGGCTCCAGCTGACAAAAATAGTTTAATGGAATTATATGGAATACATTCAGATACAATTAGTGAGATACTAACAATTGCTGACGAAATCGCAGGAATTGTTGATGTTGAAACAAATAATGAACCAGAACCAGTTGAGTTCTAAAAAACTTGGACAAGGGGACGTTTCTTTGTCCCGAAAAGAAACGTCCCCTTGTCCATAATTTTTTATTTAACTTTACTTCTAATAAACATATTTTTCAAATTTCTTATTAATTCTATTTGACTCCCAAAAAAACTTCTAAACTTTGACGGTTTTGTAAGCGCCAATTCTTGAGGAATAGGTTTAAAATCTATAATTTGTGAAGACTTTGTTTCTTTCAAAATATCAGATATTTGATATGTATTATATGCAACTGGAGTAATCTCAACTCTACTCAAATCTTCAATTTTTTCGCTTTTTGTAACATTTATCACATCATTAAAATCATTATTTGTGATTGTTCTATTAAATTCATATGTGTTATCCACAATGTTATATGGTTTTGCTAGTGGGTTTTCCACAAATCCACGACCACCATTTGCAAACGCAATTCCACGAACCGCAGTTGCAGAGCTCATAGAATAGCTATAAATGTTCTTGCCAAGAGGATTATCATTACTAACGCCAAATGGCTTATATAAGCCTGTACTCGCAAAATCATGCGTACTGTATAAATCATTAGATGTACTTGATAAATTACCCGAAACCCATCCAATTTCATCATCAAAACAAGAAATTCTAGCAAAATTGGCAAAGGCTCCTTTTTTATTTTCATGTTTCTCACTAACAATATTTGCTTTATTTTTTGAGTCATCAAAAGAATACAAAGCGCTATTTGCAGCAATTGACGCATTATTACTTATTAAATTATCATTGCCTTGCGGTGAAAACATGAAAACACCTCCTTTTATCCTTTGTACTATTTAATTTTAGTACTTATGCCAAATTAATACAATTACATTTACGTTACAAATAAATTTCATTAGTGTTACAGTAAAATTTTATTTGCTTATTTTCATTATCTCATCTTTCAACAATGTTGTAATTTCATATACTCTAACCAACGTTAAATTTTCTTTTCCGACAGGCATTACTAAATTAATATATTCCTCTATTTCTCCTTTTATTTCATCATCCGTTAAGTTATATGTTGTAATATCCGCCATAATTTCTCTTGCTCTATTCGGTGTAATTGGTTCTTCACTAGCATCAAGCAAGTTTATATGTTCCGTCTTCCAATATTCCTCAGCAATAAAACTTCTCTTTAAATATGTTTGAAGAAATACTATAAACTCCCTCTCTGACATTGTCTCTTCTGGATTGAATTTATTATCATATCCCAAACTTAATATTCCCTTCTCACACATTTCTATTATGAAATCATAATACCTTCCATCGACGTCTACAACTGGCTTAGATTCTTTATTTAAGTACATTCCTTGCATTGTCATTCTTTTTTGAATGTCCTTCGTAGTAGATATATTTTTCAGAATTTCTTGAAAATCTATATTCTTTTCAATCGATACCGCAGCTATTATTCCAGCTGCCTCTCCAAGTGTCATTCCTGTAGGTATTACTCTTGCAGAACCTGCTGCAATTGAAGTGTATGATCCAGAACGTCCTATTGTAAGTAGATTCGTAAATCCTTTTGGAATTATTGTTCCCATTGGAATTGAATATTGTATAGGCGCACCAATTATGTATCCATAATCATAAATACTAGTTGTTTGAACATCAATTGGATAACAAGCGTGTCCTATAGTATTTGTAAAAGTTGTTGATTCTAATATATCCTTTACTGTAAGTCTATATTCACCTATTATATGTCTAGTTTCTCTGACATAAAGCTCCGGTGCAACACCAACTAATTTTGACTTTTCAAACCCTGGAACATTCGCCTTTAAAAATTCAGCTACATATTCAGCTTCTTTTACACATTTCTTATATGCTCTCTCCTTTGCATCTTCATCAAGCATATTTGCATTTATTATTTGAAGCGAATTTATAAGAACACTTCCATCATTTTGCTTTCCTATGTTTAAAGCTTTTAATCTCATATTAGTTTGCTTCGGAACATACGTCTCTGTAATATTTCCAAACGCCCAAATGCTGTCGTCAGAATACCCTGTATTTGGTCTAGCCTCAACTCTAATCGTTTCGCAAGCTTTATCCCAATCAACATTGTCCATATGTATAACTAAAGTAGCCGACATGATTCTATTTTTTTCATTTACATCTTCCCAACCAACAACATATTCAGCACCTGCAGCTACCGTTATATCAGCATCTTGAGTACAATCAATATACGCTTTTGCAACATACTTTTCACCATCAATCATCGCATACTCAATCTCAGTTCCAGTAGAACCAACCGTGTATTCTTCAACCTCATACATCACTGTAATATTTTCTTCATCATCAAGCATATCTTCAAAAGCATCCTTCGCAAGTTCAACATCAAACGATTCGTTATTACCGATTTTTTCATAAAACTCTTCAAAAATACCCTGGCTTAAAAGTTCTCCATACACATTTTGATTCATATCAATTGTGTTAAGCATAGCATACGTCATAAGCCCGCCAGGGCCATCTCTCTTTTCCACCAATAACACATCTAAATTATTTCTTGCAGCTGAAATTGCTGTAACAATTCCTTCAGGTTCCGCACCAAAAACTATAACATCGTATTCCCCATTTATCGGCATTTCAACCTCTTCAGGAATTATTTCGACTTCTTCTTTTTCTATAACTGATGGTGCGATTTCACCACTCTCAACAAACTCTGCATCCCCAGATTCTTTATAATCTCCCGAATTTTCATTATTCTCAGAATTTATAACATCACCAGAATTATTTATTGGCAAATTATTTTCAAAACCATTCTGACCTTTTATTAAGAAATACAAATTGCCTGCTAACAATACAATCACAACAACTAACAATCCTATAATTAGCTTTTTTCCATTCATATTCACATATATCCTCTCTATAATATTTTTTATTCCATAATTATAGTATCATATATATGAAAATTTTAAAACAAGAGGCAAAACGATTTTGGAAATTGGGACGGTCCCTCTCCCAAAAAGGAACCGTCCCAATTTCCAATTTTATTTTACTTTCACACTGACTTTTTCATCCACAAAATCTATCACCACATTGTTTCCATTTTGAACTTTTCCATCCAAAATTTCTTCTGCTAATGTGTCTTCAATTAGTGATTGTATCGCTCTTCTAAGCGGTCTTGCGCCATATGCTGGATCAAATCCTTTTTTAGCAATGTGTTTTTTCATTGCATCTGTAACTTCAATAGTAATGTTTCTTTCAGCTAGTCTTCCTGTAGAATTTCTTATCATTATCTCTACAATTTTCTCTATTTCCATTTCATCCAAAGGCTTGAATACTATTAATTCATCAACCCTGTTCAAAAATTCTGGTCTGAAGGCTTTTTTCAATTCTGACATTACATCATTTTTTATTTGCTCATAATTTTTTTCTTTATTTTCCGCATTATTAAAACCTATTGTTTTTTGCTCTGTAATGTTTCTTGCTCCTACATTTGACGTCATAATTATAACTGTATTTTTAAAATCAACAAGTCTTCCTTGAGAATCAGTTAATCGTCCGTCTTCCAAGATTTGAAGTAATATATTGAATACATCTGGATGCGCTTTTTCAATTTCATCAAATAAAATTACCGCATAAGGTTTTCTTCTAACTTTCTCCGTTAATTGACCACCCTCTTCATAGCCAACATATCCAGGAGGTGAACCTATAAGCTTTGCAACTGTATGCTTCTCCATGTACTCGGACATATCAACTCTTATCATCGAATTTTCATCGCCAAATAAACATTCTGCAAGCGCTTTACAAGTTTCAGTTTTACCAACACCTGTTGGTCCAAGGAAAATAAATGAACCAATCGGTCTCTTTGGATCTTTAAGTCCAACTCTTCCTCTTCTTACAGCCTTACTAACTGCAGTGATTGCAACCTCTTGACCAATTACTCTTTTATGAAGTTCTTCCTCTAAATTCTTAAGTTTTGCAGTTTCAGCTTCAGTAAGTTTATTTACCGGAATATTGGTCCATTTTGAAATCACTTCTGCAATTTCATTTTCAGTAACATTAGTTGTCGCAATTTGATTTTTTTGAGTCCATTCTAATTTTACTTTTTCTAATTTTTCCTTTTCTTTTTGCTCTTTATCTCTAAGTTTTGCAGCTTTTTCAAAGTTTTGAGTGTTTATTGCATCCTCTTTTTCTTTTACAATTTCAGCAATTTTTTCTTCAATTTTCTTAACTTCTTTTGGAGCAGTAAGAGATTGCAATTTCACTCTTGATGCAGCTTCATCCATCAAATCGATTGCCTTATCTGGCAAATATCTATCATTAACATATCTTGAAGATAACTCAACCGCAGCTTTTATAGCATCATCCGTTATTTTCACTTTATGGTGCGCTTCGTATTTATCCCTTATTCCAGCCAAAATTTGAATTGCCTCTTCTGTAGTCGGTTCGCCAACTAATACTGGTTGAAACCTTCTTTCCAAAGCCGCATCCTTCTCAATGTATTTTCTATACTCATTTAAAGTTGTTGCACCAATCACCTGAATCTCAGCTCTTGCAAGTAAAGGCTTTAAAATATTAGCAGCATCAATTGCCCCTTCTGCAGCACCAGCACCAACAATCGTATGAATTTCATCAATAAATAAAACTACATTGCCAGCTTTTTTTATTTCTTGAAGGCACTTCTTTAGTCGTTCTTCAAAGTCTCCTCTATACTTTGCGCCAGCCACAATTGAAGAAATATCTAACGTTACTACTCTTTTATTTTTCAAATTTTCAGGAACTTCTCCAGCAACAACTTTTTCAGCAAGTCCTTCTACCACAGCTGTTTTACCAACACCAGGTTCACCAATCAAACAAGGATTATTCTTTGTTCTTCTACTCAAAATTTGAATAATTCTATCAATTTCTTCTTCTCTTCCAATTATCGGATCAAGTTTTCCCTCACTTGCCTCAAAGGTCAAATCTTTTCCAAATTGATTTAATGTTGGAGTTTGATTATTAGGATTCTTCTTGTGAGTTATTGTATTACCACTCTTTTCGTCTGTTAGCATTTTTATTAAAGTCGAAAATAGTTTTTGAATATCAACACCAAGTTCTGCAATAATTCTAGAAGCTACGCTATCCCCTTCTTTTAAAATTCCAAGAAGTAGATGTTCTGTACCAATAAAATTATTATTCAGTCTTTTAGCTTCGATAAAACTCGTTTCAAAAACTCGTTTCGTCCTTGGAGTAAATCCATCAGGCGGAATACTTAAAGGCTCATCTCTACCAATCAACTCTTCTATCAACTCTTCTATTTTTTCTTCAGTTACATTTTGCTCTTCAAGAACCTTATACGCAAGTCCAGTTCCTTCTCTTACAAGACCACAAAGCAGATGCTCAGTCCCTACATAATTGTGACCAAACTCGCCTGCAACCTCCTGCGCCAGCGCAATCGCTCTCTCAGCTCTATTCGTAAACTTATAAACCATACCAAACCTCCTTTTTGAAAAAAGGACAAGGGGACGGGGCTTTTGTCCTTTTTTCGAATTTACCTCTGTATTATTTTCTGTATCAACTCTGCTCGCTTTATGTCTAATTCTTTAGCACTTACAGTTTCTTTTATGCATTTTTGAAGTGTTGCCGATTTTGAAACGACGTTGATTTCGTTGATTTTTCTCGAATCAATTTCTGTTATAATTCCCATTGAAACGCCAAGTTTAACCATTGAAATTAACTTTGCACATTCGGCATAAGTAAGTTTTTTAGCGCATGATAATGCACCAAAATCTCTGTAAAGTTTGTCTTCAAATTCAATTCCTCTTGACTTTAAAAATTCACGTGCATTTCTTTCTTGTTCTATCAATTTATATACAACTGACTTAACATTATTAATTATTTCCAAGTTTGTTAATCCTAAACTTATTTTATTCGAAACTTGATACATATCTCCAATTGCATCAGTTCCTTCACCGTATACACCTCTAACGTTTATATTTACCTTATTAATAACATCTATAACTTTTCCAATTTTTCCTGTCATTCTAAGCGCTGGCAAATGTAACATTACCGATGCTCTAAGACCTGTTCCAAGATTAGTTGGACAAGTTGTCAAGAAACCATACAAATCACTATATGCATATTCTAATTTTTCATCAATTTCATCATCTATTTTTTGTGCATCGTTTAATGCTTGCTCTAATTCTAATCCAGGTTTTAAAACTTGAATTCGTATATGGTCCTCTTCATTTAGCATTACGCAAACATCTTCTGCTGTATTAAGTAAAACAGCAGCATCTTTTTGTTTTAGCATATCTCTACTAATTATATGTTTTTCAACTAAGCTCATTCTCATAAGTTCATCTAAATCATCAAGCTTAATGTATTGAAGTCCTGAAACCATTCCATTTCCTTTAAAATTTTCTAAAACCCTTTTAAGTTCTGTTTCATCAGCTACTGACGTAAATTTATATCCTTTCAAATTTCTCGCAAATCTAATTCTTGTACTAACTACGACATCTGATTCTGGACCATTTTCAAAATACCAACTCATGCTTATTCACCTCTTTCTCTTTCATCCAATGACTTTTCTAAAATTTTTATTTTATCTCTTAGTATCGCAGCTTGCTCGTAATCCTCAACTTTAATGCATTTTTCAATTTCTTCTTTAAGCTTGGCAATTTCTGATTTAACATCTTTATTAGCATCTTTCTTTCTGTTAACTTTAGGTCTTTGATGATGAGATAATTCAACATGACGGTTGCTTCCATGAAGTCTTTTAATAACATTATCTAAACGTCTGTTAAAAACTTTATAACAATTTTCACAACCAAGCATTCCGATTGTAGCAAAATCATCATATTTCATTCCACAAACGTCACAAGAAAGCTCATCAGAAAGCTCAACTGGTTTTACAATAGTTTCTCCACCAAATAACGAAGAAAAGATATTATTAAATCCAAAATGCATATCAAAATTCATATCAATTTTCATATCCTTTGCACATTTTTCACAAAGATACATCTCATCTTTTTCTCCATTTATCATTTGCATATACTTAATATTTGCCTCGTGTTCTCCACAATTTTGACATTTCATAAAAATCACTCTCCTACTTATATTAAATTTATCAACATATTCTTCAGAATTCGTGTCCTAACTAAATCTCTATATTCTCTAGGAAGTCCTAAAACTTTATCATTTGTAGCAACTTTAAGAAGTTTAGCAGTTTTACTATCTATCACATTATAATCAATTAAGTTATTAATAATTATTCCCGCTTCTTGTTGAGATAAACTTTCTTCAAGAGAATTTATTAAATGCATAATGTATCGATCTTTAGTAATATCTATTCTTTTAATTTTGATATTACCACCGCCACCTCTTCGACTTTCTACATAATAACCTCTTTCTGGACTAAATCTCGTACTTATTACATAGTTAATTTGAGATGGCACGCAATTGAAATATTCAGCTAGTTCATTTCTACCAAACTCTACAAAATCATCACTATCAGCAATTAAAGCTTTGATATATTCTTCTATCACCTCAGACAATCTCATTACATCACCTCTTTTTAACTTTGACTTTCTTTGACCTTTAATCAGATTTTATCACCAAATTATTTATTGTCAAGATATTTTTATAAAATCGTCCACGAGGGACGTCCGTCAAATGGACGATTTAGTTTAATAAAATTCATACATTTATTTTTTCTTGATTAATTATGTTAAGTGTGATAAAATTACGCCTGCACGGAATTTATTGTACAAAGGAGGTCACTATCAATGGCCATAGAAAAACATGTTTTAACCGAACCGGTCGTTATTTTCGGTTGGAACAACATTTGCACAGAACACTCTCGCTTTTGCAAAGAAGATGCCTGCACGCATGCATACTTCAACGGCACAGACCTTGTGATCGATATTTTAGAAGAGAAATCTTCTGAAGGAACGTCTTATCGGATGCTCGCACCTACACCGCAATTCAATCTCATCACCACTGACGAAATCAAAAAAATGGCCGAAGAAAACGGCTTGATATTCGTACATGAAATTGTGGATGCACTTCGCAAAGGATACCACAACGAGTGGATTTCTGAAGTCTGCAAACAAAATGATATTACTGGCTATCTTCCCTATGTATTTTATAACAACGGGCTTTTAGAACTTCATATCGCAGAGTTCAAAACGCCTTCAGGGAAGCGCAAGTTTGTCATGTTGCCTCACTAATCAAGTGATTCTGCACCCCAACACGCTCTTGTGTTGGGGGATTTTTTGTGCTTTTGGGACAAAAAAGAGAGATGCAGATTGCATCTCTCTCCGATTGGACTTTTACTCTTCGACGGTGCATGCCTTGCGCAGAACATTGATAGCATGCTTGGCATCCTCGTAAGACATCACCTGCGAGAAAATGTCTTCGTAGCCCTGAAGAGCACTTGCGTAGCCATAGCTGGGCTTCAGCATAGCCTTCTTGGCGATCCACCCATACTTCTTGATGGACTTCATTGCCAGAGTGGCTGCAAAGAGTACGTATTCCGCATAGCTTTCACAGTACTTCATCTTGTCGAACCACTGTCCAAGCTCGTAAAATGCCCACAACTCCGGCTTGATTTTGCCGAAATGTTCAGGATGCGTAGTGTTGTACCCCTTTGCATCAGTCCGGCATTCATTCAGAAGATAGCCGACCGCCCCGATGCAGCCATTCTCGATATCATCAGCATCACTGATAATTTCGATATACGGCCGAGATTCCCACGTGACTCTGCATTCGCAAAGAGCCAAGCGTCCATGATACATCATCACGTCGCGAAGCACATGAATAGCGCTATCCGGCGTAATCTTATTCTTGATGCACCACTGGTTCAGAGCCATAGCTCCGAGTTCATTGTGGGAAAGCTCCCTGTCGTTGAAATTGCCCAGATACTTGTACTGCAGCACTCGACCGTCATCATGGTGCAAAGCACAGAGCTTCAGAAGCTCACGGTCAAAATTTGCCTTGTAAACACTTGCGATTTCCATCGCGATGTCCGCCATGCCACAAATGTGCATGAGCTTGATTTCCAGTTCCTTGCTCCCAACAAAAAGACGCTCGAGAGCATTTTCCTCGTGGTATTTCCGCACCAGTTCCAACTTGTCCGTCATTCCTAACCACAGTCCTTTCTTTTACAAAATGGTATGAAACCGTATCTATTATATCATGTTTTATGTAAACATTCAAGCAAGGGGCGTCCCTCTTATTTAAACAAAAATAATCCTCTTCTTCTCTTATTTCCAAAATTGTTAAAATGATCTTTTTTCAGATTTTCTAAAAAATCTGCATAATCCTCAAATCTATTTTCAAAATAAAATCTTGCTAAGACGTCAAACCATTCTTCGGCGCTTATTTTTCGTTCCATGTATCCATTTTTCTCAGCATAAACCGAAAGTTCAAAATAAAATTCAAACGGCGTTTTAAATTTTTCTTCCGCAAATTTTAATGAATTTTTATATCTTCCAGAATTATAAAAAACGTCAACCATTTCTTCTACATTTTTCAATTTTGTTATTTCTTCGAATGAAATAAATTTATTTTCTAAAATTTCATATGGCGGATAGCTCGTATACTTATACTCATAAAGCTCTTTTTCATTCGTAATTTGGCATCCGCTAAGTAACTTTAAAAAGCCGAGTTGAAGCTCTGTCGGTCTTAATTTATACACATCATTAAAAGATTGTTTAAATCTTTCATATCCTTCAAAAGGAAGTCCTGCAATCAAATCCAGATGAGTGGTTATATTATTTTTCTCCATGATTCTTTTTGTAACTTTTGTAATCACCTCAAAATCTGTATTTCTATTTATCGCCTTTATAGTTTCAGGATTCGTAGACTGCACGCCAATTTCCAATCTAAAAGTATTTTCCGGAACAGTATCAAAAAACTCTAGAATTTCATCATCAATTAAATGCGCAGAAATTTCAAAATGAAACTCTGAAGAAATATTGTTTTCAAGCAAAAATCTCCAAATTTCAAGCGCACGTTTTTTATCATAATTAAACGTTCTATCAACAAATTTAATTAATCTAACCTCTGCTTTCATCAAAATCAAAAGTTCTGCTTTTACTCGCTCCATATCAAAAGGACGAATTCCTTTAATCGTCGAAGACAGGCAATAGCTACAATTGTATGGACATCCTCTAACGGTTTCTATATAAACAATTCTTCCATCATAATCTTTGGCTATTTTTTCAGCAATTCTAGGAATTTTATTTGTATCGCAAACAATTCCAATTTCACCAACGTGAATTTCATTATTTTCCCTGTATGAAACATATTTCAAAAAATCTTTCTTTTCAACATCCGGTTCTTCAACAAAGTCAATAAGTTTAGGGAAAGTTTCTTCACCTTCACCACAAATCACAAAATCCACCGAAAAATTTTCTTTTAAAATCTTTTCACTTTGGTATGTAACTTCGGGACCACCAAGAATTATTTTCACCTCAGGACATATCTTCTTAATATTCTCAGAAAGCTTCAAAATTTCTTCAATATTCCACAAATACACACTAAATGCGATTACATCAGCATTTTCACGTACAATCTCTCTTAAAATTTTTCCCAACGGTTCGTTAATTGTAAATTCTTTTAGCGCAACATCTTTTTCTCTTATCGTTTCATACAAATATTTCAAAGCAATATTCGTATGTACATATTTCGTATTTAACGTTGTTAATAATATCTTCATTGTGTTCTCCTTATAAATCCTAGATTTTCAGCAATTATATCATATCCTCAAAACTTTTATATTTAAAATTTTTATTTTTGTTATCAAATTTTGAAGAGCAGCATATCATGTTATTAGAATGTGCCTATTTACTGGGATAAAACTTTATTCTAGTAACTTAATATTTCTAAATTTAAGGAGGAACTTTTAATGTTTGAAAATGACAAAAATGAGCATCATGATCATAATCACGAACATGACTTTGACAGAAATTGTTGTTCAATTATCGAAAAATTCTTAACAATTTGCCTTCCTGTTACAACAACGCCAAATGTTTGTGTTGGAAAGATTAAAACAGAATGTTGTGGTAATCCAATAATTTCACTAAAGAGACCTGAGAATTGCCATAAAGATATGAATGATTGTCACTGCAAATTTACTATTGTTCAAAAGATGAAAGTTGAAATACCTATCGATTTTTCAGCAGATACTCATATTGATGATTTGTTTGTTGACTGTGAGTTAAAGCCAGATTGCAAAGAATGCGATTGTGACTAAAGTTTCTTGATCGACCATCGGGGATTTTCTATCAAGAGGGACAGCCCTTTTTGATAAAAAATAAACAAAATTTGCGCTTTAATTAGCATTTACCTTTATCAAAAAGGGCTGTCCCTCTTGATGACTCCTTCCCCGGGGGTTGATTCAATACTTCTTATTTTCTTTTTTTCTTCAAATTTTCTAAATGCTGTGCTCTCTTTTTTTGTTCTTCTGGCGTCATCCAAGCATCAAATGTTGCTATAAATTCGCCATATTCCGTTGCATCTTCTATGATTCCCTTACCCTTTGTCCTAAAAATTTTTTCAGACATAACATCACCTCTGTTTTATTTTATGGCAATATTTATTTTTTATTCCTATATTTACTTTTAACCTTGAGGTTGATATACTTTGGCTGGATCAAATAATTCTTATAGGAGGGAAGCCTCGATGAAAAAAATCTATCGAATTGTGTCTACAGGCGGACCGTGTGCGGGTAAAACAACTGCTTTCGCACGTGTTGAACCAGAGCTTTCGGCTCTTGGCTTCAAGGTATTCATCGCTCCTGAAACATTCACCACGCTGTATGGCTGTGGCATTAAGCTTCGTGAATACCGCAATGTGGAATTCCAGGACATGCTTTTCCGGACGCAACTTCATATGGAGGCTATCCTTAATGAAGCTGCTGAAAAGTGCGAAGACGAGAACATCATAATCATCTACGATCGAGGATTGCTTGACGGACTTGCTTACAGCTCTCCTGAAGATGTCGAGGAAATTCTGCGGAGAAACGGACAAACGATTAACTCTCTCATGAATCGTTATGATGCCGTGATTCACATGATTACTGCAGCTGATGGTGCCGAGGAAGCTTACATTGCAAACATGAAGAGCAACAAGGCTCGATATGAAAATGTTGAAGAAGCCATCGCTGCTGACAGAGCTCTTAAAAAAGTCTGGACGGGTCATCCTCACCTTCGCATCATCGACAACAGCACCAGCTTTTCCAAGAAGATCACGCGTTTCATAGCTGAAATCTGTGCAGTCATTGGAAAACCCGAACCTCTTGAAATCGAGAAGAAATTTCTCATCAAGAAACCGAATATTGATGAGCTTGCTAAGTTCGTCAATCTTTCCAAATCTGAAATCATTCAGACCTACCTTTGTGATAATGGCTCTGGCTTGGAAAGAAGACTCCGCATGCGCGGCATCGACGGAGACTACACTTTCTTCTACACTGAAAAGCGTACTATTCGCAAAGGCGTACGAATCGAAAACGAACGAAAAATTTCTGCAAAGGAATACTTTGATTTGCTGGTTCAAAGTGATTGTCGCAAGCGTCAAATCCAGAAAACACGCTATTGCTTCATTCACGACAATCTCTACTTCGAACTCGATATCTATCCCTTCTGGGATGGTGTCGCTATTCTCGAGGTAGAACTTTCTTCTGAAGCTTCCAAATTCAAGATTCCCGATTTCATCAAAGCATTGCAAGATGTAACCAACGACATTCATTACAGCAACTATCGGCTTGCAAGCGAAATCCCTGACGAAAAACTCTGATACATTTACAAAAAGAGACGACATTAATTTGTCGTCTCTTTCTTTACTTAACTGAAAAAATATGAACATTTGGAACGTCCCTTAAAAATGCATTTAGAAAACAGACCCGTCCCAATTTCCAATTTTATAACTTTCTAAAAACACCAGCAACTTTACCAAGAATAGTACATGTTGGAACAAGTATTGGCTGCATAAATTGGTTTTGTGGTTGTAGTCTAATAAAGCCTTTTTCTTTATAGAATTTTTTAACCGTCGCTTCATCTTCAATCAAAGCAACAACAATGTCTCCATTTTGTGCAGTATTTTGTTTTTTTACAAGAACCAAGTCACCATCTAATATTCCCGCATCAATCATGCTATCACCTCTAACTTTAAGCATGAATGATTCTGAATTTCCAACAAAATCAACTGGAAGTGGGAAACTATCTTCAATATTTTCCACAGCAAGTATTGGCATACCCGCTGTAACTTTCCCTACTATTGGCACATCAACCATCTCTTTTGAAGTGTAGAATCCTTTTTCTTCATCATCGCCGGCAGCACCAACAATTCTAAGAGTTCTAGGCTTTAATGCAGCCTTTTGAATTAATCCCTTCTTTTCAAGTCTAGCTAAATATCCATGAACCGTTGAAGTTGATTTCAAGTCTAAAGCTTTACAAATCTCTCTAACAGACGGAGCATATCCATCCTTTTTTATTTGTTCTTTAACATAATCAAGCACCCTTTGTTGTTTATCAGTCGCTTGTGTTTTTTTCATACTATTCCTCCCAAAACCCTTATATTCTGAAAAAAGACTATCACAAATGTTTGTTCTTGTCAACAAAATCACGAACAAAAGTTTGAATCTTGCAAGAGGGACGCCCCTTTTTGCTGAAATTTTTAGCAAAAAGGGCTGTCCCCATTGCTAGCTTTTTAAAATTATGTTAATATTCATACGTATTTAATTCAGTTTTACCGTTCTCCACGTTTCTCTATTAGCCCTACCCGACGACAAATAAAAATTTTTAAGGAGGCATACACTTATGCGAATCACATTAGACTACTGCCGGAACTGCTATGGATTCTTCAACAAAATCAATTCGTACATACATTGGATTTTTATTGAACATTCAATCATCTCTTGGTTGCTTGTTGCGCTAATCATTGCTTCTTGCGGACTCATCCACTACGAAGTAAATCTAAAGGATGAGATTCTCTATCCATTCGAAGCTTACGAGGAACTCGAAGAAATTGCCATTTCCCATGCAACTAAGCACAACTCTCTAACTGATTTTTCTGCATTACCTGAAAACGTCGATTACAGTTGTTCCATCTCCAAAGGGAAAATCACATCAACCTATTCAGTCCCCGGAACCACACGTTTCTTCATTAATCTGATTGTAACCGTTGATCAGGAAGGTACAAATTTCGAACAAATAACTACTTCACGAAATTTTACAGAGGAGAATTATATCTCTGAATTTAGGGAACTCACTTTAATTCTCTTCGTACCAGCTGTTGGAATTGCATTCCTAGGACTAGTTGGATTCCTGCTCTTTATCACGAGTCAACTCAACAAAATAGGACTCGAGGAACGGCGTAGAAAATACTATGATCTTTATTACAGTTCTTCTGGTAAAAAGATTGATGAAGAGTCAAAAAACTCAGACACGAATGATGACATTACTGACAACAAAACTTGCTGAACATTGCTACAAGATCACCTTAACTGGTGATCTTTTTTTTGGAAATTGGGACGAAAAAGGACAAAAGCCCCGTCCCCTTGTCCTTTTTTGTAGTATTATGATAAAATACTGATTGCAGGAGGAGGGATGTTTTTGAAAACAACTATTATAGAAAAAGATGAACTAAAAAAAGAGTTGGCCGTTGTTCCTACAAAAACTAAAAAAGAACGCATCTTAGGTCTTGATATTTTGAGAGTTCTAGCAATTCTTTTTGTTTTTATAACTCATAGCATTAATTTACGCGGAGTGATGAATGTAGACCAACTATCTTTTAAATGGACAATTTACATGATTTTTAGATTTTTAGCAATGACCGCAGTTCCGCTATTTATGCTACTTACCGGATTTTTAAATAACAAAAAAGAAATTTCAAAAAAATACTATAAAGGAATAATTCCTCTGATTTTTTCCTACGTTGCAATTTGTATCGTAGAAATTATTGCAACCGCAATTTATAGTAAAACGCCTATTAATATTGGACTTTCAGTTATTAACATTTTGAATTTCAGCGCAAATGGATATGCATGGTATTTTGAAATGTACATCGGATTATTCTTGCTGATTCCATTTTTAAATATCTTGTATGATAATTTAAAAGATAAAAAATACAAACAAATTTTGATTGGAAGTTTAGCGTTTTTGACATTTCTTCCACAAGTTGTAAAAACATTCAAAGCATACGACATGTGGCTTAACATTACGCCAGATTACTGGCAAATTGCTTATCCTCTAACCTACTTTTTTATAGGAAAATACATTCATGAATATAGACCAAATTTGAAGTTGTATCAAAGGATTTTGTTGCCATTAACATCACTTGGCTTAACTTGCTTATCTTGCTATATCTTATCTACACCAGAGCAATATGCATGGTTTAACTTCAATGGCTTCGAAGCTTTGCCAACTGCACTTACAGCAACATTTATCTTTTTAGCATTTTATGATTTGAATAAAAAAATTCCTGTTGTCGGAAAAATAATTTCAGAAATTTCAATTTGCTCTTTTGAAATGTATTTGATTTCAAGTATCACCGACAAGATGATGTATATGTATTTGGACTATCACATGATTATCATGGTTCTCATAACAATAGCTCTTACATACGTTTCAGCAAAACTGTTAATTTTAGTTCGTGACTTTTTACTGAAACCAATTTTAAAATAAAAGGACAAGGGGACGGGGCTCTTGTCCTTTTTTTCGTCCATGGCGGACGTCCGTCAAATGGACGAAATTTGCAATTTGACTTCATAATTTTTATATGATAATATTTTTGTGTTTCAATGTTAACCCAAACGACTACCAGAAAATAGGAGGTAGAAAACTATGAAGAATCGGTCGGCTAACGCTCAGACGCTTCAGACCATGGGGCATAAGTACAGCGGACAGCTCAAAAAAGCTATCTTGTTTTGCCTCGCGCTGATCCTCTCTTTTTCTTTCTGCATCAGCAATGTCTATCCTTCTACTGATGAAGGAGTCCTTGCTTGTGAGAACGAGCTCAGGGAGTACATCGAGAATCCTGCTGTCGGCATCGACACCTCGCGCTACACTCTGGAGATGGAGGGTTCTGTCGTGGAACTCAACGCTCGCAGCACATTTGAAAGTGCTACAGCAACGCTCAATCCCGACGGAACGTATCACTTTGAGTCTGATAAGGGCATGTTCTCGTACTATGCTGCTTTTGTAACTGTATTGGCCATTTCTACTATTCTGCTCTACTACATCTTCTACGGCATTCTTTTCCTGATCATCAAAGGCATCAAATATGTAGTAAATCGCATCAAATCCCTTTGCGAGGAGTATACCACCACGAAGAATATGGCAATATTCAATATCTCCAAGGAAGATGCCGAAAAGCATCCTGATGCTGCTCGTGAGAAAGAGGCATATGATGCCGGTTTTAAGAAAGGATACGACGAAGGTTACGTCGAAGGACGTACAGCCGGCTTTGGCCAGGGTATGGATGATACGTATGAATACGGTTTCGACGAAGGTCACAGCCAAGGCTATGTCGAAGGCGTGAAATACGCCATGGAACATCTCGTAGTCTCTGATGTGCCTGCTGAAGCTACCGAAGCCGAAAAAGAAGAATAACTATTCTACTACTGCACCCCGCACAAATACGTGTGGGGTGCTTTTTTTCTAGCAAGAGGGGCGTCCCTCTTGCTAGCTTGCTACTTGACTCAGCACGCTTTTTATGGTATATATTTTATGTTAATTTAATCGGTTTTTCACACGGTTCACGATAATTTTACGACCAATTTTAGAAAGGTGTGATGACATGAAACTCAAAACGGCTGATGAAGTCATAAGAGCAACGTCTCCACGGCAACTATTTGAGCTGAACTTGGATACGCTTGAAATGCAGCGCGACGAGTATCTGGAGCTCTTTAAACCAGCTCCATACAATACAGTCAAACACTTCATGGCAAGCCAAAAAGTCATTCAACTCTATAGAAAAGCCTTGGAATTGCTTGAGGCCCCGGATCATGAATCTACATTGCAACTTGTTTCAAAGGATGGACAATCAGATTGTTCTTACAATATCTACAACTTCTACGACAGTAAGCTTGGTACGATGTATGTTTCTGATGCGAACATCATTTTCGTGGTACACAGTGAATACAAAGAATACTACGAAAATTACATTCAGAAAGCATCCAGCTTTACCAAGATTTCCAAGGAAATTTGGGATAAAGTCAAGTACTCTCTTCCCAAGCTCGCAAGCCACTTTGAATGCGAAGATGGCGATTTTGCAATCATCCTCAAAAAGCCCAAAAACAAAATTTATCCCCTCCGGGAAATTTTGGAGTATTGCGGCGGAAGTTTGAGCGCAGAAGTTGTCACATCCATTCTCACAAGGCTTCATTACTTTGCGTGTTATCTTGATCTCATCGGGATTACACACAACGCAATCACAATCGACAATCTCTTTTTCGCTCCTGGCAACTTCGTTGAAAATGGCCAAAAGGTTACTCTCGACGACATCAGAATTGTCGGTGTGTATGGCGGATGGTTCTTTTCGACATGGACAGACGAGCAAATCAAAGGGATGCCAAAAGAAATTCTTGACATTGCCCCTGCATCCGTCAAGGAGCATGGTTTTTCTAACTTTGCTGTTGATTCGCTTGCAATCAAACGTATTGCACGCGAATTGCTTGGTGATCCGAATGGTGCACATTTCAGAACTGATGTCCCAGAGCCACTTGCAACTTGGCTTAACTCGTCTTCTGTAGAAAAAAATGCATACGAGCAATTTGGAATCTACGACGAGGTTTTAAGCCAAAGTTTCCCCTCACGAAGATTTGTCCCGCTGGACATTTCGATAAAATAATTACCATCTAAGGAGGAATTTTTTATGGGTGGTGGAGGTCGAATTTCTCATTCCGACATGAAGAACTTTTACGCATCTCGTTCCATCGACAGGGTCATGACTGCAAATCAGGTTTTCAAGGAAACCAAAATGCATCCCCTGTTCGATCCGGCACAAATGAAGCTTCCTCGCGAAGCATGTGACTCTGCAACAAGCCCGAATTCTCGCGGCATCATTTTTGCTGAGGACGTGACTGGTTCCATGTCACGATTCCTGCTCAGTCTCGTGAAAACCGAGTTCCCGCGTCTGACCAATCTCATTTATAACAGCGTCAACTTCGATCCCCACATCATGTTCATGGGCGTCGGTGACGTTGCTGGCTACGACGAAGCACCGCTTCAAGTCACTCAGTTTGAGGCCGACATCAGAATCCTCGAACAGCTCGAGAAAATTTATCTCGAAGAAGGCGGTGGTGGCAACCACTACGAAAGCTACATCCTGCCGTGGTACTTCGCTGGCAAGTTCATCAAGATGGACTGTGTCGACAAGCGCGGCGAAAAAGGTTTTCTCTTCACTTTTGGTGATGAATGTCCCACGCCCCACCTGACGGACAGGGAGATTCGCAGCGTGTTTGGTAAGAACGACCCTCATCCGGTACGTCTCGTAACAGCTTCTGACTGCCTTGAGATGGCATCGGAGAAGTTCTACTGTTACCACATCATCCTGCACGGCAACTATTACACTCACCATCCTGAGCGCACAGTTTCCGAATGGCGCAGGCTCATGAAAGGCCACGCATGCGACCTTTCCGACCACAAGTTCATGCCTGAACTCGTCAC
This sequence comes from Clostridia bacterium, assembly GCA_017462965.1. Classification (GTDB taxonomy): domain Bacteria; phylum Bacillota; class Clostridia; order TANB77; family UBA1234; genus UBA1234. The sequence continues at coordinate 142,679 of JAFTQC010000022.1, read as the reverse complement.
TACAATCATCAAGATGTACGAAGGCCTTAGCAAAACTGAGGCAATCGACCTGATTCAAGGCGAACGTGCCAAAGGCATTGTCCGTGATGCACTGCGGTATCACGAAGAAACCGTAAGCACTGACGCATCCAATAAGAAGAATGATCATCCTATTGACGTCTTCTAAATAATTGGAATTTGGGACGGTTCTATTTTCCAAATTGGAAAAAGGGACCGTCCCAATTTCTAAATTGAATGGTGGTGAGTTTCTTGGACAAATGCTCTGTTGTAATCGGAAGTTTATGGGGCGACGAAGGTAAAGGCCACATGACTAGCCGATTTTGCAACAACAATACATTGAATGTTAGGTTCAATGGTGGAGCACAAGCTTCGCATACAGCGATTTCCAAAGACGGAAAGCGCCATGCTTTCAGCCACTTTGGATCTGGTTCTTTCAATGGTGCCAAAACATATCTCTCAGAAGATTTTATAGTTAATCCAATGGCTTTTTGTATGGAACTTAGTGAGCTTCAGAAAAAATTTGAGCTCCATCCTAATGTTTTCGTACATCCCGATGCCATCGTGACAACACCTTGGGATATCTATATTAATCAAGCTGTTGAGACAATGCGCGGTACAAATCGTCACGGTAGTTGCGGCTTAGGAATCAACGAAACTGTAATAAGAAGCTCAATCGATGACTTCAAAATTACAGTTACCGATTTATTCTCGTTTGCAACTCTTCAGAGAAAATTTTCTGCGATTCGCAATGAATACGTGCCCAAGCGTCTTCACGAAGAATATGGCCTCGAGTTATGTGATTTACCAGAAGAATTTCAAGATGCTTTTGGTGATCAAATGAATTGGGAATTTTTCTCATTCTTCGCGCAAGAATTTTTGGCAAATGTAAGCATTCGAGGAAACGAAATTTTCTCACGTTTCAATGATGTCGTGTTCGAAGGTGCTCAAGGACTCCTTTTGGATCAGAATAATCAAGAGTTCTTTCCTCACGTAACAACATCAAACACCGGCGTTCAAAATGTGCTCAAAAGCTTGACAGATATGAGTTATCAAGGACAAATGGATCTTTACTACATGAGCAGGTGCTATCTCACCCGCCATGGCGCAGGCCCGTTCCCTCGAGAAGTTTTGGGCAAGCCTTATGCCAAAGTATATGACCCTACAAATGTTCACAATAAATTCCAAGGCTCCATTAGATTCGGATACTTGGACTTTGACCTGCTCGCCTCTGCAATAAACAAGGATTTGTTGCACCTCAACGGTATTTCGATTCCGCATACTGTGAACGTTACATTCACCTGCCTCGATCAAATAGTAAATGACACTCTATACTACTACAGGCAAAGGGCTTTGAAAAGCCTTCCAAACACTTCACTTAACACCTTTCACCAGCTCGCCCAATCAATTTTGGTGCACGAGCTAAAAAAGCTAGATACAATCCAGCAGCTCACGTATTAAGACAAATTGGAGCGTTTCCTTTTTCAGCAAGAGGGACGCTCCTTTTTGGGACATGGAGACGGAATCATCAAGAGGCAGCAAGAGGGAACGTCATCAACGGGGACAGCCCTTTTTGATAAATAAGTAAAAATAATTTACACTTTTATTAATGTTTATGTTTATCAAAAAGGGCTGTCCCCGTTGATGACGTTCCCTCTTGCTGCCTCTTGCTAAAAAAAATGGACAAGAGAACCGTCCCCTTGTCCATTTTTTGTTGTCCTGAATTATCAGGATTTGTTCATGTTCGTTGTGTATGAAACGCCGTCTGCGATTTTTTGAGTGAGCTTTCCTTTAGTGTTGAACGTTGTGCCGTCAGGCGAGACATAGCTAAGAGATGTAAGTCCTTTTTTGCCGTAATTAGCATAGATTTTTGTTTTCTCTTTTTCGAGCGGTTTACCACATTGAGAGCAAAACAAAGCATCTTTGCCAAATATGACGTTGCAAGATTTGCATCTATGAACCACTTCCTCATGAATGAGGACTCGTTTGCGGATGTTAAGCCCCATCGTAACTCACCTCTACTTCATGTGAAGCCATTGTTGCTCAGCCGTTGCAGGGCTCGGATTCGATCACTTCCGGAAGCTTGGGATGCTCTCCACATGCTTTGACGGGATTCGTATCCTCAGCCTTTTCGCCGGCCTTCGTACCACAATTCATGCAGAACAGCTCATCGGGGCCCAGAACGCGATTGCACTTGCTGCACACCGTCAGCGTAGCCTTGGTACCGCACTTATGGCAGAATGATGCACCCTTCATGAGCGTAGCACCGCAGGCCCGGCAAACAGTAATCTTGGATGCCGTCTTACCTCCGCACTTGGGGCAGAAATTCGTACCCGCCGGATAGCTCTGGCCACACTTCTCGCATTCGACTTCATCAGCAGATACCTCGCCAGCCGAAGCTACAGGAGTAACAGGAGCGCCAGGAACCACAACATTCTGACCGAGGATATTCGGCATGCCGCCCTGGCCACCGCCAAGCAACTGCTGTAGAACCACGAGCTGCATCATGTTGTCCATATCATTTCCACCAGAATCGGAGCCCAGCATCATCAGAGTCGTCAGATTCAGGCTACCGTCGGCACTCTTGAAAAGACTGCCGAAATCGCCACCGTTATTCGCCGCCATCAACATGGGCAGGCAGGCACCGAGACCATTGAAAGAATCATCCTGAATGTTGTCCAGAGAAAATTCATGCTTGCCGCCATCAGCCCAGCCCATCATGCACATGGCCGCCAGAACACTGCCACCCATGTTCTCCTTCGAAGAAGGATTCGTCATGGAATTGATGTCGAACGCAACCACCTTGGTATGGATACTCATGCCAGGAATAAGGCCCTGCTCCGGAATCATCTCGCGGACAAAGCCGTCGGCCGCGCTCACCAGCACCATGGAATTGTTCGGCTTCTTCTCCTGAACGTAGTAGTACTGACCGTCGATCTTCGTCAGATCACCGACGGAGAGCTGCGCAACCGGCAACAGGAAAACAGGGAAATTGCCCATCTTCAGATTGGCCAGGTTCTTCCGGGTGTTGTTCGCAGAATCAAAGACATACCAATTGCCACTCGCACTGTTGCGCACCGCGACGCCCATCAGCGTAGAGGCCAGGTTGATGTCACGAGAACGACCAAACTCGAAATTCATGCCGAAAAAGTTCTTCTTGCCCTTCATGTTAATTCCTCCTCTAATTGGTTCGTTGTTAGCTACAATGCCATGGTATCTAGCCAGGGCATATTTTACCTCATCCATGTCGAAAGAAACCGCTGCCATGACGCTTTTGGGCTTAGTCTTCAGAAGCATCATACATGCCTCGTTTTCAGTTCCACAACCACCGCAAATCTTCCGTTCTCTGTACCTCACCGGAATTTCGAACGTTATGAAGTCCGCATCATCCTGTACCGCCTTAGTAAGCTTGCTGACAAACTCATCAAGACTGAGATGATAAGACTCGAACGCAATCCGTCCAAATCCGCAAGGACTCTCGAAATCCAGGAATACAATCTCATCGGCCCACGGTCTTATGTGAAGATAGTACCGTTCACCGAAACTCACTGTGTTCTGACTGAAAAATGGCTTGTCCCGGGAATTCTGACGATTGAGCTCATTGTAGCCATCGAAATGATAGCTTTTCGGAACCAACCGTTTAACTGCGACTGCATTGTTCAGATTCACATACTGCACCTCCTAAAATTGACATTCTTAGTGTAGAAAACGTCTGTATATCAGGGATATTTACCATGCAGGATTATATCACAGCATCTTGCTAAAGTAAACATAATTTTCATCCACGAGAGACGTCCGTTAAATGGACGATTCCCTTTTTACAGATTTTGTGGTATAATTATGTAAATTCGCAAAAAGGAGGTTACCATTTTCCATGAAATCTATTTTCATGCGGTGCTTGCTATGTTTTACAGTAACAGTGATTCTTTTTTCTGCCACTTTGTGTCCAGCAAAAGCAATCACTGTAGTTGAAAAACGTAGCAATCCTTGGAACCAAGCATGGATTTATCCAGAAGACGACATCGTTACACCAAACATTGTAATCATTTACCTTCACGGCGATGGAAACAATGGCGGCAGTAACATAAACGACCTCTGGGTAATGTCAAAAGTCAACCATCCACTGAAATACGCAAAGGAAAATACTTTGCAAATGACTGATGAAGTCCTCATAATCTGTCCGCAATCCCGTGGCAACGCTCAATTTCGCAAGCAACAAAAGGATTTGTCCAATGTCATAAAAGACATCCACGATAAATTTCCTGATGCTTTGCTACTTCTTGCAGGACACTCAAACGGCGCCATTGCAGCATACAAAGTTGCAATTGCTGAAAATCCGTATCTAGACGGATACGTCTTCATTTCAGGAAACAAACCTGCCGAATCATCTAAGCTTCAATTCACAAAAAATTGTTTTGTCGCTTACGGTGAAAACGACAGCATTCACAGGCGTTCTGACTTCAGCAATCTGTTCGACCTCGATATTTCCAAAAGCAAATACGCAAAAAGATGTCAAGTCACAGATGGCATAACCAAAAACGCCTACATGGTTGGGAATTGGTCCCATGGACAAGCACCACTTGTCTTCCTGGAAGATTTCTTCTGGGAATGGGTGTATGAACTTGCACTCGAGAAAGGAGTATAAAAAAGAAAGCACTTGGGGATGTCCTCAGGTGCTTTCTTGTTGAATTTTTATGTAAATTGTTGTATACTCTATTGGTAAAAAATCTTGAAAAAGGAGACTTGTTATGGCGAACAATAAACACGTCCAAGAAGCCGAGTCCAACCGGGATGGAATCATTTTTCACTCCAATACAGTTCAGGGAATGGGGGTAAAAACGTACTTCAACGAACAAAACGAAATATGTAGCATAACAGCACCGATACAGTTTCTCCGTGGAATCGAACAGTCAAAAATCAAGAAAACATTCAAGTTTTCTGAAACGAAATTACAGATTCTATTGAGTGGATTAATCATCATTCTTGGAATCCTTTCTGCCAGCATACACGAGTTTTTTATCTCACTCTTCTTCACTTTTTTCGCACTGCCAAATCTGCTGTCATTCTTCCGAGTTTGGTACATGTACAAGCGGAAATCAAGTCCGTTCTATAAAGTTTCACAATTTCACTCTGCAGAACACATGGTAATCAGTGCGTACGCCAAGCTCCAGCGAATTCCGACACTCGAAGAAGTAAAAAACTCTTCAAGGATTTCCAAGCATTGTGGTTCAAACTCAATGTTTCTCAAGCTCATCTACGGTGTAACTTTGTGTATCATTTACGCACTTTTTGGTGGTTCGAACACACTAGCATATCCAATTGGTTTAGCCATCTTGCTACTTTTCTGCTTCCTTTGCACAAAATACCAAGTTCACAGAGGACTGCAGTACCTAATCCTCTCTACACCCACAGACGAGCAATTACAATTGTCAATTGAAGCAATCAAAAACTTCGAAAGCATGGAAGAAAAAGTCGAAAATGGCGGAATAGACGCCATACTTGATAGCTTTATGGCCGCTCTCCCCTCCATGCTGGGACACGTCATCACATTCAAAATTACCAGCGAACCCTGACACTTCAAAGGCTAGCCTATTTGTAGGCTAGCCTCTTTTTTAGCAATGGGGACGCCCCTTGTCCTTTTTTTATTACATAGCAGCTTTATATAAGTTTTTCAAATCTTCAACGCTTGCTGTTCTAGGATTTCCTCCATAGCAAGGGTCTACAAATGCTTTTTCTGCAAGCATGTCTAAATCTTCTTCTTTTCCACCAACCTCTGAAACAGTTTGTGTAACACCAACTTTTGCAGAAAGCTCTCTAATTTCAGAAACCATTCTTGCAATTAATTCTTCTTTATTCATTTCTTTAGCTTCTGTAATTCCAAGCCCTAACAAAATTTCTCTAAATCTTTCATAGCAAACTTCTCCGTTAAATTCCATTACGTAAGGAAGCAATATTGCGTTTGCAATTCCATGAGGAGTATCATAAACAGCACCAAGTTGGTGCGCAAGTGAATGAACTATTCCAAGACCAACATTTGAAAAGCCCATACCAGCAATATATTGAGCATATCCCATTTTTTCAACAGCTTCTGGATTCTTTTCGTTTACCGCAGCAGGTAAATTCTCGAATATTAATTGAATCGCTTTCATATGGAACATATCTGACATCAAGTTTGCACCTTTTGTGATATATCCTTCAATGGCATGTGTCAACGCATCAAGACCAGTTGCAGCAGCAATTGATTTTGGCATAGTCTCCATTAATTCAGTATCAACAATTGCAAGAACAGGAATGTCATGTGGATCGATACAAACCATTTTAACATCTCTTTCCTCATCTGTTATAACATAGTTAATTGTAACTTCTGCCGCAGTACCAGCTGTTGTAGGAAGCGCAATTATAGGAAGACCATGATTTTTAGTCTCAACAACACCATTTAAAGAAACAACATCAGCATGTTCTGGATTTGTCATTATAATAGAAATACCTTTTGCAGTATCGATTGCAGAACCGCCACCAACAGTAACAATAACATCCGCTCCAGAATTTTTACAAGCTTCAACACCATCTTGTACATTTTTAACAGTTGGGTTTGGCTTTAATTCAGCAAACACATCATATGCAATCCCTGCATTATCAAGCTTTGCTGTAACCTTTCCAGCAACTCCACATTCAAGTAAAGTTTTATCAGTAACAACAAGAACTTTGTTGAATCCTCTATTTTTAATCTCTGTGCTAAGAACCTCTCTAGCACCTCTTCCAAAATAAGATGTTTCATTTAAAATAAATCTATTAGCCATTCAAATAACCTCCTAAAAAATTTTCTTCAAAAATATTTTAGCATTATAATTTTCTGCGCACAACAAAAATATATTCACTTTATTTTTATCTCTTGAATAAACATATCTCCCTTCGAAGTATACAACTCCAGACTATCCGAACGTTTCAGAATCTTTTTAACATTCCAAAGCCCAAATCCATGTTCTTTGCTCTTCTCACTTCTCGTAGTGTACCCTTTTTCATATATTTTATCTAAATTCAATTCATCTACTTTATACGTATTTTCAATTATTACATATATACAATTTTGACTAATATCTTCCGAAAAAGTAATATTAATCTCTTTCTTATCACTAAACTTTGCCGATTCAATTGCATTATCTAAAAGTTCTGTAAATATATACAAAAAATCCTCTCCGGAAATCTTATCTTCTATACTTTCGAAATCAATAGCAGCTTCTAAATTAATATTTATACCAAAGTCCTTCGCAGTAAAAAATTTACTCACAATAATATTATAAATTACAGGATTATTTATAAGTTCAGGTGTAAGCATTCCCATATTATTAACATCCTTATAAATTAGCTTTGCTTTATTACACAACTTCTTAACACCATCCATACTATTCATCTTACTGTAACCATCGAGAATCTGGATGAAATTCCCGTAATCATGCTTAAACTCTCTAACACTTTCATACATATTTAACAAAACTTTATTTTGTGACTCTAATTGTTCAATTTTCAGTTTCAAACTTTTTATAGTCTCCAACTCACGGCCTCTTCTCAACTTTATTTGCGCGACTGTTCCAGTTTACTAGCATTTATGCCAAATTTCAATCACTTTTGCTCGCTATTTTTCGACAAACGTATCAGGAGGGACAGCCCTTTTTGAGAGAGTGCATCATCAACGGGGACAGCCCTTTTTGATAAATGTAAATATTAATAATGGTGCAAATTATTTTTACTTGTTTATCAAAAAGGGCTGTCCCCGTTGATGATGCACTCTCTCAAAAAGGGCTGTCCCTGTTGATGCATTTCTCAAAAAAGGGCTGTCCCTCTTGATAAAATTATTGTATAATACTACCATATGAAAGGATGTGAACATCTTGGAAAAAAACAAAGATGATTTAAAAAGAATTTTTAAAATTGTACTTTTTGCAGCAATTATTTTTTGGGGTGTAAGCAATGTCGATATCGTAATGGGATTCCTAAACAACTTTATCGAAATTATTTCTCCATTTATTTTAGGTGGATTCCTTGCTTTTATTATTAACATTCCTATGGCAGCAATTGAAAAAAGATTGCTTAAAACTAGGAAAAATAAGAAAACAGGTAAAGAATTTCAGCTAAATAAAAAACTCGCACGCGCTTTATCATTAATTTTATCACTTATTTTTATAGCGTTTATTTTGTTTGGAATAGTTACATTGGTTGTTCCAGAACTTATAAATGTAATCAAATTATTAATTGAAAAAGTGCCATACTACGCCGAAAAAGTTCAGCTTTACTTACAAAATTCTGATGAAACAGGTAAATTTATTGAAGAAGTTCTAGCAAATATCGAAATTAATCCAGATACTATAAAAAATGACCTTCTCAAAGTAGTATCAGGTGTTCTTAGCTCTTCTGTTTCATTTGTCGGAGCAACATTTGGAGTAATAATTGATTCTATTATTTCAATCGTTTTTGCAGCCTACATTTTAGTAAGCAAAGAAAAACTTTTAAACCAATTTGATCGACTATTTAAAGCATATCTTAGCCCTAAATGGTATAAGAGAATCACAAAAATTTCTAATTTGACTAAAAATACATTTTCAACATTCTTCTCTGTGCAATGCATTGAAGCTACAATTTTAGGACTTCTTTGTGTTCTTGGAATGTTAATTTTGAAAATTCCTTATGCCGTTACAGTTGGTGTTTTTGTCGGCGTTACAGCTTTAATCCCTGTAGTTGGTGCATTTATAGGAATTATCATTGGTGCAATCTTAATAGTATCTGTAGAGCCAATTAAAGTAATCACATTTATTATTTTTGTACTTATCCTTCAACAAGTTGAGACAAATTTAATTTACCCTAAAGTTGTAGGCGACATGATCGGCCTTCCTGGCATTTGGGTTCTTGTTGCAGTCAGCGTTGGCGGCAGCCTATTTGGACTTGTCGGAATGCTTCTAGGCGTACCTGTAACATCAGTTATCTACACGCTTCTAAGAGAAAACGTAAACGAGCGATTAAGTAAATAAGCAATTCATCAAGAGGGACGCCCCTTTTTGTGAAAAATTTTCACAAAAAGGGGCGTCCCTCTTGATGAATTGCTTTTTTGCCATTTTTATGTTAACATATAAGTGTAAACCCTAAAATCATTTTTTTAAGGAGGTTCCCTATATGACCACCAACCCCAAGTACGTCCGCTATCCCTCTACTCCCGCTCTGACCAAGAAAGAACGCGACGAAATCTATCTTGCTCAGATGACCCGAAGCGAGCGTCATGAATTTTTCATGAAATTTCACTTTCATCGGAAAATCTTCAACACCATCATTGCATGGTTTGTGTGCATGATGCTTCTGGGCTTCCCGTTCCTGAGCGATGCTCTGACCGCCCTCTATCCGGACACGTATGCTGGACTGCACAATGCTGCAGAAATCATTCTGGCAAATCCGGATGCGACTGATCAGCTTCCCGCTGGGTACTGGATCGACGAAGGTAAGACCACAGAGCGCATCCTGTGTATCAAAGCATGGGATGGTTCATGGATGACCTGGTCCTGGAGCTCTTCTCATCCCTGGATGGAACTCCAGCACGGATCTGGCTGGTTCTTCCCCATCATGTTGGGCCTCTCTACCCTGGTCTGCGGGGTGGTACTTGGGTCCATTGTTACCAAAATCGTACCGCTGAAGCATTCCCTGCTCTGGCGGTTCAGCGAATTTGCGTAACTCGTAAGCCCTCGGCGCGATCACACTATAGGTGGTCGTACCAAGGGCCTTTTTTTCGCCAAAATATTCTAATTGAACTTCATTTTCTTATCATATACAATATTCTTTAAAAGGAGGATTTTTAATGGATAACTTAACTTATACAGTAATTGAAAAAGATACAAAAAATACAATAGCAGAAAAATCGTTTGAATCAAATAAAGATGAAGCTCTTGCTTACTATAAATCAAGATGTGATGCCCTTTCACAAGAATTAAAAGATTGGAAAATGGAGCCTGGCATAAACTCATGCATTTGGAGCAAAAACGATAGTTACAGATTAATATATGTTCAAATAAACGGTATCGAAAACCAAGAATTTTAAATCAAATTTATGCACTTTGGGGACATCTCTTAAAGTGCATTTTTATTGACTTTTATTTTTTTAGCAATTATAATTACTTGACAATTAAAAGATTCTTTAATATCCAGACGACTTTTCAATAGGAGGGATCTTCATGAACAATCATAGCAGCAAAACTGTACTTGATTTCTACTATCTTACCAACAACCTCAAAACGCTCGTACGAAGCGGTTGGAAACAGTGGAACGTCTCACACGAACGTCTTGAAAGCGTTGCTGAACACATTTTCAGCACATGCATGCTTGCAATTGCAATCGACTCCGAATTCGAATACTCCATCGACCTTCGAAAAGTAATTCTTATGCTTGCTGTACACGAACTCGAAGAAATCCTCATTTCTGATATCACCCCGTTTGACGGTGTATCTGCCGAGGACAAGCTTGATAGCGGACATCAAGCCGTACACAAGCTTCTTTCTCCCCTTCTCAAAGCAGAAGAATACGAAAAGCTTATTCTCGAATTCGATGGGCACGAAACACCTGAAGCACAATTTGCCTACATGTGCGACAAACTCGATGCAAATCTGATGGCCCTTTACTATGATCGCGACCTTACCTGCACTTTCGAAAACGCATCCGAGAAACTCAGAAATAATCCTGTACTTCAAGAAATCACCGCTAAGCACCACGCGACAATGGGCGAATGCTTCTATCAGTTCGAGCAAACGCAAGAACGACTGGACAAAAACTTCAACCAAATCTTGGATGAAGCCAGAACGCAATTCATTTTGCTCCGTGCAAGATAATTGCTAAATAAAAAAAGGACAAGAGAACGGTTCTCTTTCGGGACAAAGGGACGGTTCTTTTGTCCTTTTTTATTACTCAATATTTACTAATTATTTTTTATAAAAAAAGGACAAAAGAACCGTCCCTTTGTCCCGAAAAAAGCCCCGTCCCTTTGTACAAAATTTTGTGCTATAATTAAGGCTGTTGAAAGGAGTGATTTTATGAACGCACTTTATGCATTTTCTGGTGACCCAATTACCAGAGGACATCTTGACTTAATTGAGCGAGCTTATCGTTTGTTCCCTAATTTAACTATAGGAATTGGCGTCAATCCCGAAAAAAAATATACTTTTACACTTGAAGAAAGATTAGACATGGTAAAACATTGCACTAAGCATTTGCCTAATATAAAAGTTGTTAGTTACACCGGATTACTTGTTGATTTTGTCTATGAAAATAACATTGATGTTGTTATTAGAGGGATCAGAAATTCTAAAGATTTGAATGATGAATATACACTTCACCTTGCTCAAAAAAGTCAAGGAATGCAATTTGAAACAATTCCTCTTTTTACTGCACCAGAATTTTCTCACGTAAGCTCTAGTGTTGTAAAAGCAATGACAAAAGAACAAGGAAAACTTATTTCATTTGTACCAATGCATGTTAAACAAAAATTAGAAGAAAAAATGCTTGGACAATATATAATCTCAGTTACTGGAACTATAGGTTCTGGCAAATCTTATGTAACAGAGAAATTTGTAGAACTTGGAAAAGCAAAAGGAATCGAAGTTCATAACATTGATTTAGATAAAATTTCACATGATATTTTAAGTACACTTAAAGAACCAAAATATGTTGAGCTTAGAGAAACTATTGTAAAGAAATTTGGCGAAGCCATCAGAAATCCTGACGGTAGTATAAACAGAAAAATTCTTGGAGAAATTGTTTTTAATGACCCAGAAAAATTAGCACAATTAGACGAACTTATGCAAAATCCACTTGAAGAACGTATGCGCCGAGAAATGTACAATAAAAAAGGAATAATTCTAATTAATGCTGCTCTACTCCTTGAAAAAGGGCTTCTCCACTATAGTAATAATAATATTTTGATTATGACAGTTAATGAAGAAAAACAGCATGAACGCCTTAAATTACGCGGTTTAACAGAAGAACAAATTTCTCATCGTGTGTCTAGTCAACTTCGGTAACGATTCTAAAATCAAACTTGCACAAAACATTATAAATACTGATAACGAAGGAAATTTATGGACACTTGATACGAGTGATGAAAATCCTGATAAAATTAAGGAAGCTTTCGATAAAATTTGTGAATTATGTTGAAATACCGGTATTATGTTGATATAATTTCTGCGAACTTACATTGGTTTTATGATTAGTATACAATTACGTACAAGCAAAGGGAGGAATTATCTCATGCAGCTTAAAGTTCTTGGCACTCAATCCCCATACAGTACTGGTGCCCATCATTGCCCTGGATTTCTTGTCAGGGATGGACAAACAAAGATTCTGCTTGATTGCGGCAGTGGAATCCACAATAATCTGAAATTTCCAGATTCTCTTGATGGATTAACCATTGTCCTTTCTCACCTGCACCGAGATCACTACAACGATATCTTCATCTTCCAGTATGCGTCATACGTTTTTCACAAGCTTGGGCGACTCAAGAAGCCTCTTGACATCTATCTACCAGCTTCCCCTATCTCGATTTCTCGGGATATCTGCACTGAGCAAAACGCTTTTGCCAAATACCATCCTCTAACCGAGGATACCAAAATAGAGCTTGGCAATCTCACACTTACGTTCTGCACAACAGAGCACAATATTCTCACATTTGCAGTCAAAGTCCAATCCAAGAATTCGTCACTCGTCTATACAAGCGACACTTCTTTCGCTGCAAAAGACAAGATTGCAGACTTTGCAAAAGGAGCTGACCTGCTCATCTGCGAATCAAGCCTGCTCGAATCCTATGGTTACCCTGAAATCAATAACCATTTGACCGCAAAGCAAGCCGCCACGATTGCACTCCAAGCTGGTGTCAAAAAGCTGGCACTGACTCACTTCTGGCCCGAAGAAGATGTGAACAAATACGTTCGCGAAGCATCTAAGGTTTTCGGCAACACTATAGCTCTCGATGAAGGACGTTACTTCACTGTTTAACGCATCTTCAAACACTCTTCGACATCAAATTAAATGAGGTGATATTATGGCATGGTTCGACAAACCTACAAACACTCCCAAGTACCAGTTTCTCTTCGCAATCACTCGCGAGCGTTCTGGCTTTTGGGGACACATGGGTGACTACACGTACTCCGCACGCGGTCCGGAGCTTAAGCGAATGAGTGGCATCCTTCGGCAGTTCCTGAGCGAACTTGACTCCAAAGAAGAACTCGTACAGATGATGGAGCCGAAATATGAAGAAGATCCCACCCCCGCAAGTCAAAGGCGAGTCGGTGGTCCCATTCGCACATCCCAGCAAATTCTTTTTTCCGCGCTCGAAGAAGACCTTCCCAACCTTTGCACTGACAAACCCGTCCATTTCGTGTGTTCCACCGAAATCGGACTCGACGACAAAGATGAATTCATCAGAGTCCTCAACTTTTTCGTGAACTAAAAATTTGGAAATTGGGACGGTTCCTTTTTCCAGCAAGAGGGACGCCCCTTTTTGTGAAATATTTTCACAAAAAGGGGCGTCCCTCTTGCTAGCTCAATTCCAATTTTTTTACTACTTTTCCATCCAAAGTTTTCAGATATATTTTTTCTTCATCAATCAATATATAACACCTTAAGTCTACTCCTCTTGGCCTGCTGACTGAACCAGGATTTGAGAATATTCTACCATCTATCACTTGAAGAATTGGAACATGAGTATGTCCCTGAATAAAGATGTCTCCACAATTTTCAGGCAAACTGTACATATTATAATAATGGCCATGTGTAATCGTCACAAATTTTCCATTAACATATAAATTATCTAAACCATACATTTCAAATTCTAACAATTCTTCAAATCTTCTAGTATCACAATTTCCACGTATAACATGAACATCTCTTTTCATACTATTCAAAATATCCGCAATTTCTTCATCCGAAGTTTTACTATATTCAGAAGATGTATCACCCAAAAAAACAAGTTTATCCGCATTTTCTTCTTTAAAAATGCGGATAACTTCTCTAAATTTTTCAACATTTCCATGAATATCAGAAACAAAAATATATTTCATCTTTCAATCCCTCTATTAAAACATGTCTTTCTTTTTTAATATCAACCATGAAACAAAAGAAACTAAACCTGTAAATCCAAGCACAATCCAAAATCCATAAGGACTTTCCGCGAAAGGAAGCCCCTTTACATTCATGCCCCAAAGTCCACCAATTATCGTAGGAATTGACATTACGATTGTAACTGATGCTAAAAATTTCATCACCAAGTTCAAATTGTTTGAAATAATTGATGCATACGCTTCCATCGTTCCATTCAAAATGTCTCTATAAATAGTGCCCATCTCAATAGCCTGTCTGTTCTCGACGATAGCATCCTCTAGTATATCTTCATCCTCTTCATACATCTTGATACATTTTGTACGAAGCAACTTTTCCATAACTATTTCATTAGATTTCAAAGATGTAGTGAAATAAACCAAGCTGTTTTCTAATTCTAAAAGTTTGATAAGCTCACGATTCTTCATAGTTTTTTGAAGTTTATGTTCTGCTTTATCAGTCTCACGATTAATATATTTTAAATATCTTAAGTAGTATGTAGCATTCTTAAGCAATATTTGCAAAATGAATCTTGTCTTTTTAAATGTAAAGAAATTTTTAACCCTACATTCCACAAAATCATTTATAATTGGCGTATCTTGTGTACATACTGTAATGAAATAATCATCTCTAACAACTATCATACCAAGCGGAATTGTTGAAAAACCATTTATGCCATCTTCACTTTTTTCAGCTATTGGCAAGTCAATAAGTATAAGAGTTTGATCATCTTCAATATCAATTCTGGCTCTTTCTTCTTGGTCCAAAGGATAGCGCAAGAAATCTTCCATAACACCAACACTATTTGCAATTGTATTTATTTCTTGAGTGGTGGGATTCACGAGATTTATCCAACAACCTCGTTCCAGTTTCGTCGTCTCTCTAAATAGTCCTTGTTCATCTACTGTTTTATATATTTTCATCATATATAAATCCCTCCATTTCTCTTTTATTTTTGCATTTAAAAGTGCTTAATGAATTAATTTCTTATCACTTAAGCACTTTATAAAATCTAAATTTATTTTATAAATATTATTCGATAACTTTATATACCTTCCAATCTCTTCTTCCAAGTTCCCATGCAAAATCTTTATCAAAAACCGCATAGTCAAATCTATATTTTCCTTTTACTGCATTGCCTGTATCCATAGCCACAACATAGCCAAGACCTTCTATATAAAACTCTGTGCCAAGCTTCCAATAATTAGTATCAACTGCAATTGAAACTCCAGCAACAATAGGTTTTCCTGAAGCTGTAAAACCTAAATTATTACTACACTCTTCTGGACTTGGAGTGTATGCAGTTCCTTCAAATTCACCAATATATTGAAGTTTGCTATAATCAACAACTGTATCAGCTTTTTCTGCATCATCAAAATTTTGTGGAGTTATTCCAACAGAAGCCGCCAATTTCAAAGTATCTTGAAGGCGCATATTTTCTTCAATTATACTTTGATTATTTTTAGCAAGTTGTTCAGCAGTAATAACTAATTCTTCAACTCTTTCTTCTATATTTTGTTTTTCCTCTTCAATCGCCTTTTTTTCTTCTTCAATTATTTTTTGTTCAGATTCAACTTTCTTAATATCTTCATGTAAGACAACTGTTTTTTGGTTATAATCAACTACTGTTTCTTCAGCATAAGTATATACACACGCCGCAAAAACAAGTGTCAAGCACATAACAAAACATAAAAATTTCAATCTTTTTTTCTCTTTGATTTTATCTTTTTTTCTAGATAACATACCTTTTATTAAAAGAGCTCTATCGGCACTCATAATGGTTACCTCCGTAAGGTTTTATTTAAAATATATAGTTTAAAATATTATAAATGTTATATATCCAAAAGTATATTTATCAAAACGTATATTGCTTATAGCCGTAGCATTATAGGCATATTTCATTCTACCAAAAACATTATAACATAAAGTACAAAAAGTGTATATAAAAAAATTGCAATTATCCACAAATTTTGTTATAATAAGCTTGCTTTCTAAACACGGGGATGTAAAGGTTTCGACGGATATTTAGAAGGATGAATAGCGAGTGATGGATTCTCACTTGGCCATCTAAAAAATGTGAGAATTATAAATAATTAACAACAATAAAGTTGCTTTAGCTGCCTAGTTGCGGCTACGTTTGTCTTTTTGTGCCACTTTCATTAAGAACAAGCGTCATCTAAAGTGGAAACAAAACTATCAAAACTTTGAGATAGTGGGTATTTATAAAGTTACCAAAATTAAAAGCCTGTTTGTCGGCGTTTAACCTTTGGGAATCTAAAAAGATAAACTGCACTCGGAGAGGTTCATGTGGAAGAATTTTCGGACAGGAGTTCGATTCTCCTCATCTCCACCAAAAAATAATATAACTCACCATACGCCTTGAAAAATCTATATTTCAAGGCGTATTCGTTTGTACAAAAATTATGATTACAAACGGTTTGTACAAACGTGAGTTTTTGTATATCACAAATTATTCTGCAACGTTCTCTGCAGACTCTGCAGAGTTTTCTGTAGAGAGTACTAAATCATAAATTCCTAATCTATCGTGAATAACAAAAGTTCTCAGCAATTCTTCTGAAATATTTAAATTCCCGTTTTCATCACCTTTTAAAGCACCTTTATTGATTAATTTCTCAACTGTTGACTTTCCCCATTCTGGGACTTCAGCTAAAGTGTTATATTTAGGCATATCTTCTTCACCACTTTCTTCATAATCTTCACAATATTTTGAAATATCTATATTTGCTGGGTCAGGCAAAATAAAAAGACCGTGACCAGTTTTGTGGTCTCGACCTTCATCTTCTAGATCTAGACAATTGTCTATCACGAATTTCAACATTTTTTTGTGAGATAACTTTTTACCTGTTTTTTTCAAAAAGAAACATTGAACCAAAGCACACATCCCTGCAAACAATGGAGCTGAAAAAGATGTACCCTTATGCTTTGATTCATCCCACATAGAATATAAGTTGTGCAAACTCACAAAATCCATTTCAGGACCAGCAGCATAATCTTTTTCTACTTTTAGCTTTCCATTATTAAATCTACATGCTCCAACCGCTTTCCACATATCACCTTCTGCAAGTTTTTCTATTTCTTCATCTTTATTTCCTGCAGATAGAATCAAAAAGCATCCTTTATCATATAACTGCGTATATAAGCTTTTTTTAGGTTCTTTTATATCACTACTTTTGAAAAATGAAGTTGTTAGAATATCAGGCGCATTTTTCTGCAAGTAATCCATACCTTTACTATATAAAACACCATTCTTTGTAGTTCCTTGTGTTTCTATAGCCCATTTTGTAGCTTCAGGTGCTACTTGTCTTATATAATCCATCACAGTTGTTCCATGACGCGACCATTCATCAGGCTTTTCATATTCTAAACAAAAAACATCATCGAATATTCCCTCGATGATGTTCTCTTTTGAACATATTATTATTCCTTGACCTCTATAACCCGCTTCATGAAATTTTGTTATACCTAGAAACTCAAATTCTTCTTTATTCAAACTTATATCACCACCTATAAAAAAATCGATTTTAAAAGATTCTCGCAAGCCGTTTTTAGTTCAATAATGCTTTAACATCGTTAGCCCATTTAATATATGTCCAATTTTCATTTTTGATTATTTCCATTTTTCTTAATGCTTGTTCTTTGTCCAAAATTCTTCCAGTTTCCACTAAATAATCAAGTGCTTTTAATTCATCGCCTTCTTTGAACAATTCAATCTCCTTTTCAACTACATAATCTATCCAATCTAACATTCCCCATTTGGTCCATCCTCTATCTGCAAGGTTTGTTTCTACAACGCCGTATTTATGGCCTCGAGCTTCTATAACTTTACCATCGCCAATATAAATACCAACATGTCCACTCATGAATACTAATACACCTTTTACATTTGGCATTGTTCCAATATTGCCATATTTTGAACAGCAATTTAACATACCTGACACGTTCTTATCTTGAGCAACATTATATTTGGGTGTAGATTTAGGCGTATCACACCACATGTACCCTTTAATAAGTCCAACACAATCGTGAACTCGTTTCCCATATTGTGTCTTGAAATCATCATCTTTGTAATATGAAGGATATTGTGCTGATTTTTGCCTTAGCAAACCTTCCGTTGCAACTTGACCAAATGTACCCCACCAATAAGGTAAGCCTAGCTGTTCCTTACAATATTCAACTAATCCGTAGATTTGTTTTCATAGACATCACTCCCTTAGAACTTATCTGTACTTGTTGGATTATTTAAAATACCAAAACCTACTAATATACTTAGCACAGAATTAACTAGTGTATTAAATGTACCATCTTCAATTGTTGGCCATCCCATTTCAGCTGCTATTGCGTTATATAATAAAAAAAGAGCACCTAATATAGATGCCCATACAACTTTACTTTTAAATCTATTTTGTTTCATAATATTCAACCTCCTAATCCGTTTTGAAAAATTAAAAATCCTAATCCAATTATTTCACAAATTATCGCACCTATCATTGTTCTTGAAAGCCATTTATTTCTATCTTCTAACGCTTCTATTCTTTCTTCATTGGTTTTACTTCTGTGATCTGCTTCACGAGATGTATTTTGTATATCTTTGTAGTCATCTAATTTTTGTTCAATTTTTACTAGTCTTTCAATCACCTCAATTTCAAACTTAAATTCAGAGTTATTTTCCATCAGACTACACCTCCAGCTCAGCTTCAAGCTCGTTTATTCTATCGCGCCAAGCTTGTCTCTTTTCTTTAATAGGGGTATATTCTTCCTCTGAAATTTGACCTTCTCCAAATTTAATAGCTTGATAATCTGTATCTAACAGTTTTTGTTTAAGACTTTCTATCTCTTTTAATTCCTCTGTTTTTTCTAACCTATAAAATCCAATTTCGTTTATTTTATCTTCGACGAGCACAGCTTTGTAGCCATATTGATGTGGCACTTCCTGTTTTTCAATATCCTGTAATTTGAAATAATTATTCATTCTAAGCCACCTCCGTTGCGATAAACATTGTTCCATCATATACAAGCTCATATTTTTTATTTTGTTCAAGAAGTTTATCTATTAAAACATTGCCTAAGTTGTTGATATTAATATATGTATACAATTTTGTATTAAACATATACGCTTCACCTTCTATTATTTCTAAATTATAAACTCGCATGCTCATTCTATAATCATTTGCTATAATACGAATTTTTTCAACAAACTCACTATTAACAATTTCGTAAATTTCTTCATCGCCAGTGCTACTAGCTGACGCTAAAACAATACTAGTTGTTGAATCTGTATAGCCATAAACATTAAACGAATTGTTAAACGCTTTAACTTTGATTTTAGTAGGTTTAATTTTGTAAGGAAATGTTAAACTAATTTCTTCTGTTCCACTAGCAGCACCTATCGTCGAATACGTTTCCGAATCACCATCAAATGCCTTTTGAGGATCCGTAACGTAAGTACTATTTGATAACGTAAAGCCTTCCATCGTTCCCGTATTAGAAAACTTAGGAATTATTGATGTATTAAAATATGTTGGTTTAATCGTTGTATCAATCAAAACTCTTTGTCCTTTTTCGTATTTAGTAATTGAATTTTTTAACGTTATGTAATTATAACCGTTGCTTATAATCGGATTAATCTCACTATATGTTTGAACCAAATCATTTCCGCTTTTAATGCTATCAAAAAGAGCCTTGTTGATTGGTGTCCCTTCTTGTTGCACAGGCGTTATCATCTCAATATTTACATCAGCATGTACAATATTCCCAGAACTATCAATTATTCTGTATCGCGCTTCTCCGCCTAAAATTTCATCTTTTACTTCTATCATTCTTATCACCCTCCAATAAAACTTCCTGTACCTGCATTATAGAAATATGTTTTAGATACTTCGTCATATAAACAATATGTTCCATTTTTATCTTTACAAGGTTTAAAATCACGTACTAAAACATCCGCTTCATAATATTGCAAATATTTTAATTTACCACTACCCAATTCTCTTGTCGCTCCACTTCTATTTAACGCAAATAGTGTCAATTCGTATAAACTTGTAAAGTCGCTTGTTGATGGTGTCCAAACAGTACTTCCGTTATGTATCAATCCATTTTTACTAAAATCGATTGTACCATTAGACACATAATTTGAGATGTCATAAGAGGCTGTGCCAAATGCTGAAATGTTTGGGAAAACAGTATAACTTTGTGTTAACCACCCGTTATCCACGCCAAAAATAGCACCTTTGCTTGCAAAATCAACAACCTCACATACAATTCTTGTGTTTTGCGTTGGCTTCAAACCAGTATTTATATATTGAGTCCCCGATGATTGAATATATTCTACATAATCTATACCTGCATTCACTTTCTCAATCGCATTTGTTTGACCTATCATAAACTTGCACCTCCTGTGAAGTTTCCTGTTCCTTGATTATAGAAATATGTTTTAGACACTTCATCATATAAACAATAAACTCCGTTTTCGTCTTTGCATGGCTTGAAATCTCGAACAAGAGAACCGCCACTATCGTAAATTTTTAGCAAATAAAGTTTGTATTTACTCATTGAGGTATGAGTTGCTCCAGTCGATTCGTGTTGAGAAAACAAATATAATGAATAAGCTCTGTCGGAGGTAGCCTTAGCGGTTACACGTGTGTATTGTAATATTGATGTTTGCGAATATGTCACGGAAGTTCCATTTGCATTAACTGTTATGTTTGAATTACTAAACATATTTCTAACTATTCCAACTCTAAAACCGGCAGAATTATCCCACGTAGCAAAAAGCCAACCTTCTCCTGAACCAGTAGCTTCTGTTGCTTGAAATTCAGCTTCTACCGTATAATCAATCTTAGGTATTATTCCAGTATCAATATATTGAGTTCCCGAACTCTCTATATATTCCACGTAATCTATTGGAGGCTTTTTCGCATTTGGCTTAACTTTCACATTAGTTTTCCCAAGCATAATCAAGCCCCCTTACTGCAAATTATAGTAGGTATTGTTATAGTGCTTTCGGGAGCTTCTACTGCATATATTGTTACTGTTCCAGCGCCAGTCAAACTAATTGGTGCATAATTTCCGCTTGTTGCTTCTGAAACACCAAAAACAACATCAGAAAAGAAGTCATCTGTTACTCCTGTACATGGGATATCTGCTTTATAACCAAATTCTTCATATGTTGTATCTTCAACCCACTCGGTAGTCGTAACTGTTATATTCTCAAATGTTAGTATATTGCCATTTCCTCCAGCACCCACTTCTTTTGACTCTAAAAGCCATTCGTTTGTTGATTTACAAACGGCATTGAATAAAGTATTGCTTGCATCAACAAAACCAGCGAAATTAAATTGTTCTGCACTTATGTATGTAAGTTGAAGTCTGTGGCTTCCACCATAATCCAACAATATTATTTTCCCTTCATTTACCGCGGTTTGAATTTGTGCAAAAGTAGTCGTGCCATATGTTGCTATAAACAATTCCTCTGCATTTTTTATTAAACCGTCTATTTTTTCAGCATTTTCTCCAAGAGCTATTATGCTCTCTTCGACCGCATCTTCAACCTCTATTTTATTTAAATTATAATTCGTAGTTTTCTGCAATTGTAGTCACTCCTTCCCATGTATCACTTTCAGCAAATTCATTCCAATATTCTTGAGTTAATTGTCGCCATGTTCTAGGAACAATGTAACTATTTATTCTTCTAAACCTTTGTTGCCATGTTCGAGTTTGTCCACAATTGGCGACACCCGAATATACAAAATTGTTTTCCATCCACATCAGAATGTAATCTATTTCGTGTAATATTTTTTCAATATCATTCGCTTTTTGGCAAGTCATGTAATCTAAATTCGATGGAATTTTAGTAAAAGAAAAATACGCTTGTTTAAGCGTATTTATGTTTTTTCTTATTCGTTCGATTTTTGATTGTGTTGGTAAATCCAACATTGTCCAATTTGTTTTTGTTGTGATATTAACAATATAATTATAATTGTTAAGAACTCCAGCCAAATAATTGCACCATTGTTCAATTCTGTTTAAATCAGTATGGTTATAGTATCCTTTTGAAGTTAAATTAGTTATATCTGATTGTGTTCTATCGAAAATTAGACTATCCATCATACACCTCCATTTTCGAGCTAGCATATATATTTTTTTGTTCTGCAGAAAAACTTAATGATTTAATTCTACAAACAGTTCCATTAATATCAATTAAATCTCCAACTTTTTCTGTAATCATTCTAAAAGTAATGTCCACATTAGATTTAACAAATTTTAACGAATCTAATAATTCATTTGAATTGCAGTTTAGAGTTGTTTCATGAGTTTCCACCTTTTCTAAATCTGTTGTTGAAGTAGCCGAATTTGTTTTTTTGATAGTTTCAACCACATCATCATAACCTTGTCCCGTCAATATTACTGATCCATTCGCTTGAATTGTAGCATAATTAGTTCCACTATTTAAAATAGTTCCACCGGTAATTTTCAGGTCATGCATCGGGCTTGAAAATGTTAAATAAGTTGTTCCACTTAATGTATCATTAAATAATTCCGTTTCTTCTGAATTAATTTTATACTTGTGAGTATTTAGTTCTATTACTGTTGTTATCGCTAATTCAGTCGTTTTTACATTTACAATCCTGTCATTTCCTAAATAAGAATCAATTTCATTCGATAAAGGTTTAATTATTAATTTTTCACTTCTCGAAGAATCCACCATTCCTCCAATTGAAAATACAACCTGCCTTAACGCTTCACGTTTTGTTTGAATTGGCAGATATCCTGTAATAGTTTTATTTTTAATACTTTCATCTAATTCATAAGGAATGTCACCTAATATATCTGTTATTAAATCAGAAACTGTAATATTAAAATACATTCCTCCTAAATGCATTTGGTATTCTAATAAACCAATATAATCATTAGCACTAATTGTATAGAAAGTCTTTTTTGTATTACTACTAGAAGTATCAATAAAAAAACAGCCATACAAAGTATCATCTCTATATACTTTGAATGGCAATGTTCTTTGAAATAATATCCCTATATCATTTTTATTAATAATATTTACAGAAGTATTATTAATACTCAATGTTTCATTTTTTGTAGATATTTCTTCCAAAATATCTACATTTTCTAATTCATCTTGAAAAAATGTTCTAATTATTCCATCACTAATATTAAAAATTTTTAAAAATCTATATGCATTATTTATTGATGTTATAGTCACTACAACTTTATTAAAGGCTATAACTTGGTTGTTACAAAAATATATTGCATTATCCACAACATAGTCTTTTTCTGAAAGTAATTCATTGTCTCTATACCATTTAACATTCATATTTTTAGCATAGTTGTTTGTATTTGAATCAAATTCAATCATTAAACCAGGAGCGGTATAATTTGCATCATAATCTCTTGTTATAACAATTTCATTTTCAAAATTTCCATTTTCATCAGACATTATTGTACTCATATATCCTAAATTAGTTGGCACATCTGGAAAATTCGGGAATGTTCCGTTTAAAATCCAAAAATTATGTTCTAACGTTGCATATTTATGTACCTTCCTTTCAATTTTAAAATCCGCCATATTCAAAAAAGGTTGTTTATAGTTTATATCAGTAGAACTTCCTTGCATTGAACCTGTCGGAATATTTTCATATACAATTTTTAACATTATTTATACCTCCCTTTGAGGTTCTAAACTTTCAAATGTTACTGTAAATCCTCCCCATTTTTTAGCATTTGTATAATTAAATTTTAAAGTATCATTTCCAACTTTAGTTCTTGCTAAAAATGTTATTGTACTTTGTCCATAAGGAATAGTAACTGTATGATGTTCAACAGGTTCTGTAATTAATTCATAAAGTCTATCGTAAGCCACCACATTCATCGCACGGGTATTAAAAGTCACATCATAATCATAATAAGTGCCTTTTACATCATAATGCTTTTTGCCATCAAGTGTGGTCCCTAAACTTTCTGCTGATTGACTTGCTTTTCTTGTTATTTTAGTTATTCCAACATCAAAAGTTTGCCCGTCAATTATAATCATACCTTAACCCCCATTCTCACATATTCTTCATCTAGAGAAGGAATAATTGCTCTTGCAAATTTCATACCATTTAAGCTTAATTCGATATTACTTGGTTGCCTAATTGTTTCAATTGTGTTTGTATAATTTTTGGTCACATAACTATTTTCACTTATTATTTTATTTCCTTCAATTTGTGGTATTTCAGCAAAATTTAATTCTGTACTCAAAGCACTTGTCACAGTTGCAAGTTTTTCTTTCATCGCTTCAATTACACTTGGCATTTTACTATTAAATCCAACACCAATACCTTCTGCCAAATATTTACCAACTTCATCTCTCATTACTTTTGAAGGAGATTCAATTCCAAAGAATCTTTTTATAGCACCTAACGCATTAGAACATAATTCTTGTATTTTTTCAATCAACCAATCCTTCGCGTTTTTCATACCTTCCCATATTCCTTCTACGATGTTTTTACCAATATCAGAAATTGTACTAAAAAATTTCTTAAATCCATCTACAATTGATGTTACAATTTGAGGAATTGCTTTTACTAATTCTGGAATTGTTTCTATTATTCCTTGAATTAACATTAATAAAATAGTTATTCCAGCTTCAATAATAATAGGCAAATTGTTGTTTATTACTTCAAATATTTGCGTTACTATTACTGGTAATTTCTCAATTATTAATGGCAATGAATTTATAATACCTTGAATTAATGCCATTAGAATTTGTAAGCCAGCATCTATTAATTGATCTATATTATCAAGTATTGTTTCAACAATTAACAAAACACATTCAACTATTGCTGGAACTAATTCTGGCATTTGCTCAGCAATTCCAATAAGTAACTGGGCTATTATTGTCATTCCAACTTCAATAATTTGAGGTAACATATCTAAAACGGCCTTAACAAATATACTAATCATTTCTACTGCTGAACTCATTATTTGAGGTAAATTTTGCTGTATACCATTGAGCAAGCCCTGTATTATTTGCATTCCCATTTCTATTATCTTAGGCATACTTTCAACAATTTTAGTCACTATTCTATTAAGCACATCTCCTATCGCTACTACTAAACCTTCTAATCCTCCACTTTCATAAGCACTAGTTAAAATATTTAAAAGTTCTGCACCAAAGCTCATTATACTTGCAATAGCTGGTTCCATTATCGTACTTAATGTAGCCATTGAATTATTAAATTCTTGCTGAGCTTCTTTTATAGTTAATAGGTTAACATTTGCCTCTCTATAAGCCTTATTTACTTCTGCCATTCCTGTTTTTGCTAATTGTTCTAATACATATTCTTGTTGTTTTCCATTTTCAGTTGCTTTTTCAAGTCCTGCATTAAAAGTATCTAAACTCATTCCAGAACGTTCTAATAATTCAGCAAATTGTCCTGTTGCTTTTCCTGTAGCTAAAGTTTCTTGAAGGCCATCAGCTAAACTTTCAATTTTCAAAGTATCTGGAAATGCAATTATTGCACCACTCAAACTATCTAGCGTTTTCTCAATTCCTGCGTCATCAAAACCTGTTTGCATCAAATTTGAAAGTGCTTCAATTGAGCTGTCAGTTTCATCTGTTATTGCAACCAAGGAAGTTAAATTGTCTTGCATTTTTCCAAAATTTAACCCCGCTTGATTTGTATTGGTTTCTAATTTAGACAAATCACTTCTATATTCCCTAGTAGACTGTTCAAGTGCTATTATTCCTGTAACTGCTGCGCCAGCCGTGGCCCCTATTGATGCAATTCCCTTTCCAATAGAACTAGCAACAGACTTCATTCCATTTCCTACTTTTGAAAAAGTAGTACCAAGATTTTCAAAGATACCTTCTGATTTTTTAGCTTCGCTTGATAGTTTCTCTATGCTATTTTCTGATGCAGCAATCTCTCTTTGCAATTTTCTATACTGCGTTTGAGAAATTTCCACTCCATTTTTCATTTGATTATCCGCGTTTTTTTGAGCATCTTTTAATGCTGTAACTTTAGTTTTAGTTTGTTCAATTTGTTTTCCTAATAGTTCTTGTTTTTGTGCTAATAACTCTGTATTTTTAGGATCTAATTTAAGAAGTCTTTCAACTTCTTTTAACTCTTTTTGAGTTGTATTTATTTCTTTATTTGTATCTTTAAGGGCTTTATCAAGACCTGTTGTATCCCCGTCCAATTTGGACAGTAATTCCTTTTATTTCAGCCATTATTTTCCCTCCCTTAAAATCTATCTAACATTTCAATAGTCGCTTCTATTTCATCATCTTCGCGAACCTCGATATTGTTTTGTTCAATCAAATCAAGAATAAAGCCTAGCGTGATTTCATCTAAATCCGCTAGGCTCATTCCCATTTTTAATGCTCGTAAAATAATCATACTCGCATTTATTTGTTTATTAGTTCTGCTAACTTTTTTTTTGATTCATTTTCTTGTTGTAAATTATCAACAAGTAATTGCATAATCTCAGGAAGCACTTTCATTATGTCAAAAGTTTCAAAATTATCTAGCCAATGTTCAATATCCGGTATTGTATTATCAGCCGTTTTAGCCATACTCCACGCAATTTTTTCAAACATATCTAATTCAATAATTTGAAATTGTTCTTCCCCAGCTGTTACTTTTTTTAGCTTATTTTGTAAATGTACCATATCTTTAATTAAATCTCTTCCAAAGTTATTTCTATAGCGCATTAAAGTGCCTGCTGTTGATTTCATTCTTATATCCTTATTGCTAATATTTAAAACTTTCTCCATAACTTTTTACCTCCATAAATTTATCCTTCTACAACCGGTTTATAAACTTCCGTATACCATTTATTAACTACCTCAGTTGATGTTTGGTCTGTTGTTGAGACTTTTACCAAGCCCTCTTTGTTAGGTCTAATTGTTAAATTTAATGTTTCTGTTGAAACTTCTTTTGTTTCACCTTTGGTTGTTGCTGCAAGCTCTGGTCTTGATGCAATACAATTATAAAAAGCAAACTTTTTAGCGCCATTATCTGTCGTGAACTCACATAATAATGCAAATGGATTACTTACACCTATTGCATTTTCAATAAGCACTTTATTTGTATCTAATGTTTCACCTAATATATCCGTTTTGAAATCATCTGGAACTAAAGCTAACTCCAAAGTACCATCATAACCATTATTAGAATTGTCGCTAAAATACAAACCATCATCTGCGTAAAATTGTACTAATTCTCCAGCAGCAGCTAAACTCATACTTACTGCGCCATTTAATTTTACAGGTGTTCCGTATGTAATAGTTCCATCTGCTTCTGTAATTTTTGCATAATACGCATTTTTAAATCCAAATTTAACTTTTTGCATTTTTTAATCCTCCTTATTAATTTCATAAATTATTTCATATACATTTTCTTCTGAAATAAATGTTTCAGATTCAACATTATAAACAATTTGATTTTCATCAAACAATTTCTCTAATGCATTTTCTATTTCAATGTCTTTCTTATCTGTGTAAAGTTCAACATAAATGTTATTGATTTTTTTATAAACTCCGCCATCAGCAAAAAAATTATTACTTGCATATCTTCGAAAAACAATAAAAGGGGGAACTGTTGGTGTATTAAAATGATCATATGCAACAGGATAATCTAATTGTTCTAAAATAGTTTTTAATTCATTCACTTTTCAATTGCCTCCTTTATTTCTTTTTCAAGATTTTGTTTTGCAAATTCTTCACCATAACGAATATGAGGAAAGGCTCGAGTCCTTCCCCCATTTTTATTAGCATGCCCATATTCAAGCAAATGACTAAGCCTGTATTCAGGACTCGCCACATGCCAAATAAGACGTTTGTTAAATTTATCCTCATAAGCCTTTTTAATTTTAAAATGCTTAATATACTCTCCTGTTCTTTCTTTAAAACTTATATGATTTTTAATCACTTGGTTCGTTTCTTTTGCAACATTATCAATAACTTTCTTTACTTTTTCAGTAATTTCATCAGAATATTCTTCTAATACTTCGTTAATGGCATTGCTTAATTTATCAACTTGCATTTACACCAACTCTTTTCTCACACACAAGAGCAACACTTTCATTGTCAACCTTATCTACACGAATAACTGTATATCTTTTTCCCATGTATTCAAGTTCTTCTTCATCGCTATAGTTTAAATCACTAATCAGTAATCTTAAAGTTGGCTTCAACCCTTGCTGAGATGCATTATAAAATTCACTTTGATATACATCTTGAACTTCAATTATTGGGATTTCTATAAAAGAATTTCTTAATAATTGATTACCTACAGAATCAGTTTCATAATTCTGTGTAACTAACTTACATGTAACATCAATCATGGTTTAGCCTCCTTATAATCTTCTGAAAGACTTAATTTGGCGATGTGTAATTGATATGCCTCAAAGTATTTCGCCTTATCATCTGGATTTGAAATTCCAAAATTAGCTTTTACATATAGCATTATTGTATTTTTGATTAAATCATCTGTTTTAGATGTGTCTATTTTAATTCCTGCTCTTTTTATATCAGCAATAGCTGAGTTAATAAGCATTCTTAAGGATACATCTTTTGCTGTTGCAGATGACACAATTCCTAATGTTTCTTTTGCTAGACTTAATAAATTTTCCATATCAATTACACTCTCCTTTTACCAACTAAACTGTTGGTGTATATTGACCATATGCAAATGCATTTGGTTTAGCTTTACCATCATAAATTGCATATCCACCATAAGTTGTTTTTCTACCTTTTACAGTTCTTTCTTTCTCAACTCTAATTGGTGTTACTTCGTTTAGTATGTAATATCTTGGATTGCCGACTACTACATCATTATTTTTCAAATATGGATCTTGCTCGATAGAAACTAAGTTGTTTGTTGACATACCTTGTAAGAATGGATAATTTCCGTTTTTATCTTTGTAACCTACTATTTCAATATTAACTCCTGTTGAAATATAGGCTTTAGCACCAACTCTTGAATCTTCTGGTAATGATTTGTAAGTATTAATGATATTATCAACTGGAGTTTCTCCTGTTGTGATAGCAGATAAACCATGTGTTATTCCAGTAGGTTTATTTTCACCATCGCCGTAAATAATAGCATTAACTAATGCTTTACCCATCTTATTAGCTAATTCTTCAAGAATAAATGCTATAAAACTTTCTGTTGACATTTCTTCTAATTTCCATGTAACTACTACATCTTTTGCCAATTCCCAACCTGTTAATTGAAGATTTTTATATTCTGCACCTTCGTTCTTTGTATCTGTTACTTCTGCATACCATTCAGCATCATCAGCTTTAAATAAATAAGGCAAATCAACATTTCCTGCAACTTGTAATTTTCTTATATCTCTAAATATTGGTGATTGTTTTTCAATTATTTCTAACAACTCTGTTCTTACAGAAGTTGGAATAAATAACCCACCATTATTAATTCCTTGTGTTCCCTCTGCTGATGGAACAAATGTTGTATCTGTTGTTGTAACAGCATCTCCTAATGCTCTTTTTTCTTCTTCTGTGAATTTATCTTCACTTAATCCCATTAATTTTTTAGCCCATGCACTTCTATATTCTTTATCAGCTATTGTGTATTTTCTTTCTTCCATTTTTTCTTCCTCCTTAAATATTTTTAAATTTTTTATATTTCTTTTTTCTAATTCTTCTGTATCAGCTATTAAATTTCTTTCTTCTTCCTTTGTGATTTCTTCTTCAGGAATCTCTTTATTAATAGCTTCTATTTGTGTTCTTAATTCTTCTAGTTCTTCTTTAGATTTAGCTTCACTAATTTTATTTTGAAGTTCTGCTTTTCTTTCTTCAATTTGTTTTAAAGTCATTTTTCATTTCCTCCTTTTTTCTTTTTAACAGTTATACCACCGCTTTTATAAATTCTCTATTCAGGCTCTACCGCACTAAAAAAGACCAGTTATACCACCAGTCTTTGTTCGAGATTATAAACTTAATAATAACTTCATTTTTTGTTTTTCTAATTTCAACTCTTCATATTCTCTTTTTTCATTTTCGTATTCTTCTTTGCTTCTTGCATATATTTCTGTGTTATCATATGCTGGAATATCTACAACTGAAACATCATATAGTTTTGCAATTCTTAATACCGTTCTTGTATCAGTTTCATAATCCCAACTTCTTTCTGCAACAGTAAATGCAAAGCTCATTTTGTCTAATAATCCTTCTTTTATCATCTTATAAACGTCTTTATTATTTGTAGTATCAATTAATTTTGCCCTAATTTTTAAACCATGATCATCAATACTTAATTCTAAGCTTTTATTTCTTGTCCTTGCTAAAATTAAAAAGCTATCATTATGATTGTATTTTAATACACAATCTTTCATATCAGCACCATTGAAAGCATTTCTATCAATTATTTCCTTACACCATCCTAAATCTGTTACTTGATTAAATACAACGGCATATCCTTCTACTATCATCTCATTACTTTCATTTTCTTCCAAAGCTCTCACTTCTGCTAATCTTACTTCCTTAATGGCTTTCTCCATCTTAATTCCCTCCTTGATATTGATTTGCTATTGAACTATCTATATTATTTAATGATTGAATTATTTTAGCTCCTTCTTCTCCGCCTAATGGATGTAAATCTATTATTTCCCTTGCCTCATCCTTAGTTAATAATCCTAACGCTCCAGCTTCTTTCAATAAACTTATTTTACTTTCTATCTTTGCATATTGAAGCCTATTAGTTGAAAATATAATTCTATGTCCATCTTTACGCGCCTGATAATTAAATATCTTATTTGTAAATGCATAACTCATTTGAATTGCTCTTGGTTCTATTACACCTTCATAAAAAGCATTCCATTCTTCTGATGTAAATTTATTTCTTACAATATTCTCGGATATTCCAAAATAATCGAATATATTATAATTTACTTGTGCCAATTGTTCTTTATCTAGTGTAATAGGTTTCATGTTTACTTCTTGAAACTCTGCTTTAGCATCTAAACCTGCTATTCCACTTTCATTTTCCAAACTTAAAAAGTCTTTTACAAAAGCATCTTTACTTGCTTTAATATCTTTATCTTTTAACATAGAATTTGTAAATTTTATGATACCTTTTAAATTATTCGAGCTTTTAATTGCATTCTTAATTCCTTCTGATGCAGTATGTGCCGTTTCTAAATCCGTTTTTAAAACTTTATTATGACTTCCAAATACATCATGTTTATTAAAAAACAATCTTAAGTGTATTAACTCTAAATAAGGAATTGTATATGTTTGTCCGTTTACAAACTTAAATTGTAAATAAATAATTCCATCATTATCTTGAAGCAAATCGTAATTTAGTGCTAATACAGGATAGAAACCTGTTATATACCCATTTTTGTCTTTTGCTATATATACAAAAGCATTTGAATCTGTATATAACATTGAAATTATCTTATATATAAAATCGAATGTTGACATTAATGGATTAGGTTGATTCCCTAGCATATAATTGATATCACCTTTAATGTTATTACTCACAGTATCTTTAATGTGTTTAGGCAGCAATTTTGCACAATGAGTAGCAATTCTATCAATACACTGTCTTGCAACTTTACTATCATATGTATCAGTTCCATATGTACTAAAATGTGGATTATATCCATTCAATAATTGCAAATATGCTTGATGTAAATTTTGGTTTTTATCTTTCTTTCCAAATATAAAATTGAATAAGCTTCTTTTTTCTTTCATCCTTATTCCTCCATTAAATTCATGTAATCTGTGTATTTTTCAGCTAATACGCAATACGCAATTATAAGCGAAACTGTACCGTCAATACGTGCACGTTGCTGATGTCCTTTTACAGGTCTTATATTATCATTCTCATCACGTTTAACTGATGTATTTGTTAAACACCACTTTAATATCGGATTATTATTATAATTAACTTTTTTCTCCGACAAATCTGCATATAGTTCTTTCATAGGATTTGACATCGTTTTTGCACCTTGACGAATTTCAATCATGTTATAACCATATGCTTTCATTTCCTCAACCCAATATTGAGAGTTCCACGGATCATAGCCTACATACATTGCTGAAATCTCATAATCATTATGCATACGATTAAACCATTCTGTTACGTCTGTATAATTAATTTTTGCGCCTTCACATAATGTAACCAGTCCTTTCTTTTCCCAAATATCATATGGAATCTTATCATCTTGAATTTTCTTTTGCAGATTTGCTTCAGCGATAAAATATTGCTGCAAAACATATTTAATACCGTTCTTAAATATTAAAATAGTCGCACAAGTTAAGTCTGTAGTACTTGATAAATCTACACCTGCAACAGCATACGTATCTTGAATATCTTTCATTTCATATACGGCTTCATTATTTGCTATTTCATAACTTAACCATTTGTCTTGTCCATTTTGCCTAATATTAAAATCTTTACAAAGCAAATTAAGAAGTTCGTTAGGATTATTTTTTGCTCTGTTTACCTTATCTCGTAAATCCTTTATTTTCTTTATTGTTCCAAGCCCTGGATTTGCTTTATACCATTTTCTCTCATCTTGCCATTCATCAGGACTGTCTAACTCATATATAACAGGTAAAACCGTTTCATCTACGATATCGCTTAATCCTTCATACCCCTTAATTATTTCGGAAAAATACTCATATTCATTATCAAAAACAGATTCTCTTATAGTTCCCATTGTCGACGTTTCTAATAACATCGGTTGTTCGCGTGCAGACATCGAATCATACATAACATCTAATAAATTTTTATCCTTCCAAGCATGAACTTCATCTGCAACTACAAAATGTGCATTCAAACCATCTAAAGAATTACTGTCAGATGCAAGTGCTTTCAAAAAGCTCTCTGTTTCATCATAAAAAATACCTCCAACCAGACATCTAATTCGCTTATTGAGTGCAGGTGATTTTTTTATCATCCTCTTGCATTCGTCCCATACAACCTTTGCTTGGTCTTTTTTAGTAGCCACAGAATAAACCTCTGCACCGCCTTCACCGTCTTTAGTAAGCATGTAGTTTGCAAGGCCACTATCCATGGTTGATTTACCATTTTTACGTCCAATAAACAGAGCACCTTTTTTATATTTTCTTATTCCTGTATCTTTATCTATAAAGCCAAATAATGCTTGTATAAAAGCTTTTTGAAATAATTCTAATTCAACAGGTCGTCCAGCCCATTTACCTTTCGAATGCTTGCAAAATCTTTCGATAAATTCTATTGGTTTATTACCACGTTTTTCATTAAAAATAAAAGTATGCGTTTCATTTGATTCTGTGATTTTATTAAAAAAAGAAACTTGTTTAGGATTCTTTATATCTTCAACAAGTTTCTTATAGACAGTTAAAACTTTATGGCAAGCTTTTTCAGGATTATCTAATAGAAAATTATAATATTCTTCAATATATGTCATTAAGCATCATCCCCGAAGCTGTCAAATCCATCATCCTTAGGAATTTCAATTTCAGGTGGAAGCAAATCTGTAATTTGTTTTAATAAAGCTTGATAATTTTTTAATGAAGCATTATAACTTTTCAATGCAGGGTTTTCTCTATCAATAGAATAACTGCCTCGACACATTTCAGTTACAACTCCATCTTTTAAAATTTTCTTTTTCAATTTGCTCAGTGTTTCGCCTAAAAAGTAAGCTTCATCAATTAATGACAAAGCTAATTTGCTTTTATCCGTATCTACTTCCTTAAATGTTTTCTCTATAACTTTTAAATCTTTATACGCAATTTTCTTCGCCATTTTTTCACTTCCTTTCTAGGGGGGTTATGCAAAAATTCCCTGCGTATTTTTTGAAGCCCCTTACACCGATATCCCAATCAATAATTTTTAACCCTCAATAGGGGGGCGTAGTTGACCATCTTCGTCAAATTCATAACCTAACTCTTGTTCAAAATGTTCTTTATTATGACAATATTTGCAAAGCAATTCTAAATTTTCAAAGTTCAAAGTTATATTTGAATCATGTACATTGTTAGCCGTTATATATTTTTTATGATGTACGTAATAACCAATCCCGTTGCATCGTTCGCAAAGATTCATTCGATATAACTTATATGCTTTTCTTGTTTTCTTCCAAGCAGGACTATTATAAAAATCTGCTACTTCTTTATTATTTCTTTGCATTTGTTTTCTTTCTCGCTGTTTCCATTTCTACTTTCACTGTTGCATCTTCTATTATCTCCTCAGTAGTTATAGTTTCAATTATCTCTTCAGTAGTTGCATCTTCCATTATTTCTTCAACAAAAACAGCATATCCTTTACTAATAATTTCTTTTGCTCTTTCGTTTGATTCTATATATTCATTTCCGTACTCTCTTAATTCCCTTGTTATAGCATCTCTATAGTTCATTATGCATTTTATTTTTATCATACTTTTTCTCTCCTTTGATTTTTTATTAATTAAAATGGCGACAAGCTGTAGACTTGCACTACATACAACACCATGTACGCATTCCTTAGCAGGGAAGCTCTAGACTTTCTAGATTAACTTGCCATAAAAAAGAGACTAGCTCTGCTCTAGCTAGTCTTTAAAAAGGTTTTTATTATAATACTTAATGCCAGTTACTTACAATATCAATTTAACACACAGAAGCGGACAAAACGGACAAACTTACAATTTCTTTAAAAATCTCTCAAGTTCTTTTCTAACAGACTCTTCCGAAGTAGCTTTCATTTTAAATGCAATCTTAACCCAACTAAATCCGTCAATATATTTATATTCTAGTATCTGTCTTATTCGTTCTTCCTTAATCTCTGTATTTATATATAATTCTAATTCATCTTTTACTATTTCTAACTCCTTTTGCTTTTTCTTTAAAATTTTTTTCTTTCGCTTCAACCTCTCATTTCTCTCCATGCCTTCTACAACACAAGTTTTTTGAATAAAAGGATATTCATTCGATGAACCTTTTACGCTATCTTTAACAATTTTAGAAGTTGTTTCTAATTTCTTTATTCGCTCATTTAAATCTCTAATACCACGAACAATGTCTATATAATTTTTTATTTTATTTTTAAATTCACTTCCCGTCATCATATGTATATCATCCTTTCTATTTTCCTGTGCTTCCAAACCCACCTTGCCTAATACCTTTAGCATTATCGTTGTCTACAATAAGATATTTTCTAAAAACACCTTGCCCTAATTTTTCACCTTTTTTAATTGACACAGATTGAGTGTTCAGATTGTAAAAAGAAAAAAATACTTCACCTTCATTTTTAGTGTTATTATAGTAATCTGCATCAATTAATCCTAGTGATTGTGGTATTACTAAATTTTTCTTTTCTGGATTGCTACTACGATTTAGCAATTCTAAAGATTCATCATCTAACATTTGAATTTTTATTCCTGTGGCTACGTTGAATGGTTTATCACCTAATTTGTAAGGTGGAATTTCAACATCTTCAATGGCAAAGAAATCATACCCCGCACTTTTTTCTGTAGCTCTTTCAGGTAATTTTATATCTTCTTTTATTCTGCTTACTTTTTCAAATTTTCTCATCTTATTTTTCCTCCTAATTTATTTCTTTGAGTTTTCCATATCTTATATTGTGTAAAACTCATGCATACATTTTTTAGCTTGATATTTATAGCTTTTTATTTATTTTTATTTTTGAGTTTTACAGTTTTTATTTGAAGATAACTCATACACAAAAATTATTTATATTCTAATATTTTTTCTATTTCTTCAATTTTGTTCCAAACTATATCTTTTGAAATACCATTATTTATTTGCACAGCATCAAAAGCGTTTTCTAATGCACTTATCGAATTTGTATATAATCTCTCATTTTTTTCTTCTGCAAATTGATATATCATCAATAAAAGACTGTATCTTAAATATAATTTCTCCATACTTATTTTCCTTTCAAAAGTTCCTCTATATTATATGGCTCTGGATCTTCCCATTTTATAAATTGGAATAGATTTGGAAATGCGGCAATCCCTCTATAATCTGTATGCCATGCCCATATTTGTGCTTTTTCGTTTTTTGTAGGTTTACCAATATAAACATTCAAATATCCGTTTTTATCTCTGCAAATCCATTCATAGTCTTTATCTACATTCTCAAGTATTACTCTTTCTGCATCTGATAGTTTTATTGGTTCTTTGTGTTCTGATTTTAGCCAGTTAACTCTACAGTTTAAACAATTTATATGTTCACACTTCAATGTCCAACACCCTAAATCTTTAAAATCAATAGGTATCTTCTTTGCTAACTCTTCATCACTCATATTTTGCATTTGTTCCATTAACCATTGTCTATTTGTCATTATTTCCATCCCATCCCTTCGTACTGCATGAAAATATGTTCTTTTATTCTTCCACATTTCTTACATCTTTTATATGTTTGCACTCCACTTATACAAGCGAACGGCTCAACTTTCTTTACTAGTTCATCTTCATGTTTGCAAAACAATCTCTTTAATATTTTCATTGTTTATCACTCCTCTACAAAAACTCTATAATATATGACTTTCTTTGTTAGTCTTACCCATATAAATTCAAACCAATTGTTTGTATACATGGTTTCTATTCCATTATTCAATTGCTGTGCTAAATCAGTATTGCTGTAATACCTTACTTCGTATTTGCCACCCACATTATCACTCCTCTACTTTTTCTACTAAACCTGCTTGGATTAGTTCGTATAACTTGTCGATAGCCTCATCAATATCTCCGTATTGTCTAACTGTAATCGCTCCCCTAGGTAGAAGTATATCTTCTCTCCAGTTTATATATAATGAGTCTTTATAAACTAAATCGCCGTAATTGTCATCTTCGTATGGTTCTCTCCAATTACTGCAATAAATGAAATCATATTTTTTAGCAAGCTCTTTCAAATCTATATCATGGTTAATCTTTAACATTATATCCACCCCAATTCCTCACATTTTTTATTTATTGCTTTTAGTTCTTTGATTTTCACACGCTTAATAAGTTCATAATATCCATCATTAATTATTGAAGTAGTAAAATACTTATATTCTTTATCAAAAACAATTTTATCTATACCTTTGCATATAAATATTTCTCTAGTTTTTTCATAATTTTCGTATTTCTTATATCCTAACTCTTCAAACATCTTATCTGCTTCACTCATTGCTTTGCCCCTCGCTTTCTACTATTTGTTTTAGTAATAATTGTTGTTCCTTCAAATCTCTCATAATAAGCAAATCACATGTTGCTGGTATCATTTCTTCTTTTTCAATACTTTCAATAGCATTTGTTTTATATATTTGTATTTGCTTTGTCACCATTTCTAATCTATGTTTTAAAAATTCCTTATTCATATTACTCACCTCTAGCTTTCTTTTTAAAATAATCTATTAAACATTCTTTACAAGTAGTATGTTCTTGCCCCTCAATTTCATTAGCTACTACATTACACTCTTTCCCTTTTACAGTACAAAAACAACCTTCATCATCTGCACACATAGCCCATACTGATAAACAATCTAAAGCAAGTTCTATTGTTTTTTCTTGTTCTCTGTATTTGTTTAGTAAGTTTTCTATAGCTCGGTTCTCTTTTTGTATCTCTTTTTCTATTGGTGTTGGAAATTTTGTGTTTTTATATGGTTCCCATTGCTTTAATTTATTTTCTAATATCTTTATATCTTCTTCCATCTATATCACCTCATAATGATAATATTCTTTCACATTCGACTATCTCTGCCATTGTAAGACCTTTCTTTGTATCAACTTTTACAAAGTGACTTTTTTGTTCTTCTAGCATATCTGAATCATCATCTATAATTACATAGTTTGTTATTTCTTTATGTCCTTCTAAATACTGTTTTATCTCTTCACCACGAATAGTATTTAATCTAGGTGTTTTATCTTTTATTTTTAAGTCTGTATATTTTTCTAATACTTCTATATGTTTTGGACTTAACCTCCAAGTACTTGATAAAACGATTTCTGCACCCGTTTTATTAATTAATCCATGTAGAAGCATACAACTTTGATAATCAAAAGGCATTTCACCTAAATCTCTATGTAATTGAAAATATTGTTCTTTTCCTAGTAACTCAACAAGCTTCAATATATGTTCTTTATTATTTAATACACCATCTACATCTAAAAAAATTACGTTCATTTTCATTTCACCTCATACTTCATAGATTCAAATTGTTCGTGCGTTAACACATTTACAAGCTTTAATTCTCCACTTTTTAAATCTGCAATATCTTCTTCACTTAACAGTTTAGTTACTGTTAAGCCTCTGAATTTAAAGGTTGCTATATCCCTTTTTTCAAGCAAGTCTATTATGTTGAAGCTGTGTTTTGTTATATCCTCTGTAAATGCAATGTTTCCAACTACGTCATAGACATATCTTAATGGCATGTATCTAACTTCTAATATTTTACCTATTCCGTCATGTTCAGTTCTCACATACTCTCCAACTTTTATTTCTTCCATATACATCGCCCTTCCAATTCTTTTATAAGTTCTTCTCTTTGTTCTCTGCTTAATTTTTCAATTTTGTTTTTTACGTCCTCATATAATTCTTTTTTAGTTTTTATTTTTTGTGCAATTTCTTTATCTGTAACTAAACCATTTTCAATTAAAATGTCTTGTATAACAGATATACACGAGCCTAATTCTATTAAAATTTCGTTTTTTATTTGTTGTTTAAGTTCTTCCATTGTTTTACTCTCCTTTTAGTAGTTCTTCTTTTACTTGTTGCAATGTTGCTTTTTGAACTAGCAAACAGTTACGTTTATTTATTACCTCTTCTTTTTCTTTTTTACTTAAATACGATACATTTATACAACCTATACTTTTATCAACCACATCTTCTAGTAACTTATCTATTCTTTTTGTTTGCTCTTCTATTTTCTCTTTTATATTGTCTTTGCTTATGCTGTTTTCTAATGCTTGTAATACTATGCTAATAGCTTCTTTTAGCTGTATATGTTCGTTTGCATCTTTAAAAAGAAAACTATTTTTAATTATTTTCTCTGCTTCTGCTATGTTCATTTAACCTACCTCCCAATTAAATTTATCAATCAGTTTAAATTTCTTCTGTTTTCTATTTAATTCTTCTTGCTCAATTCCAATATATCTTTTAGTAATTGCTTCGCTGGAATGATTTAAAATTTGCATAAGCCCTACAATATCGTTATACGTTTTGTAATACCAATATCCGAAAAGTTTTTCGCATTGTATGAGTTCCTATATTTTCTAAATTAAAATGTTTCCCAGCCTTGTTTAAAATTTGATATGCTCGCGCCCTTGTAATTGCTTTATTTCCTTGCCTACTTTTAAAAAGATACTCATCATCATTCCTTGTATCCAAATATTGATTTAGAATAGAATAAAATTCATCAGGTATATTAAATATTTTCTGCTTTCCTGTTTTCTTTTCTCTAATTGAGATCTGTCTACGTTTCTTCAAATCTTTTACTTTGAACAAAAGCAAATCAGAAACTCTAAGCCCGAATGTAGATTCCGCACATAAATAAAATACAATCACGTTTATTTTTATTTTTTAAATATGTACACATATCATCTATCAAATTTTTATCTCTAATCGGTTCAACGTAGTTCATCCTAATCACACTACTTTCTTTTGTTAATATTAATCAGCTAAAATTATTATAGTTACGCATATTATTGCTGTTATTATTATTCCTTCCATTTTAATTGCTCCCTTCTTCCTCGTTTTAATTGTCTTATTCTCTTGTTAGCATCAATAGTCAGCCAAATTCTGAGAAGTGTGAAGTAAATACCAATTGATGCAAAATAACTTACAAGTATTACAGCAAATATTTTTAAACCATCCATTTTATGCCTCCATATTTAATTTAATTTGCTCCCATTTTTCTTTATTATCAATTAATTTATATACAGAAACAGATTTTCCCGTATATTGACATCTCTTTTTTCTAACTATTTTTACTAATCTATGAATCGTTTCAAGTTCTGTAAGCCTTGGTGCTGAATAATTTCTCTCATTTGAATCTGTATAACCCCTTCTGTACATTTCCACTGCTACTTCTTTTGCTGACATCTCTCTACCATCTTTTAATATTTCTCTTATTTGCATATATCTCTTGTTTTTATTAACAGATTCGTTCGAATCCCTTCTACATTCATTACTTATCATTCGTACTACACCCCTTTACATATTTTTTATAGCCTTGATTAATTCAAAAACATTTAAAAGTCAACCTCAGTTTAAATAAAATTTACTAAGATCCTCATTGCCAATTTCTTTTGCTTCATATGCATTGTTAGGTTTTTCTTTTTTTCTCAAAACATCTATATTTTTCTTTTTATTCTCATTCTGTGCATCAATTAACGTTTTCACATTTGACTTCTTCCAATTATTCAAAATAGCTTTTATGTAATTATTATTTTTAGCATTTGCATTTACAGCAAGTTGCAGCGCATAAATCAATATCTCATCATTAAATCCATCAACACGATAGCTATTTAATAATTCATATGTGTATGGGCTTACAGTCCCAATGTTTTGCTCATAAAACATAAAAACTTTATCAGCACAATTCGAATCTTCCAAAAAGCCGTCAACACAACTGTCACCATTTTGATTCTTTGATTCTTCTTGTTCTTCTTCTTTTTCTTGTTCTTTTATTATTCTTATTGCGTTACCGTATATATAGGGTATAGATATGGTATCTATATAGTTTTTAAATGGTATATTTTTTATATTTTGTATTTCTTTTTTTATATGTGAAAACATTTTTGGACTTTTGTTAAAATTGTATTTATACCAATTTTTTATTAAAAGTTCCTTTGTCGTTTTTGAATATTCTATAATTCCAAGTTCATTTTCAAATCTCTCTATGTATCGTTCAATTTCACTTTTATCTAACCCCGTTTCGTATTCCATCTGCCTAATTGTTATTTCATAACAACCTATTTGACTAGTGTGAGGATTCGTTAAAAGATAGAGAAAAAAGTACCTTTCATCTTTGTCCATTTCTTCTTGAACTTTTGAATCTTCCCAAAAAGAAATGTGTACATTCCTAAATATAGCCATTCTCCACCGCCTTAATAAAATAAAAGAGCATAGAACAAGTTAATCGTAGCCCTGACTTGCTTCTACGCTCTTTTATATTGAATATGTTTATTAAAATGGTAAATCATCATCTGTTATAGCAGCTGCTGTATTTGTATTATCAAAAGGTCCAGCGTTGTTTACTAAATCCTTTTTATTTTCAGCAAAATATGCTTCTTCAGCAATAACCTCTGTCACATAGACTTTTTTACCATCTTTATCATCGTAATTTCTTGTTTGTATTCTTCCAATCACAGCAACCTGTTGACCTTTTTTAAAATATTTACTGCAAAATTCACCAGTCTTGTCCCATGCAACAATATTAATAAAGTCAGCTTGCCTGTCTTCTCCCTGTTTTGCAAATTTTCTATTAACTGCTAATGGAAAAGATGATACAAGTGTGTTATTGGTATTTGTATATCTAACCTCAGGGTCTCTAGCCAAGCGCCCCATCAAAACAACTTTATTCATAACATCCTCCTTGATTTGATTTTTGAATTATGTTAAGATACTTATATAAAATATTTATATAAGTATTTTTGTGGAACTAAACATTCTCATTTCCAGTGGTTGTGTTTGGTTCTATTTTTATTGCTAAATTTCTTAAAAATTTACTTGCGCTATTCAAAAGATTATATAAATCATCTGTATCATCATGTCTAAGTCTTGTGATTTCATATTTTGCATCTTCAATCAATTTAACTGCATCAGTAACCTCTTGTTTTAATGTACGCTTCTCAATCATTTCAATTTCGTTTTCGCACATTGCTACAATTCCTTTTGTATTCTCATTTAAAGCTAAATTTTTAATATCTTCTAACATATCTTTTACATACTTTTCTTCCATCATAAATTTTCACTCCTTCCTATTTGATAATTTTTATTGTTTGACCTGGATAGATCATACAATCGTTTAAGTTGTTTATTTCTCTCAATTCATATATGTACTCTCTAATATCAGTTTCAGCATTTTCACAAGCGATAGACCAAAGTGTATCACCTGCTGCAACTGTATAATCTTCCGTTACAGTTTCTGTTTTTGCTAAACAAACATTAAACAGTAAAACTAAAATTGTTAAATTTGTCATTATAAACGTTATAAATCTTTTCTTATTAACTATTTTCATTTGTAAAACCTCCTTCTAAGCATTTTGTAATTGTATTGCTAAAGCTTTCGCAAATTCTGTTTTTACGTCTAGTCCACCAGCCCAAATCTCAAGAGCCGTTAGACTAAAATAATATTTGTTTGAAAATTTCCTAAACGGTATTTCATTGTTTTTGGCAGCAGTTCGCAAAGTTGATTCATTAACTCCTAAGTATTGCGCTGCTTCATTTATTCTTAAGATTTTTTTGCCATCCATTTCATCACCCCTTTTCTTTTACTTTCTCCCATAAGATTTCTACAATTTTCCTATTAGTAGAAACAGGTTTTTGTTTGTCAAGATTGTTTTATGCCTTCATTGTGTTCTATTTACTGTACACAGATTATAAAAAAAATACAGTTTTTGTCTTCTTTCCCAACGCTTTAGAAATTTTATCCATAGTTGTATTAGTTGTTATTTCTATAGTACCATTTTCAAATCCTGAAATTGTAGTTCTTGAAATTCCAGACTTTTCAGCCAATTCTTCTTGTGTCATTCCTTGTTGTTCTCTAAATTCCTTAACTCGATTCTTCATTCATATCACTCCTTTGTTTGTTCTATTTACTGTACAAATACAATATAGCATTATCGTTTTTTTGTGTCAAGTATATTTTACAAAAATTATTGTTTTTTTGTAAAATATATTGTACAATGTTACTGTAAGAAAGGAGGAATTACTATGAATTTAGGAGAAATTATAAAAGAATATAGAGACGAACACAACTTATCCCTTCAGGATTTTGCAAACAAAATAGGAACTAGTAGAAGCTACATTCATATGCTCGAAAAAAACATAAACCCTTCTACTAATAAACCTATTAGTCCCAGTATTGAAACATTAAAAGCCTTAGCAAACGCTATGGATATGGATATAGATGTTTTAATGAAAAAATTAGATGATGATCAATTAATCTATCTGAATGAAGAAAAATATAAAGAACAATTTAAAACAACAATCGACTCCAAAAAAGTCTTCCCTCTTTTAGGAACAGTAAAAGCTGGATATAACTACTTAGTGGAAGAAAATTTTATAGGATATATCTATTTAGATAAAGATGTATCAGACCCAGAAAACTATTTTGCATTAAAAGTTACTGGCGATAGTATGCAACCAGTACTTTATGACAATGATATTGTTATAGTTCACCAGCAAAATGATGTAGAAAATGGGCAAATTGGAATTGTTTTAATAGATGGTGAAGAAGCAACTGTAAAAAAGATTGTTAAATATGATGATCACATAGATTTAGTTGCTTTTAATTCTTATTACCCACCCAGAAAATTAGACAATACTTGTAATTTTAAGATTATTGGTAAAGTTGTAGAAGCTAGAATTAGCAAAATATTTGAATAAAAATATACTTTTAGGAGGAGAATCAGGTGTAATGGATTTTGTTTTTTTACTTTTAATAATAAGCATAATAATCTATATTGTTCATAAGTCAAAAAAGGATTCGAAAACAGAACAGCAAAAACAAGAAAAAGAATATCAAGAAAAAAGAAAACAAAGAATTGAAGAGATAAAGCTTTCGTTCAATAATACTCTAAATGCCATGGACATCAAAACTGTCAATATCAAAAATAACACTGATTATATTAAAAAAATATTAAAAGAGATACCTGAATATAAATTTTCACAAATAACTAAAAAAACTTCTAAACAAATATTTAAAGATTTTATAGTGTTAGATGTTGAGACAACGGGTTTATCATCTAAAAATGATGATATCATTGAAATATCTGCCATTAAATTCAAAAACTATGCTCCAACAGAATATATGACGACCTTAGTAAAACCTAAAAAAGAAATTTCAGAAGAAGTAACAAAGATTAACAATATAACTAATGAAATGCTACAGAATTGTCCTAATATCTCAGAAGT
Organism: Clostridia bacterium; assembly: GCA_017462965.1. Classification (GTDB taxonomy): domain Bacteria; phylum Bacillota; class Clostridia; order TANB77; family UBA1234; genus UBA1234. The sequence goes on along the minus strand of JAFTQC010000022.1, from coordinate 98,461 downwards.
AATTGATTCATTTTCAGAATTTATAAAAGGATTTAACATTGTTGGGTATAATTTAGAATTTGATTTGAAATTTTTATATGTAAATAATTTAGATTTATTTTCTGAAAAACGAAAATTTTATGATGTTTTAGAACTAGCTCGAAAAGTTATAAATCCAGATTATATAAAAAACTATAAACTTACTACTGTCTGTGAATATGCAAATTTATATAGAGATAACGCTCATCGTGCTTTATCTGATGCTCTTGCAACAGGAATATTATTTAGAGATTTTTGCATTGAAAAAACAGAAAATTATGAATTGCGTGAGACAAATACATTTATTAACGAATAACATTTATATTAACATGAATTAATTTACCAAAGAACTAAACAAAGTTTGAAAGGAACGAAATGATGCAAGAAAAAGAATTACAAGAACTGCAACTAATATGTCAATTACTTAACATACCTATAATTGATAAGAATAGAAAATATTGGTTAGTAAGAACTGAAAGTGGAAAATTTTTTGAAGATTTTCTTTTTAATAACTATATAGCATTAGGCTGGGATAAAATTGAAGATATAAATGTATATTCTCAAATGCCTGAAAAAGAAAGATTAGAAGAAATAGCAAAACTCTATGAAGAAGAAAAAGAAAAAAGACCAGGTGCAATTTATAATCAAATAATGAGATTTACTTATGAAATGCGTCCTGGTGATATTGTTCTAATACCTAGTGAAAATTCATTTCAAATTGCCTTTGGAGAATTAATTGATGATGTTGTATATCCATATGAAAAGAAAATAGATTTTCAAGAAGAATCCACATATCCAGAATGTACTTATAACAGAAGACGTAACGTAAATTGGATTAAAATTGTAAAAAGAGATTTATTAGATCCATATTTATACAAACTAATGTGTTCACATGCTGCAATTAGCGATGCTTGTGCATACAGTAACTATATAGATAGAACCCTCTCTCCTATTTTTGTGAAAGACGATTTAGTTCATGTAGTATATGATGTGACAACAACCGCAAACATTCCAGCAACTAGTATTATTAGTTTTATTTCTTCAGTATTAAGTATTCTAGACGTATTCAACACCATAACAGAGTCATCTTATGATAAAAATGATATAGATTTAAGATTAAATGTACAATCTCCAGGACCAATTGAATTTATTGGGTATGCTACTGGAGGAGGCCTAGTATTAGGTGCAATATCTTTAGCTCTTTTTGGTGCCAAATTTAATTTAGAATTACTTGGAACTGTAAAATTTAATATTGATACTAAAGGATTAGCTGGCTCAATATTAGAATTTATAAAAGAAAAAAATCAAAATAATCAAGAAATTTTAAAATCAAAAAATGATTTAAAGAAACACAAAGAAATTTTAAAAGCTTATGCACCTTATGAAGAACGCACAACTCCAAATAAAAAAATCGATGAAAATCAAATTTCCATCGATGATATAACTAACTAATCTTTTAAATATGGAGAATCAATTATTACATGCTTTTTTATAAACAAGAGAGCTAAAGCAAAATAAATAACTTCTAGCAATAAGTTTTCTGGAATTTTCAAAAAGATATTTATAATAAATTTTTGAATGTAATAAAGAAGACACGTTATAAAAACATAAGTATTTATTTTAGTAAAATAATACAAAAATTTACTTTTCATAATAATCATCTCCTTTATGATTATTATATTCTACTACATAAATAAAAACAATAAAAAAGATAACGCCACCCGCCAAGATGTTCGTTATCTCTTCTCTAATTACAAATGAAAAATCACTTGAAAGATGCCTTAATTTTACAGTAATTTTGTGCCTTCTTCAAGTGGAACAAACGTTTACTTAAAGGAGGTATTATATGCGAGGTCATATTAGAAAATATAAAGATCGTTGGGCTGCAATTGTCTATTTAGGTAGAGATTCAAACGGCAAAGAACAGCGAAAATGGCTTTACAACAAGGATAAAAAAGAACTAGAGAAACAAATGACAGAGTTTATATACAAGCATGAAAAAGGTCTTACATCAAAAAATGATTCTATTATATTTAAAGATTGGTTTCATTCTTACAAAGAAATGCGAGCCAACCTAAAGAATCTATCTGAAGATACTTTAAGAGACTATGACACTATTTTCAACAACTACCTACTCCCTATTCATGATAAAAAGTTGGTTGATATTAAAGTTTCAGATATTCAAAAAATTTATAATACCGTATTAAAAAATAAAGGTGCCAAAAGAGTCAAAAAAGTACACCAGGTGTTATCAGTCTTCATAACAGCTGCTTACAAACAACAATATATTGAAAGAAATTTAATGGACTTTGTTGAAATGCCAGCCGTTGAAAAATACACACCAACAATAGTAGATGATGATCAATTTAAGCATGTAGTTGAAAAAATCAAAGGAACATATTTAGAAGCGCTGGTTATTATATGTGCTGGTTTAGGCTTACGCTTAGGAGAAGCTCTAGGGATTCAGATACATAAATGTATTAATTTTGATACTAATATTCTTCGTGTACAACAACAACTTAAAAGAAAAAAGGGCGGACACCCCATATTAACTGCCAAATTAAAAACAGACTCAAGTAGAAGAGACATTTCGCTTCCACCAGATGTATCAAGTTTTTTAAAAGACTACATAGAAAAATTAGAAGTACAAAAGAAAATGTACGAAGAATACACTGGACAACCTTATCATGATAATGATTTACTTATTTGTAAAGATAATGGCGACCCAAAACCACACACTACTGTTGAAAGAAATTGGAGAGAATTATTTGAGGATAATAAAGCACCGTTTAGAATACACGATTTAAGACATTACAATGCCATTTTGATGCTAAAGAATGGTGTCCCTGATAAAGTAGCTAGAGATAGACTTGGTCACACAACTTTGCAAATGACTGATAGATATCAACATACCACTAAAGAAATTGATCAAGAAAATGCAAAAAAAATCAAGTTGTTTTAGCCACGTTTGTACAAACGATTTGTACAAACGTGAGCTAAAAAAAGATGATATATTTTAAATACAAGTAGGACATTTTCGCACATACTTTTAAAGCTTGTATTTACTGTTATATCAAGTTTTGACAAGAAACTAGTATGGCTATAGCATAATGATAATTTGAGGAATTTATGATTCTCCTCATCTCCACCAATTTGTAGGGACTGTAAAAAACTCGGAAATAGGGACGGGGCTTTTTTTGCACTCCCTATTTTTTTGAATAGCCTTTAAATATAAAAACATATGAAATATCTTAACAATCAAATATACAATAATTTACGGAGGTTTTATGTATAAAATATTCGAATTTAATCCACAATTAAAATCTTTTTCATATGATATTGCTTTTCGTATGCATCGTTATAAAATCACTAAATGGAGAATTCTTGATAATAAAATAACATTAAGCGATTTCGCTAATGCGCATGAATACTTTGGAATACATCATTTAGATAATGGCTGGGTCTATCGCGAATGGGCTCCAAGCGCTTATCAACTTTATCTGACTGGAGATTTTAATAATTGGAATTGGACAATGCATCCTATGAAAAAAATAGGAAATGGTGTTTGGGAATTAGAACTTCCAGAAAACGCTTTGTGGGATGGCTGTAAAGTTAAAACTATAGTTGATGCTAATATGACTCGTACTGAACATATCCCACTTTATGCAAGAAGAGTAACGCAAGATTCTAAAACTCATATCTGGACCGCAGAAGTTGTCGATGATAAAAAAACTTTTGATTGGACAGATGAAAATTTTCAGCCCGAAGATAGTGTTTATATATATGAAGCTCATGTTGGCATGGCTCAAGAGGATTATAAAGTTAGTACTTATCGCGAATTTGCGGATAAAACTTTGCCATGGATTAAAGAATCTGGCTATAATACTGTTCAGCTTATGGCAATTATGGAACATCCCTATTATGGCAGTTTTGGTTATCAAGTCTCAAATTTTTTTGCAGCTTCTAGTTGGTTCGGGAAACCTGAAGATTTAAAATACTTAGTTAATAAAGCACATGAAATGGGCATTCGAATGCTTCTTGATGTTGTCCATTCTCATGCGGTAAAAAATACAACAGAAGGAATAAATATGTTTGATGGTACTACGTGGCAATTTTTTCATGATGATAAAAAAGGTGATCATCCTGCCTGGGATACCAAATGTTTTAATTATGGAAAAGATGAAGTCATTCATTTTCTTCTTTCAAATCTAAAGTTTTGGATGACTGAGTATCATTTTGATGGTTTTCGTTTTGACGGTGTAACTTCTATGATTTATCATAATCATGCATTAGAGTCGACTTTTGATAATGACAAGAAATATTTTTCAGATAATACGGACGTAGAAGCAATTACATACCTTCAACTTGCCAACGAATTGATTCATCAAGTAAATCCTAAAGCAATAACAATCGTAGAAGATATGTCTGGTATGCCTGGTATGTGTCTTCCAATTAAAGACGGAGGCATTGGTTTCGATTATCGTCTTGCCATGGGAATTCCAGATATGTGGATTCGTACAATAAAAGAAAAACGCGATGAGGATTGGAATATAAGGCAAATGTGGAATGACATGTGCTTAAGACGTCCTGGTGAAAATACAGTGTCTTATGCAGAAAGTCACGACCAAGCACTTGTTGGTGATAAAACTATCATATTTAGACTTGCTGATGCCGCTATGTACACAGATATGGATAGAATTTGCCATAATCCTACAATTGATCGTGCTATTGCGCTTCACAAAATGATCCGACTTTTCACATTAGCAGGTGGTGGCGAAGCTTATCTAAATTTCATGGGTAACGAATTTGGACATCCTGAATGGATTGACTTTCCTCGCGAAGGCAACGGATGGGATTTCAAATATTGTCGTAGGCAGTGGAATCTTCCCCACAATGGTTTCTTAAAATATAGTTGGCTAAGTGATTTCGATAAAGATATGATTAAAGTCACAAAAGAAAATCATATTTTTAATCAAAAAATGCCAGATCTTCTGTTAATGAAGGATCCTGAACAAACAATTGCATTTTATCGTCATGGTTTAGTTTTCGCATTCAATTTTAATCCAACTAACTCATTAACAAACGTGCTTGTTCCAGTCCCACAATGCAAGGATTATACAGTTTTATTTTGCAGTGATGATTTTAAGTATGGCGGAAATGGAATGGTTGCACACATGACATATCCAGTAAAAAAGTTTAACGATCAGTATTTTATAGAATTATATATTCCTGCACGAACTGCAATTGTGCTAAAAGAATTATAAAACTATAATTATTTATATTATAAATTTCAAAGGGTGAGATTATGTTAGATATAATTGTTTGTTTTTTATCAGGCATTGCAGCTGGCCTTGGAACTGGCTTTGCAGGCATGAGCGCTGCTGCTGCAATTAGTCCGATGCTTATAACTTTTTTAGGAATGCCAGCTTATGAAGCTGTTGGAATTGCGCTTGCAAGTGATGTTTTGGCAAGCGGAGTGAGCACGTATACATACAAGAAAAATAAAAATTTAGATATAAAAAATGGATTAGTAATATTAATAACAGTTTTAATTTTTACCGCCATTGGAAGCTTGATAGCAAGCCATGTTCCAAACACAACAATGGGAAGCTTTTCAGTTTTTATGACATTAATTTTAGGTATTAAATTTATCATAAAACCAGTAATGAATACTAGCAAAAATCTTGATTCTCTTTCAAAATCAAGAAGAATTATTTCCTCAATTTTATGTGGCATATTAATCGGATTCATTTGCGGCTTCGTGGGTGCAGGTGGCGGAATGATGATGCTTCTTGTCCTTACAACTGTGTTAGGGTACGAACTAAAAACCGCCGTCGGGACTAGCGTATTTGTAATGACATTCACTGCATTAACAGGTGCTGCAAGTCACTTTGCAATCGGCGGACTTCCAAATTTAGCTTGCTTAATAACATGCGTATTATCCACACTGTTATGGGCTAGAATTGCCGCCAAAATTGCAAACAAATCAGACGCACTTACTTTAAACCGTATCACAGGAATCATTCTAATTATCATAAGCATTTCAATATTAGCAGTCGAACTTTTCTAACTTAGAAATTGGGACGGGGCTTAGCAAGAGGAACAGCCCCGTCCCAATTTCCAACTTTATTCACAATCGAACACTCCATCAAATGGCGAACCAACATGTACAATATACTTAGTAAATTGATTATTTTTAGCAGTTTCAAATCCGTTTACATCTTCAATTATCTTTAGCATCGGAACATTATTATTTGAGACCATCAAATTTACATCCTCATATCCCATATCCATCGCTGTTTTTAGCAAACTATGAAACATTTTCTTTCCATATCCATTTCCTCTACACTCTTCTTTTATATACACTGTCACCAAATTTTTATCATCCTTATTTATTGTTCCATATCCAACAAGTTTATTTTCATCGTATATTTCATATGCTTTCACAGGCTCAACTCTAAATTCCTTTTTTATTTCATCGTTAGATTCTTTTATATCAATCACAAGCACAACCTCCATTAAATTTTATTTTATCTTTAGTATGTCAAATCTTCTAGATTCCATACCACATATAACTAAAAAAATGGACAAGGGGACGGGGCTTTTGTCCATTTTTTTAAATTATCTATTGCATATTAAAAAAATATGGTAAAATACTTGTGTAAGTCACAAAAATTTTTTTGTGACTATTTTAAACTGTTATACATAGGAGGAATTTTATGAATAAGAAAAACCTGATACTAGCAGGAGCTTTAACCATAATTGTGGCTATAATTCTCTTGATGCTTCTATCAAGTAATACCAACATAAAGGATGCACAAATGCAGGAAACTTTAAAGAACGAACTTGATTTAGACATAATTATAAACTTGGAAAAATATTCTTCTGAAGAATACGATGAGTCAAAACTTCTTGATGTAGCGATGCAACTTGCTACCAAAAAAGGATTGCTTCAAGAATATAACGATGAAAATACATATTTTGAATATGTTTCAAAAGATGACCTACACTCAGTCATACTAGAGCTTACAGGGATCACCGTTGAAGCGCCAATTGAAATAGAAGATTTTTACTATTTATATGATAGTGAAAATGAATACTATTATTGTCGACCATCTACACCATCATATTACAAAATTGATCAAATTAATTCATTAAAAGAGACGAAAAACGGATATGAAATTAATTGTTCAATTATAAAAAATGTTGATACAGAAGTATTGAAAATTGAAGATGTTACAATCAAATTAACAACAGAACCAGAAAACACAATTATAAAATATGCGATTGATGAAATATCATTTTAAAAATTTTTTGGACAAGGGAACGGTTCCTTTTCCCAAAAATCAAACATTTTGAAACAACAAAAAAGTATTGTTTTTTGTCGCCGAGTTCTTATTGGCATCGCATCATGTTTGCGATGCACAATAAGTTGTCCGAGGCTTAAAAACAATACTTTTTTTGTTGATTTTCACTGAATTTGGAAAAAGGAACCGTCCCAATTTCCAAAAATTATCGCACTTCCAAGTCCATAATCGATTCCATCTGCTCTTCTTGAATGAATTTTTTCGTGACAGCAGACGCTACAAATTCCTGAATCTATAATGTTTTCCTCTTTCACGCCTAAATCTTGTAAAACAATCTTATTTATCATAACAGTATCTATAAAATATTTTTGCTTTCCTTCTTTTACTTCACCAACTCTAATTATCTCATCTAATTTATTTGTATATGAAAATATTTTTTCACACTCTTCTTTTACATCCATATCCACTTCAAAATGACATTTTCTGATGCTTGGGCAAATGCATACAACTATATCTTCTGGTTTTGAGTCATATTCCGCAATCATTTTCTTTACTGCAACTTCGCAGATTTTCGCGAATGTTCCTCTCCAACCAGAATGCACATTTGCAATAACTTTTTTTACAGGATCATATATCAAAAGCAAAATACAGTCAGCATTTGTTGTAGCAAGCGTTATCCCAGATTTATCAGTTATCGCACCATCTATATTTTCTAAATAATCCATAAAAATATCTGGTTTATCTTCATTTTTCTTTTCATGAATGCAAACAACATTATCAGTATGTTTTTGATGAGGTCTTAAAAGTGTTTCAATCTTCAAATCCAAGCTATCAAAAGCAACTTTATAATTCTGCACAACATCATTAGAATTATGACTTCTCAAATCCAGTGGTTTTAAAATGTATGCATGAGAAATTTCAGGATATTGATTTAACTTTCTAAACTGCAAATATTCAATTTCTCCACGCCTTATATGTATAACATTTTCATTAGATAAATCCATCTTTCCTCCACATTTAAACATCATATTGTACTTCCAAAAGATATAACCCATGGGGTGGCAGCGTTTTTCCCGCTCTCGTTCTATCCTTTGATTCAATAATTTCAGGAATATCATCTGCATTTATTTTTCCAAGACCAACATCAACAATCGTTCCAGCAATTATTCTAACCATATTATATAAAAATCCATTTCCAGTAAGTTCAATAAAAATTCTGCCATCATTTTCTTTCAATATAGCTTTTGTAATCGTTCTGACAGTAGTCTTTTTAGCATTTCCGCCAGATGATTTAAAACCTTTAAAATCATGTTCACCTTCAAAAAAAGTCAATGCTTTTTTCATACTTTCAATATCTAATTTTATAGGCATATGATACTCACGATAGCGCTCTAATGCTGATGGAAATTCAGAATTATTCACTATATATCTATATGTTTTCAATTTACAATTATACCTTGCATGAAATCTCTCTTCCACTTCCTCAGCCTTTTTTATAACAATACTTTTCGTAAGTTTGGAATTAATCGCATAAGGAATTTTTTCAATTTCAATATTTGTATTTGTATGAAAGTTAGCAACTTGGCCAAGCGCATGAACTCCAGCATCAGTTCTTCCAGACGCAGTAATTTCAACCTCTTCACCAGTTATTTCCTTAATTGCTTTTTCAATTTCCGACTGGATACTAACCTTTCCAGGTTGTGATTGCCACCCAGCAAAATTTTTCCCATCGTATTCAATTGTCAACTTAATATTACGCATAAAATCAACATCCTATTTTATTAAAATTTTAACTTCTTTATCTCTAACTAAATTCGCAAATTTTTCAGCATCTTCTTTTGTACCAACAATAGATCCATAATGAGTTGGCACAACAATCTTAGCTTTTATAGTATTAGCAAGGTCTGCAGCCTCTTCATATCCCATCGTATACTTACCACCAACAGGAATAAACGCAACATCGCATTCAACATTATGAAGTTCTTTAATATTATCCGTATCCCCGGCGATATAATATTTAACACCATCAAGCTCAATAATATAACCAACCCAATTTTCTTTCTTCGTATGATATAAGGTCTCTTTATTGTACGCATACGTCGTAGCAAACTTAACACCTTTCACATCATATTCTTTATCAGGTTCAACAATAACAACCCTTTCTCTATCTCTTGTCAAATCGCAAGCAAGCTCTCTTGAAGAATCTGGAGTGATAATTATTGTATCTTTTTTCAACAATTTTTCTATATCCTCCTCCGAAAAATGATCATAATGTGTATGCGTCGAAAAAATATAATCAGCATCATGAAAATCCTTTTCCAACTTAAAAGGATCAATATATATAACCTTAGAGCCACAAATCTTTATACTATTGTGGCAAAAAACTTCAACATTCTCTAACATACTAACTCTCCTCTCGAAATCGTCCGTTGGGTACGTCCGTCAAATGGACGATTTTCTCCCCTGGCTAAATCTTAACATATTTTTTGCATATTGCAAAATCTTTTTAATATTTATATAATAGCTCTATAAACTACATAAAGGAGGTTTGATTTTATGAAGACGTTTCTTAAAAATTACAAGCAAACGCTCATCTTGTTAGCGGCTATAATTATAGGTGCTATCGCGGGGTTGATTTTCAAGGAAGACGCAGCTGTGCTTAGTCCACTTGGCGATTTATTCATAAACTTGATGTTTATAATAATCGTTCCATTAATTTTCCTTACAATTTCAACTTCTATTTCAAAAATCAGTCAACCTAAAAGAGTTGGCAAAATACTAGGTACAATTGTACTAGTATTCGTAATAACATCACTTGCCTCAGTGGTAGTTGGTCTTTTAGCAGCATATCCTGTCAAATTAGTTTCTGGCCAAGAAATTGAAATTATAAAAGAAACCCTTGGCGAAGAGGCTGCTACTGATTCTTCAGAATCACTTTCGATTCTTGATAGAACAGTCAGTGTTTTGACAGTTAACGATTTTTCAAAACTTTTCTCAAGAGACAACATCGTTGCAATCATAGTATTTGCAATTTTATTTGGTCTTGCAATGAGAATGTCTGGAGAAAAATCAAAACCTGTGCTTAATCTTTTAGAAGCTTTAACAGACGTAATAATGTCGCTTCTAAAAATTGTTATGTGGTATGCGCCAATCGGACTTGGATGCTATTTTGCAGCTTTAATCGGAACATTTGGTTCAGCAATTGCTGTAGGATATTTGAAAACATTTATCATCTATACAATTGCATGCTTATTTGTTTTCTTTGTCTTGTATACATTATATGCATTCATCGCTGGAGGAAGTATTGGAGTAAAAAGATATTGGTCAAATATCTTGCCTGCTACATTTACAGCCCTTGCTACATGTTCAAGTGCAGCATCAATCCCTGTAAATCTTCAGGCAGCTAAAAATATAGGTGTATCAGATGACATCGCAGAAACAATGATTCCACTTGGAACAAGTTTCCACAAAGACGGCTCAATCATCGGCTCAGTCTTCAAAGCAATGTTTCTAGTATGTTTATTCGGTACAAATGTTTATTCACTTGCTGGAATTGGTCAAATCCTATTAATCTCACTTGTAGCAACATTATTTGTTACAGCAGTTCCAATAGGTGGCGGAACTATTTCAGAAACAATGATTATAACAATGCTAGGATATCCACTTACAACTCTACCTATTCTTACAATTATAGCAACAATAATTGATGCTCCTGCAACTGTTCTAAACGTAGTTGGAGACTCAGCATCATCAATGCTAGCTTCAAGAATAATAGACGGAAAAGATTGGATGAATAAAAAGAAGTAAAAAAATAAAAAAAGGACAAAGGGACGGGGCTTTTGTCCTTTTTTATTGTAAAAAATAATTAGTATATACTGAATAATGAAAAAAAGGACAAAAGCCCCGTCCCTTTGTCCTTTTTTTTATTTATATTTTCTTTTCCCATGGAAATACTATCCACTTCTTAGTTTCCATTTTTCCACCAATTAAAAATTTTTCTTCATCATCAAGCTTTGTGAAATTATATATTACCGCAACATGAATGCTTTCTGGTTCAAGTTTTTTCAACTCTTCTAAAACAAATTTCATCGTCACACCTTTATCAAGCATATCGTCAACAACTAAAATGTTCTTCCCTTTTACAGCATCAAGATTCGTTATTCCTTTAAGAACTGGAGTCCCAAGAAAAGCGTTTGTATCATCACTTGTACTCCTTCTAACATGAATATAAGAAATATCAGTTCCAGGCATGTTACAACTTAAAATTCCACCCAGAGGAGCTCCACCTCTTAAAATCGGAACCAATGTATCAACTTTAATTTCTTTATCGCGTATCTGCTTTAAAATCTCTCGAGCACCATTCTCTAATTCTTCCCAAGACATATCATATAATTCTTGATTCATAACAACTCTCCATCTTTAATAATTTTGGTAATCATATCTAATATAAGCTGTTGAAGTATTAGGATAATACTGTATATCTACAATTATATTTTTCTCATTAACGGCTCTATATAAAGTTTCAGAATGTCTTGAATATAATTCTCTTGAAAAATCATCCTCAATACTTTTTATATATTGTTTTAACTCTTTTTCAGTAACCTTTTCAAGATTAATTACTAAATACGTTTGGCCAACCTCAATTAAATACATATCTAAATCAGGTTTTAGAACCATATTCGTAAACGCTGTATCAGGCCAAACATCTGTATAAAGCCTGTTCTCCTCATCATCATTTACAGCATATACATACAATCCTTGTTCATTAAAAACATAGTTATCTACTCCATATCTTTGAGTGATTGCACCAATTTCATCATCAGTAGGATTCAGATAATCTTGTACTAATTTACCATTATCATAATTTGATGCATCGAATGGAGTATCTGTAGATATTCCTTCCTCGTTCTTCCCAATTCCACTTTCTTTATAATCACTCGCCTTAGGCAAAATGAAAAACACAATTAAAAGTAGAAAAACTATCAAAACGACTATTATTTTAGCAATTTTTTTATATTTTTCGATTTCCATCAAACATCACCTCATAAAACTAATTATTATTTGAGTCAAACGGTCCTCTTATCTCACCAAAAGAATCATTTTCAAGAGCATTTTCTAACGCTTGTCTAGCAATCGCTTCACAAGCAGTTGTCGCAAGCGACGCTGGATCAACCATTCCAATCGCCTTATCATAGCCAAGTAATTTAAGTGCTGTTCCAACAGATTGTCTTTGTTCTTCAGGAACTGCAGACAACATATCTGGCGGATATGCAACACCATTCACATCATAAAACATGCTGCGAGGAGGCATTCTTTCAAACAAATTAATTTCAGTAGGTTTTCCTGCATTCTCATTATCAATAGCTTCCTCTATATCAGGTTTTTCTTCTACAATCGCTCCACCACCAGTTGTGCTAGTTTCTAACTTTTCCATGTCTCCTATATAAAAAGAATCTTCAACATCAGGCCCTGGACCAAACTCCGTAACGCAAGAAACAACTATCCCTTCAATATTTATAGATTTTCTACGAGACAAAACATCAGCAACATCAAAAATCATTACCCCACGTTCGTCATATAACTCTTGCTCATTTATAGTATTACCATTTTTAACGCCTTCAATTGAAGAACCATTAAGCACACCATCTTCTGAATAAGTAAGATTACGAGAATATTTATTAAAAGCCCCCGCATCTTTTCTTTCAAGCTCAACTTCTTTTTGCGCCCCTTCAAGTCCCATCTTAGCAGCATTAAACTCTGCAGTTATACTATCTCTCGAAACCTCAAACTTTTTCTCCAAGCCAAGAATTTGATTTGCAATACCTTGAATTTCCTGCTTCAAAATTTGAACAGACATGTCATTTTCCTTAGCACCAGCAGCAACTCTTTTAACAAGTTCAATTTTAGCCTGCTCCATTTGCATCATAAGTCTATGTTTTTTAGCAACGTGAGCTGCAGCATTCATATCCATTCTATCTTTTACTGATTCTAACTGAACTCTCGCTTCTAAAAGTTTTTTAGCAGCCACATCGCGTCTCATCAAATTTTCCTTTGTAGCGGTAACTACAGCTCTAATTCCAGGATTATTAGATTGTTCCGGACTTTGCATTTTCTTAGGATCCATCTCATCTCCATAAAGTGCAGCTGTAACCCCAGAATGTTCATTTGAAACCCTCGAAAGTTCGTCACTAGTTTCATTTATATCTTGCTCATTTACATTTGGCGCATCAGGTCTTTTTTCACCAAAATAAACTTCGCCCGTTTCAGGATCAAATTGAACCCCAATCGCCGACGCAAACTTTTCGATAGCTTGTTGCAACTTTTCAAGTTTTGAAAGATCTTCCTTTTCTAAAGCTTCCAAATTTTCTTGTCTCTGAATCAAGTCTCCAAAAGTCTTCTCCTTACCAACTTTCTGACGAAGCAAATACCATTCCTTCAATTTGTCTTTCATTCCTTGAGGTTGTACTTCTTGAATTGGTCCCTCATTATTTTGTTCCATCAAACTAACCTCCTAAATAAAAAATTATAAAGTTGTTCTGTTCTCTAAAGCCTTTGCAAGAGTAACTTCATCAACATATTCCAAATCTCCACCGATGGGAATTCCATGAGCGATACGAGTTGTCTTAATATCAAAAGGTTTAACAAGCTTAGAAATATACATTGCAGTAGCTTCCCCTTCAACATTAGGATTAGTAGCAAGAATAAGTTCTTTAACTTCCCCCGAACCTATTCTTGTCATCAACTCTTTTAACTTAATATCATTAGGTCCAACTCCATTCATTGGAGAAATAACACCATTTAGCACATGATAAACTCCGTTATACTCATGAGTTTTTTCAATTTGAACAATATCCCTAACATCTTCCACAACACAAATAACTTCTTGATTTCTCTTAGCATTAGCACAAATTGAGCAAGGATCAGAATCAGTTATATTGTTACAAATTGAACAATATTTTAAATTTTTCTTTGTTTCAACAATTGTTTTTGCAAACTGCTCACAATCTTCAATAGAAGAATTAAGCATATGAAAAGCTAAACGTACAGCCGTTTTGTGACCAATACTAGGTAATTTTTCAAACTCCTCTATTAACTTTTCAATCGATGCACTAAACCCCATTTTAAAAACCCCTTATTTATATTAAAGTAATGAATTCAAGCCAGTAGGAATATTAAACTTCTTCATTTCATCTTCCATTAAACTTTCAGCTTTCTTAATACCTTCATTTACAGCTGTCATTATTAAATCTTCAAGCATTTCAACATCATCTTTATCCATTACTTCAGGACTAATTTTAATCGCCTTAATTGTTTTCTTACCAGTCATAGTAACAGTAACAGCGCCACCACCACTTGTAATATCAAACTCTTTTGCTTCTATTTCAGAATGAGTTTTCATCATATCCTCTTGCATTTGCTTTGCTTGTCTTAAAAGTTGGTTCATGTTGTTTCCTCCACCCATTCCTGGATAACCATTAAATCTTGCCATTTTTACATCTTCCTTTCAAATCATATATTTTATTTTAACTTGTTTTAAAAAACATACTTTATCTTCATTTCCTTATCAAACACTTTTTTCACCATTTCTTTAATAACAATTTTGCTATCATCTTTTTGCATGTATTGTTTATTAACATCATCAAGCGTTTTACTGAAAATAATATGAACTAAATCTTCATCAACTTTTTTGATTTCAGCATTTTTCAATATCGTATGCATAATCATTTTGTGATTTTCTTTAAGTAACGTAAGAACTTCTTCTTTATTTTTATCATCTTCTGAAAGCACCTTCTCAGAAGCATTTGCAGCAACAGCAGCAGAAGTATTAGAAGCAACATTCTGACTAGCATTTTGTTTTACATTTGCAGTTTTATTTTCTAAAGAACCATTCATCGTTATTCTGATAAGACCAGTTTCAAAAATAACTTCCTTATCAGTTGCCCATTTCATACTATTTTGAAGCAAAGAAATTTCTGTTATCAACTCAAGTAATCTTTCTTTTGTACAATTACTAACTAAAGCCTGCATTTTGGCTTTGTCCTCATCTTTGTACACTACTAAATTATCAGAAATTTGAAGCATTAGCAAGTCTCTTATGAACTTAATTAACTCCCATGTAAACACATCTAAATCTTTACCCGAATTAATCAAATTTTCCGAATCTTGTAATACCTTTGCCGCCTCACCACTTAATATATCTTTAGTTATTCCAAGCAAATAATCAATCTCTGGAATTCCAACTAATTCACGTATTTGCTCTTCGCTTATTTTTTCACTTCCATCGGCAACACATCTTTCTAAAATGCTTATCGCATCACGCATTGCACCGTCAGACATTTTGGCAATTATTTTAAGCGCACCATCTTCAATTTCAATATTAGATTCTGTACAAATAATTTTTAGTCTTTTAATAATATCATCAATTGAAATCCTTTTAAAATCAAACCTTTGACATCTCGAAAGTATCGTAACAGGAAGCTTTTGAGGCTCCGTTGTAGCAAGTATAAATATAACATGCTTTGGAGGTTCTTCCAAAGTCTTAAGAAGAGCATTAAACGCACCTGTAGATAGCATGTGCACCTCGTCTATTATATATACTCTGTACTTTCCACTTGTTGGAATAAACTCAACTTCTTCCCTAATATCACGAATATTATCAACGCCATTATTTGATGCAGCATCGATTTCACTAATATCAATTAGCGAACCTTCAAGCGCTTGCTTACAAATTTCA
This sequence comes from Clostridia bacterium, assembly GCA_017462965.1. Lineage (GTDB taxonomy): Bacteria > Bacillota > Clostridia > TANB77 > UBA1234 > UBA1234. The sequence continues at coordinate 82,402 of JAFTQC010000022.1, read as the reverse complement.
CATTCGTTACAAGGTTCACCATCAATTGGATTTAAGCAATTAACAGCTCTCGCAAGAATTTTAGCAGTCGTAGTTTTTCCACTACCTCTTCCTCCGCTAAACAAATATGCATGCGCAACTCTTGAATTTTTAATCTGATTTTTCAATGTTTTAGTAATATGTTCCTGACCAACCATATCTCTAAAATTATGTGGCCTAAATTTTCTGTATAACGCAACATATGCCAATTTTTACACCCCCTATATTACAAGCTTATCTTTCAAGCTTCGCACCGATTTTTGTGCAAAAAAATACCATAAACTATGCTTATATGAATGGCGTATCACAAAAAAGAATCTACTTATTGCTGCTTCCTTCCGGACCTGACAAGGTTCATAGCCTTTCATTGAACACCATTCATATAAACACACTTTACGGCATGATTATATACTTTTTTCTTGATTTGTACAAGGCAATTTTACCACAATAAAAAAGAAAAGTAAAGTATATTTTTCTGTCAAGAGGACGGGGCTTTGCGGGACAAAGGGACGGGGGCATCAAGGGGTCGTCAAGGAGTCATCAAGGGGGACAGCCCTTTTTGATAAATATGTAAAAATAATTTGCATTTTTATTAATGCTTACATTTATCAAAAAGGGCTGTCCCCCTTGATGACTCCTTGACGACCCCTTGATGCCCCCGTCCCTTTGTCCCGCAAAGCCCCGTCCTCTTGACAGAAAAAACAAAAGCGCATTATGCTTTCGCAAAACGCGCTCTAAATTTATTCCATATCTTTTTGATTTTAGTAACAATATTGTTTTTGTATATTGCAACTGCCAACTTTTCTTTTTTCCTATCCATAAAATCAATATAATATTCTTTTGCATCTAATGGAGTAACTATGATTGAACCATCGATATAAAACACACCTTGATCATCATATTTAATATCTAACGTATAATTACTTTCCTTAGAAATTGTAACAATCCAATCAATAAGTTCTGTATTTTTCGAAATATTGATATATGAAGCAGCATTTTCTTCAAACTCTTTTTTTATTGTTGCATCAACTTTTTTATTGTATATTTCGCTAATGATATCCTTCTTATCCTTGGTATTAATTACATTTCTAAAGAAATGATATGCATCAATTATTTTAGCTTGGAACTCAGTAGCAGAAGGCTCATCATTTATTACTATATCTGTATTTTCAAATATAATATCTCCATCCTTCATGCCGAACTTACAATCAAAGAAATTTGTAGCATTACTAATCGTAGCCAGCATTCTTTTGTCCTTACTAAGTTTCAAAATAGAATCATAATTTTCATAAAGTAGTGATTTATCCATTTTCACATTTCTGTAAAAATCATTCCAATCTAGCAAGTCATCATATATATTAGCCGCAGTTTCAATATTTTCAAATGACAAATTTAAAGGCTCAATAACAAATTTATTCTCCGAAATATGCTTTAAATTCAATCCACTATCAGCAAATTTTGCCAATTTACAAATTTCCTTAACATAATCCTTGTGTGGTATATACTTAGCTCTCATCTTTTGGCTTGGAGATTCCTTCGTAATTTGATACCATAAATACGACTTAATTAGCATTTCATCAGCATTAACAAGGTAATTTTTCTCATCAACTTCAAAATAAAACCAATAAAGTCTTTGTGATAATTTTTCTAGCAAAATATTGTAAATTGTTATATCAGGTGGCAATTTGGCATTATACAAAAGAACATATGTATCCATCCATCTTGGTTCATTACAGTTATTTCCTAAAATCGCAGAAATCTTAGAACAATCTAAATCAACATATTCATCATTAACCAAACTTAAAATTTTTTTCTTTTCTTCTTTTTGAAGACAGTCAAATTGCATATATACTCACCACCTTTACTTTAAAATTATATTACATTTATCTTTCGAAAATCAAGAGGGACGCCCCTTTTTGAGAAAATTTTCATCAAGAGGGACAACCCTTTTTGTGAAAATTTCTATAATTATAGCTGTATTACAGCTTTTCATCTTAGACAAATACATTCAAGAAGAAGAAGAATTTTCCTAAATAAAACTGTCAATGCCTTTAAAATTCCAGTATTGAGAGGAATGTCCCTCATGTTATATTTTTTCACAAAAAGGGGCGTCCCCCTTGCTGCCCCTTGCTGAATTTTTTTCGACTAAATTCGTCAAAAATTTCTAAAAAAGTAAAAAAATTTTTATAATTTTTATACAACAGGTATTTTTATTGTACACCACATTGCTAGCGAATTAAAATAATACGTTAACTAATCATTAGTAAACTAATTATATGTTTTGAAAAACTTTTTTTAACTTTCCTATTGCAAAAAATATCGAAATTAGTTATATTTTAAATATAGTTTAGGACTTCATGATTTATTAATATAACTTAATCATAAGTTTTTACAAAAGAAGGGGGGCTAATACGATGCCAGTAGCAAAGAAACCTGCAGCAAAAAAAGTAGCTGCTAAACCAGCTGCTAAAAAACCAGTTGCTAAAAAAGCTGCTGCTAAACCAGCCGCTAAAAAAGTAGCTGCTAAACCAGCTGCAAAGAAACCAGTTGCTAAAAAAGTAGCTGCTAAACCAGCTGCTAAAAAGCCAGTTGCTAAAAAAGTAGCTGCTAAACCAGCTGCTAAAAAGCCAGTTGCTAAAAAAGTAGCTGCTAAACCAGCTGCTAAAAAGCCAGTTGCTAAAAAAGTAGCTGCTAAACCAGCTGCTAAAAAAGTAGCTGCTAAACCAGCTGCTAAAAAAGCAGTTGCTAAAAAACCAGTAGCAAAAAAGAAATAGTAAGAAATTTTAAAGGAGAGTGATTAATCACTCTCCTTCTTTTTTATCATTATCTACATTTTTTCTATATTTCTCATCATCTTTTCCAGCGAATCTTCTAACTGTTTCATTTCTTTCTTTGTAAATCCTTTGTATAAACTTTCTTCAAACTCATTTAATATTCTATTGCATTGAATAACGGCTTTCTTTCCTTCTGTCGTTATAAATATTCTTTTATATTTTTGATTTTCCTCATCTATCGCCTTACGGATATACCCCATAATTTCCAATTTATAAAGCCTTTCACTCATAGATGAATATTTAACATTTAGCAATGCAGCAAGTTCATTTTGCGTCGCACCATCATTTTTCTTTATTAAAGATAATAATGACGCTTGTCCTTTCACTAAGTTATATTTTTCTAACCTTTTATCAACCTTATGATATTCTGCCTGTGTTATGTTTCTTAAATACATTCCTATGTTTTTCATATTTTCCTCCTTATCTAGAACAAAAAAGTTAGTATACTAATCATAAGTATACTAACTCATCAAAATTTGTCAATAATTTATCATAAATTATTTTATTCATTTTTATTACTTTTTTCTCTATTTCTTTCTCTCAATTTCTTAAAAAAATCTTTCATTAATTTTATTGCTTCTTTCTCGCATATACCTGATGTCACTGTAACTTCATGATTATATATAACATCTTCTAAAATATTTATCTTCGATCCAACACTGCCAAATTTGGGCTCCATCGCACCTATATACAAATTTTTTATTCTAGCATTCATAATAGCCCCCGCACACATAGCACAAGGTTCTATCGTTACATACATATCACAATCTTCAAGTCTCCATGCATCAAGTTTTTTGCACGCTTTTTGAATTGCCAAAATTTCAGCATGCGCACAAGCTTGCTTTTTGGTTTCTCTTAAATTATGTGCACGTGCAATTACTTTTCCATCTTTCACAATAACAACACCTATAGGAACTTCTTCTTTATCAAATGCTTTTTGTGCTTCTTTTAAAGCCAATTTCATATATTTTTCAGGCATTTTATCACCACTTTCTTCTTTTTAGTATACTATAATCTTCCAAAAATGTATAGCATCCCTAATTAAAAGTTGAACTTTATGTAAAGTTGTAGTATAATACGCGAAGATGGTAAATTTGCAGTGCCGTCCGGAATTTCGGAGGCACAAGCCTCCGACCGCAAAAGCTATATTTAGGAGGTGTTAACTTGAACATCGAAAGGAAACGGATCGAACGTTTAAGTACAGGCAACGGAGTCATTGGGCATATCACATTAAGTAAATTAGCAATTCCAGAGACAGTCACAGTCACTCTACTTGGAGAACAACTCGTTCCAATCTCGTTCAACAGCTATGGTCATCCAAATTTCACCGAAGAACAGGAAAGACTCTTCACATTTAAGCACGAAGAATTAATCAGGCAAAATGGTGGTCAATACATACCCTTAGAAGCAGAAATCGCATACGAAGAGAGCTCCTTTGATATTCCAAGAAATGTTTTCGATACTGTAGATGGGATAAAAAGCTCTCTGAAGGATATTTCTACTTTAAATGAAATGTTGCAAAACAGACGAATCTTTCTCAAAGCACATGAAGACTGTAAGCTGAACGAATTTATCCTTTTTGGCAATTTCTTGCTCGACCAATTTGGACAAGTTTGGTCGATTGAAAAATCTGCAAAAGGTAATCTTACGTTCACCAGCGATGTTGACGATTACAAAACGTTTGCCACAAATAATACAGATGGATTTAAAATGACATTAGGTGGTGAATACGCTATTCCCCCTGAGAAAGCTTTTTGCCATTGCTGTGGCAAAGTTTTCACGCTCGACGATGTGAAAAATAACTCGTGCGTCTCCATTGACGGAAAATACTATCACGACAGTTGCTGGCGCAATTACAGAAAGCTGATCGAAGTCGACAAGTTCACTCGGAGAATGATGGATCTTCTCTACAAAAATACAGATTATTCTTTCGAGTTGCTTCCTAACGGCTATTGCCATCAGGACTGCTGTTCTCACATTCCGTGGTTTTTGTTCCACACAATTCACGGTGACATCATAATGGGCTGGCGAAAACGTGTCATATCAATTGAATGGCAGGAAAACTATAAGCCATTTGATATGAACGATCTTTTTGCCACGGAAAATGTTACCAAGTGGGAAAAAGCCGGAAAACGCGGTATTCATGCATGGAGTGAGGAAAAAGCATATGAATATCTGCAATCTGTGCTACACACAGTAAATCCAGGATATTCTAGGTGGTAAATTCTTTCACACATAAAGGACAATAGGGCGGTTCTCTTTCGGGACAAGGGGACGGTTCTTTTGTCCTTTTTTATTACTCAGTATTTACTAAGCATTTTTTTGCAATAAAAAAGGACAAAAGAACCGTCCCCTTGTCCCGAAAGAGAACCGCCCTATTGTCCTTTTTTGGTGCGCCCGAGAGGATTCGAACCTCCAACCGTTCGGTTCGTAGCCGAATACTCTATCCAGTTGAGCTACGAGCACATATGACGACTAGTCACAATAAAATATTATATAGAAAATTTCTAAAAAATCAATAGTTAAAATTGAAATACACGCTAATTTATAATATAATGCATTGGTAGTTATGATGCGTTCGTAGCTCAGTTGGATAGAGCGCTCCCCTCCTAAGGGAGAGGTCGGGGGTTCAATTCCCTTCGGGCGCACCAAAATCGCTATACCTTGGTTTGTATAGCGATTTTTTTGTTTGTTAAGTTGAATTTTATGTAAATTTGTGTTATAACTTTACTGTTTAATCCGCTTTTTTATTCCAAAACCTAACAATTTGTTAAGAAGGAGGTCATCATGAACTCGATCTATGGAAAGTGTTGGTCATGCTACGGTACAGGAAAGGAACGGTGTTCCCACTGTTTAGGCACGGGAAGGCTCATAGAACGCTTCCATGTCAAAATACTTTTTTTCAAAGTTCCAAGAAAAAGAATAAGGAAATGCTGGGCTTGCCACGGTACAGGAAATAGGCCATGCTTTTTTTGTGGCGGATCCGGCCATGGCAACTTAGGGCAATAACCAAAAACACATACATCGAAACTCAGAACAAACCACAGTCCCCTCTTTTGGGGACTATTTTTTCGGCCATTATCAAGGGGGACAACCCTTTTTGATAACACTCCATCTCAAAAAGGGCTGTCCCTCTTGATAAACTTTACATAAAATATAGCTTTTCCCCAAATCATATGATATAATCTTAAACGTAAAATATCTTTGTTCCCAGAAATTTCACTAATTAGTGGAGCTTTGCCAACTCTATCTTTTTAGTTTTTCACATATAACCCCAGACACCAATAAAAGAATATGGAGGGATTTACTCAATGGTTAGGAAGTTTATCGGTTGGTTTTTCATCTTTGCCCTCGCTTATGCCGCTCATTATTTTGGCATCACGACACTGCCCATCGCATTCTTCGCTCTGCACGCAGGCCTCGTCGCAGCAATCATCATCACGCTGCTGCTTTTCTGTATGTTCGGAAAAGAACGTGCACTTATGAAGATGGGACATCTGCTCGTATGCATGCTCAGACTTGCTGGTGGCATAGCTATCGTTTGTGCAGCTACTTATCTGGCCCATCGTTACCTGCTCATCAACTTTTTCAAGGCATACATGATTATGACTTTTGGTCAGTGTCTCTGTTTCAACGCTTTCACCACCAACAATTATTCACGTGTGAGCGATGAACCCTCTGATCCTTTTGAAGGAACAGAAGACAACCCTGATGCATAACCATTAACAACCAAAAGGCGCTCTCTTCTCACAAGAGGGCGCCTTAATTTCTAAAGTTTATTCAAAATCTACAACATCTATCCATTTCTTCAAAAATTCTTGTTCTTCTGGCTTTCCTTTTGTCATTTGAGTCGCAGCAACAATTGGAATCCATCTTTGCAAATGATTCTTTGGTATTTCACTCTTCGCAGAAAATAAATTCAAATATTTTTCAGCAAGTGCAGTTTGACCTTTCATTGAAAATAGTAAGAAAGTTCTAGCAGCATCCGCTGATGCATTTCCTTGAGTTACGTGCGACCAGTCAATTACATAAGCTTCACCATTTTCTTTGATAATAATATTACTTGGATTATAATCTCCGTGGCAAAGTTTTCTGTGGTCTTTCATTCCCTCTAGTCTATGCATCAATTCATATTTTGTATTATCATCAATATTCGTGGCTTCTCTTAATTTTCTTCTAAATTTATCCTTTATTCTATTTAGCAAAGGAACTCTTTTTGACAAAAGTTCTAATTGCAAATCCACAAACAAATTCAAATATTCATCCTCTTTTTCAGGATTTTCTCTCATTAATTCTTCTAAAGTCTTTCCATCAATATGTTCTGAAACCAAAGCCCATCTGTTTCCGATTTTTGTAACCGCAACAAGTTTAGGCATTTTTACGTCTGTTCCCTCTTCAACTCTCGCTTGATTTAGAGTCTCGTTCAAGATATTGGCTTTCGAATAATTTTCAACAAATAATTTGATAGTATAATCTCCATCCCTATAAACTTCTTTAGTTTCTCTAGTAGCAATTTTATTATCTAAATTAAATTCCATTATCTTTCACCTCCGTAATATGCTTTCAAATAAATCTCTTTCATCTCGCTCATTAGCGGATATCTAGGATTTGCACCTGTACATTGGTCATCAAAAGCTTGCTCCGTCATTTCATCTAATCTATTCAAGAAATCTTGCTCATCAATTCCATATTCTTTAATTGTCTTCTTAATTCCGATTTTTTCTTTCAACTCTTCAATCTTAGCAATTAAGTTTTCAACTTTCTCATTATCATTGTTTCCACCAAGTCCAAGAGCTTCAGCAATTTCAGCATATCTTCTCTTTGTATGTGGATGATCATATTGTGAAAAAGTTCCCATCTTTGTCGGAGCTTCAGCACAGTTGAATCTAATAACTTCATTAATTAATAATGCATTTGCAATTCCGTGTGGTAAGTGATGGAATCCACCTAATTTATGTGCCATCGAATGACAAATTCCAAGGAACGCATTCGCGAATGCCATACCAGCCATCGTAGCCGCATTAGCCATTTTTTCTCTAGCTTCAGGATCATTTGCTCCATTCTCATAAGCTCTTGGTAAGTATTCAAAAATATTTCTTAAAGCTTCTTTTGCAAGTCCATCTGTATATTCAGTAGCCATCATTGATGCATATGCTTCAAGTGCATGCGTAACAGCATCTATACCAGAAGCTGACGTTAATCCTTTTGGCGCATTCATCATAAGATCAGCATCAACGATTGCCATCTTAGGCATAAGTTCATAATCAGCAAGTGGATATTTTGTTCCAGTTTGTTCATCTGTAATAACCGCGAAAGGTGTAACTTCAGAACCTGTTCCAGCAGATGTTGGAACAGCTATAAAATAAGCTTTCTCACCCATCTTAGGGAACGTATAAACTCTCTTTCTAATATCCATAAATCTCATAGCCATATCTTCAAAACTGATTTCTGGATGTTCATAAAGCACCCACATAATTTTAGCAGCATCCATAGGAGAACCACCACCAATTGCAATAATACAATCAGGTTTGAAAGATTCCATTATTTTCGTTCCCTCTTTTGCACTTGCAAGAGTAGGATCCGGTTCAACATTTGAAAATGTTGCGTGAGCAATTCCCATTTCATCTAATTTATCAGTAATACATTTTGTGTATCCGTTTTCATATAAAAATTTATCCGTTACGATAAACACTCTCTTTTTATCCATAACATTTTTTAGTTCTTCTAAAGCTACAGGTAAGCAGCCTCTCTTAATATAAACCTTCTCAGGTGCTCTAAACCAAAGCATATTCTCTCTCCTTTCAGCTACTGTTTTAATATTTAAAAGATGTTTAACTCCTACATTTTCTGCAACAGAATTTCCTCCCCACGAACCACAACCAAGAGTTAACGATGGAGCAAGTTTAAAGTTATAGATATCCCCAATTCCACCATGTGAAGATGGAGTATTAACAAGAACTCTACAAGTTCTCATCTTGTGAGCAAATTTTTCTATTTTTTCATTTTCAGTAACTGTATTTACGTATAAAGAAGATGTATGTCCAAGACCACCATCTAAAACAAGTCTATGTGCTTTTTCCATTGCATCTTCAAAATCAGACGCTCTATACATTGCAAGAACAGGAGAAAGTTTTTCATGCGCAAACTCTTCAGACAAGTCTACACTTTCAACTTCACCAATCAAAATCTTTGTATCACCTGGAACATAAACATCCGCAAGTTCAGCTATTTTTGTAGCTTTTTGTCCAACAATTTTAGCATTTAATGCACCATTTATAATAATAGTTTTTCTAACCTTTTCAGTTTCCTCAGGACTTAAGAAATAACATCCTCTTCTTTGGAATTCCTCTTTAACTTTATCATATACATTATTCAAAACAATTACAGATTGCTCAGATGCACAAATCATTCCATTATCAAATGTTTTTGAATGAATAATTGAGTTTACCGCAAGTAAAATATCCGCCGTATCGTCAATAACTGCAGGTGTGTTACCCGCTCCAACTCCAAGTGCTGGCTTTCCGCTTGAATAAGCAGCTTTAACCATACCAGGGCCACCAGTAGCAAGAATTGTATCTGACGATTGCATAACTAAATTCGTAAGATCAAGCGATGGAACATCAATCCATGCAATAATATCTTCTGGAGCACCAGCTTTAACCGCAGCTTCCAAAACAATTTTAGCAGCTTCAATCGTAGAATTTTTAGCCCTTGGATGTGGACTTATAATAATTCCATTTCTAGTTTTAAGTGCTAATAAAGTTTTAAAAATAGCTGTCGAAGTTGGATTAGTTGTAGGAATTACCGCTGAAATAACACCAATAGGTTCAGCAATCTTTTTAATTCCATAAGCTCTGTCCTCTTCAATAATTCCACAAGTCTTTGCATCTTTGTAAGCATTGTAGATATATTCAGCAGCATAATGATTTTTAATAACCTTGTCTTCAACAACACCCATTCCTGTTTCTTCTACTGCCATTTTAGCAAGCGGAATTCTCGCGCTATTAGCCGCCATCGCAGCTGCAGTAAAAATCTTATCCACTTGCTCTTGAGTATATGTTCCAAATTTTGCTTGCGCTGCTCTTACTCTTTCAAAAGCTTCTTTTAAAGCATCAACACTGTCAACGATTTTATACTCCTTACTCATTTTTATCTTCCTTTCTTAAAAATATTTTAATCATCTAAATTGTATAAATTAACTGAATTTTTGATATCTTGTTCTTTCGCTTGTTTACCAAAATTATCAACTTCTTTAACATTCTTTGGTCCATGATGTATACAAAGTGCACCGTTTAAGCATCCGCCATCGCAAGCCATTCCTTCAAAAAAGTTTTCAGCAGCTTTTCCCATTTTTAGTTTTAACAAATTCATTCTACATTGATCTATACCACTCATAACAACAGGTCTCACATCATCAAAATCATAATATTCTTTTGCTGCTTTTTTAATACCTTCTGTAATACCTCCTGATTTAGCAAATATTCTTCCATAAAATGATGCATTATTTAATACAGTATCTTCTAAAGTTTCCATATCAATTCCTCTTGCATCAAAGAACGCTTGTAATTCTTCAAAAGAAATTACACAATCAATTGCACCTTTTGTTTTTTCCATTCTATATTCCCTTTTCTTACTTGTACAAGGACCAATAAAAATTACTTTTGCATCAGGATCTGATTTTTTTATAAGTTCTCCTGTTATAACCATTGGAGAAACCGCACTAGAAACATATTTTAAAAGCTCTGGAAAGTTTTTCTCAACAAACATAACGAAAGAAGGACAGCAAGATGTTGTTAGAACTCCTTTTTCTTTAAGCTCTCCAGCTTCATGATGAAGCGCAATATCAGCACCAAGCGCAGCTTCTACAACTTGATGGAATCCAAGTTTCATAATTCCAGTAACAATTTGCTCAGGTTTTATATTGTCAAATTGTCCAACAATTGATGGAGCAATAACTGCATAAACATTATATTTAGTATTATTTTCAGATTTTCTTAAAATATCCACGACATCTAGAACCATTGATTTATCTGAAATAGCACCAAAAGGACATTGATAAACACACGCTCCACATGAGATACATTTATCATTATCAATTTTAGCTTTTTTCTCTTCATCAATTGTAATTGCATTTACTTTACAACTTTTAATACAAGGTCTTTTTTGCATGATAAGTGCAGAATACGGACAAGCTTCTGTACACTTTCCACATTCAACACATTTTTCTTTATCAATTGTCGCCTGATGATTAACAATTGTTATAGCCCCTCTCGGACAAGAATCTACACATCTATGAACAATGCATCCTCTACAAGCAGGTGTAACCATAACCCCTTCTGCAGGACATTCGTCACAAGCAATATCAATAACTTCAACAGAATTAGGATTATCTTTATTTCCTCCCATTGCTAGAGTTATTCTTTCTTCAATAATTGCTCTTTCTTTATAAACACAACAACGTGCTAAAGGTTTAGGTCCTGGTGAAATTATTTTCGGAATATCTCTATATGTATTTTGTAAATCATCATCATATGCTTTTTTGATGACTTCTTTTAAAACGCTATATTTTAATTTTTGTACATATGTATCAAATTTTATCATCTGCAACTTTCCTTTCCTAATAGTATTTCGTTTCAACTTTTTTTCCTAGTGAAGCTAAATTGTTAGAAAGTTTTTCTACTAATTTAAATTTCAGTGTACTATCTATTGGAAGCCCTTTATGTGCTTCATTAACAGCTTGCCCTACAAAGAAATTTACTTCAGTTGCTTCTTCAAGTAGGAAATTTGCAAGTCGTGATGCACCATCTTTTCTTAAAAATTGTTTTGGTATATTGGAATCTGTTCTAATATATGTTTCAGAAAGTTCAATTAGTTTTCTAAGTGTAATTACTCCTTCTGTTGTTAAATCAATTCCTTTTATATATCCAATCGGAGGTAATTCATTATCTATGTAGTTTAAATCAGTTTCTACTGTTTCTCCTAAATATTCCGCAACAATTTGTGATGTTGTTCCGCCACATACAATTCTAATTCCATCCTTTGAAAGAAAATCTTCTACATATTCTTTCGCATCTTCTCTTTTCGCTGGAGGTCCAATCATTATATTTACAGCTTGTTCTTCTCTTATCTTAATTGCAGCAACTGTAGTATCATCACCTGGCTCACCCATATAAAGTGCTTCACTCGCACTTGCAAGAATATTCGCTAAACAGTGAGCCGACATGTGTGGATCTATATTGTTTTTCATATACTCAACAATATCTTCTCTTTGCCAACCAAGATTTAAAACTTTTCCAATACCGGCATGTGGAACACCATCAGACATAACCATTATCACATCTTGATTTTTAAGTCGCAAATCACTTTTATAAATTTTCTTTCCAAGAATATTCATTTCTTCTCTTTGTAATTCTTGTGGCTCGCAATCTCTAAAAAATATGCATTGCGGATTATCAAATTCGAACATATATCCAAATCCATTATTATTAAGATGAATTACAGAAAATGTTGAATATGCAACTCCTCTTTCTTTACAAACCGGAAGAGTTTCAACAATTGTTTCTATACATTCTTCCATAGGAATATAGTTTGAAACCATTGTGCTTAATATTTTTGATGTAAGTGTGGATAAAATATTGGCTTTAACTCCACTTCCAAGACCATCTGCTAATACAAGTGTTGTATATCCATTTCTATTTACTACAGAAACCATGTCACCACAAAGTTCTTCACCATATTTATTGAACGAAGTATATCCATACTCTAAAAATAGACTCATTATTCATCACCCTTTTTTTCATCATCTTTTAAAGTTTTCTTTAAGTTAACAAGTGCTATTTTAGTTTCAGCAGTTGTTTCACCCAAAAGAGAGGCAATTTCATGAGCTACTCTCATTTGCTTTTTGATAACATCATCAGCCATAGCTAATGTTTCTAGTTTTAATTTGTTAATTTCATCATCATAATTAACTTTTTCAGTAATATCTTTCATTATTGCAAACATCATATTATGATTTTTTATATGATTTATTGACAATTCCACATACGAATTTGTTCTTGAAATTTTTATTTGCTTTCTTATAATATTTTTGTTTTCTGTAAGAGCAATAACAAAATCTTCACTTTCATCTAAAAGCTCAAGTACACTAACTTCTTTAGGTTTAAAATTATTTAGTCCTATAAGCATTTTAGCCTTTGCATTAATATCAATAATTCTATATTGATCATCAACCACAATAATTCCATTAGGACTATTTCTGATAATCTCATAAGACATATTCTCCGCACGATCTCTCATATATGGAAGACACATTTCTGCATCAGCATAACCATTTATGACAGCCCAAGCTTTTTGTCTACAAGTGTTATATCCACAAGCTCCGCAATTTAATTCGTCATCCTCAGTGAATTTTCCCATTTTATTAAGAACTTCTTTGATTTCTTCTTCAGTAGGCTCTTTTTCTTCATATGTAAGATTCTCGTGAACATGCGACAAATTAATATCTGCTTCAACATCTGATATTCTTTTAAGTTTTATTACACCATCATTATTGCTTACATATTTACGAATTTTTGTATTTGAAAAAATTGCACTATTATCTTTATTTAATGCACAAGGTCCACCTACACAAGAACCTTGACATGCATTTATTTCAAGAAAAACATTCTCCATTTTTCCGATTTCAGCTAGAGCTTTTTGTGAATTTTCTACACCATCAACAGCTATATACTCATATCCATCTGCAAGTTCATTAAATGATTTGATAACACCTCTACTAATTGGGAAAAATCTTGCTTTATTCCATCCAATTTCATCAGGTAAAACCTCATCTTCATTTTCTAATGTAATATTATTCTTAGTTAAAAGTTCCATAAGTTCTTCAAACGTTAGAACTCCATCAACCAATCCTGATTCATAACACTCTCTTTTCTTGGCTATACATGGTCCAACAAAAACAACTTTCGCATCTGGATTTTCTTTCTTTATAACCTTAGCATGAGCAATTACAGGCGAATCAACCGGTGCTAAATATTCAAGTGCATCAGGATAATATAAACTAATCATTCTATTAATTGCTGGACAACAAGATGTAATAAAGTTTTTATATTTTTTAGTTTTCAATATTTTTTCATATTCATCAACAACAATACTTGCTCCTCTTGCGGTTTCTTCAGCTGAATAAAAACCACATTTCATTAACGCTTTTCTTAAAGATTCAAAAGACTTTATTTCAAAACTTGAAATAAACGATGGAGCAATTGTAGCAATAACCTTATTGTTTTTTAACAAATTCTCAACATTATCAAGTTCACTATGTACGCTTTTTGCATTTTGTGGACATACAAGTGTACAATTTCCACATAAAATACATCTATCCTCAATTATCTTTGCTTGATTTTCTTCAATTTTAATAGCTTTTACAGGACAGCTTTTAAGACATTTATAACAATTTTTGCATTTCGCTTCTTTAAATTCTAAAAAATTTGCCATATTTAAACTCCTTATATTCTAGGCATTAATTGTTCATTAAAAATTTGTTCAATATTTTCTGGTGTAACATTATCAAGCGGTTCATTATCCACTTTCATCGAAACACCATTTGAACAATTACCTAAACAAAAACTTGCTTTAAGCTCAACTTTATCTCCTAAATTTTTATCTTCTATAATTTTCTTTAATGTTTGAATAACATCATAAGATCCTTTTAAATGACACGAACTGCCAACACATACATTTATAACCATTTTATTCTCCTTCACTTAATTTCTTTGTTAATATTAATAATGATGCTGATAAATCTTCGTTTTTTACAATAACATCTTTAGGCACTTTCAAATTCGTAGGAGCAAAATTCCATATTGCTCTTATTCCGTGAATCAATCATCATGTCGCAAACTTCTTGCGCCACCTCCTTCGGCACAGTCAAAATTCCAATGTGAATATTCATTCTTTTAACTAAGTTTTTCATTTTCTTCACATGAAAAATATTAGTACCATTACATTTTTCTTCATCGTTGTCAAATGCCATAACAATATTTACTTCATTTTCAAAGTCATTATAATTAAGCAACGCTTGTCCAAGTCTTCCAGCACCAACAATAATAACATCTTTAGAATTATTAAGCCCTAAAAACTCTTCAATATCATTAATAATCTCATCCAGTTCAAAACCAATTCCTGGTTTTCCATCACTTTTACTAACTAAAGCTAAATCTTTTCTCACCTGAATCGAATTTAAACTAAGCTCATTCGCAATTGCAGTAGAAGAAACATTTGTAATACCTTCTTTTTTCATTCGTTTCAAAATTCGTAAATATTGTGGCATTCTCTCCAAAGTTGCTAACGACACACACACTTTCAACATCACCTTCTTTACTTCGATATTTTTTTATCGATTACATTTTATCACTGTTTTAATACATATTCAATACTTTTTTGCACTTTGGAAATGTCACTTAAGACCGAAAAATTTTTTATTTACATGTTATTCATAAATTGATATTATGATTATGTATGATTATATTTATATTTCCTTAAACATCACGATCATACAACAAGCACTATCTTTTTAGGAGGGATTACCGAAATGTCAGTAAGTATTGACAAAGTACTTGCAGCAATGCATGAACCGTTTCAAGGCACTATTTTGATTAAAGAGGAGGATATTGCAAAAGTTCCAAACAACGATTATTCCAACTATCCTTGGGATGTTTATGTTGCAAGACACGGCGAGATTGTAGTTATTGCTACGGCATATTCAGACCGCAGGATTTATGTTCAACTCACATAATGTAAATAAAAATTTCTGGACAGAGGAACAATGCTTTTGTCCAGAAATTTTTTACTTTTTCCCTAATGCTACCGTTATTTCTACACCACTTTGTGTCTCTAATTTTACCTCATCTCCCGGCTTTTTCGAATAAATATATTCTCGAAGTTCTATCATTTCATCAATCTCGATACCATCTATTGAAATAATTATATCCCCCACTTTTAGTTCTGTCTTGCCACTCGGCCCATACTTATCAATTTGAGAAACATAAATTCCACTTTCTAGTAAGAGGTTTGAACCCATATACGGTCTTACAGAACTATCATATGCATAAATTCCTAAAACAGCTTCTTCGAATTTTTCATTTTTCTCGAAACTTTCAATTACGGGTTTTACAACATTTATAGGAACAGCAAGTCCAATTCCTTCAGCCTCAACTAGTTTTACTGTGTTTATTCCGATAACATTACCATTGGTATCAATAAGCGGTCCTCCACTATTTCCAGGATTTATGCTAGCATCAGTTTGAATAAGTGATTCCATAAAAAACTTTTCACCATTTTCTTCAAACATAAAAGTCCTATTCAAACCACTAATTATCCCTTTTGTTGTTGTTCCTTGAAATTCAATCCCCAATGGATTTCCAATAGCAATCACATCATCTCCGACAAAAATTCCAGATGAATTTCCTAAGTCTGCAACAGGTAAATTCTTTTCTTCAATTTTTATAATTGCTAAATCAATATTCTTTTCATTCCAAACAATTCTTCCATCAGAACTTCTTCCATCATGCAAAGTAACAGAAACCTTAGTACCAACATTTTGCGCAATATGCTGATTAGTTAAAATATAACCATTTTTACTTACAATAATACCGCTACCAAGCCCCCATTTTTCTGCAGTACCAAGTTGCAACACATCTTCCATATCCGGCTTCAAAAAACTAATACCAACAACCGCTTTTTTCACATCTTCAATAACATACGACAAATCACTACCTTGATAAATTGCATTAGGACCTTGATAATCAGACCTATATCCTTGCGAAGCGCTCAACCTTTGCACTGCATATCCATCTCTTTCATTAGCCATCAAAATAATTATATTTTGTATAATCACCACAGTAGCTAAAACCGACAAAACCACCACAAGAAAAACATTAGATTTTTTTTCTTTTTTATTATCATTATATGAATAAATGTACATTTCTCCCACCTCTTGCTCTAATTATTTCCAAAAAAAGTTTTTTTATACCAACAGCAAGAGCAGCAAGAGGGACGCCCCTTTTTGGTAAAAATTTTACCAAAAAGGGGCGTCCCTCTTGCTAATTTTCTCCTTGTTTTTTGACAATTTTTGATATATTATTTTAAGTATGTAAAAGCCCGATATTTTAAGCAAAAGCAAGTTTTTTAGTAAGGAAGGAAATATTATGAAGCAAGCGCAAGAAAAATTCTTTTTTGATTTAACAAATCCACAAAAATCAATATTGATGTCTGAGCAGTTTTTTGGGAACCCACATCTATTTATAATACCGGCGTGGGCGTACATTAAGTCAGACATTGATTTTACTGTGCTTGAACAAGCTATAAATTATACTGTTAAAAATCACGATGCTCATCGTGTTCGTTTCATAAAAACTGGTGATAAAACTTGTCAATACTTCGAAAACTATACGCCATTTGACGTAGAAAAAATGGTAGTTGATGATATTGAAGAATTAGAAGATTACCTAAAATCTGTCACGTTTGACATTTACGGTAATACTCCTATTAAATTTTTGATGTTCGAAAATATGTCTGGACATAGTGGTTTCGCATGTGTTTTGCATCACTTAATTGGTGATGCTTGGTCTTTGTCGCTTATTTTAGAGGAAACACTAAAAGCCTATGACCAACTTATTCAAGAAGGAACAATTACAAAACTTAGAAACTCATCTTATAAAGATTTTATAAATTCTGAAGAAAATTACTTGATTTCTGAAAAATTCAAAAAAGATAAATTATATTGGCAAGAAAAATTTAGTACGAATTCTGAAATACTAAGTTTTAAAACTGGCGCCAATATTTTTAACACGTCGTCCGCACGTAAATCATTACAAATCCCACAAAATTTAGTTGCATATTGTAAAGAAAACAGAATATCTCCATTTTCATTTTTCTTTGCGGCTGTATCAATATATTTTTCACGCATAACAAATTCAAATGAAATTATTATTGGTACACCATTTTTGAACCGAACAAATGCTGCAGAAAAAAATTCAATGGGAATGTTCATTTCAACGTTGCCATTCAAACAAAATATTAATAATGAACAAACTGTTTCTGAATATATAAAGGAAATTTCGATTGCACAACTTGGCGCACTTCGCCATCAAAAATATCCTTATGCAGAATTGCAAAAATACTATACTGCAAAATTCGGTCGTACCAACAATTTATACGATATTCTATTTTCATACCAAAATGCACGTGCAGACCTTAAATCACTAAGCTTTGATTCAGAATCAAAATGGATTTATACAGATCATCAAGTTGAATCAATTGTAATAAATATTTCAGATATTGATAGTAACAACACTTTAGATATCGATTACGATTATCTTACAACTGTCTTTACAGAAAAAATAATTTTAGAAATACACGAAAGAATTATGAATATTGCAAATCAAATGATGCAAAATCCAAGTTTGCAATTAAAAGACATAGACATAGTAACAAACGAAGAAAAAAACATTTTATTAAAAGACTTCAACAATACCACTACTTCGTATGATAAAAAAGCTACAATTGCAACTTTAATATCTGACGTTGCAAATAAAAAGCCAAATAACATTGCGTTGATTTTTGATAATGAGATGCTAACATATAAAGATTTAGACGAAAAAAGTAACTATCTTGCAGAGGAACTTATAAAAAGCGGTATCACAAGAAATACATACGTTGGCGTACTTTTCAATCGTTCTCTAGAAATGATTATATCAATCCTTGCAGTTTTAAAGGCAGGCGCAGCTTATGTACCAATCAATCCTGATTATCCTGCAGACAGAATCGATTTTATGCTTAATGATAGTGATTGCAAGCTGCTTTTAAAAGCGGAAGAACTTGAATATACCAATGATACTTGCAAAACAATCATTGTCGATAATTCAAAACTAAAAAATAGCATTATTTTCGATAATATAAATGAACCTGACGATATCGCTTATGTTATTTATACATCCGGATCAACCGGAAAGCCAAAAGGCGTAATGATTAGACATTCTTCAATCGTTAACACTTTGCTTTGGAGAAAAGAAACATATAAATTTGATCAAAATATGTGTGTACTACAAATTCCTTCATTTGCATTCGACAGCTCAGTTGAAGATATCTTCACTCCCCTAATTTCTGGTTCAAAACTAGTATTAATAAAACAAAGTAATTCAAACTTCGATTTACCACTAATTGAGTCTTTGATAAAAAAACATAAAACAAACCACATGCTTGTAGTTCCAAGTTTTTATAATGTTTTATTAAATGAAATACCAGAAGAATTAAAGAATTTCAAAATCATTACTGTGGCTGGAGAAGGTTTCTCAATTGAACTTGTGAAAAAACATTTTGAATTACTTCCCGAAGTTGAACTAGTAAACGAATATGGTCCAACCGAAAACAGTGTATGTACAAGTTATTACAAATTTAACAAAAATGACGAACAAGTTTATATCGGTAGACCAATAAACAACTGTAAATGCTACGTTTTAAACGAAAACTTAAAATTACAACCTTACAACATAAAAGGCGAACTATATGTAAGCGGCCCTGGACTTGCAAAAGGATACATTAGTAGAGAAGATTTGACTGAAAGCAGATTTATAAAAAATCCTTTCGAAGAAAATTGTTTAATGTATAAAACCGGAGACGTCGTTTCTATAAACGAAAACGGACTTATGACATTCCACGAACGCACTGACTATCAAGTTAAACACAACGGATATAGAATTAATCTTGGAGAAATTGAATCATCGATTTCAGCATATTTAAAAAATCCAAACGTTGTTGTTTTACTAAAACGTTCTGAATTAAAATCTACTTTGGTTGC
Source organism: Clostridia bacterium (assembly GCA_017462965.1). GTDB lineage: Bacteria > Bacillota > Clostridia > TANB77 > UBA1234 > UBA1234. The sequence continues at coordinate 62,698 of JAFTQC010000022.1, read as the reverse complement.
ATACATAGAAACTAAAAATGAAATTGATATTGCTGATTTGAAACAAAATTTAAAGAAATTCTTACCGCATTACATGTTGCCAAAAGAAATTAATTTAATTTCAAAATTTCCTTCGACGCCAAATGGAAAAGTCGATAGAAAAGCTCTAGAAAAAATGGAATTCATGGAACGAAATACTGTAATTGTTGCTCCAAGAAACAAGCTTGATTCCACTATTCTAGAGGCGTGGAAAACAGTTTTAAAACAAGAAAATATAAGTATAGATGATAATATTTTTGAAATTGGCGGAGATTCTCTTGCAATAATTTCAATACAATCAATACTTTATAAAAACAATATAAATATAAAGTCACAAGCTTTATTTGAAAACCCAACTATCCGCGCTATTTCTGATTTTATTTCTTCTAATGAGAAAAAAGAAGTAAATTACGAAATCGAAATTTCATCACCTATTAAATATGGAACAGATGATTTAAACAAAAAAATAGCAGCACCTAAAAACATTTTACTTACAGGCGCTACAGGTTTTTTAGGTTCTCATATATTATCAGAACTTCTAAATCAATTCGAAGATGTTACTGTGTACTGCTTAATTAGAAGTAAACCTACAAAATCAAATGAAGAAAGACTTAAAGAAATCTTACATTTCTATTTTGGAGAAAAATACGATCTTTTAATTGGAAGTAGAATAATTCCAATCGAAGGAGATTTAGTAAGAGAAAAACTTGGAATTAAAGTTGATTTATATAAACAATTAATTTCAAAAATAGATACAATTATAAATGCTGCTTCACTTGTTAAACACTTTGGAGATTACAATCTTTTCTATAATTCAAACGTAATGTCTGCAATCGGTGTTATAAAATTTGCAAAAGAAGCTAACGCATCAATAAATCATATTTCAACAACATCTGTATCTGGAAATTTCTTAGTAAAAAATGATATAATTTATGATTATACAGAAAACGATTTTTACATAGGTCAAAACTACAAAGATAACGTTTATGTTAGAACAAAATTTGAAGCAGAAAATGAAATGTTTAAAGCTATGCATGATGGGCTAAATGTAAATATTTTTAGAGTTGGAAATTTAATGCAACGTATTTCTGACGGCAAATTCCAAATAAACAAATTTGATAATGCCTACTTCAAAAGAATTTACGGTTTTGTGAAACTTGGAAAATTACCAAAAAATTTATCAAATCAATTTCTTGAATTTACTCCTATCGATTCATGTGCAGAAGCAATTGTAAAACTTATAAATTACAAAAATAAAGTATTTCATTTGTTAAACTCAAACATTGTTACGATAAAAGATTTGCTTCCAATTTTGAACGATTATAATTTAAAAATTGATTTTATTTCAGCCAAAGAATTCACAAAATTTATTCAAAAAGATGATAACTCAAACTATTTGCAAAACTTTATTACTGACTTAAATAATTCTACAAATTTAAATTATGATACAAGCATAACAATAAACGATTCATTAACACAAGAATACTTGAAACACAACGGCTTCAAGTGGCCTATGATTTCAAAAGAATATCTAAATTTATTTATTAAAAATATTTTGGAGGACAAAACAAATGAAGAAAATTCACAAAACGAAGAAAGTTTCAAATTGGATAAGTAAGCATTTACGTTTTTCAGTATGCGCCATTTTTGAACTCACAATTCTACTTGGCGTATTACTTACGTATTACTTTTTACCAATTTTCTTAAACTATGGTCCGGGCACCATTAACAGCAAGTTTGACTCTGAAGTTTCTGGCGGACTTACGTATTTTATGCAATATTTCATTATATTTATCATACTTAGTTTACTGGGACTTGTATTTATTATCGTACAAACCAGAGACTTTAAAAATTTGGACAAAATAAAAAATGAAATAAATTCTAGCAATACACCTGAATCCAAAAAGAAACTTAATAAAATTATTTTAAAATGCATGACATTGCCACAATCATTATTCTTGTTTATTGCATTAGCACCGACAATTGCCTTGTCACTTGCATTTATTTTACTTGGATTCACATCATTTGCAGATGTAAAAGTTATTATGGTTATAACAACAATTTCCGTCTTGTCAGCATCCGTTGTGTACATATTTTTTAAGAACGTGTTCAAAACAGCACTTTCATATTTAGGAAACACAACAAAACTTAACCAATCAAATTTTTCACTTACTGCAACATCTGTGATGCAGATTTCATCTTTATTGCTAGTTTCAGTTATTTACACATTTTTACTACTTTACTCTAGTAATATGCAAGAAAAATCTGACATATTGAAAGAACATTATACTTTAGAAGTAAATTCAATCATTGAAAATACAAAACCTAGAAACATCAACGAATTAAAAGAAGTGGTAAACAACATGGATTTAGTTTCAACTAAAGATGCCGTTTTCTTGATAGACAACAACAATGAATTCATAAACTTCAATAACTCAGAAGTTTCTGATTTCTTTATAAAATATGCATTAGAACTATCTTCAGAAAACGAAAATATTGTTTACGATTATTATGGCACTGAAATTCAAGGTGTTGTAATTCCTTTAACAATTAATAATCAAGAAATTAAAGTTATCGTTAAATATGACTTATCAAGCCATTTATTAGGTGCAACTTTATCTAATATGGTAATTATTCTTATATATTGTGGTTTTTCTATTTTCTTCTTTTCTCGCTCAATAACAAGTGAGATTTCGAAGATTTCAGAAAACATGCAAGATATTGCGACAAGAAAAAAAGACTCTTTAAATGAAAAACTTCCAGTTACATCAAATGATGAAATCGGTGACCTGGTAGTTGCTTTCAATAATTTGCAAGATTTAACATCGCAACATATTAACCAAATTGAAAACAACCAACAAACTTTACTTGAGCAAGAACGTCTTGCCTCTCTTGGACAAATGATTGGCGGTATTGCTCACAACTTAAAAACACCTATAATGTCAATCTCTGGTGCTGCTGAGGGATTAACAGAGCTTGTTGGAGAATATATCGCTTCAATAGATAATCCACAAGTTAATTCAGAAGATCATCGTGGTATCGCAAAAGACATGCTTGAATGGATTACAAAAATTAAAACGCACACCGCTTATATGTCAGATATTATTACTGCAGTTAAAGGACAAGCGTCTCAACTTGCTACATCTGAATACGCTGAATTTTCAGTTTATGACTTAGCTAAAAAAGTAGATATTTTAGTTAAACATGAAATCAAGAAAGCTTTGCTAACGCTTGAAACTAACATCTCTTGTGATCCTACCTTATTGCTTCACGGAGATATTAATAACTTAATTCAAGTTATAATAAATTTAATCTCTAACTCGATTCAAGCATATAATGGAAAGATGAATGAAAAAGTTTATTTAAATATTTCAGCTGATAATTCAAATGTTTATATAAGTGTTAAAGATAACGGTTCAGGAATGAGCGATGAAATAAAAAACAAATTATTTAAAGAAATGATTACTACTAAAGGAAAAAATGGAACTGGACTTGGTCTTTACATGTCTTACTCTACTATTAAAGGTAAGTTTGGTGGTAATATAGAGTTTTCTTCTGAATTAAATGTTGGAACTACATTTACAATTACTATACCTTTGCATAAGGAGGAATAATAATGAGATTAAAAGATATAATTCAAAAATCAGATTTTAAAATTTTAGTTGTTGACGATGAGCAAGGTATTATCGACTCTCTTGCAATATTCTTAAATCAATATAATTTTGTTGGAGTTACTGATCCGCTTGAAGCTATTGAATTGGTTAAAAAGGAACACTTTGACTTGATGATTCTAGACTTCTTAATGATGCCAATTCATGGTGATAAAGTTGTTGAAGAAATTAGAAAATTCAATAAGGACTTGTATATTTTATTACTTACAGGTCACAAAGATTTAGCACCACCTCTTGAAACAATTAAACGTCTTGATATTCAAGGCTACTGTGAAAAGAGTGATAAGTTTGATCAAATAATTTTACTTGTTGAATCTGGTTTAAAATCAGTTTCACAAATGAGAGTAATAAAAGAAATTAACGAAAAGCTTGAAGCAGCTTACGACGAATTAAAAAATGCATACCGTGGAACCATGGAATCCCTTCGTTTGGCTGTTGATGCAAAAGATTCTTATACAAAAAATCATTCAGATAGAGTTTCTTACTACTCTGTCATGCTAGCAAAAAAACTAGGACTTTCTGATGAAGAAATAGAAACAATAAAAGATGGTGCTTTATTCCACGATATCGGAAAAATAGGAATTCCTGATGCAATACTTCAAAAAACGTCAAAGCTTACAGATGAAGAATATGATGACATCAAAAATCATCCATCAATTGGTGCACACATTCTTAATCCAGCAACAATATTTAACAAAATAATTCCTATCGTAAAGCATCACCACGAACGCTTTGATGGACGTGGTTACCCTGGCAGCCTAGCTGGTGAAAACATTCCACTTCATGCCAGAATCGTTGCAATAGCAGACGCATTTGATGCCATGACATCAGACAGAAGCTATCGACCACGCTTCACACTATTCAAAGCATTAGATGAAATCGACAGATGCAAGGGAGCACAATTCGATCCTGCCCTTGCCACTCTATTTATAGAAGCAATAAAAGAACATAAAGAACAAATCGAAAAAGACTTAGAAATAACATTACTATCACGAACAGGTGATTAACATATAAAAAAAGGACATAGGGACGGAAGGACAGTTCTATTTCGGGACAAAGGGACGGGGCTTTTGTCCCGAAATAGAACCGTCCCTTTGTCCTTTTTTTCTCTTTTATTTTACTACTATCGTATATATTCTTTCTGGTACATATATTTTCTTCACAATTTCTTTTCCTTCTGTGAATTTCAATATTTCTTCATTTTCGAATGCTACCTTTTCAACATCTTCTGCAGAAGCACCTTTGGCAACATTAACAACTGCACGAAGTTTTCCATTGATTTGAACTGGAATTTCTAGTGTTGAATCAACTGTTTTAGCTTCGTCAAATTCTGGCCATGTCGTTTGATATAATCTTCCTTCAAAACCAGCTTGCTCCCACATTTCTTCAGTTATATGTGGCGCTACAGGATTTAATAATGTAATAAATGTTTTTAGCTCAGCTTTGTTAATCTCGCCTTTCTTATTTATTTCATTTATTAATTCCATTAGACCAGCAATAGCTGTGTTGAATTTCATTTTCTCGTAGTCGTTTGAAACTTTCTTAATTGTTTTATGTATTGCAGTTTCTAAGTCTGCTGAATACGCATCACCATCTACTAATATATCCATTAAATTGTATACTTTTTCTAAGAATCTGAAGCATCCTTTTACGCTTTGCTCAGACCATGGTGCGGCTTGATCGAATGCTCCCATGAACATTTCGTACATTCTCAAAGTATCAGCACCATATCTATCAATCATGTCATCTGGATTAATAACATTTCCTCTTGACTTAGACATTTTTTCACCGTTGCTTCCAAGAATCATTCCATGAGATGTTCTCTTTTGATATGGCTCTTTAGTTGGAACAACACCGATATCATATAAGAATTTATGCCAGAATCTTGAATACAACAAGTGAAGTGTTGTATGTTCCATTCCACCGTTATACCAGTCGATTGGCATCCAGTATTTTAACAATTCTTTATCAGCAATTTCTTTATCATTGTGTGGATCGATATATCTAATGAAATACCAAGATGATCCAGCCCAGTTAGGCATTGTATCAGTTTCTCTCTTTGCAGGAGCACCACAATGTGGACAAGTTGTATTTACCCAATCTGTAAGATTTGCAAGTGGTGACTCTCCATTATCAGTTGGCTCATAGCTTTCAGCATATGGAAGTTCAAGTGGAAGTGATTCTTCTGGAAGTGGAACCCAACCACATTTCTCACAATGAACCATTGGAATTGGCTCTCCCCAATATCTTTGTCTTGAGAAAACCCAATCACGAAGCTTAAAGTTCGTCTTAGCTTTTCCCAAATTATTTTCTTCAAGATAAGCAATCATTTTTTCAATAGCATCTTTAACTTCAAGACCATCTAAGAAACCAGAATTCATCATTGTTCCTGTTTCAACATCAACATTTGCTTTTTCGTTAACATCGCCTTCACCTGTGATAACTTGGATAATTGGCATATTAAATTTCTTAGCAAATGCCCAGTCTCTATCATCATGCGCAGGAACCGCCATGATAGCACCAGTTCCATAAGACGCTAGCACATAATCAGAAATCCATATAGGAATTTCTTTTCCGTTAACAGGATTTGTAGCAGTAACACCATTAAGCATAACACCTGTCTTATCTTTATTCATTTCAGTTCTTTCAAACTCGCTCTTCTTTGCAGCTTCAGCTTGATAAGCTTTAACTTCATCTCTATTTTCAATATTTAATGTCTCTAAAACTTTATGTTCTGGAGATAAAACCATGTAAGTAGCACCAAATAAAGTATCAGCACGAGTCGTGAAAACAACTAACTCTTCGTCTGTACCAGTAATTTTAAATTTAACTTCAGCACCTTTAGACTTACCAATCCAATTACGTTGTTGAATCTTAACTTTTTCAATAAAATCAGTATCGTCCAAATCATCATAAAGTCTTTCGGCATACTCAGTTATTTTAAGCATCCATTGGCTCTTAACTTTTTGAACAACCTCTCCTCCACATCTCTCGCAAGCTCCATTAACAACTTCTTCGTTCGCAAGTCCAACTTTACAACTTGTACAGAAATTTATTGGAATTTCTGCTTTGTAAGCCAAACCCTTTTTGTACAATTGAAGAAAAATCCATTGTGTCCATCTATAGTATTTAGGATCCGTAGTATCAACTTCTCTATCCCAATCAAAAGAAAAACCAATTTTCTTAAGTTGTTCTCTAAATCTATCAACATTTTGTTTTGTAACTATAGCTGGATGAATTTTATTTTTAATAGCAAAGTTTTCTGTTGGAAGTCCAAACGCATCCCATCCCATAGGATAAAGAACATTATAACCTTCCATTCTTCTTTTTCTGCTGATTATATCTATAGCAGTATTACTCTTTGGATGACCAACGTGCAAGCCATTTCCTGAAGGATAAGGAAACTCTATCAGTCCATAAAATTTAGGCTTTGTAAAGTCATTAGTAGCTTTAAAAGCCTGTTCCTTTTCCCAAATATCTTGCCATTTTTTCTCAATTTCTGTAAATTTGTAATCCATATGTAACCCTTCTTTCGCCTTTTTAAAGTACCCATGGATTATACTATATTTTAAGCTAAAAGTAAAGCACTAGAGACTGATGTTTTCAGTATCCAGTGCTTTTCCTTAATAATTCGCCCCGATTATTATTGTAAATTTAACATTCGACTTTTCGTCACTTTCTTCAACTTTCTTAATACCAGAAATTTCCTTTAAAAATTCAAGTTCTTCAGCCGTATTTTGTCCATACGTCACGATTCTAGAAGGCTCGACCTGAACAGTTGGATAATTTCCAAGTTTAACAACATTACAATTATTTTCAGCAAGTATTTCTGCAAGCTCACTTACTCTAGCATTCTTGGCCTTTGCAATCAAAAGTTCTATCTTAATTTCAGCTGTATCCCCAGATTCAACCTCAAGGTCTGATGAAAAAACTTCCTCTGCAATATCCTTGTCAACAGGAACTGTATCAGTCAAAATATCACCAGAATTTGCATTCAACTCATTAATTGATTTATTAAAAAGATTATCAATGACAGTCAAACTTTTTTCCTCGTCCATGATATAGTATGATCTCGTGTAGCCATTATAAGACTTCGATTGACCCAAGCCTGGAAGTGTCTCGATTCTCATCCTGTCCATTTTGAATGTAACCAAATCACTTAAATATTCTTCAACAACATCCATCGTAACATCTGTCTTTGTTCCATCTATAACAATCTGAGCTAAAGTTTTCACTTTAGTTATATTTTCACCCTTTAAAAGTTCACTAATCAAAGCTCTTATAAAACTTTGTTGTGCTGCAATTCTTCCAATATCTCCGTTAGGATAACCATAACCATTATTATTTTTCCTAAATCTAACAAATTGCTCCGCTTGTGAACCAGAAAGCAACTGAGTTCCTTTTTTCAAATGGATATGCAAAGGTGGATTTTGGTATGGATCATCATAATCCATATTTATAGGAACATTCACCGTAACTCCACCTAATTCATTTACAACTTTTTTCAAAATACTAGCATCGAACAAAACATGATAATTTACGTCAATTCCAGTAATTTCTTCAACTTTTGCTTTAATACCACTTATCCCCTTATTTGCATAAATAGAATTAATCTTTCCATCCACTGATGCAGAACCAACAAATGTATCTCTAGGGATTGATAACATTGAAACTTCTCTTGTATTTGGATTATATTGAACAAGCACGATAAAATCAGTCAACGCTTGATTTCTTCCCATTACAAGGCAAGTAACATTTGGTTCTACCTTATTCTCTTTAGAATTCGCCATTCCACTTAAAAATTGAGCTAAATTTGACTCTTTTTCACTCATATCTTTCTCTAAATTTTCATAATAAACAGCCAAAACTCCGCCAAGCACAGTCATTGATAGGATAACTAGTATAACAACTAATACCTTAACAACTCCTATTAATTTATTCATCTATATATTTACCTCTTTTCATTCTTTAATTATTATCTACATCTATCCATAAATAATATCAGACCATTAGACTATATACAATACTATTTTGTTCCACCCAAAAGTCATTATACTATTTTTCACATTTTTTTCACAATGGGGACAGTCCTTTTTGCAAGATAGCCTCAGCAAAAAGGGCTGTCCCCGATGTGCAAAATATTAGAAAATCAAATTGATAAGTAAATTATTATTATACATTGCATTTACGATACCCGATGTTTGTATAACATTAACAAAAATCAAAACATTTGTAATATTTGATATAAAATAAATTATAGCTAGGAATAAATAAATCCTAAAAATTCCAACAAATATACCAATTACAAGACCTGCCAAATTATTTATTGACTTCAAAATAGGAATGTTCATTATTCCATCGAAAATAACAGTAATTACAGCAACTATTATTCTAACAATAAAATATATGATTACCCATGAAAATATATTTATTACAACATCTGAAGTTTTTGTGGCAATATTTAAAAGTGCTATATTTTTACTTTCCTCAATATCCAAAGCCTCGCTTACAGATTCTGGTAAATCATTGATAAATCCAATAAGAGCATCTGTAGGTAATTCTTCTTTTTCTCCACTTTGAATTTCTTCCTCTATTTCTTCGCCACTTTCTATTTCATCGTCTTCTATCTTGCCTATTTGAGTTATACTTTCAATTATCCATTCATCCATCTCTGATGATTCTTTTATATGCATAGCTAATGGTTTAGAAAAACAACACGCAAGCAAAATTGCCAAAATCACAGAAATAAAACCAAAAAACGTTTTAACAAAACCTCTGTAGTAGGCAACCAATGCAGAAACAACTAAAAAAGCGATAGCAATCAAATCAATTATTATTCCCATAAAAACTCTCCTTATATTTTCATAAACTCAATTTTATCTCTATAAACAACTGCTAAAGAATTTCCATTATTAAAAATTATTATAGACTTTATATTTCCTGAAACATCATATTTTTTAAGCAATTTACCATTCAAGTTCACAATTATAAGTTCTTTTTCTATAAGCATAGCAATTTTATTGTCTTTACTAGCAATAATCGATGGCGAATCATCTATTTGATACTCTTCGTAAGAAACATCATTCTCTTTATAATCAAAAATCTTCAAAACATAACTAGTTTCAAACAAGCCATTTTCAACTTTGCTAATGACAACTGGACTACTTTCATTTTCAATAGTTACAAATTTTGTTCCATCATCAAAATCTTCAACAAACATTTTAAGTTCGTTATTATCAACGATTTGAATACCACTATCTGTTTGAATCAATAATTTATTTTTAGAATTATACTCAATATTTGTAACTAAAGTACCGTCTTCTAAAGCAAACTTTGAGCTATTTTTCTTTTCCAAATCACTCATATTTATAAGTTCTATTATTGATCCAACTTTTATGCCCTCAGTATTGATTTCAGCAACTGCAAGTATTTTGTTATCATTTGATATTTCAGCATCCAAGGCATATGTAGACGCTAGGTATGTAGTAAAAAGCTCTGTACCATCTGGTTTTACTACTTTTATAAGAGATTTATATCCAACTTGTTTATAAATTATTGCTGAATATCCATTTTTGTTAACAGATACATCTAATATAGTTCCTTGAATATCCATTTCCCAAATTTTTGCATTAGAATTTATCATATAGACTTTAGTACCATCTTTCTCACCAATGATACAATAGTCACCGGTTGCAGAAGTAACGGCATTTTTCAAAGAAACATTCAAATCAAAATTTTCTTCTCCATTATTAGAAAAACCATGTAAATAATTGTTACCTACCACAATTAAATTAGAGGATGTTCCATCAATTGCAAAATGATTACTTAACGTTGTCGTTCCAGTAACTTCAGCTTGCTTCCAATCTTGATTGCTAAAATACGTTAACAATTGATCTTTATTTTGATATGCTAAAAAACATCCCAAAATAATAAGTAATACAAAAATATATAATCTTTTTTTCATTTATTATCCTTTCTAGCTACGACCATTTTTTATTTGAAATACAATAATACCAATAATTTGTACTACACCTACAATTCCAAATAACGGAAAAAATGTATTTATAAGTTTAGAAAAACCGATATTCGAAAAAGCAAGCGCTAATGTACATATCAAAAAAGCATTACGAACATAATTTTTTTCATCTCGCATGCGTAAAAAACTATAACCTGTAGAAAAAGCCGTTGTAATAATCGCAAACATTATAACAGCACTATAAAAAACACTAATATTTTTTCCACAAAACTCTGCAATTTGTAATGTAGGAATTTCTATCGTCAAAATTTGAGGATAAAACTTTTGACATACAAAATATATCACAAGCCCCATGACCGCAAGAAAAAAAGCGGACAACATTCCAACTAGCAGTGCCTGCCCTTTGCTTAAAGAATATTTTTTAAAATTAGTTAAAACAGGAAAAGCAATTATTAAATTATAACTTGCATAAAGAATCGCTGAAATCAGCCAATTCTCTGTGAAACCTGCAGGAATCACTATTGCATTATTGGTGTCAATTATAGATTTATCATAATCATTAAATAAAAGCATAATAACACCCAAAATTATTAGCGGAATTAATACAAAATTAACTTTTTCGATTCCTTCAAATCTTTTTAAAAGCAATAAAATACAAATCAAAAAAGAAATTGTCTTGCTAATCGTTGCTGGAATACCAAATAATTGAGTAAAAAATGTAATTAGTCCAGTCATCATTATGCAAAAACATATAAAAAGAAAGATTTGCATCATCCAAATTATAATTTTATTGTTTTTTACAAGTTCTTCATAACTATTTATCTTGTTTTTTTCAATTAATATAATTATCACACTTGAAACAATACCTATAATCATACACGCAAGAATAATTCCAAACATTCCATTAGTCCCAAACCTATTGAAAAAACTCAAGATTTCTTGTCCTGAAGCAAAACCAGCTCCGATTATAGTGCCAATTATTATAAAAATACAAGTAAAAATATTTTTCATATCTCCTCCTAATGTAGTAATCATTAAGATTAGAACGACCCATTGTTTCAAAAATATTATATATAAAATGCGGACATATTGCAATTAAATACCATTACTATTTATTCTAAAATATTGTATGAATATAGTGATACAAGTATACCATCAAATAAAAACCTTGATTTAAAAGGTTCTTTCTGATATTATTATGTAAATAATTCAAAAAATAAAAGAAGGGATAAAATGATAACATCAAAACAAAGAGCTTATTTAAGAAGCATAGCACAAAATTTGGAACCTATTTTTCAAGTAGGAAAAAATGGAGTAAATGATAATCAAGTTGCTCAACTAATTGACGCACTTGAAGCAAGAGAAATCATCAAAATAACATTACTAGATTCAACACCAGCAGACAAACACACTATCGCAGATGAAATTGCAAAAAGAACAGATTCTGATGTTGTACAATTAATAGGTAAAAAACTTACTATTTATAGAAAATCAACAAAAAACCCAAAAATTGTACTTCCGAAATAATAAGAGGGACGCCCCTTTTTGTGAAAAGATTTCACAAAAAGGGGCGTCCCTCTTATTATTTTTCTTTCGTACCTTAGGTTTCTTTAGTTCTTATCAAACATATTTCATTTGTACTTCAAAATCCTTCGTACTCCATAGTTATCTCTAACTTTAGTCTTTTGTGGCTATATTATAATTATTCATTATAACCACGTTTATTGGATTAATATATTCTCATAAGTGCAGCTGCAGCCTCACCTCTTGTTAAATATTTATTAGGTTGTAACAATTTTTCTGTTCCATCTTTCATTCCTTCAAGCAAGTCATAATCAGCAGCATGTAGGATTAAATCTTTTTCTTCTTGAGTTAAATTGGCAATGTCTGTATATACTAACGTACCAATTTGTGTTTGCGGGATACCTTTCATTCTTATCTGAGTCTTTGATAACATCAAAATCATTTCAAGTCTTGTTATTGGTTCTTCCAACTCTTCAAGTGTGTATTGATTTTTGTCAATTACACCTTGCATTTCAGCAATTGTAACGTATGGTCCATACCATCCAGTATATTCAGAATCTGTACTAGCAAAATCAAAACTTCTATTAGTAGCAAGTCCAATAAGCATTTTAATAAACTCGCATCTTATAATTGGTTCATCAGGTCTAAAATATCCATCTGGATAACCATTCATTACACCAATATTAGTAGCTTGAACAATTTCTCTTGCTGCAGGATGAACAACATTTATAGGTCTACCAATCTTATCGTACTCAGTCCATTCAAGGTCCGGATATTTATACTTATATTCTTCAGCATGAGACATACTATATGCACCAATAACTAATGCTAGAGTTGCAACTAAAGCAACAATAATTTTCTTCATAATACACCTCTTCTATTAGGTTTTATAATATAGCTTCATTCTATACACAAACTTCCCCATTTACAATACTTGTAATGGTATTGTAACATTTTTTTAACACCCTTGTAATCTACAAATTTATAAAATCTTTTATCATATTTTTTTATCCTTGACATATCCATTAATATACACTATAATAACTAATGCAACATGTTTTGGCGCCATAGCCAAGTGGTAAGGCACGGCTCTGCAAAAGCCTGATCATCAGTTCAAATCTGATTGGCGCCTCCAATTTTATTTAAATTAAAAAAAATTGTTGACTTGATAAAAAATATGTTGTAATATACTAAATATCGCATGACTTATGCGGGAATAGCTCAGTTGATAGAGCGTCGCCTTGCCAAGGCGAAGGTCGCGGGTTTGAGCCCCGTTTCCCGCTCCAATCTTAACCTTAGTGAAAAAATTCACTAAGGTTATTTTTTTCTCCATTTTTTGGTTATTGCAAGAACTTATACCAAAATGTTATACTAGATACGAAATATTTATACTTAAAGATAAGGAGAATTTAATGTGAACGAAAAAATCAAATCTAAAATAAAAGAAGCTCTATCGGCTATTTTGCCAATTTCTTTTATTGTTTTACTTTTGTCATTTACATTAGTTCCGCTTCCTGCTGACTCAATAGCCACATTTTTTGTAGGCACAGTTCTTTTGATTCTTGGAATGGGACTTTTTACTCTAGGTGCTGAAATATCAATGTCTGCAATAGGTCAAAGAATCGGAGCTCACATTGCAAAAACGAAAAACATTCTTTATGTTATTTTCATGCTTTTTATTCTTGGAACCATAGTTACAATTGCAGAACCAGATTTAAAAATATTAGCAACTCAAATTAGCGCAATTCCTTCTTATATTACGATAGGTGCTGTATCAATAGGTGTTCGGCATATTCTTAGTGATTGCATTTTTGAGAATTATATTTAAAATAAATCTTTCTTATTTATTGTTTGGATTTTATTTACTTATTTTTACTTTAACCTACTTCGTACCTAGTGACTTTTGGGCTATAGCATTTGATTCTGGTGGTGTAACTACAGGACCAATAACCGTCCCCTTTATTCTAGCACTTGGAATCGGAGCTAGTTCAATTATGAATTCAAAGGGCGATGAAAATGATGGTTTTGGCCTTGTTGCCTTATGTTCAATAGGACCTATCATAACAGTATTATTATTAGGAATGCTTTACAACATTGATTCAGCTTCAACAGCCACTTATACAATAGAGAATCTTTCAAATAGTATTGAAATATTCAACAATTTTACAAATAGTATGCCAACTTATTTATATGAAGTTGCACTTGCGACATTACCAATACTAATATTTTTTTTAATTTTTCAAGTTTTTGTTTTTAAACTAAACAAGAAAGAATTTACAAAAATTATTTTAGGATCAATATATACTTATATTGGTTTAGTGCTTTTTCTTGTTGGAGTAAACGTTGGATTTTTACCAGCTGGATACCTTCTTGGAAATGGAATTGCGCTTATAGAAAATAGTTGGCTTATAGTACCAATAGGAATGCTTATAGGCTATTTCATAGTAATTGCAGAACCTGCAGTTATCATTTTAGTAAAACAAATATCTGAAATCACAGATGGAGCAATCCCTGAGAAAGCTGTAAAATTTAATCTTTCAATTAGTATGGCTTTAGCAGTCGGATTATCGATGATTAGAATCATGAATGGAATTTCTATAATGTATTTCTTAATACCAGGCTATATGATAGCCATTTTACTATCATTCGTAACACCTAAAATTTTCACATCTATTGCATTTGACTCTGGTGGTGTTGCTACAGGTCCAATAACAACAACATTTTTAATTCCTTTTTCAATCGGACTTTGTACAGCTTTAGGCGGAAATATATTAACTGATGCATTTGGAGTAGTTGCAATGATTGCACTTATACCACTTATTTCAGTACAAATTAGCGGATTAATTTATAAGATTAAAATGCATAAATTAAATAAAAATTCTGATGACTCAGAAGGTATTGAAATCATAGAATTAGATTGGGAGTGGGAAAATTGCTTAAACTAGTTACACTTATTAATATATCACCAAGAAAAAATAGCGAGGGAATCATCCGTATACTTAATAAAAATAATATCCCCATGACTTTAGGTAGATACGGTAGAGGCACAGCTACAGATATGATGCTGGATTATCTCGGAATTGCTGAAAAAGAAAAATGTATTACTTTCAGCATTTCATCTTTAGATATGGCTTATGATGTATGTGCTAAAATAAAAGATAAATATAGAGACATATATTCATTTGCAATGCCAATATCCACTGTAGGAGGGAAACAAATAATGGAACATCTTTCAGAAAATATACCTGAAAATACACACAAAGACTTATCACCAAAATTTGATAAAGAACTTTTAATGATTATTACAAACAGAGGCTATGTGGATAGCGTTATGGAAATTGCTCGAGAAGCAGGTGCAACTGGAGGAACTGTAATTCACGCAAGAGGAACAGGAGCTGGAGATTCAGAAAAGTTTTTTGGTGTAACTGTAGGATCTGAAAAAGAAATGATTTTTATTGTGACTGAAAAAGAAAAGAGAAATGTAATAATGCAAGCTATAATGAAAAAAGCAGGTCCAGCTTCAAAGGCAGGTTCTGTATTATTTTCATTACCGGTAACAGAAATATTAATCTAGGAGGAATAATTAATGGAAAAGAAAATAGCTTTAATAGTTGGTTGCATAGCCTTATATTTTATACTTTCCCTTTTAACTCATGGTGCAATTCATATTGTGCTCATAATTGGTGGTCTTGGTTATGCAATGTATAAATACGGATAATATATGTAAAGGGGACTAAGACTTTTCTCAGTCCCTTTTTTCTTACTCTTTATCTTTAAAAATTTAATTTTCTTTCGTTTATCTGACCTAAAATTCTTGTTAAATTTTCACAACCTGCATCATCCAATTGTTTTTTCGCTTGATATAAAGATATTTTCTTTGTGCTAACGGCATTTGCTAAAGAATTTATAAAGCTTATACTTCCTCTTTCCATTCTTGTTTGTATTGCGTCTTCTATCTCTGATTTACTAAATTTTTCTTTTCTTATCAATCCAGAAATAACATCATCTACAATCATAATTTCAGGAACCATAACTAAATTATTATCATTTCCATTAATTAATCTTTGAGATATTACTGCTTTCAAAACAGATGAAACAATGTATTTAACAACCAATTGATCTGACAAATCATAGAATCCTAATATTCTATCAATTGTTTCTGCAGCTGATCTTGTATGCATTGTTCCTATAACCAAATGGCCTGACTCTGCAAGTTCAAGAGCTGCATCTATTGTATTTTTATCTCTAATTTCTCCAATCACCACTATATCGCAATCTTCTCTAAGTGCATTAATTGCACCATCACTAAAAGACAAACAATCCTTTCCCTCACCTACTTCTTTTTGTATTATTAAAGATTTGTCTGATTGGTGAAGATATTCAATCGGATTTTCTAGTGTAAGAATCTTTCTATTTTCTGTTCTATTTATCTCATTTATAAGAGCATTTAATGTAGTAGATTTACCAGAATTTGATTTACCTGTAACTAGGATTAACCCCTGTGGTAAAGATGCTGTTCTTCTAACAACATCAGGCAAACCTAAATCATTGAATCTTGGCAATTTATTATTTATAATTCTCGCCGTAAATATAGGAAGCCCACTTGCAGAAGAAACATTAATACGTAGTCTTGCACCTAGTATTTGAAAATTCAAATCTAATTTTTTTTCATTCTGAAACATATTTCTTAAACCTGGATTATCATTAATGAAAAATTCAAAAATATCGAAAATGTCCTTTTCATTAACTTCTTCAACCTCTTCTACTTCAACAAGCGTTCTGTTAATTCTATAAAGCGGTTTCGATCCTTCAACTATATGAATATCTGATGCACCTTTAGTTACACCATCTGCCAAAATCTTTTCTATATCTATCATAATTAAAACCTCTATTCTTCCTTTGCATTATTTTCATCTATATGTTTTACTTTCAGAGTAAACTTTTCAGGCACAGGATAATATCCTCCTTTTGCCCATGGATTACATCGAAGTAATCTAACAAAAGTAAGTATTCCTCCTTTTATAGCACCATGTTTTTCCAACGCTTCAATTCCATAATTAGAGCATGTAGGAAAATATTTACACGAGGCATGCCATTCACCTGGTATAGATTGATATACTTTTATCAATTTTATTAAAATATTCTTTATCATGAAACAACTTTCTATCTTCTATACATTGCAGTAGGAGACAAAAATTCGCCTGTTGTAATGTTTTTCTCATCTCTATATTCTTCAACTAATTCAGATAACTTAGTTCGAACTTCATCTGGATTTTTAATATTTTTTATTTGTAATACTGGTGAAGAAACATCCGCTGAATGACAAGTTATTGTCCCAACTTTAAATAATCTTTCAAAAATAGATTTTGTCAAAGTAATATCAAATATTCTATATAACCTTATTTCCTCTTCATGTACAGAAATAAATTTTACCGTTATATATAAACGATCTTTATATAAAGTATATCTAGTAAATGATAGCGGTAATCCAAAAAACGGTCTTTTTTTATCTGTCCATACAATTTCTGGATCAAGCTCTTTTTCTGTTTTTTTACTCATCTTTTTTCCTCCTCAATAAAACACATAACTATGTGATAATTTTATCAAAAAAACTCCTAAAATTCAATAATTATTAAACATAGATATAGTTTATTCTTTTCTTTTATTTTTCAAAATGTTATAATTTTCTTAGACAATAAGTTTATAGACGTATCAATCGTAAAGGAGAAGAAATTATGGAATTTATTATTTTATTAATTTTAATCTGTTTTTTTAGAAAGGTTCCACATCAATCTTTGATAATAATCGATAGAAACTCTCACTATTTAAAAACAAAAAGAAATGGATTCTATTTTTTGTGGCCAATGGACAAAGTAACAACAACTGTTTCAAAAAATCCTCTAAGCAGAACATTAACTGATTATTACGAAACTGATGATGGCAAAGTTATATCTGCTACCGTGACTTGCAGATATAAAGCTGATGATTTAGATCGAGTTCAACAAGCATTAGCTGATGTAAGAAGAAGTGTTGATGATGTAATAAAAAGTTCGGCTTATTTTGCTATTGGAAATTATACATTTGCTCAAATTGTTAGACTTAATAGTCACGAATTTGCTGATAAAGTAAGAGATAATTTAAGAGATGAATTTGCTTCTTTAAGTATTTCTCTTTTAGGCTCACACGTTTCCATAGTACCTACTGTTACTTATGGATTACCTTGTTTTAAACCACATGTTAGTAACAATTGTGGACTTGGTTCAGCATCAACTCCTCACGCACATACACGTAATGAAGCAATACAATCCAAAGATATTTATAGAAATGGACCTATTATTTCAAAATAAAAATATACTTTCGTCCAGCGGGGACGTTCCCACTGGACGAAAAATTATTTTACATTTGCACATCTTAAACACGGCGTACATCCTTTGCTTAAAGCTTCGGATATTGATATTCCTGTATATTCCGCACCATTACAATTAGATAGATTATGATATTTCTTACCCGTTTTTGAAACGTATACCATTCGCGTATTTGACTGTGTCGCACTACTTGCCACTTCATTTGTAGCATCAGAAACAATAGTAGAATTTGAATTTTCTACTACTTCTTCCTTCTTTATTTCAACAACAATGTATTCTTCTTTCTTTTTCGTCTCCTCTTTCTGATTATCTCCAGACATTTTTTCTGTATTAATAATTATTTTACCATTAACAAAATCCACATCCACCCCAACCATTTCAGAAAATTCTCTTAACGCAACATACGTCCTATCTTGATATTGCAAGATTGGTGTCTCTGAAGAATATTCTTCATTATCAATTAAAATTGGATACGGTGAAAAATATACCTTCTTTACCAATGTTCCAGCATAAACAACTGTCGAAAAAAAAGATACTGCAATAAAAAATGAAACTAAAAATTTTTTCATTTTACCTCCTTTATTTAATTAAAAATTCAAATGGGAAATTTCGGCAGGAACGCCATAGAAATTTGAACTACATTTAATATAATCTCAAAACTAAAAAAAGTCAAGAAAGAATGTTCGACTTTTTAAGAATTTATTTTCTATCATCTCAAACCATTTTCGTTTTTGTTGATATATTAAGATTTTATGGTATAATCGTCTAGAAAATATTCACAATCACACATGAATTCTATTCTATTAAATAGGAGGGAGAAATGTATGGGAAATAACTCCAATCGACGGGTCCGCTGTTTCATCTGCAATCGACTGGTACCACGTAGTTATGCTGACATAGAAAACTACGATGACGACGAATCATTCGCATTAGTTACTCTCCGCATTTCCAATAAAATCGGATGCATCTGTTCTGGATGCATTACATACTATGCATTGCAACTTGGAACCACATTCGAATTCTCTTCTGGCAAGTTTGGCAATAATCCAAATGGTAATAATGGTACTCTTACTGACTATGGCTTTTCTGATGATGACGACGATCTCAATGAGGCTTCTGCATCCGCTAGCTCTGCTATTACGACAGTAAAAACTGTTGAAGAGAAATCTCAAGATGAAAAAGATCTTGAACTTTTTAGGCAAAAGTACGATTGCCTCGACTATTCATTAGATAGCCTTGCCGCAATCGTAGAAAAAACTGTTTTCGGCCAGCACGAATCAGTTCAGAAATTTCTCTACGCATTGTATTTCAATCAGATGGCTAACCTGATGGAAGATCTTGGTGATGAACCTTTTAAGCATAAGCACATTATGCTTATTGGCGGAACAGGTGTTGGTAAAACTCTTCTTGCAACAACTGCAGCAAGAGCTTTTGGCGTTGTATACTCTGTTTCAAATGCTACACCTATCACTTCTGCAGGATACATTGGAGACAAAGTCGAGAATGTTCTTGAAAGATTGCTTGATGCTGCTAAAGGCAATATCGAACTTGCCCAAAACGGTGTTGTAATTTTGGACGAGATCGATAAAAAACGTGCTGTTCCTGATGGAAGCGGTCGTGATGTTGTCGGCAAAGCTGTTCAGCAAGAACTTCTCAAGCTTCTGGAACCTTCCACCATTTGGATCAAACACAATTCTGTTCCATTTTACACCGGTAATTTAACTGTTGTAATGATGGGAGCGTTCGTAGGTTTGGAAGAAATCATTCAGAAGCGTTCGAAGAAGACTACAATTGGATTTGGCGCTCAAAGTTCAACAATGCCTGTTTCAATGTCTCAAGTTACCGCAGACGATCTCATCGAATACGGCTTTATTCCTGAAATGATTGGTCGAATTCCAATCATCTCTCCTTTGAATGATCTCTCGCATAGTACAATCGTCGACATCATCTATAGCCACCTTGAGCGCTACAACAAGTTCTTCAAAATCAAGAACTTTGAACTCTATTTCGATCCGCTTCTTGTAAACAAGATTGCTGATGAAGTAATTGCCGCCAAAACAGGTGCACGAGATGTCGAAGTTCGCCTCGATGAAGTTCTTCGTCCGGCTCTTTACCGAATCTTCCAAAGCCAGCCTAATGGCGTCTGTGAAGTTGGTGAAAATGGCGAAATCAACATTTTGCTTCACAACAAAAAGAATCCTAAGATTCTCGAAGCTATTGATTTCCCGCCAGTCGAAAAGTACATCGATGAAGACGAATAATTAATTCAAAAAAAGGACAAGGGGACGGTTCTCTTGTCCTTTTTTTCTTTCAATTTTTTGATGATTTTTTTGTGGCATATGTTATACTATACCTAACAAATTTACAAAAATTAAAGGATGTGTATATTGTGGGAAACTATAGAATCTTGCATCTTCTATCATCAAAAATATTTACAGATATTGAAAATACAATAGTTCAGTCAATTGATTTTCTAAAAAATGATTGTGAAATCGCATACGCTTCTCCAACTGGTCCTATTTCTAGAATATTAAGAAAAAAAGAAATAAATTATCTTCCATTAGAAAACATGGATCTTAAATCAATCTCAAATATCATAAAAACATTTGCACCAAATGTAATCCATGCACATGATTTTAAAGCTTGCATTTTGGCTAGTAAATTTTCAAAAGATATTAAAATAATTGCTCACTTGCACGAGGATACGGAATCTTTCCATAAGTTTTCAAAAGAATCGCTGCTTTTCAAATCAGCATCTAAGCATTTTACAAAAATCATTTGGCCTTCGGAAGAAATGTTTAAAAATTATAAATATAGTAAATCATTAATCGAAAAAAGCGTTTTCTTAAGAAAGGCAATTAATTGTGAAGACGTTATTAAGAAATCCACATTGTCAGAAAAAGATGTACCAAATTTCTTTGATATTTTATTATTTTACGATAAAATAAATGATGAATTATTTATGAAATTTATAAATATTATGGGGCTTCTTAAAGGTAGAGGATTTTCTTTTAAATGCGGTGTAATATCAAGCTTTCCTTTAGCTGAATCATTTTCATCATATATAAAAGAATGTCGGATTAGATGATTCTATCTTTTTTGTTGCCACTGTTGATGATTACTATACACTTCTATCAAAAGCAAAGTTTTTATTTGTTGTGGATAACTATGAAGAAGTTCCTATATATGCATTAGAAGCTGGTGCATTAGGAGTTCCTATCTTGGCATGTTTTTCAAACGGCCTAAAAAATATTGTAAAAAATGAGTTTAATGGCTTCCTTGCAAATAATGAATTTGACTTAGCAAACTTTGCAGCACGCATGCTTGACGATAGACAATTATGGTTATTGCTATCTACTAATTCGCTAACATCGTCTGATAATCAAAACAATTTGGATGAATATTTGAAACAACTACAAAATCTATATAATATAAAATAATTTATATACTAAAAAGGGGAATATATGAAAAAGAATAATACAAACAAAATTAAAAAAAGATTTGGTGACAGATATGACGGTAGACGAGTTCGTCATTCTGATCCGACAAATGTTATAATACCTTTCATCATGAAAACTCGTAACGATGCACAAGTTGAGTTTGATGCTGAAATTGACGTTAGTAATATTGAAGAAAGAATAAGAGAAAGAAGAAAAAATGGAGAAACTATTTCTTTTTTAGACTATTTTTTTACTGCACTTATAAGAACTGTCGCCGAATATCCTCGTTTGAATAGGTTTATTGCCGGAAGAAGATTATATTCAAGAGACGATTTATCACTTTCTATTGTTGTAAAAAAAGAAATGAATATCGAAACTGAAGCAACTCCAATTAAAATGATTTTTGAAAAAGATTCTTCTGTCGATGATGTTGCTGAGCTACTACAAAAAACAATAAATGCTAATAAAGGTGGAACTGGCATAAAAAATGATACAGACAAATTGATGAATGTATTAAATAGATTACCTCGCTTCTTATTTTCATTCGTCATAGACTTCCTTACTTTCTTAGACTTTTACGGACACATGCCAAAGTTTATTCACAGAATAAGTCCATTTCACACGAGCATGTTTGTAACTAATATGGGATCTATTGGTTCGGGTCCTATTTATCATCACATATATAACTGGGGGACTACTTCTATTTTTATCGCAATGGGAACAAAGAAAAAACTACGTGTTATCGATAAAAACGGAAAAATTGTTGAGAAAAAAGTAATGAAACTTAGATTTGTTGCTGATGAGCGAATAGGTGACGGTTTCTATCTTTCAAAAGCATTGAAATATTTCACGGGATTATTCCTACATCCTGAAATTTTAGAACAAAAAGCAGAAAGAGTATTAGAAGACGACCAAATCTAAAATTGGGACGGTTCTTTTTTCCAAAATGCAAAGTATTTAAGAGAACGAAAAAAGTATTGTTTTTTGTTGCCGAGTTCTCATTTTCATTGCATCGTGTTTGCAATGAAAAATGAGTTGTTTGAGGCTTAAAAACAATACTTTTTTTGTTTGACTCTTAGCAAATTTTGAAAAAGGAACCGTCCCAATTTCCAAATTTATATATATCTCTCTTTAACAACATTTCTCATCAAATATTCCAAGAATATCTGACATCCCAAATCTATTTCATGATATGTTCTATCAAAATCGTTTGTATATATAGGGTCAACAATATCAAATGCTTCTTTTGAAAAATCATACAATTGAAAAACTTTATAATGAACATCTTTTTCAATTATATCGAAAATACCTTGCACTACAGAAGCTTCCATCGCAATAATATAATCAAAATTCTTGTAATCTTCCTTTGTCATTTTTCTTGCATGATGCTCTTCGTATTCAATATTATTTTCTTCTAATTTATCTATTGTTCCTTGCGCAATACCTCTTCCCAATTGCTCTGCTGTAGTTGCTGCAGAATCGACAAAAAATCTCTCAGCAATTCCATATTTTCGTGCTTTATCTAAAAACACAAATTGAGCCATTGTTGAACGACAAATATTCCCTTTGCAAACAAACAATATCCTAATTTTTCTCATTTAAATCCTCTTCTCATATTTTAATATTTCGAATCAGTTCTACATAATATTATATATAAAAATATGAAAATTGCAAATTCTGTAAACCTTGAAATTTTACAAAATTTCTCATTTAATCGCCTTTGGCTTTCAAAAATCTAAAATTTCTAAAGAAGTCAACGTTTTTCTGTCAAATTCGTCCATTTGATGGACGTCCCCGATGGACGAAAAAAAATGGACAAAAGCCCCGTCCCTTTGTCCATTTTTTGTATTATTCTAATTCAAATGCTCCTGTATATAATTGATAGTATGTGCCTTTTTGTTCTATTAAGAAGTCGTGTTCTCCTCTTTCAATTATTTTGCCGTGGTCTAGCACGATTATTGCTTTTGAGTTTCTAACTGTTGATAACCTGTGCGCAATTACAAACACAGTTCTATCAAGCATTAATTTGTCCATTCCATCTTGAACAATTGCTTCTGTTCTTGTGTCTATACTTGATGTAGCTTCGTCTAGTATCATTACTGGTGGATCTGCAACCGCAGCTCTTGCAATGGAAATAAGCTGTCTTTGACCTTGTGATAAACTTTCTCCATTATTTGTAATCCACGTATCATATCCATTTGGCAAACGTTTTATAAATCCATCTGCATTAGCAAGTTTAGCAGCTTCTTCAATTTCAGCATCTGTCGCGTCTAAACGACCATATCTAATATTGTCTCTAATTGTTCCAGTAAATAAATTTGTATCTTGTAAAACCATTCCAAGAGAACGTCTTAAATCATCTTTATTGATATCTTTTATATTAATTCCATCATAGATAATTTCGCCCTCTTCAATTTCATAAAATCTATTTATCAAGTTTGTTATTGTAGTTTTTCCAGCACCTGTTGCACCAACAAATGCAATTTTTTGTCCAGGTTTTGCATAGAACGAAACATCTGTAAGTACAGTTTTTTCAGGAACATATCCAAATGTCAAATTCTTTACTTCAACATGCCCCTTAAGTGGAATATATTCACATTTCCCGGATTCATCGATTTTTTTCCAAGCCCATTTTTCTGTACGTTTTTCTGTTTCACAAATTTCATCGCCATTATATTCAACATTCACAAGAGTAACTTTACCTTCATTTTTCTCAGGAACCTCTTCCATTAATGCAAAAATTCTTTCAGCACCAGCCATAGCCATTGCTATAGAATTTATTTGTTGAGATACTCTTGAAACCGGCATATTAAAACTTCTGCTAAGTTGCAAGAAACTTGCAATTTCACCAAGCGTGATACCCATATTAGTTTTTAATGCTAAAATTCCACCAACAATTGCTAAAATTACATATTGTAAATGTCCAATATTCGCCATTATTGGCATCAAAATATTTGCCATCATATTCGCATTTGTAGCGTTTTCACACCATTTATCGTTTATCTTATCAAAGTCTTCTTTTGATTTATCTTCATGACAGAAAACTTTAATTACTTTTTGACCATTAATCATTTCTTCAATGTATCCATTAACTTTCGCAAGTGATTCTTGTTGCTTTATAAAATATTTTGAACTTTTTCCACCAATAATTTTAACTATCCTTAGCATAATTATTAGTATCAAAACTACAACAGCAGTCAATGCAGGATTTGTAAATAGCATCGCAAAGAATACTGCAACTATTGTAATGAAAGATGAAATCAGCTGAGGTATACTCTCTGCAAGCATTTCACGAAGTGCATCTGTATCGTTCGTATAATGACTCATCACTTCTCCATGAGTATGAGAATCAAAATATTTTAATGGTAGCGATTGCATTTTCGCAAACATTTCATTTCTAATTCTCTTCAAAATATTTTGCGTAATAAAAACCATGATTCTTGTATATGTAAATGTTGCAATCACACCAGTAGCATAAATCCCCGCCATAAAGGCTAAGGCACGAATTAAATTTGAAAAATCAGGATTTTGAATTCCAATTAACGGAGTAATATAATCATCGATTAATTTCCTTATAAATAGCGAATTCGCAACATTTGTAAGTGAAGAAAGAATAATGCAAATGACAACAATAATCATTACAAATTTATATCTTTTAAAATATGATAATAATCTTTTTATTGTTTCCTTAGGATTTTGCACTTTACCAGCAAACCCTCTTTTGCCTCCAACTCTAGCCATTTGCCTTACCTCCCTTCATTTGTGAATTATAAATTTCTTGATATATCGCATTATTTTTTAGAAGATTAGCAGGCGTATCAAACGCTTCAACTTTTCCCTCATTTAAAATTATAATTTTATCAGCATCTTCAACTGAAGATATCCTTTGTGCAATTATCAATTTTGTGGTATTTGGAATTTCCTCTCTAAAAGCTTTTCTAATTAACGCATCTGTTTTGGTATCTACAGCACTTGTTGAATCATCCAATATCAAAATTTTAGGTTTCTTTAAAAGTGCTCTAGCAATACAAAGTCTTTGCTTTTGTCCACCAGATACATTCGTACCACCTTGCTCAATGTGTGTATTATATTTATCAGGAAAACTTTGAATAAAGTCATCTGCTTGAGCAAGCTTACAAACATGCATAACTTCTTCATCAGTTGCCTTTTCATTTCCCCAACGAATATTTTCACTAATGGTTCCTGAGAATAATTCATTCTTTTGAAGAACCATCGCAACGTTATCTCTTAAAACCTTCAAATCATATTTCTTTACATCAATTCCACCAACAAAAACTGTTCCACTTGTAGCATCATAAAGTCTTGGAATCATTTGTACAAGAGTAGTTTTCGAACTACCAGTTCCACCAATAATACCAATCGTTTCACCAGATTTTATTCTTAAATCAACATCATTTAAAGCAAGTTTCTTTTTATCTTTTACATAACTAAAATTAACATCTCTAAATTCAATTGATCCATCTTCAATTTTCATTTTTGGTTTTTCAGGATTTTTTAAATCAACCTCTTCTTCAAGAATCTCAACAATTCTTTCTGCAGAAGCCTTTGAAATAATTATCGTTACAAAAATCATTGAAAGCATCATAAGACTATTTAGGATTTGCATTGCATATGAAATAACAATTGTAAGTTCGCCTGTTGACATGTTTCCGGCTGTAATCGCCTTCGCGCTAAGCCAAGAAATCATAATCATTGCTGTATGTATAGCAATCTGCATTACCGGTCTATTAAATGCAACTAGATTTTCACCTTTTTTAAACAACTTATAAATTTTTTCTGAGATTGTTTGAAATTTTTCTTTCTCAACATCTTCATTTACAAAAGCTTTTACAACTCTTATGCCTCTAACATTTTCTTGAACTACATTATTTAATTCATCATATGTTTTAAAAACTTTTTCGAAAATTGGAAACGTAATTTTTATTATAATTAATAATGCAAGCGCAAGTGCTGGTCCAATCCATAAAAACACACGACCAAGGTCTGGATTAATTCTATGCATCATTATAAAAGAAAAAATTAGCATCATCGGAGATCTAAAAGCAACACGAATAATCATCTGAAATGACTGTTGAACATTCGTAACATCCGTAGTCAATCTCGTCACAATACTTGAAGTCGAGAATTTATCAATATTAGCGAAAGAAAATTCTTGAAGTTTATAATATAAATCCTTCCTCAAATTTTTAGCAAAACCAGCAGTAGCTTTCGCGCACATTAATCCTGAAAGTACTCCGAAAAGCAATGATAACAATCCCATCAATACAAGGAAAATTCCGTCTTTGTAAATAACATTTAGATTTCCTAATTCGATTCCGAAATCAATTAAATGTGCAATTCGAAATGTAACAAGAATTTCTAATATAACTTCTATACCAACCAAAATAGGGCTAGCAATTGTTTGCCATTTATATTCTCTAATACATTTTGCAAGTCTTTTTATCATAAATATTAGATGCTTTTCCTAGCACCCTTCTAACCTCCTTTTACATCATTTTCAATTCATTATACATCATAACAGAATAGCATAAATTTAGCTTGATTTCAACAAAATTTCACAAATCGTCCTCGAGGGACGTCCGTCAAGTGGACGAAAAATTTGCGCTTTGAGTACGTCCCTTAAAAGTGCAAAAAGAAAAATGGACAAATGTCTCCGTCCCACTTGTCCATTTTTTATTAAATCTATGCAAGAATATATCTTCCATTTTCATATTTAACTTTTGAGCCATATTCAATTTTCTCATAAAGCTCTTCATCAATATCGATTCCCCAAAATTCTTTACCAGAATCCTCGATTTTTAGGCTCATTCTAGGTTCCTTTATGTCATCACTTTTATCGCAAACCATATAAGAAACACCCTCAACTTGAAATTCTTCAATAGAGTTCTCAAGACTTCGAATTATTCTTTGACGGATCTTTAGCACTTCTGCCGTAACTACAAGACTTATAGCATACTTACCGTCCTGAATAACCAAAACATCTCCCACCTTCGTTTCTGGTGGAACTGCTGAAAGCTCAATATTTTCGAAAGTTCTCTCAGACTCATTAAGTCTATGTACGAAACATACGCAAGTTTCAGGAGAAATATTCTTTACTAAAAAGCAGCATCCGCCTTCCGGCTTGTATTCCCTAACCATCTCCATCAAAAAAGAATTAACAGTCTGATTTATTAGTCCATTCACTTTTCTTGGAATTTCCAAAGATTTCTCTGCTTTTTCAAGATATTCTCTAAGTTCATTGTTCAACCCTTCCAGTGCAGCCATGACATCAAAATCTTTTTCATCAGATACATCTACACTTTTTTCTTCTAATTCCATTATTTCCGCCTCTCTTTCGAAACTTTCTCTATTCCACAAACAGTCTTAAAAGACAGGCTCATTATATACTCAATTTGTTACATTATCAAGCACAAGCTTTTGTGGAAAATGAGACGAGGCTTTTGGAAATTGGGACGGTTCCTTTTTCCAAGTTTACAAAAATTACATTTTTATTTATAATTTGTTTAATAAACTTGGAAAAAGGAACCGTCCCAATTTCCAAAAAAGGCTTGCCCAAATTCAAATAGAGAAAGGAGCACTATGAATACTTCAAATACAAGATACAATCATTTGAATGATTATTTTAAAAATAAATTCGGTGAACGAACTCTGAAAATATGCATAGATGGAGGTTTTTCTTGCCCTAACAGAGATGGAACATGCGGAATTTCCGGATGCATTTTTTGTGGTGAACAAGGTTCAGGTGAAAATATTAAAAAGAGCTATTCTTTTGAAAATACAATTGATATTAACTCTAATATTTGCAAATCAATTTCTAAACAAGTTACTGACTACTTTGCATCTTACAAAGCTACTCGCGCTAATAAATTCATCGCATATTTTCAAAATTTTTCAAACACATATGCTGATGTAAAAACTCTAAAATCAAGATATGATGCAGCTTTAATTGATGACAGAATCGTTGCCCTTGCTGTAGCAACAAGACCTGATTGTATAACAGAAGAAATCATAGCTCTTTTAAAATCATATGCAAATAAATATCATGTATTCGTGGAACTTGGATTTCAAACTTCTAATGACGAAACTGGAAAGCTTATAAATCGCGGATACTCTTCTGAAACCTTCGTAAAAGCTGTAAATTTACTAGCTGATAAGAACATTGAAGTTATTGCGCATGTAATGGTTGGACTTCCTGGCGAAACACTTAAAGACGTTGCAAATACTATCGAATTTTTAAATCACACTCCAATTTCAGGCATAAAAATTCATTCTACATATGTAATAAAAAACACAAAATTAGCGCAAATGCTTGAAAATAAAGAATATACACCATTAACTTTAGAAGAATATATCAAAACAGTTATATACATCATAGCTCATTTACGTAAAGACATTATAATTCATAGAATCTCCGGAGATGCTCCAAAAGACTTGCTTTTAGCACCATCTTGGAACTTGCATAAAAAATGGATCATAAATGGAATCGAGAAAAATTTAGAAAAAAATGACTGCTGGCAAGGAAAATTTTGTTAAAAACTTGCTATTTTATGTAAAATTATGGTACAATGTAGTTATAAGTGGGGTGATATATATGTCTGAAAATACTAATATTAACGATACTCAAGCATTTACAACAAAACTTGTTTTGCCAGAACTGATTGCATTATTTGTCGTTTTTCTTACATTTTTAAATATTCCTTACCTAATCTTAATGATGTTTCTTCCAGAGGAAATAAGCTACATAACATTATTCTCTTTACAAGTAATATTACAAGGAATTTTAGTTTTTTTTACATGGAAAATTTCAATTTCTATAACACTTAAAAACAAAAAACTTGCTAGAGATGAACTTTCAAGATTACTTTTTGGAATGTTAACATGGACTGCAATTTATTGTGCGATAAATTGCTTTAACAACATTGAAACTTCGTTAGAAGCATACAAAGAATATATCGAAAACGACTTCAGTATAAAACTATCAGAAACAATCATGGGAAGCGTATACTCTGATGAATACATGCGTGAATATCAAATCGAAAAACAAAAAGCAATTCAAGCTGAAAAAGAAGAACTAACTACATACATAATTATTAGCTCTATTGGTATAACTGTAACAGCTTTATGTGCTACTGCCCTACAAAGAAAAACTCTAAAAAAACATGTTGTATGTGAAGAAAAGGAGGAATTATTATGGAATACACCGCAATGTCTTTAGTATTATCTTTAATTTTAGCAATCGTAGGAGGTAAAATTCACCAAAACAAGGGTTATTCTTTTATAGCAGGTTTTCTTTGGGTTGCATTTTTAGGTCTGCTTGGACTATTAATTGTAGCTCTAACAAAACCAAAAGTTTCTGTTGAAACTAACAAAGAGAACAAAATGT
The DNA here is from genome assembly GCA_017462965.1 of Clostridia bacterium. Lineage (GTDB taxonomy): Bacteria > Bacillota > Clostridia > TANB77 > UBA1234 > UBA1234. The sequence continues at coordinate 32,300 of JAFTQC010000022.1, read as the reverse complement.
ATGATGAAAACACTCCAATTCAATAAAAAAAAAACAACTAATACTTTTATACTGAAATATTTAGTAGCAAAATGTATTAGTTGTTTTTTTGCCTTTTAATAAAGTGCTTTTATATCCCAAACTGTTCCTGCAGCTGTATCGTTTAGTATAATTCCTTTTTCATCTAAACCTGTTCTAATTTCATCCGCCAAAGCATAATTTTTCTCAGCTTTTGCAGCTTTTCTTGCTTCAATTTCTTTCGTAATTTCCTCTTCTGTCATATTTAATTTTCCTAAATATTTAACCTTAAGTTCTGAAATAAATTTTTCTGGATCTTGTGTAAAGAATCCTAAAACCTTGTATGCATCTTTAACTTTTTCAAGAATTTCCTTCAAAGTATTTGCTGTTTTCTCTCTATTTCCTTTATTTGCGGCTTTTATTACTCCATTACTATACTTAAAAATACCATGAAGATTAGCTATCGCAGCTGTAGTGTTAAAATCATCATCCATCGCTTCAATAAACTCTTCAGTTATTGTTCCAGCAATAGAATCCTCTAATCTTTCTGCACTTTCTGTCGCATATTGATTTACAAAAGCTTCCATAGATTTTATCGTATTATAAAAATAATACATTTGACTTTCGGCTGTAACATAGTCACTATCCAAAATATCAATATCTGATGAATAATGTTTTGAGAACATAACATATTTCAACACTTCGTAATTGTACATTTTTAGCGCATCACGAATTGTTAATGAGTTGCCTAACGATTTACTCATTTTCTCACCATTTATTTTAATAAGTCCGCAATGTGACCAATAATTTGCAAAAGTTTTGCCTGTCAAAGCTTCAGATTGCGCAATTTCATTTTCATGATGAGGGAACATCAAATCCCTTCCACCACCATGAATATCAATGGTTTCACCAAGTGTTGAAAGCGCCATTACAGAGCATTCAATATGCCATCCTGGTCTACCCTTGCCCCAAGGTGAATCCCATGAAATCTCGCCTTCCTTAGCTGATTTCCAAAGAGCAAAATCAATAGGATCTTCTTTCCCCTCTTCAAGCTCAACTCGAACACCATTCAACATATCATCAACATTTCTATTTGAAAGCTTGCCATACTCCCTAAAGTTTCTGACTCTATAATATACATCTCCCTTTTCAGTTGGATATGCATACCCTTTTTCAACCAAATTACCTACAAAATCAATTATTTTATCGATATATTCAGAAGCTTTCGTTTTAATATCAGCATCTGTAATATGTAGTCCAGCCATATCCTTTTCAGTTTCCTCAATTTGTTCCCTTGAAAACTCTATAGCATTCTTGCCAAGCTGATTTGCACGATTAATTATCTTATCGTCCACATCAGTATAATTACGAACATATTTAACGTCATATCCTCTGTATCTAAAATAATCTGTTATCATTGCATATACAATTGCCTGACGAGCATGGCCAATGTGGCTCAAATCATAAACTGTAATACCGCAGGCATACATGTTTACCTTATTTTCATTAATCGGCTTAAACTCCTCTTTTTTTCCTGTCATTGAATTATATATTTTCATAAAAAAACCTCCTAATCATATTTTTACTATATACATAACAAAAGCTATGTAGTTTTAGACCTACATAGCTTTATTTTATCTAATGATATTAGAATAATATAATCACTATTGTAGGCATGCAAAATAGTACTCATATCTACAATAGACAGAGCACTTAGCAAGTACAACAGCAACAATTAGTGATTATATATTTTTTCATATATCTCTTCCTCTCATCATAATCTTTCTGTATTATATGCCAAAATAGGCAAAATGTCAATAGCAAGAGATTCAGCCGGAAGTAACAAGATGGACGCTCCTGCCAAAAAAACAAAAGCCCCATATATTAATATGGGGCTTGTAGAAGCGTTCCTCTTCTACAAGAGCTAACTCAAGTCGGGGTTGACAACTTGAAGTCGGCCGAATCCGCAGGGCGTGCAGATTTCAATTCATATTTAGCGTACGCCGGCAAAATACAGTGCGCCTCTCTTTTTTTGCATGGCCACATTTTGCGAGGAGGTGGAGCCGCACACGGGTTTAAAATAACACCGGCATACGCGATGGCGTGGGTAGTGGGACTTGAACCCACAGCTTCGAAACTTTGAGGATACTAGGCAGGGCGCTCTCTTAGCTTTCAAACACACCAAAGTAGTAAGGTTCTCTCCCAAGATAGCAAGGTATAAACCGCACTATCCCCTACGACAGGTGTATTAATCAGAGCGTCCACCGATCCTTTCAGCAATGCTCCTCGAGGTAGCACCGCTCAAAGTTCCAACGTCTACTTAGACCATACCCACTCACTAAAGAATTATCCAAAGTATTTTTCATAACAACAACGACTCTTTTGCCCTGTTATAATAGCATCATTTTTCACAATTGTCAATATCAAGAAGAACGCCCCTTGATAGTCCCTCCCTCTTGACTTATCCCTCTTAAAATTGTATTATTTTCATGTAAACAATTAAAGGAGGCCTATGCCATGGGAAAATTAAAAGATGTAAAAACAGACATTAACGTAGACAAAGTAAAAGAAGGTTCAAAAAGCTTCATTAAAGAATTTAAAGCATTTGCTATGAAAGGAAATGTTGTAGATTTAGCTACAGGTATGATTATTGGTTCTGCATTCACAAGCATAATCAATTCTTTAGTAAAAGACATTATCACTCCACTTATTGGTGCTCTTACAGGTGGTCTTGACTTTTCAGAATTATTTATTTCACTTGATGGAACTAAGTATGAATCACTTGCAGCAGCTCAAGAAGCTGGAGCAGCTATCTTAGCATATGGAAATTTCATAACTGCAGTAATCAACTTCTTAATAGTTGCACTTGTAATTTTTATAGTATTCAAAAAATTGCTTGTACCTAGAAAGAAGAAAAATGAAGTTCCTGCAGCTCCAACAGAGAAAGAATGCCCATATTGCCTATCTACAGTTAAGATTGCAGCTACAAAATGTCCACATTGTACATCAGAATTAAATTAATTATATTTAAAGAAGACGCTTCTTTTGGGGCACAAAAAGTCTCACCAGAAGCGTTTTTTATACTAAAAAAGAGGTGTTTTCATGTCTAATAATACCCCAAATCTAGACATTTTAAAGGTGGATACTGTTATCCCCAATATTTATAATTTTTATGTTGAACTCGAAAAATATATTAAATATATCTATGAAAGCAACGGTCAAACCTTTTCAATGCAAAAGGCACTTGACGAAATGCGTATTCATCTATTCAAATTTCTAATTTCTCTTGGTGAAATTAATTTAAACATTTCGCGCGATGAAGAACAATTTTTAAAATATTTATTTAATTCTAATCAATTGACAATACCCTCGTCATTTGAAAGGATTGCAGTTCTAAAAAGAAGAACAGATTTCTTCTCATACATACCGGCTTATTTACATGAAATAAAATCATTCAGAAATAGTCGCACACACCTTGAACTTTTAATCAAGTGCATTACAAAAATTGCCTTAAATTTTTCAGCATCAGATAAAGATCTTGATGAATCTGAAATCAAATTTATAACAGAATATCGCCAACTATTAATTAAAGAACTACTTGGATCTTATTACATAAAAAATAATTTTGGGGATAGCATTGAAAATGCAAAGAAAAAATTCGAAGAAAGCATTAAGCCAGCTACCCCAATTGATGAAGTCATGAAATCACTTGACGAATTAATCGGCCTTGAAAATGTGAAATCCGAAGTTAGTACACTAATTAATATGGCTATCGTTAATAACATGCGTGTAAAAAAGAGATTACCCCCTATTAATACTAGTAAACACCTTGTTTTTACTGGTAACCCTGGAACTGGTAAAACTACAATTGCAAGAATTATAGCTCAAATCTACGGTTCGCTTGGAATATTATCTAAAGGACATTTAACAGAAGTTAGCAGAAGTGATTTAGTTGGCGAATACATCGGCCAAACTGCTCAAAAAACTCAGGATGCTATAAAAAATGCGTTAGGTGGAATTTTGTTTATTGATGAAGCATATTCATTAGCACAAGGCGGCCAAGATGACTATGGAGCGGAAGCTATTGCCGAACTAATAAAAGAAATGGAAAATCATCGTGATGATTTAGTAGTAATTGTTGCTGGATATAATGATGAAATGCATAAATTCATTGATATGAATCCAGGACTTGCTTCAAGATTTAATAAATATATAACCTTCGACGATTATACACCTGAAGAATTAGTCGAAATTTTAAATTTATTCTTAAGAAAAAATGAATTTATTGTATCTGAATCGTTATTAATAGATTTTAGAAAATATTTTGAAACTGTTGACAAAGCAAGATTTGCAAACGCTCGTGGCGTGCGAAATATTTTTGAAAAAATGATTGAAGAACAAGCAAATAGAATTGTAAATTTGCATAATATTTCTACAAATGACTTAAAATTATTAATTGATACTGACTTTTATGGTGCCGTCAAAAAGTATGAAGATACAAAATTTTAAAAATTTACAAATTAAAACACCTCGATTGGTAATACTACTATCGAGGTGTTCTTATGTTTAAACCAGATGAAATTTTTTATGAAAAAGCTATAAAAGGATATGATTTAGGAATTCAATTACTAAAGCAATATCCTGATATACCTAAAACAATAATTGAAAGCCACAATAATATCGAATCATTAAGAAATAAATCGAATTCTGAATTTTCAAATTTAAAAAGAAAACTTGTTATAGGTGTTCGAAAAACTCATAAATACTCACCAAATCATAAAGTATCCGATTTTCTTGTTCCCTACACATCTTCTCGGATGTACAGCTGCATGCTTATATTGCTATCTAGTTTGTCACTTCAATAAGTGTTCATACTTACGTTTATTTGTCAATCGTGAACAAATGCTAAACAAAATTATAAAAACTGCAAATGCTTCTTTTGACAAAGAACTGACTTTTGAAATAGGCAGCAATAGCGATTTAATTTTAGAAAATACAATTACAAATAACCTCGTTTGGACTATTGAAAACTTCGCAAAATCTCCTCATGGACTTTTAACATTTCCAACCAAATTCGATATGATAGATCCACTTTTAAACATATCTTGCGGCAGAGAAAAAATAATAATACGAGTAAGTGTTAATCCGGAAAAAATTATAAATCTCGTAGAATTTGGAACATCTAGACTAAATGCTAGAATACGTACAATCATAAGATTAAAAAATGCAGGTTATAAAGTTGGTATTATTATTGCACCTGTAATTTTTATAGATGATTGGAAAACTTTATATCATGAGCTTATTACACGATTAGCTGACGAATTGTCGGAAGATGTAAAAAAAGACATATTCTTTGAAGTCATTTTTATGACATATAGCTATGTCCACAACGCCATAAATTCAGAAGCCTATCCCAACGCCATTTCACTTTACAATCCTGATATAATGCGTGTTCGCGGACGAGGAATGTACGCATATAAAAATACTCTCCGCAACGAAGGCGAAGAGTATTTAAAAGCCGAACTCGAAAAATATTTTCCTGAAAATAAAATACTATACTTTAGCTAACTTTTTTCGGGACAAAGGGACGGTTCTTTATCCAAAATTTTATTTTAAGCATATGGGCTTTCAGGAGAATCCCATCCTGGTGGTAATTCTCTATCAGGCTCCTCCTCCACTGGTGGCGTTACTGGAACTTCTGGTTCAGTAACAACCGGTGGTGTAACTGGTGTTACAGGAGTGACTGGTCTATCAACCTTTGTTCCCACCTTTATAATTTCATTGATTGGAGTATATCTATCTTTTGTTATAAGTGTCTCTGAAACTACGTTTCCATTTGCATCTTTTACGATTTTGTATGCCTCTGAAACATATCCATTCTCTGGTTCTTGAACAACTTTTTGCGTTCCTTTTTTCATTGTTGAATCATTTTGCTTAATTGTTGTATACGGAGTTGTCTCTAAAACAACTGATTTCAATTCAATCGTTGGTTCATCAGCATCTTTAAGACCCAAAATACTCATTGTAACTGTTCCATTTTTCACTTCTGAAAAGATTTTTATCGGATATTTTCTAGTATTTTTAAATCTGAAATCTATTGATCCCTCAGAAATTGTAGCGTCTAAACTTGGCTCTGCATATGCAACTATCATTCCATGAGGTTTTCTTTCTAGTATTTCCAAATCTGCTTTCAAAACTATGTTATAAAGCGTTGAAGATATTTGGCAAATGCCTCCGCCAACACTTGTTACAACTTTTCCACCCGCATATGAATTTCCAACTGCATATCCGTTAGCAACCGTTCTTGTACCAATTGTTTTATGGAATGAAAATTCATCACCAGGATATAAAATCTTTCCGTTGCATCTTTCTGATGCCGTTTTTAGGTTTTGAACCCTATTTGTATCAGCTTGATCATATGATGTGCTAAATGTAGAAATTGTATCTTTAAAAAGTTCCGCATCCAAATCAGCAACCTTAATTTCTGGTTCAACAGTCTTAAGTTCAATAACGATTTCTCCTGAACCATCATGATTTGAATATACATATTTAGCATTTTCCAAATCAAAGTCATATCCATTCTTTTCTGGAATCACTTCAAACTTTTCTCCAGAAATAAATGTTGCATTTTGTGGTTCCACTGAAATTTCTGCATATATCTTATCTAAATCAACTTTTTCTGATTTTGATTCAATTATTGGTATATCAACTCTCGAAATATCATTTTTTATAGCAGTTACGATATATTCTTCTAAAGTTGCCATATCTATTTTAGCACCATCTTGCCCTTTCGTAATAACCAACTTATCTCCTGAAAGTACATATGTATCATCCATTACAAGGCTTTCATTTAATGCAACTATTTTGTTCATATAATTACTGAATTTATCTTCCTCAAGTATATAATTTAAAGGAATTTCCTTGTTTTTGAAATTACTGAACAAAATTGTATAATTATTTTTTAAAAAATTATCTGAACGACCATAATTATAGGCTTCATCTAAAACAGCCTCTAAATTCTCTGGAGAAAAACCTAATTCCTCTGCAGAAACTCTATATTCTTGTCTATCAAGAACAAGCGTAATCTCTCTTTTAGTATATTTATTTACATTATTTTCCAATAATACCTTAGCTTCTTCTTTTGTTTCCTCACTAACATCTACCCCTGAAACGAATACATTTTTCAAAATAGCTTCGTTATCCTTGTTTGTAAGCGAAAAAATAGTTGATAAACATACAATTATACCGATAAGTGTAATTAATAGTATTATCAACAATTTAGTCTTAAACGATGATTTAGATGTATTATATAGAATCTGATTCATATTTTACCTCCAAATTACTTAAAAATTACCATATATATTCTACCACAAGATTACATAAAACGCAACATATATAGACATTTTTTTCCTTTTTTCATCAAGAGGGACAGCCCTTTTTGAGAGAGCGCGTCATCAAAAAGGGCTGTCCCTCTTGATGAGAACTCCTTGCAAACAGGAGCGTCCCTCTTGCTACAAAAGTTGACATATTATTGTAAAAAACTTGTAATATTTAATTTCCATAAAATTGTTGCAGATTGATTTTTTTATATATATAATTGAACTAACAAAAGATAAATTAAGGAGTGAATGGCATGCCAATAGAAGAAACTGTTTATTTTGATACCACTAATCTAATTGAAGGAAGAACAGCAAAACTTACATACAAAGGTGCTTTAGCGACAGCTGATGCTGAAGAAATATACGTTCATTACGGTTTCGGTTTATTGTGGGAGAACCTACAAGAAGCTAAATTATCTAAAGTGGCTGATAATACATATGAAGCTGATATAACTTTAATTGCTGGCGAGAGCATTAATTTTTGTTTCAGAGATGCTAATAATAATTGGGATAATAATGAAACTCAAAACTATTCAATGCCTATTGCTAAAGAAGAAGTTACTGTAGCTAAGGTAGAAACAGTTGCTATTGACGTTCCTAGATTAAAAAAATCATATATAATCGCAAAAAAAATTAGAATTGGTTTTTATAAAGTTATTACATTCCTTCCAAAATTATTTAGTGGAGATTTCAAGAGAAAAGTAAAAGAATAAACAATTTATAGATTTTAAGGACCTACGCTTCTAGTGTTGGTCCATTTTTATTTAGAAAAGAGGTATTTTGTATGAAAACTGTGTTAGTTACTGGCGGTGCTAGAGGTATTGGTAGAGCAATTTCCGAGAAATTTGCGAAAAATGGATATAATGTTATCGTTAATTATTCAAAATCTGAAGAAGCTGCATATGCTCTAGCTCAAGAGTATTCAAATATTAGAACATTTAAAGCTGATATTTCAAACAAAAAAGATGTTAAGAAAATGATTGAATTTGCAGACGATGAATTCAAAGGTGTTGATATTTTAGTTAATAATGCTGGAATCTCTTCTACTGGCCTTTTACAAGATTTGTCTGAAGAAGAATTAAATAGAATTTTTGCTGTTAATGTCAATGGTTCTATTTTCTGTGCTCAATCTGTTTTACCAAATATGATTTCAAAAAAAAGCGGTAAAATCATCAATATTTCTTCTGTATGGGGCATGGTTGGCGCTTCAAATGAAGTTGCATACTCTGCTTCAAAAGCAGCTATAATAGGCTTTACAAAAGCTCTTGCAAAAGAAGTTGGTCCAAGCAACATTCATGTAAATTGCGTTGCACCTGGCATCATAATGACTGACATGGTTAGCGATTATACTGTAGAAGAATTCGATGATATTCGCTCAAACATCCCTCTAGATAAAATAGGGTCAACAGAGGATATCGCTAATATCGTATACTTCCTTGCAACCGATGAAGCAAACTATATCACGGGTCAGGTCATCTCCCCAAACGGAGGCTGGGTGATTTAATCAGGAGGGACGCCCCTTTTTGTGAAAAAATTTCACAAAAAGGGGCGTCCCTCTTGCTATCTATCTCCAAAAGCTTCGCCATATGTAGGTTTAATATCTGCCCTACCTTTTTCTCTAATAAAAGCTTCATATTTATGTTCATATTCATAAGATATTATTGACGGCATTCTAAGTTGCCACACATCTATATCGTCCGTGATTTGATATAAAAAATCTGTATCTATAACAAAATAATATGGAGCATCGTCACTACTAGCTCTTATATTCAAGTTGTTATTATCATGATAAACTGTAACACTTTCTGATTCATCAAGTTCTTCCTTTAAACCGCTGAACAACCTTGCAGATATGTTAGGAACCTTATCAACATAGCCAAGATTTCGCTTTGCAACATCTCCCCAGAAGATATCGCTATGTCTAAGATCTGAAAATACTTCAAACGTTTCTGGTTGCTCATCGCCAAAAGTACTCCCTTTCTCAAGATTCATAAGTTTTACATATGGTTGAACTTCAATAAAAGTTTTAACACCGCCATTCGAAGCATTCGCATTATCTTCACTAGACGTCACTTCAAATCTAAGTACTGAAGGTAATATCCTGTCATGAACAGGTAATTTCTTAGTCTCACGATTTAATCCCAACTTCACAACAAAATCTCCAACCATAAAAACATCTGAAAAAGCTCCCGGATTAAGGGTTTTAATATTTTCAACACCAAGGTTTTGTTCATGCAATAACTCTTGCACAATCCTTTCACCATATTTAATACCTTCATCAGGAATATGATGTTCAGATAAGTAATTCAATATATAAGATATCCCAAACTCTTCGGAAATCAACCCTTCACCCACAAGAAGCTCGGCCGTTCTCTTTATTCCCGCTTTAGTCATATCTGTAACAATATTCGAAAAATCTCTTGCTAAAATTTGATGTGTCTTATCCCACTTGTGGAAAAGATCTACCGACTCTTCATTAAGCGCCAAATACATCCCAGGATACATAAAAGGATCTCTATTGTAAAACATCTCGAACAATCTCTCACCATAGTTTTGCTTTTGCTCTTCAGTGAAACCATGCTGTTCAAAAGCACTGTTAGCCTCAACTAATGTATGCCCAATTTGACCTGTTGAAAGTGCAAGTTCTATATCCGATCTAACTTTATCAAAATTTGCATCCTGATACACCGGAAATGCTTGCTCAATAAGCTCTTTAGCCAAACAATAATTATGTGCCTGCACAATATGACTATTTACAATAAAATATTTAGTGACAGAAGTCAAATCAGCCAAAGTATCTAAATCTACATCACTATCGACTTCAACATCCTTAACCGTAATAAGCATATCCGAATCATCAAAAACCTCTTTCCACTTGTAATATAAATCATGCGGAACTCCCTTTAAAATAAACTCAGGATAATGCAACGATTTAACGAATTCTATCATTTCAAGATTTTTAGGATCATCAAAATCGAAAAATCTATCAGCTGTAAGCTTAATACCATTAAGTTCAGTAATATCATAATCTGCATTAATATATTCAAGCATTTTAATATTTATAGCATCGTCTTTAATTTGAAAAAATTCAGAAATGACGGTCTCGAAATCAAACAGTTTTAGCAATTCTTTGGCCTTATCTTTATCCTTCACAAATCTATGAATAAGAGCAATTTTAGTTCCATCAAGCATATTAGAATATTTAATTATTTCTTCAATAACCTCAAGTCTACTATCTCTCGGGATGTTGGGATCCTTTTCTTTACTATCCGTTCTAACCCAGTAATTCTCAGTATTTCCGAATCTAGAATCAAGATATTGCGTTAATTCATCATCAGAAAAAATCTCTAATAATCTCCTCTTATATTCATCCGCCTTGATTTCACCCATCAATTTTATCTGAGTATCCAAATCACAATTTCTTAATATTAAAAATTTAATATTATCTTCAAAATCACTAAAATTCTGCAACTGCTCCGAAATAGGAAGCGAAAGCACAAATTCAGGATACTTTCTTTTTCTAACTTCAGCAGATCTAATATACTCTGAAAAAAGTCTTTTCTTTAATTCCGGATCTTTCACGCCTAAAATAACCCTAAATCTCGCTGTATCACTTGGTATAAGTGAGATTAATTCTTCCTTTTTGGAATCATCCTTTAGTGTGAAAATAATATCTGAAATAACTGACGGATGCACATGCCCAGAATAAATATATTCAAGCTTCTTTGCATCATCATCCAATGAAGCAATAATTCTAGCTTGCTTGTGAAAATCCTTTATTCTAGGTAACATTTTAATTTTATTATCATCACTATTCATGGAACAAATTATGCGTACTTTATCAATTTCATTTGAAAAACCAGACAAAAATTTCATTTTTATATCATCATTCGAAATAGAAACTAAAATATCTGCTTTTTTTGCAGGATTTAAAACACGCTTCAAATACTTAATACGTAGCTCCTCATCAGGTATCAACCTAATTAATCCTTCGCAATCATTTTTCATCATAAACTTGCAAAAAGATTCATACGCTTCCGGACTAACACCATCTTCAAATACAAACTCTAGATGCTTCTCTAAAGCTTCATAAAGCGTAGCTAAATTAAATTGTCTACGAACTCCATCAAGCATGCTCGTAGACAATCTTGGATACCTAATTATTTCACTATCATCCTGCGCAAAATTTAAAAGTAGAATTTGTTCCCTAAGATCATTATAACTCACAAAACTTTGACTACTCATAATCTCTCTCCTTGTATACACAAAGAAATCTGTATATAAATTTACCAATTTTCTTTTCTGACGAAGACAGGTCGACACCCTTTAAAAAAGGAGAAAAACTGGCGCCTTTTGGGCATTTGCCGACAATTGAGTTTTTCTCAACACTTAAACTTGCATTTAAACCAGAACCGTTTAAATATATAAGCTTCTCGCACAAAATAATCGCAAACATTTTGCAATCAAGGACGCCATCAAAATCACTTTAAACTTTGACTCGTGCGTAGGCGTAACTCCCATATTTATTATATCGAAATTGCAAATAATTGTAAACTCAAAATTCAGCAAGAGTCAGCAAGAGGGACGCCCCTTTTTGTGAAAAATTTTATCAAGAGGGACGCCCCTTTTTGATAAAAAAAGCTGACAACTAATTAAAGTTGTCAGCCCTCTTTGTGCCAAGACCGTTATGAAGCCTTCAGATTTACCATGTATACACTGTCAAACGCTACATATGCAAATCCAGTTTCAAGCTGGAACTGAAGCGCGCTGGACGCAAACTCATCCCGAATGCCCATGACCTCGTCTCTGAATTTTATATTAAAGAGAGTCGTTGCCTGAAGCCTATTAACGGCTTCCTCACGAGATATTTTGTGTGCATCTGCATACTTTCCAATCCAGTCAATCGGATCCATCGTAATGGCTCCCCCGAGCAAGTCCTGTGCAACATACTGAGTCGCTCGAGAAATCACGCGCTGATTATAAGCTTCTTGTGTGATGTTCAAGAACGAAAACGCGCAAGTGGTGTACCCCAACTCTCGCAACGTCTTAAGAAGTGCACTCCGACTGTTGATATGGAGCCACCCACCATCAATCAGCAAATTTTCGCCCTTCTCCAGCCTTGTACCGAATTCTCTAAATCCTAAAGAATTATTGAGAATATTGCCGTCAAAGCACTGAATGATGTTGGTTTCCAAAAGTTCCTTCGCCGCACATTCATCCAAAGAAAGGAATTCAAACTCCGAATGCTCTTTAAGGAATTCTCTGGCGTACGTGGTCTTTCCCGTGCAAGATGGTCCAAGAAGCACGCCTGCATTCTTCTGGCCCTCTACAGGCACGTATTCTTGCAACAGCTTAGGTTCCTTGGTTATGCCGTCAAAGAAAAGGTTGATTGCTTCCAGAATAGTCAACGGCTTGCTCGCAGCCTTATTGTGGTTCACCATGGCAATCTCAAAGTTGCGCTCAAACTTGTTCTTCTTGCTCATCATTTTCTCCTCCATTTTCAAGAGATTGTTATTGAGATTCCAGTGTTACTCGGACATTATATTATAAGTTTACATAAAAATCAATAACGCATCCTATTTCCTATTTTTCTTCATAAAGAGTCCAAAATCACCCATTCAAAAAAGATTATTTTTTATATTGACTTTTATACAAAAATACATTAGAATATAACTTGCATTTGAGCATGGTGGATGTAGCTCAGTTGGTTAGAGCGCCAGGTTGTGGCCCTGGAGGTCGTGGGTTCGAGTCCCATCTTTCACCCCACTTTTATAACTAACCAAAATTGCAGTAAAAATTGCAGTAAAAATGCAAAATTAAATATTGGGCTGTAGCCAAGCGGTAAGGCACCAGACTTTGACTCTGGCATCTCGGCGGTTCGAATCCTCCCAGCCCAGCCAAATAGAAAAACCTATAGAATGCTTATTTCAAGCACTTTATAGGTCCTTTTTTTATTTTTACCCCACAATTTGCCCCACAATTACGTTATAATGCGACTGTTTTGAATCCTTTTTCTTTTAGATATTCCGTTTGTTTTACTGTCCTTGGCTTTCACCCCTTTCGTTTTTTAATTCTTCAATAACTTGCAATATTTTTTCTTTCCCTTGTTCGCTAATTTTGTAACGCATTTTTCTGCTAAAACTTGGCTGTGCCATATTCAAGCGTTGCGCAATGTCTTGATGTTTTAATCCAGCTTTTAATATTGCGATTCTAATATCCATATTTGTTTGATTCATACTTTTTCACCTCTTTTCTAAAAACAAAAAAGAGCCGATAATACAAGCTCAGATTTTTTATCCAAACTTACATTATCGACTCCTTATAAGCCGTTTATATTCATTTATCTTTACATCTGAACTTACATTATCAGCCCGTCTCAAGCTGTTATATTCAACTGTTATTATTATAACATATTATATTTTTAACACAAGTACTATTTCCTTTGATTTTCTTCGATTTACTCAATATTACGACTGCAACATAAAAAGATGTATTGTTTTTTGGATTATGCTTTTAAATCACACGACAGTTTGATATAATTTGTGTAACAATAAAAAGGGGGTTTTAAAATGGAGTTTTTAAAAAACAAAAGAAATGTAATTATTATAGCAATTGTTAGTGTGGTTTTATACACAACCTTGGTGTCATGGATTTCTATAGTTGCATACAAAAACCACTTGAAAAATGAAATAACAGATACTTTCAAAGAAGCGTTTAGTGGCTTAACAAACACCAATAAAGAAACATCTAGCGAATCAACAGATTCTTCTAATAATCTTTCGGGAAAAACGAATGTAAAACAAAAAGAAGAAAAAAAGAAAGCCACTGAAATTGTTTTAAATCAAACATTAAAAACAGAAAATTGGGAAATAACTTTTAATAACGTTAGCGTAACAGATTCTTTTGACTATCAACAAGAATCACTATGGGATAATTCTTTAAACACTTATACTAAATCAACAGAGTCGGGAGAGATATTTGTTTTAATGGAGGGTACATTAAAAAATATAGGTACTGCAAGAGAGGAATTTGTTAATTGGGATAATACTTTTAAGGTATTATGTGACGACAATTACAGCTATACTTTGGTTGCTGCTGAAAACCCTAGAACTTCAAGCTATTCTATTAGTTTAGAGCCTTTATATAGTGCAAATATTCAAATATATACAAATTTGCCACAAGAAGCTTTAAAAGATAATGCACAATTTAATTTTGTTATAGACGGTCAAAACTTCTCATATACTCATAAGTTAAGCAAATAATAAAAAGGGCGCTAAATATAAGCGCCTATTTTTTATATACATTATCCCACAATATATCCCACAATGTGAAATGATTTTGTACATACTTTGTATGATTCTTGAATGAACTTTCAAATTAAATATTTTTTAAATCCACACAAAACGTGTTTTAACAACCCACAAAACAACTTTGAAACACCTTTGAAAATACGCCAAAATCACATATTGTGACCAGCCCAGCCAAAATAAAACCCTCATATCGAAAGATGTGAGGGTCTCGTTTTTGCATGGGATGGGAGGATTCGAAAACGAGTGGTCGAAGAAAAGAAGTGGAGAAATACATTTCTCCACTTCTTTTTTTTCATTCATTATAATGATATAACCTGTCTCAGCTCCTCATCTTCAAGCCCAAGCTCATTTCTAATGAGGACCCAAAGCGGTATATCCAGCGTTTTTGCCAAGCCATACAACAGCCTAACGTCCTTGATTGTTCTACCGTCAGCTTCCATATGTGCAAGATGCGACTTTGAACATCCTGAAATCTGAGCCAACTCTCCCTGTGTCATATCTCCTTCTTTTTTTCTTCTTGATTTTACCAACTGTCCGCTGTCATGACTGTAGAAGTCGCCATTCGTAATTGTGAAATGCTTCTTCACTTCCTCGTCAGAAAGTCCAAGATAAACCTTACACAATTTATCGATTGGCATGTCCAGCACTTTGGCAACGCCATACAACCACTTCACCTGGTAGAATTCCCTGCTTCCATTTTCTAATCTTCCATAATGAGTCACCGAGCAACCTACTGCCTTAGCAACCTCTCTCTCAGTATACTTAGTTTCGACAGTCTCCTTAAGCTCCAATCTCCGCTCTTTCACCATTGTCGCAAGCATCGCCGTGTTCTGATTACATTCGAATTCCAGTAGTTTCATCGTAAAACCTCCTTCTTAATTGAAAAGGGATACCTTAATGTTTCGCAAACATCACATTTACATAATATAGCATATACTGATTCGTTTTTCAACTTTTTTGCTTGTTATCCACATAAAAAATTGCTCAGACTGCTGAAACCGGTGATTTTCCGAAGATGCCATCTTCGGAATAGAAGCTGATGAAGAAAATAACGAAGAAACTGAATAAGTAAAGTTCCCCCTCAGCAAAAAAGGGCTGTTTTTACAGCCCTCTTTTTTTGATTTAAAACTTCTTACATGTAATCCTTTGCTCCTTGTATAACCCTCTTCATAAAATTCATGTACAAAACCGCATCTTCCTTCGTTTCATACCCATCAAAAACATCAATCAAACATTCTTTAATTGAATCCATTTCTTCTTTAAAATATTCTAACTCCGGAAGCTCTCTAATCGTCTTCTCAAGCGAACTTGCAAATTCTATTTCATTATTCATTGTCATCAAAGCATATACCTCTCCAACAACCTTCTCGATCATGCTAACTTCCGTTTTCATCTTCATAATCTTTGGAACTAGTGTATTTGTATTTAATTTCATAACAAGCTCCTCCTAATCTAAATCTTCTGGTAAGATATTGACTAATGCATCCTTATCCATTGAAAGCATTGTTGAAAGCCTCAACGCTTGGTTGTTTAATGAACGTTCAAATACATTTCTTACATATCTACCATTACCAAATCTCACATCTTGTTTCGCTACCGCAAGAATCATTCTAAGTTTTTCTTTAGCTTCATCAGTCAAATTATATCCATTCTTTTGATACATTTTATCAGCTATAATCATTAATTCATCAACCGTATAATCCTCGAATTCTATCACATTTGGGAACCTAGACATAAGTCCTGAATTCATATCAAGAAACTCCGTCATCTCTTTGCTATATCCCGCAAGTATTACTACAAGTTTATCACGATTATCATCCATTAATTTAATTAATGTATCGATTGCTTCTTTTCCAAAATCACTATTTCCACCTTGTGATAACGCATACGCTTCATCAATAAACAAAACTCCGTTGAAAGCCTCTTTAACCTTTTCAGTAGTTTTCATTGCAGTTTGCCCAACATATCCAGCAACAAGCCCTGCTCTATCTGTTTCAACTAACTTGTCTGTAGAAATAACTCCAAGCTTGTAAAGCATGTTCGCAACAGCTCTTGCCATCATCGTTTTACCAGTACCAGGATTTCCTTTAAATATCATGTGAAGCGATTGTTCATCATTAACGATTAATCCCATTTTCTTGCGCTCATTCATAATCTTTATTCTAGCCGCAAGCATTCTAATGTATTGTTTTACAGATTCTAAGCCAATGATGTTATCAAAAATTTGTTCATAATCATATTCACTATTTTCTGTTTCATATTTCTTACCAACATCTTCTGGCAAAATAATATTGATTTCATTTAAAGCAACATCTTCCTGCATTGCAATTCTTGTGCTTTGGTTTCTAACAATTTCATCAATAAGGTTCCTAACCATTCTTCCATTTCCAGCATGAGTCGTAGCAGTTTTTTTCATAAATGCTAGTTTTTCAGCAGCAACATCTCTCGCCTCATCTGTTATTTGAAATCCTCTTGATGCAATCATTTTGTCAAATATTTGTGTAAGTTCATCCGCAGAATAATCTGGGAACGCAAGCTTTAGAGGAAACCTAGACTCAAGTCCTGAATTCGCCTTTAAGAAATCTCCCATTTCTTTTTCATATCCTGCAAGTATTACTAAAATTTCTCCACGATGATCTTCCATAAGTTTTATTAATGTGTCGATTGCTTCTCTACCGAAATCTCCATCACTACCTTGTGATAACGAGTAAGCTTCATCAATAAATAAAACTCCACCAAGTGCACTATTAAACACATCTGTTGTCTTCGGAGCAGTTTGTCCAACATATTCTGCAACCAAATCCGCTCTTGCAACCTCAACTAGATGTCCCTGTCTTAAAAAACCCATATCTTTAAGCATCTCTGAAAGAAGCCTTGCAACAGTAGTTTTACCAGTACCAGGATTTCCTATAAAAATCATATTCAAAGACTGAGTAACATCCGTTGTAACACCTAGACTTCTTCTCTTTTCTTGCGCTTTTAAAACATTATATTGATTTCTTAAAAAATCTTTAACATTTTCAAGACCAATTATCTTCGAAAGCGTTGCTTCTAAATCAAACTCCTCTTTCTTTTCAAGTTCAAAATCAACAAGTTTAATAAGTGAATAATCCACTTCATTTTCTTTAACAATTCTAACAGCTTGATTTGCTATCGCTGATTCCATCACATTTCTAACAAGACGTCCATTTCCATTTGGATTTTTTCCAGTATAAATTTTTGATTCAAAGAATTCAATAAGTGGTTCATAACAATTAACATCAATTTTATATTCACTTTGCTTTGCAATATTTTCAGCAATTCTATACATCTCATCAGCTGTATAATCCTTAAAATCAATTATATTCTGGAATCTAGATTTTAAGCCCGTTGCAATTCTAAGCATATCATCCATCTCGTCTTTATATCCCGCAAGAATTACAACTAAATTATCCCTATTATCTTCAATCATTTTTAGCAAAGTTTCGACCGCTTCTTTTCCAAACTCATCGTTTTTAGAATTCAAAAGTGAATAAGCTTCATCAATAAACAAAACTCCACCAAAAGCCGAAGCCACACATTCTCTAGTCATTTGCGCAGTTTCACCAGGATGACTTCCGACTAAATTAGCTCTACTTACTTCAACAAAATGACCTTTTTCAAGCATTCCAAGCGCACTCAAATACTCAGCAACAATCCTTGCAATCGTAGTTTTACCAGTACCAGGATTACCAGTAAAAATCATATTAAGTGGAAGCGGAGCAACCCTCATACCAGCACGCTCTCTCATTTTTTGAGCAGTTATATTATCCTCTAAACGATACAAATAATCCTTAACTTCAGTAAGACCAATTATCGCATTAAGCTTAGCTTTAACAATAGCAAGACGATTAGAAATTCTCGAATCCGACGAATTATCAAGCAAGAACTTTTCACCGTTAGACTCAATAAAAAGTTGCTCCTCTTCAACACTAATAATATACTGCTGTTTATTGTTAATTTTCGCTTTCAATTTATATTCAGAAATTGGACCAAAAATCCTGTGATCAATTAACAAATTAACACCATTAATTCCAGTAGCTGCAGAATACGTATTTCTCAAATACTCTTCTAACGAAAACGTATAATCAACATTAACATCCAAATCTTTCTTACATTTTTTCTTAAAATGCTCCAAAAGAGAACCTATCATTTGATTAATTTCATCTGGAGTAAAATCATTTGCAACAATAACATCCTTAATATTTTCAGCAATATCAAGACCTAACACATCTTCAAACTCATGCTGAGGTTTATTCGAAATAAAAACAAAATATTCTCCATTCGTCTTTATCTCAAGAACACCTTTAGGCGTATTAATCTCGATTCGTCCATATTTGCACATATTCTTAACAAAAGTTTGACACGATTCGCTTCCTAACTCAAAATTTTGAAAAATCATAATCTCAGATCCATCATTAACAGCGTCGCAATATGTATTAACAAAATTTCCAAGCGACTCTTCCTTTTTAAACATCACAAAATCAAAAACTTTTGGTTCACCTTTCAAAAGTTTTTCTTTTCTCATATGCATGTTTAAATCTTCGATTAGGTTGCTAACAAAGACTGTTTCATTTGTATAAACAGTGATAATATTTTTCAAAAAATTATTTTCCTGTTGTTTTATAGTATATGGCCTCTTAAATGCAAGTACCAAGGCACTTACAAAATCAACTCTCGATATTTTTTCTAAAAGTGATGATTGAATCTCATCAAAAATTTGATTCAAATCTTTTTTCTTCTTCACCTTTTCCTCTTCTTTCTCAGACTCAGGTGAATATATCAATTTATATCTCTTTTCATCTATACCAAAATTAGTTTTATATAACTCTATAAGCTTTACTTGTTCAGGAGTTATTTCTCCACCTTTTTTCATGAAACTAATAATCATTCTAAGAACACTATCTTCATAAAGTTCTTGCTCAGAAAGAGGCATAGAAGCACATGTTTCATCAATAACAGTCTTTAACCTCAAAATATAATTTTTATTATTTTCATGACCTCCAAAAGAGAAGCCTTTTTTACTTTCTTTCTTATAAAATTTATATAAATATTCGTACTGCTTTTTAGTCAAATTTTGTTTTCTCAAAAAGTCGTCCAAAAAAGATTCAAACTCCTCTTCTCTTCCACCTTCATGCGCACGCACAATATTCGCAAAAAGTCCAGTAAAACAGCATGACACCTCCGGTGGCATCTCTTCACTTTTATATAATTTTCCCGCTTGAATACGAATCTCATTATTACAAATTGGACAAATCATCGTTGTCTTGTTCGATGAAATATTTATTTCAGAATTGCAGTATGGACATACCGGAATTTTAGCCATAAAACACACCATCCTTCTACTTTATATAGTAACATTTTTGATTCGCTGACACAATGGGGTCGTTCCTTTTTGCAAAAAATTTCATCAAGAGGGACGCCCCTTTTTGTGAAAAATTTTATCAAAAAGGGGCGTCCCTCTTGCTAATTCAAAAAAGAAAAAAGAACGATGCTCTCATCGTTCTTTTTCTGTAATTTATGCCTTCGCTTCCATCTTTTGAATTTTAGTTCTAACTGTTTTTAATTCTCGAACTCTATTTTCATATCTTCTATTAAGTGTAGATATTTGTTCTTGATACAATAATTTCAATTCTTCATACTCTTCATTCGTTAATAACGTTAGGTCATATCCTTCTGTTTCATAACGCTTTTGAATTTCTGCAATTTTTGCTTTTATATCTACAGGTTCGCTTTCTGAAATTTCTATATGTTCTTCTTTATTAAATTCTTCTTGTTTGATTGTTTGTGTCTCGTTTTCTGTTTCTACATTCGTAGTAACGTGCACTGGCACATTTTCTTTTACAACTGGAATTTCTGTATCATTATTTTTCTTCTTTGAAAAAATTGATTTAAAGAAATTTGCTATTTTAGTGAATATTCCCTCTTTTACAGGTTCTAAATATTTATCTTCTTTTTTATTTTCCATTCATATCACTCCTTTATCTTTTGCAATTATCTATCTTCGCCTTTATCAATTCTTTGTTTTTGTTCTCTTTCTTTTAACTCTGATTTTGCTAAATCAAGTTCACCGTCTATCATTTTATTTCTTTCAATTAATTCTGTTTTATGAGCAAAAAGTTCAGCAATTTCAGCATTTCTATCAATTGTTTCTACTTTAGTTTCATCCATATTAATTTCTCCTTTGTTTTTCATGTAATAATCCACTTATAATTTATCACACTATAAAATCGCTTACAAGTAAAATAAAATTTAGCTATCTTTTATCATCTTATTATAATAGTATCCAATGGTTTTATATCATTATTAATATATTTTTCTATTACATTTATAATATATTCGCTATCTCTAAGGTTTGCACTCATATTTCTTATTTCCTCAAAGGAATACCAATTCACCTCTTTTATTTCATCTTCGTCGAATTTAATTTCATTATATTTATCGATTTTAGAAGCAAAAACAAATGATATACAAAAATTTTCTTCAAACATATTATTATATACAGATATTAATCCTTTTAATTCAACATCTAAATTTGTTTCTTCTTTTACTTCCCTTATAGCAGCATTAAATATATATTCATTCTCTTCAACATGCCCAGATGGCAAATTCCATTTTCCATAGCAATGTTTTTTCATTTCTTTAACTAATAAAAATTTATTTTCATATTCAATTATTGTACTTACGTATATCTTCATACTTTTATTCACCTTTTCAAAAAAATATTAAATTATATTATAAGTTACACTAATAACATTCTCTAACTCATCCACGACAATATGCATATCAAAAATCAATTCTTCTTTAATCAAACTATCAATAAAAAATCTATTTAAAATCAATGAATTAGGTAATATTTTATCCTCTTTTAATAATTTATCTATTTCTATCCATTCTGATATATTATCTTCAAATTCTTGATTTACGCCTTCATATTCATTCGTATAAAAGACATTAAAATCAAAAATCTTTTTAGGATATTCTATTACCATTCTACCTTTATTTTTAATATTTTTCGGCATAACACCTGTTTCTTCATTCATTTCTCTAATCACTGTTTGTTCAGGAGTTTCCCCTTCTTCTATTTTTCCACCAGGAATATCATAAAAATCTTTTTTATTATTATCATTTTTATATTTTACAACTAAAATTTTTTCGTCCTTAATCAAATAGCATCTTACAGCCTTTCTAATAGTTTTTTCCATTTCTATCCCTTCTCCTGTACCATAATTATAATCATTTACCAAGTTTAATTTAGCAATCGAATTTCAATTATTTCGTAAAACTCATTTATATTCTTATAGTATCATTTTTAGAAAAACAATGTAAAGATATATTTATTCTACGCTGCAAGTTAATGAGGATGTTACACTATAGGCAGTAAGTAGCCAGCAAAAATTGATACTTACAAAAAGAGTATAAATTAAAACAAGCCCCTTCAAAAGGGACTTGTTTTTTGTCAAAATTATTTAATTATGAGTGGCAGCGTTGCGACCAGATTGTTCAAACTATGCATACATATTGGCACCGCGAGATCTTGTGTTTTGTGATATCTATATGCATAATATAACGGCCGCATCATATAAAACCATATATAGTAATATGCGTTTGGATCGTCAACCACGTGCATCGTAGCGAATACAAAGGTTGAGAATATGACGTATATTATCGGATTTTTTATAAATTTGTGTGGCAGAAAACGAAAAATGTATTCTTCGACTATCGGTCCGACAATGATTGCACTTATCGAGTAGTATATTGGTGCCTGCCCAATTGATGTTTCTATACTCATCTGATTTACTGGCTTTCCGACTGCCACTAAGTAGATGATGCAATTAGAAACTATCAAAACAGGAATAAACATTACAATCTCTTTAACAAGCTGCTTGAGTCTTTCTTTTTTACTTTTCTTTTCTAGATGTTCGTCCGTCACTTCCATCATGCTTACAACGTACCACAAAAGAGCTACAATTAATCGAAGAATTGTACAAATGATTTCTAGTGGCAAGGGCATTGCAATTTCTAACACCATTCCTATGATTGAGACATAGAAAGCACATGCCAAAAAACCTTTGCATTTTTCTCTTTGTAAGAAATTAAAAAACCGTTCAACTTTAGCTGTCATCAATTTCACTCCTATTTCTAAAAAATGGACTGTAAAACTTGGAAATTGGGACGGTTCCTTTTTCCAAATTTGCCAAACGAGTTATAAATTAAGATATAACTATCCCCAATTTGGAAAAAGGAACCGTCCCAATTTCCAAGTTTTTTATAGCACTCTTTTGGGGTGGCTCGGGTGGTAGGATTCGAACCCACGTACTGTCAGAGTCAGAGTCTGATGCCTTACCGCTTGGCGACACCCGAATTTCTACCACTCCATATTACCAAATCAATTGCCATCTTTGCAATACTTTTGTACTTTTTTATTCATCCAAACTTACTTATCCCAAAGCAAGAAAAAACTCCTTTCTTTCATTAAAATCCATGTTAGCCATGCAAAATCTTACCATCAATTAACATAATTGTCAACGCTGGACAAGAAAACCCCGTCCCTGTGCAAAAATGGCTATCCCTCTTGCTTCTTCCCCTCTTTTCATGATAGAATGTTTTCAGAATTATGGTAACTTCAAATCTAAGGAGGATTTATGTATAAAAATGTTGAACTTCTAGCACCTGCTGGTACATATGAAGCATTTTTAGCTGCCGTTGAAAATGGCGCAAATGCAGTTTATATGGGCGGAAAGCTTTTTAATGCTCGTGCTAATGCTTCTAATTTTGATATTGATGAACTACGAAAAATCGTTGAATATGCGCATCTTAGAAATGTTAAAATTCATATTACAATGAATACTTTGCTTGATGATGCTGAAATTAGTGATGCTCTAGATTTTGCATATGAAATTTATAAAATTGGCGTTGATGCGGTTATTGTGCAAGATATTGGACTTGCTAAAGTTTTGCATGAACATATTCCAAATCTTGAACTTCATGCTAGCACCCAGCTTAGTACTCATAACTTAGAAGGTGTTAACGAACTTGCTAAAATTGGTTTTTCTAGAGTTGTACTTGCAAGGGAACTTTCGATTGAGGAAATTAAATATATTGTTGAAAATACTGATACGGAAATTGAAATTTTCGCTCATGGCGCTCAGTGTATTTCTTATTCTGGGCAATGTCTTATGAGCAGCATGATTGGCGATCGTAGCGGTAATCGTGGAAAATGTGCGCAGCCTTGCCGTTTGCCTTACAAACTTATAAAAAATAAAAATGAAATTGGCAGCGGATACCTTTTAAGTCCAAAGGATTTGTCTACCTTGGAAATTTTAAAAGAAATTCCAAATGTTGCTTCTCTTAAAATTGAAGGACGAATGAAATCACCTGAGTATGTTGCGACTGTTATTGGTACTTACAGAAAATATTTGGATAAAATTAAAGAGTCTAATGAACTTGAAATTTCTGATGAAGATAAACAAGATTTGCTTCAGATTTTTAATCGCGGAGGGTTCTCAAAGGCTTACCTTAAAGGGAAAACTGGACGCGACGTGATGTGCTATGAAAAGCCAAAACATTGGGGCACATATGTTGGCAAGGTTACGGCATATGATGGAAAACGTTATATTACCTTGGACGATATTTCAAAAATTAATATTGGCGATGGAATTGAAGTTTGGAATGGTTCAAATAATTCTCCTTCAACCATCGTAAGTGAAATTGTTAAAAATAAAATCGGAAGAATTCATGGAGAAATTCAAGTAGGAGACAAAGTTTATAAGACTTCTGATAAGGCATTAAATCAAAAAGCGAGAGAAACTTTTTCTCGTGGATTTGTTAGAAAAAGCAATGTTTCCGTTTCTTTGAAAATTTTAAAAGATGAAAATATAGTTGTTAAAATTAATGATTTTGAATTTTCATCTAATGTTGTCCCTGAAGTTGCTCAAAATCAATCTTTGAATGAAGAAAAAATTAAAAATCAATTTTGCAAAACAGGAAATACACCTTTTGAAATTCTGAAATTTGATTTAAATTTAGATGATGGTCTATTTTTGCCAATTAGTAAACTTAATGAAATTAGAAGAAATTCATTTGAAGAATATGAAAAATATTTAATTAGTAAAATGTCTAAAAACGTTGATATAACTAAGCTTTCTGGTATTACACCTTATCGTCAAAGGTCAAAAGAAGTTTCCGTATTTTTCAATATTTTGCGTGATGAATATTTAAATTTAAAAAATGTAGATAATTTTTATTTTGCTTTCAAAGATGCCATAAAAAATATCGATTTAATTCAGAAATTTGAAGGAAAGAAATTTATATTACTTCCTTCAATCACGAAAGCAAATTATGCAAAACTAATTAAAAATAATGTTTCTGCTTTAGCTTCAAAAGTTGATGGATTTGTTTTATCAAATATCGGTCAACTTGAGTATTTTAGCGAAATTGATACAAATCTAATCGCAAATTACACTTTTAATACTTTTAATTCTTATACGATTGATGAGTTGCAACTACTTGGTTTTAATATGGTTACATTGTCACCTGAACTTGCGAAGCCTCAAATAAATTCACTTGGAGGAACTTTAAAACGTGAAATAATCGCATACGGAAATACTTGCGTTATGACATCTGAATATTGCCCAGTTGGTGCAATTGCAGGAAAATTCACTTCTAAAAACAAATGCTCAATGCCATGTAAAACTTGTTACGATAATAAAAATTCTGATAAATATTTTTTGCGTGACCGCATGAATATGGATTTTAGAATTCTACCTGATAATATCGACTGTCAATCTAGAATTTTCAACGCAAAAACTACTTCAATCGAAACTTCTGATTTGAACGTTGATTCAATTCGCTTAGATATAATTGATGAGCCTTTGAGCGAAGTTCAAAAAATCGTTGATACACACCGCAGTGGCAAGAAATTGTCTGGAGAAAAATACACAAATGGGCATCTAAACAGACCTGTTTAATTTGGAAATTGGGACGGCTCCCTTTCAGGACAAAGGAACGGGACTTTTGTTCCGAAAAAGAAACGACTATCCTAAGATAGTCGTTTTTTTGTGTGTAATCAAACCTTCAACATGCCTTCGCTGAGCATCAGCTCTTGAGGTAATTGTAAAGGTTTACGAAGTACTCTTCAACCATGCGACCAGTAGAATACTGCTTGGCCGTCATGATGGAGGCAAACATCATGCCCATCCAAACCGGCTTGTTCTCGTATGCCGGAAGGACTTCGTACTTCAGTACATGCATGAGTGCCTTCGCATCGTTCTCGTCCTGGAAGTTGCTGCCGAACTCACCGTTGCCAATGTTGAAACCATTGACACCATGATATGCAGCTTCACGCCACCAGCCGTCGAGCGTGCTGACGTTGAGGGTACCATTCATGGCAGCCTTCATGCCAGAAGTGCCGCAGGCCTCGAGCGGAACACGCGGGTTGTTGAGCCAGACATCTGCGCCGGCAACAAGCTTCTGCGCAAGCTCGATATTGTAGCCTTCGAGGAACACAACGTTGTTGGGGTACTGCTTGGAGAGATGGTAGATTTCCGAGATATAGCCCTTGCCGCTGGTATCGTGGCGGTGAGCCTTGCCAGTGAACACAATCTGGAGATCGTAGTTCTTGATCAGGTACTCAAAGCGGGCCTTTTCGCGGAAAATCAGGTTCCAGCGCTTGTACTCGGTCGCACGGCGAGCAAAAGCAATCAGCATGCTACCCTGCCGAAGCTGTACGCCCGTGCGCATCTTGATTTCATTGATCAGTTCCGCCTTGCATTCTTCATGAGCACCGTAGACTCCATGAATGTCCTTGGCTTCAAAGGCCTTCTTGATATTCGGGTTCCACCACGTGCCAGGATGCACGCCATTGGTAATCGCGATGAAATTGGGAGCACCGTCGACCCAGTGCCACATGTCCTTCGCGGCCATGACCTGCAGGCGAGACACGCCATTAGCCATGGATGCCAGGCGCAGAGATGCAACCGTCATACCGAACGGATTGCCACCGATGCGCTCAAGCTGAGCATGGGTAAGTCCAGCATTCGCGCCAACCTCCATCAGGAGGTCAACAGAGTGGGATTCGTTGCCAGCCGGAACATTCGTATGAGTCGTAAACGCAGTGCGCTCCTTGACATGGCGCCAGGCACGCTGGAAGCGTTCGTCCTCAGTCATGTTCGGCTCAGTAGCTTGGTAGAACTTCATACGCTGAGAAATCAGTTCAAGACCAACAAACGCCGGATGACCATCATTGTAGTGATAGCCGTCGATATGAAGGCCCAGAGCATCGATTGCGCGCACGCCGCCGATACCAAGAACGATTTCCTGAGCGATGCGCTCCTTTTCAGGCTGGTCCCAGGCACCACCATAGAGGAAATGAGTGATATTGCAGAACTCACCATTCTTCTCCATGTCAGTGTCCAGATAGTAGACAGGGCCGTTCTTCAGCTTCCAAATCTTCACGGCAACAGGCTTGCCGAAAATGGAAACTTCAACTTCCTTGCCAGTGTCAACGAGATACTTTTCCCAGGCATTCCCCTGAGGTTCATGGTCAGTGACCTCGCCGCGTTCATTCACGCGCTGCAGGCTGTAGCCCTTCTTCCACAGGATATGAAAGAAAGTAATCGGATAAAGCTTCTGATTATCCATAACCTCCTTAATCATATCACCCGCGAGGATTTCAAGACCGCCGCCGTAGGTCAACAGGTCGTTGTAGATGCCCGATCCCATAGAGAAATAGGCAATCTTCTTGTCATACATGAGAAAAACCTCCTTTTTTCTGCATTATCTGCAGAACAGTCCAAAAGAAACATTCCGTCTCCACGATATTATCCTATTCGTCATATTTTGACAAGCATAAAATCAGAAAAAAATTTATCAAAAAGGGCGGCCCTCTGCTATCTCCATTTGATGGCTAAATAAACCGCTACTCTGCCCAGTCTTTCGATCAACTTTTGCAGAGATTGACTGGCAGAGAAAAAAGGACTCGAGAGAATTCTCGGTCCTTTCTTTTTATTTAACAATATCAAGCAATCTCATTAATTCTTCGCATGAAATATGCTCACCTATCGTATATCTATTAAGTTTATACATTGAATCTAAATTTCCTTTTTCTATCTTATTAATTCCATTCGTGGTCGCAAGCGTAATCTTGACACCCGCCTCCTTAAAAATTTTATTTGCAACATCATCAGACACACCGCGCGGATAGGCAACCGCTATCGTTTCTTTTCCAAGATTTTCACGAATCATAGAAGAAATCTTTTCAAAATCTTTTTTCAAAAATCGTTCGTATTCTTCCTCAGTCTCATTTTGAAGCTTTCCAATAGAAATTCTTATCTCATCCCCTGACTCCAAAAGCTCAGATTGATGCATATCATACGTATGGCTAATAATCGAAATCAAGCCCGATTCCTCCATTTCTTTCGCATGCTCAAAATCAAAATGAGGAATTATTTCAACACCTGTATCTTTATATGTTGTAGCCCCCACAGTCGTTCCAACAATAGCAATTGCAGCTTTCGCATTATATTTTTTCAAAAGCGGAAAAGCAATTTCATAATTACTCAAATACCCATCATCAAAAGTTATGCAAATCGGCTTTTCAGGCAAATCCCCACTTCCTTCAACAAAAAAAGCAACCTCTTCAAGCGAAACAGGAACATATCCATTTGCTAAAATCGTTCTTATATGCTCCTCAAAAAGTTCAGGCGTTATTGCCATTTCATTATCCGCATCATCAACAAGATGATGATACATAAGTATCGGCAGATTCACCGAAGTCTTAACTGAATTTTCACCACTATTTACAACTTCCTTATTTTCTTCTGGCATAAATTTAGAATCAACCGCAATCTCTACAATTATTGAAATTACTAAAATAAGCGTAACAATCAAAATCCTATATATCAAATTCTTCATTTCAAAATTCATAAAAACACCTCAAGAATATTTTAGCACATAGAAATGGAAATTGGGACGATTCTTTTGGACAAGTGTGAGGGAGTCATCAAGAGGGACAGCCCTTTTTGATGACGTGCTCTCTCAAAAAGGGCTGTCCCTCTTGATACTCTCACTATCTTACTGGAGCCATTAATATTTTTCCGGTTCCTCTAAATACGTTTACAAGACCCTCGCCTGTAACTGTTGATCCAATTAAAGATTTGCTAGATCTTTCTGTTGTTAATGTCAAAGTATTTGACCATGCAACAGCAAAGTTTCCATCAATTTTAATAGTGTCATTTTCCAAATTAATTTCAATTAACTCACTTGGTGGAACCGGGCTTTCCAAAAGTGCTAAGCCTTTACCCTTTAAGCATAAATTGAAAATTCCTTCTCCACTCAAAACTGCAGAACTCAAATTAGTACGTCTTGCAATTTTTTGCTCAACAGTTCCTTCACATGCAAGGAACATGCCATCGTCTACAACAAGACCGCCATTCCAATCCTCAACATTTTGTATAAACAAAAATTTATATGTTGGCTCTAGGACTACTAGACCAGTGCCTTTATACAATGGTTTTACTGCACTTTCGTTTGTTACAGCACCTTTTACCATTTTTCCAAACAAATCTCCAACACCTTTAATATCTGTTTGCGCTTCAATAGCACCAGCTGTCCATTGCATCGCACCAGAAGATAAGATACAAGAAGAACCTTGAAGTTCGATTACAGCTTGTCTTCTTCTAACCCCCATTTGATCACAATAGTACAAAAGTGGTGCTGCTTGTGGATTCATCGTGTAATCCTTTTGAATTTCAAAAACTCTCATCGAGCCTTGTTGATCAATCAATTTAATATTTGGATTATCAAAATAATTTGTTACATTTACCATAAAAAACAACCTCCTTATGGAAAAATTATACATTTTATTAACATTTAAGTCAATATAAATCGACCACCGGGGACGTCCCCGGTGGTCGATTTATCACTTTATCACTTTTCTACTTCTATTCTTTCAATTTAATACTTAAATTCATACAATGTTCTTACTGACAGCGCTAGTGCTTCCTCGATTGAAGCATTTTCAAGTGGCGCAAACAAGTTACCTGGAAATCCTTTGATTATTCCGCAATTACTCATATAAACAATTGATCTTGACGCCCAATCAGCAATGTCTTGATTATCGTTATACACAATGTGTATTGCAAAGTCGTTCTCAGAAATATATACGCCTGAAGCCTCAATTAGACGCATCAACATAGTCGCGATTTCCTGTCTTGTTATATTATCATCAGGAGAAAATGTGTTAGCGCTTGTACCATTTGTTATCCCCAAATTATATGCTTTCAAAACCTCTTTATTGTTAGTATCTATAAAAGGATTATAGCTTGGGACTGTTGCTGTCAAGCCATTTAGCGATTCGTACAAACTAACCATCGCAGATGCAAATTCCTCACGCGTAATTTTATCTGTAAAGTTTCTTCCATCTAGAATTCCAGGAATCAAACTCTTTTCTTTAGCTGTTGTTAGCTCTGCAATTGCCCACTCTGAAGCATATTCCCAAGTGTTGTCTTGATTGTTAGGAACCTCATCATAGTACTCATCATCAGGTTCCTCATCTTCGTAATCCTCCTCTGCCTCATAAACCTTGATTTTTACTTTGGCAGATTTTCCATCTAACATTATCTCTAAATAAGTTGTACCTTCTTTTTTACCAACCAATTTTCCATTTTTAAATGTAGCAATTTTTTCATTTGAAATCACAACATTTTCATCCAAATCCTTAATTCTAATTTTCTCGGTTTTGCCTGAATTATATGTTACTTCAAAAGCAACATTAGAAAGCTTTTCCTCTTCTTCAAGCTCTATTACGTCATCTACTGGCTCAATTTCAAGAACAAAATCAAGAGTAACTAAATAATCCCACCAATCATTTGAATATCCATCTTCAGTGTATCCCTCAACATGTGGGAACAGCGAAAACCACCATCTATGATGATCTCTGCAAGCAGTATCTTTATCACCTGTTGGACACCATGTCTCATAATTCGTCAAAACTGTTTCTCCAGTCAAATTTGGATAATTATTCGCCCAATCAATCCAATCACTCTCAACATATTTCTCATTCAACCAATCATAATCTGCTTCACTATTTGGCGAAAAATGAATATTTCCAACGGACGCATAAGTTCCATCAGTAGAAAACGCCGTCAAACAAAATCTTTCCCATAAGTTTAATTTATCCAAATCATCTTTATCATTAATTATCATTGTATCAGGCTCATATGAATCATACGTTCTGCCGAAAACCTTTCTCATCACGTTTTCAGCCATATGCCCAAAACATTCAAAATTCGCATCTCTTCTACTAACATAAAGCGTCATGATTACAAAATTGTCGCAATCTTTTTCAAGCGCCGGTCCATTTACCCAATACGCACTATCTCCAACCATCACCGTTTCATATGGATTAAGTGGATCCACGCCAACAAGCCAAACCTGGTCAAACTCGTCATTATTCTTTCTTTCAATCAAATCAAAGGAATTTATTAAATGATCGTAATCATATTGATATTGCCCAAGTTCCATTACATCCTTATTGACCCAATACGTTCTCCAGCCATTTTTCATGAAATCGAACCAAGTTTCCTCATCTAAAGTATAGGATTTTTGTCCATTTACCAATTCAATAGGGACCTTACTTGTAACAAATTCATCAAAAATCTCCCATCCGAACAATTTCAACATCCACATTTCCATGAGAACTGTACTCTATATCTTCAACCATTTCGTCAACCACTAAATCTATATCATCATCTTGTCCCAATTTTTCCGCAGCAGTAATACCAAGGCTTTGAAGCATCGGATTTTGCTCTATAACTAAAACTCTAAGCTCTTTTGTATCAGCTTTTGCAAACACTATTGAACTTGATAAAGTCATAATCATTATTAACATAGGTATAATTTTAAATTTCTTCATATAATACCTCCTAAACCATACATATTTTACCATATTTTTTGCCATTTTTCAACATAATTAGTTAACAAAATATTTCATCAAGAGGGACGCCCCTTTTTGATAAATTAGCTAGTCCTTGGCCACAAAAAATAAGACCCACATTTTACTGTGAGTCTTATCTTTTTCATCGGATTTTCGGCAAACAGCCGAGTTCAAATGCACTTTTAAGGGACGTCCCCAAAGTGCGAAAATTTGTTGCTCTGGACAGAAATTGAGTGGCATCAGCCTTCCGTGAAGGGCTTTTGGCTCATCATGCAGTTATACGCCGCAAGCTCATGAACCTCTTCGCTCTCGGAAATCATGGTAACTTCAACATCTTCGGCGTTCTGAAGATATAGAGCCAGCGCCACATTCAGCTCATCGTCAGTCGTGGGCGTATCAGCCATTCCATCCTCACGCTCGCACATGAGCTGCTCCTTGGGAACTTCCGGAACAATCCGAGTGTGTACACGGATGAAACCGGTATACCCAGGATAAGGCGCACCATGAACATTTTGATTCATCTCGGCTTCCTGAAGCTTATCTAGCTCTTTCTGCGTCGTGTAGAAGATTGCATCGCTTTCCAGCTTCATATACTTCGGATCAAACCGTTGCGCCAAGAAACAGCCGTACAGCGAATTGGCATAGCTCGACATCGCGCTG
>JAFTQC010000061.1 GCA_017462965.1 Clostridia bacterium | reverse complement strand
TATATGCCCATAAATGCAGTTTGCTCTGCGTTGTAGCATTGGGAATCTGTCTTCACAGGCTTTTCTGTGAATGGCTTATACTTGATTTTTCGTTTGCCGAAAAGTCAAAACCGGGCTTTTCAGAGTAACAACTTCCAATTTTTAGAACAGTAAGAAAAATTAGAATTTGGAGGTGAGTTTTAATGCAGGACATAATTGCAAAACTAACAGCAAAAGATGATAAATATGCATGTGCCATTGCTGATAAAATCATATCCGAAAGTAAAGATACTGATGAATGGTATGAATTTTTTGATGCGTTTGCGTCCCTGCTTAACCATCCAAAGTCATTAGTAAGAAATCGTGTGTTGTATATTCTTTCGGCTAATGCACAGTGGGACGATGAGAATCGGTTTGATGCAATAATATCAGATTATCTTTCCCATGTTACGGACGATAAGCCGATTACTGCGAGACAATGTATAAAGGCTCTTGCACAGGTGGGAGTGGCAAAGCCACAATATATTCCGAGAATATTATCATGTTTTCAAGAAGCCGATTTATCAAAGTATAAGGACAGTATGCGTCCGCTGATTGAACGAGATATGATGGAAACTAAAAAAGCATTGATAGAGCAACTTTAAATTTGGTGGTGTTTTTATGAATCAAGGAATGATTGGAAAATTTTTGGCAGAAGAAAGAAAACATGCGAAATATACTCAAAAACAACTTGCAGATATTCTGAATGTAAGCGATAAAACCATATCAAAATGGGAAACTGGGAAAAGTCTACCAGACTTAGAAATGATGAGTAGTTTATGTCAGATTTTTGATATTAGTATCAATGAATTATTATCTGGGGAACGCATTTCAACAGAGGAGCTTCAATTTAGGGCAGAGAAAAATTTAAAAGAATTAATTTTAGAAAATGAAAACAATAGAAAAAATAATCGTCGAAATATCATAATTGGACTAAGTGTGTTGGCATTAAGTTTATTTATGTTTGTTATATTTTTATTGGGAACGGATTTTACTAAAATTATTTGGTTTATTGACTTCCCTTCTATTTTTATTTTAGTGTGCGTTTTAACTGCACTTAGTCTAATTTCAAAAAGTACATTGACAAGCGAAAGCAATACTGTTGAGCGTTGTATATTTCCCGTTGGAGTGATGATGTCAATATTTAATATGATAACTATGTTAAATTCTACGGAAGATATTTATATGAAAAATATAACAATCTGTATCTTGCCGATATTATATTCGTCGGTCGCATATGTTGTTATGCAGTGTCTGAAAAACCGTAAAATGCAGAAATAGCGTAAATCCTATGCAATGTAGAGGGATTCTACAAAATAGAGGGTTACTTTCCTTTGGGCTGAGTTTATGATGTAAGTGTCAAGGCAACAATGTAACAGTCGAAAGGAGATTGAGAATATGACTAATGAAATGACCTATGATAAGAAATATCATTTTTTAGACAGTTTTTCTGTTTTTATGGATATTGATAGTTTGATATACATATTGATATCCGCATTGTTAGTATGGATAATTGTAAATATTTATGCTAAATCGAAGAAAAGGGCGAAGATAGGGTTTGGTTGGTTTGTAAGTAAGTATATGTTTGTATGTTCACTTCCAACATTTATTTTTTACGCAATCATGCTTGTTATGTCAGGGGTCTATGTTTTTAATAATGTAGTAATTTTGTTTTTGCCTTTGGTATACGGAGCAATTATGCAGGTGGTGGTTAGTATCATAATTAAACATAAAAGAAAGAACTAAGAAGATAAACAGAAAATTTCAGTTTGATGGAGTTTTGACTATAGATAAAACGGGGTCGACAACCATAACAAACTATATTGCGAATACTTGTGGTATATCGTTGGAAAATGTGAAATCAAGTTATTATCCGTTTAATAAACAATTACTATTAGGAGAAAAAACACATCAAGAAATATGGCAAGATTTTTGCAAGTCTGTGGGGCAGGACATTGACTATAAAATCTTACTCGATTCTTTTAAATTTACTCCTCTTGATGATGAAAATAGAAATTTTGAACTGTTTGTGAGAGACTTACAAAGAATTCTTGGCTAATTTAATTAGTCAATTCCAACTTGTATAATAGTTAAATAACTTGAATTCATGGAGACAAAATTATGGAATTGAGAATGGCACAGGAAAAAGACTATACGCAGTTAGCGGAGATGAAATGGTTGCATTGTGAAGAAGATGATGCAGATTATCATACAACACAATTGGTTGGAGCAGATAAGAACAAATTTCTTGAAGAATTTGTTGAGTTTTTAAAGGAACATAAAGAATATAAAGTTTTTGTTGCGAGTGATAAGGATGTAGTTGTTTCTGCAATGTTTGTATATATAATACCAAAAACACCTAAGCCAAATAGAAAACAACAATATATTTCTTATTTGACCAGTGTATATACATTAAAGGAATATCGTAACAAGAAAATAGGAACAGAATTATTAACATAGTGAGCCGTTTTCCCAGTGGAGGTAG
>JAFTQC010000002.1 GCA_017462965.1 Clostridia bacterium | reverse complement strand
GTTGCAAAAATACGGCGAAAAGTTATCCGCAGATTATTTGCAGATGGGTCATCATGGATATGGCGGATTAAGTGATGGATTTTACGAAGCAGTGCATCCGGGGACAGCCTTTTTTGATGCCCCGGACTGGCTTATGTATGATGAAACCGGTAAGTATGATACACCGCAGAATGTAGCGTTTATGAAAACACTGGGGAGTGAGATTGTTAGTTTTAACAGTGCACCGAATAGGATTGTTTTAAAATAGATAGCATTTACAGAGTTGATTTGAAGGTATATGAGATAGGGATGACTGCTTATGGAAGATATAAATAGACTTTGAGAGTTGCTAATTAAAATGTTATGTTTAAGAACGTGCAAAAGATTAATGTGGATAGGATGGGATAAAAGTGAGTGTAATAAATGTTTTACATCTTTCAGATTTGCATTTTGGAATAACGCCTGGTGAATGGATAGTTGGAAAAAATGGGAAAAGGGATGTTTGTTATACTGAGGAAGCAGAAAAGAGAAGAAAGTCAGCTTTGGATACGTTTGTTGAAGATTTACCGCAAATAATTTCTGATGAATGGACTCCTAATTTAATAGTTGTTTCTGGTGACATAGGTTGGAAAGGGAATTGTGATGATTATAAAGAATTTTCAGAATGGTTTTCGCGGGTGTGCCAAGGACTAGGCATAGGAGTTGATAAAGTAATACTTTGTGCAGGTAATCATGATATAAAGCGCGGAGAGGTCTGTGAAATTGCGAGAATAGATCTTACGGAGAGGCAAGAGAATGTGATATATTCATTATCGCCAAAAGAGATTGCACATAAAACCAGTTGGTTTAGTGATTTTGAAGAATGTCTGAAAAAATTGAAGATTCCGAGATTAACGAATTCAGCTGAAAACATTGTGGATGGCACAATCCATAAAGAAGCACCGCATTATCTTTATGGTTATAGACAAATAGAAGAATACGAGCAGTTATATTTTGCAGTTTGTAATTCGGCTTGGAATTGTCGTGGCAAGGATGGAGATCAAGGAAAGCTTATTTTAGGAAAGGAATTAGTAGATGATATATATGTTCAAAACATAATAGAACAAGAGGGTATTATTGTTATAACCGTGTTGCATCATCCGTTTGATTGGTTACAAAACCCAGAGCAAAGGGCAACAGTGCCCAATGGATTATCTTCAGTAACTGTAAAAAGTAAAATAGAAAGTTGTTCACATATTATTTTGAATGGGCATGTACATGGAAGAATAGAAGAATCAAATGGTGATAATTGGTATAGTTTTACGTCAGGTGCAATGTATGATAAGGACGCATATTTATATCAATGTGAAGTAATTCAAATAGATACTGAAAATAAGTGGTGTAAACAAGGTATAGTAACATTTAATCAATATGTGTTCGAACAGGGTGATGGTAGATATGGAAAATGGCAGTTTAGAAAGGGAGAAAAAAAATACTTTTTTAATGCTAATCAAAGGCTGTTAAAGTGTACGGAAATTTTATCAATTGTTTCAGAAGCAACATTTAAAAGAATTGAGGAATTAATGGAGAAAATTGATGATAACTTAGAGAATCGTGAACTTTTAGAATATTTGATTTCAGAAATAATATTTCTTTTTAGGCAGGTGGTTTCTATAGCACTTACAGTTGAGCAAAGAGAGAAACTGGATAAATATCAAAATATAGTTGATGAGATATTAGCAAAGTCAAAAGATCATACAAAAACATTAACAAGGTATGAGGAGATAAAATGATGGAAATTATAAGAGATGTAAATGAATACGATAATATTTCGTCGAGAGATGTAATTGGTAATTCCAAGTATTTTGCTGAGCAACGAAGTTTTGAAAGGAATTTTGCTACTTATTCTCTTGCTGATAAAAAAATCCAACTTCAAAAATGGTCAGAAGCAAAAAAATACTTTGCGGGAATGGGGGGAGTTCCTGTTTCTTGGAATAAACCTAAAAATACTGTTGCTATTGATTGCTCAGATTCACATACGTTAATAATAGGACCTACAGGTTCTAAAAAAAGTCGTCTTGTAGTAATGCCCACTGTAAAAGTATTAACAGAAGCAAAAGAAAACATGATTATATCGGATCCAAAGGCAGAGATATATAATAGGACTGCACAAGGTTTAATGGAAAAAGGTTATAAAACATATGTTCTTAATTTGCGTGATCCTGAATATGGTTCGGCTTGGAACCCATTAACAATACCATATAAGTTTTATTGTGATGGAAACATTGACAGGGCTTATGAGTTTGTTAATGATATAGCAATTAATCTTGTGGCATTAGATGGGGCTTCTCAAGATCCTTTTTGGGATAATAGTGCAGGTACTTTGTTTTTTGGGTTAACAATTCTTCTTTTTAAATATTGTAAAGATTATAATATTGATGAACGGTATGTGCATATTGGGAATGTGTTTCGCTTAAGAAATATAATGTGTTCAGGTAATACCGTTAAAGTGCAAAATTCACCATTGTGGAATTATGCAAAGACAGATGATTTTATAACATCAAGTCTTATTGGTACAATTGAGACTGCTAATGATACAAGAGCGGGGATATTAAGTGTTTTTGACCAAAAAATGAGGGCCTTTGCCATACAACCAAATCTATTGAATATGTTGTCATCCAATGACATTACATTAGATGAAATCGAGGAAAAACCAACTGCTATTTTTTTGATTATGCCTGATGAAAAAACCAGTTATCATGGTTTGGTCTCTTTGTTTATTAAGCAGAGCTATGAATATATTATTTTTAAGGTGCAGTCGAGATTGGCACTTGAAAATCAAATGAGACATATTAGAGTTAATTATATTTTAGATGAGTTTTCATCATTGCCTCAAATAAAAGATTTTCCGGCAATGATTACAGCTGCACGTAGTAGAAATATTAGATTTAATATAGTGGTTCAAAGTAAACATCAATTGCAATTACGGTATGCAGAAGAGGCGGACACAATTCAAGCAAATTGCAATAATTGGATTTTTTTATCTAGCAAAGAGTTGAAATTGTTGCAAGAACTGTCAACTTTGTGTGGAGAAAAATATGATGGAAGAGGTTCAAGACCAATTTTGCCAATTGATAAATTACAAAGATTAAATAAATTTAAAGGTGAAGCACTGATTTTAAGCGGAAGGCATAAACCGTATATTGCCAGATTGGCAGATATTAATGAGTATGATAAAGAAAAGTTTATAATTTTACCCTTGAAAAAGAGAAAGAATACTAAAAAGGATATTAAATTGGAATTTGATTTGCCGGATAAATATAATAATTCATTGTATAGTGAATTAAAGAATATACATATTAACAATTTTCATAATATAATAGAAAAATATCAAAAAATGGATAATAAAGAAGGAGAATAATATGGAATATACTACACTTATAAGTCTTATGGAAAAAAGAGATGAGTTTTATATTGATGAAACAGATAG
The DNA here is from genome assembly GCA_017462965.1 of Clostridia bacterium. Lineage (GTDB taxonomy): Bacteria > Bacillota > Clostridia > TANB77 > UBA1234 > UBA1234. The sequence goes on along the minus strand of JAFTQC010000002.1, from coordinate 4,767 downwards.
AGTAATAAAAAATCTTTTTAAAAAATGGGATGAAGTTTTTGAAGAAGAAGAGGAAAGTAATGAGACATTTGAAATGGAAACACTTGGAAAGTTATTCGCTTTAGTTGATGCCGTAAAGACTAAAAGCAACTATGTTGGGGATGAAAGTATGTACCACAATTTAGGAGTTACACTTGTTTCTCGTAACTTATATAGTTTAGCTTGTGATGTTATTAAGCATGGAATTGATCGTATTCCTAATTCAGTGGATTTATTAGCAGATTATATAAAATATGCAGGTAAGTGTAACAAGTATGAAGAGTGTCAAAAAGCATATAATGCAATTAAAAAAATAAGTAAAGCGAGATGGAATTGGAGAGCATTTAGTTTTTCAATTGATTATTTACTTAGTTTGCTTAAATTATATGATGAAGCCTCACACGAGTATAAGAGTTGTTTTGATGAACTGAATGTACTGGCAGAGGAATTTGTATCTTATTTGCCGGGGAAAGAGACGGCATATATGTCGAAGGCTGAGGTACATAGAGAATTTAATAGGACGCAAGAAGAGATTAGTGTTTTAGAAGAAGCATTAAAAAATATTAAAGTAGCGCCTAAATGTTCTTTGAGATTAGCTGATTTGTACTTTGAGGCAGGTGAGTATAATAAAACATTAGAATTGCTTGAACAGTGCAAAATTGCGGCATTGGAACCTCAGCATGGTGTTCGCGTTGGGTACTTATATCTTTTGTCTGCTTTATGCAACATTGCTTTGTTTTATAGTATGAAGGAAGCAGAAGATAGTAATAAGCGGAAAAAATTAGAATTAGAAATATATAGTGATGCAGAAATTGTAAATGAAACTCTTGCCGGTACTAAACTTCAGGAACAATTTCAAATGGTTTTAGATATTTTTGAACATAAATGCAGTATTTTGCAGGATTAGGCAGTGGAGTTTTAAAGTAGTATATGATTTCTAAAAGGTAAAGTGTAAAGAGTGAATACTTGTCCAAAATGGGGCGAGTATCCACTCTTTTGCATAAAAAAATCAATTCTACACATACTGGTATCAACAAAAAAAATGTTGTTGCTCTTGAAAAAAGGCGAGAAAAGTATTATGATACTAAGAAAGTGGGGTGAAAAACATGTTATTAAATTTTAAAATTAAGAATTTTCGTTCATTTAGGGATGAAACAAATTTTACAATGATTCCCAGTGCAAAAAAAACGCATAGCGAATATGTAATAAAAGAAGAATATGATAAGGGCACAATTAAGGCATTGCCGGCAGCAATTATTTATGGCGCCAATGCCAGTGGTAAGTCTAATATTATTCTTGCAATGTTTTTGTTCAAAAAGATTGTCAAAAAAGGGTCATTAAATGACAAAATTCTATTGAGATTTTTGAATTTATTACCGTTTGTGCACGATAAAACGTATTTTGAACCAACAGAGTTAGAGATAATCTTTTGTCAGAATAAAAATGAGTATAAATATGGAATTGCATTTAAGGCAGAAAAAGAATCTTATGTGTTAACGCAGGAATATCTGTACATTAATGATGATCAAATTTTTAATAGAACGCAGGATGAAGGTATACAGATTCACACTGTGGATTTAATGAAAAAAGGATATATACAACAGTCTCCATTTAATATAATGTTCTATGATATGCTAGTAAGCAAGTTAAATGAAACTTTAGATGAAGAACAATTGTTTTTGCACTCAGGTATTAAAAATTTAATAAATAATGAGAGTTACAATGATATACAACAATGGTTTGAAAAATTTATGGTTGTAATGGATGCAAACGATGTTTCGTTTGAACAGAAGGATTTGCAGGCGATTGAAATTAGTGCTACAGAAAGTAATGATGAGCTAAAGAATCGCCATTTTTATGAAAGCGATGCTATAAAAGAGATTGTGAGTTGTGCAGAATTTGGGGACCAGGAAATAAAGTTCTTGTCGGATATGGATAGTGATAAGTTATTGATGGTTTCGTTATATAAGATTCCTATAAATGATGAGACAAAGGAGATTAGGTTGGTAGCCAGAGCTGAAGGAATGGAGTCGAAAGGAACAATTCAATTATTACGTTTAATTCAACCGTTTATTGATGCACTAAAAAGTGGCGGTGTTATTGTAATGGATGAAATGGATGCGTCATTACATTTTGAACTTGTAGTATCTTTGATAAGAATTTTTAATAATAAGGAGCTTAACAAAAAGGGGGCACAATTAATTTTTAATACGCATAATCCAATTTATTTGGATGGAGAGTTGTTAAGACATGATCAGGTTGTAATGGTTGAAAAAAGCAGACAAGATTTGAGTAGTGAGCTTTATTCGTTAGTTGATTTTGGATTAAGACCGGAGGAGAAACTGCTTAAAAATTATTTAGATGGTAAATATGGAGCATTACCACATATTGATTTAGAAATTGCATTTAAACACATTATAGGGGATGAAAACAGATAAAATGGAACGACCAAAAAAAGAGATACGAAAGCAGGAACTTCTGTATATAATAGGATGCGAAGGCATAAATCAAGAAAAAATGTACTTTGAAAAAATACAAATGATGATTAATGCGATAGAGAGTAGAAAGTATAATATTCTTTTTGATTATGCAGAACCTTTTGGAGGCAATCCGAAGTGTATTGTTGAAAGAACTATTAAAAAATCAATAGGAAAAACAAATAAAGCATCTGTATTTGATTATGACGGACAGAAGGTAAAGTATGAAGAAGCCATTGAACTTGCAACAGATAACAAAATTGAATTAGGTTATTCTAACTATTGTTTTGATTTGTGGTTGATTTTACATAAGAAAGATTATTTTTCACCGGTATCTAATCAGGCTTCTTATGCTGCTGATGTACGAAAAATATATGGATTAGATAAAGGAACGGATATCAAAAAAGCAGATAATGTTAAGAAAATCATGTCACAGATAGAGTTAAGTGATGTGGTTGAGGCTATTAAAAGAGGTAAAGCTATCGCAAAAAATAATAGTGCGAAGGTTCCTAATTTAACAGCGGCCAAGAGTTATCCCTATTATAACAATCCGGATACACAGATGCATGTTTTGCTGGAAAAGATTTTGGTGAAAGCTGGAATTAAGATATAAGCAATTGCTCAAAATAACTTGCAACAGTATTGGAGATGTAGTACAATAATTATATCATAAAAATCATAAATCGGCTTTTAAAAGGAGAGTTGTGTCTACAACTCTCCTTTTTGTGTTCAAAATTATTGTTTGATTTTCGGAGAAAGGAGGAATACATATGGATATAATTATTTCTTTGTTTATTTCTGTTCTGGGCAGTGTGATTGCGGATTACATCATAAGGAAATTCTCCAAAGTAAAATAAATATGATGGTATAATGACAACATTAAAAATTATGGTAACAAATGATATTTGAACAGATGAATACAGAATAATGATAATACAATGTAATATTTTATTAGTAGAGAATATAAAAAAAGAAAATAATGTTTAGTAAACTTTAAATAATATATAGAGAATTTCCGGCATTTGCAGGAGGATTTGTTCGTGTCCCAAATTGGGACACGAACAAAGAAATTCTCTTGCATATAGTTATATTGCTTAATGAAAGATAGCCTTCTGTGCATTAAATTGTTTTAATAATCAAAAAGTGTGTAAAAAATACACAAAATGCTTGACTTATACACAATAAGTGTGTATAATGGTAAGCGTAGGAGGAATACTATGAAACAACGAGATTTGATTAAGCGACTTGAAGCAGGTGGTTTTGTCTTTGAGAGACATGGTGGCAATCACGATGTGTACGTGAGGGGAAGTGAAAGAGAAGAGATACCGAGGCATAAAGAAATCAATGAAAAATTAGCAAAGGCAATTTTGAGGAGACGGGGATTGTTATAATCCCTTGTCTCTGACAATAAAAATATAGTAGTTTTTAAGATGATTTGGAGGTAGTTAGAGTGAAAAGTGTATATCCAGTGTTTTTTACAAAGGCAGATGATGTTGTATTAGTTGAAGTGCCGGATTTAGAGATTTTGACAGAGGGAAAGAATATGAATGATGCCATCGATATGGCACGAGATGCTATTGAACTAAAGTGTGTAGCTTTGGAAGATGCAAAAGAAGCAATTCCGGAACCGTCGAATTTGAGTGTGCTAAATATAGCAAATGGAACTTTTTTTGCTGATGGTGAAACTATTGTTTCGTTGGTAGATATTGACTCTGCCGAGTATAGAAGAAAGGTAGATACAAAAACGGTTAGGAGAAACGTAGCATTACCTAGTTGGCTGGATTATGAAGCGGAGCATGCCGGTATCAATGTATCAAGGGTATTACAGGAAGCTTTGATGAATGTATTAAACGTACAGAGGAAAATGTAATTAAAGGACCGTGTCCCAAGTTGGGACACGGCTTTGTAAATTGTATTAAAATAGGGTATATGTTATGATAACAACGTTACCGCCCCGATACTGGCAACAGGAAGGGGGTGAACCGTTTGGAATATCTCTTATCATTTATAATCTCCGTCATGGCAAGTGTAATCGCCTATTATATTTGCAAATGGTTAGACGGTGAAGAGTAGTCGGTAACTAGCCTCAGTTTGGTCAGCTGTAAATGACAAGAAACCCCAGAGAGTTGCCGCTCTCTGGGGTTTTGTAGTGTGACCGTTCGGACACCTCTTATCATTTTGCCTACTAACAATATAGCATAAGCAGTAGACAATTTCAAGTATATGCTGAAAAAATGCGTTTATGCAATGAGTGTCCCAAATTGGGACACGG
>JAFTQC010000060.1 GCA_017462965.1 Clostridia bacterium | reverse complement strand
GCTTCAATTACAAAAACAGACACAGGGTATGACATTTTTGTATTCTATGCAAAATAACAAGGTTAATCTATAGAGATTCCTCAAAACGAAGTATAAGTTTTGGTAGTTCACGTGTAGATGCGCCGAAAGTTGAACCAGCCGTTGGTGAGGTTTAGCATTCGGCATAGTATGTGCTAACTGTTCAGCTGGGCTCTCACACCCGATAAATCGGGATGGCACGCAAGCATGCTCACAGCTTTCTCACTTCGTTCGACGCAGTTTCGAGCCTCAGCATTTAAAGACAAGAAAAACAAAAGACACGAACTTGGGTTTCGTGTCTTTTATTTTTGGCTCCGAATGCTGGGCTCGAACCAGCGACAACCTGATTAACAGTCAGGTGCTCTGGCATTCAATACGCTTTATACCCAATAAACAACCATACAAGCTATGTACAAAAATTCAAGCTAAACAGAGACTATATATTACTCTACAGCTCATTTCCTATTCTGCGATTTTTAACAATTAAATTATATCATATATATAATATTCTGTCAAGAATTCCCAAGTATATTTGACTAGTCAAAAATCACATTGTTTAAGCCGGTTCCTTTACAGATGGATTATGTCCTAACCATTCCTCACAGAATTGACGATATGTAAAATTCATTTCAATTTCCAACTCATAATTTTTGTTTACTGTAATTTTAGAGAACAGTTGGCTTGCTATTCTTTTCTTAACTTCCAAAGAAGATTCATAAAACTCTACTGACCAACTTCTAAACTGTTTATATGCTGGAATAATGGTATCCATTGCTGTTTTTCTTTCAATTGCTTCTGTTGCAAGTCGTTCGAGTTCTTTCTTAGAGAATTCTATTTTATTTTTAAGCGCTTGTAAAGCAGTTGATAAATCTTCTTGTGTATACAAGCTGTCACCTACTATCGCTTTTGCTATTTCTTCGCGAAGAGTTTCGATCTTCCGTGTATCACTCTCAATTTCATTTTGAAGTTTCTTTTGATTTATTGAAAAATCAGCCATAATTCTCTTCTGTGCCATTTGAATTTTTTCTTCTTCCGGACAACCAGTAATGCTAGCAAATATTTGTTCCATTGCTTTTATTACAGCTCTATCTATTCTTTCAGAATCATATACAGACATTCCATCGCAATCATTTATACCTCGACTTCTATGATAACATATGTATCTTCCTTTTGATTTGGAACTGATGGTGCCGTCCTTTCTCTTATATTCAGACTTTCCACGGCTTGTAGCAAGTCTGCATCCACAATGTGCACAATATAAAATCCCCGGCAATAATGCTTGTCCACGATTAGACAAAGCTATGTTTCGTTTTTCTTCGTTTTTACCATTTCTAACATCCAAAATTTCTTGAACCTTAAAATATTTGTAGTCAGATACTAATCGAAGTTCGGGAATTGGGTTTGATGATACTCCACCTTTACTTATAACTCCTCTATTCAAAGGATTTCTAAGTATTCTATGTACGTATGAACTGGTAAACTTTCCTCCAGTATGTGTTTTATATCCCTTGTTATTCAACCAAGTTGCTAACCTGTGAGTTCCTTATCCTTCTTCAATAACAAGGTCATGCATCCTATCTACGATCATTTGCTCTTCAAGATTTACAGCGAGGTCCCTCATTTCTTGACCTTTTTTATTTAACCTTCCCTTTTTAACGAGCATAAATCCATAAGATACAGGACCGCCTGTATAAATACCCTCGCTTACCATTTGATGCATTCTGGTTTTAACTCTAATCGATGTTTTTTCAGACTCGCCTGATGCTTGCCAAAAACGTATATAGTTCATCAATTTATCTACATGCTGTTCAAAGCGTTGTTGTCCCTCGTTTACACTCCAAACCTCTATACCATGTTTAGCAAACCATTCAAGAACAAACGGAGTCTCATTTTCAATTCTTCCTAATCTATCAAACATAAAGACAAGAAGAATATCAAACTCTCCATTCAAAGCCGCTTCTTTTAATTCCTGTATAGCATCTCTTTTCGTTGCCGATACTTTAAATCCAGATACTCCCTTTTCTTCTTTTTCGACAACTATTGTCCACCCCATATCCTCTGCAAACTTACGACAAGCAATTCTCTGCATCGGAATATCATCTTTAACAACGTCAACCTGTTGGCTTGTTGATACTCTATACAAAGTATAAACTCTTTTCATATCAGTTTCTACCTCCTATATGAGTATTAAGGAGCAGAAACATTATTTTACGATTATTGACTTTATTTTTTACTTTATTTATTCTTTTCATTGTGTTTTCCTTTCTCATAATTTCAATACGAGAAAGTGTCCACTGCATATTTGGTTGTCAAAGATCTCGCAGTTCTTACTGCTCCCACATTATATCATTAAAAAAACCTTATTACAAATGTGCAAATTAATTTTGGACACTTTCAGTAAAATCCTCACACCTTTTTAGCGTATTGGTTTGTGAGGATATCAACCACAACCTGTTTTGTATTTTCAACAGGTTCTTCTTTGGCAAAGTGAAAGCTCATTTTTATATTTTCACTTTCCATTTCCATCACTGGCTCATCATTTAAATATAATAAATGAAGTTTTTCTTTCTCTTGATTTTTAATTTCCATTATTATCTCCAATGTATTGTTATAATTTAGAGTCCTACTGATGCCTGTGGCTAGCAGGTCCATAGAGATTTCATCTCCCCCTCTTCTTTATGAGGAGGCCGCGAATTACGGAAGTACCATTATACCCTCAGCGTGTCTTCGCGTTATGTAGGTGCCACCCACATATCAGTGCACTTGGTTCTGTAAAAACAGACGGATAGCCGCTCGGCGCTTCGGAATGTATCAGTTTAGACTTATATGGTTGTCAAAGAACTCTAGCATCGGGGATGCTTTCAACTATAACAACACATTGAATTTTTCAAAAGGGACATAACTAAAACAAAAATTTAGAATTTAAAAGACGAAATGTTTGATATTATTTTTAAAAATATTTCTTGTCTTAAATCCTCATCAAGCTTTTCGTTAATATAGCTATGTTTATTAATGAGTGGCATATACTGTTCTAAAAGTTCTGCCATTGCCTCATTATTTCCTTTTCGAGCCATCACTATCAAATCGATTGTGCTTTTTTTATTTTCACTCATATCAGTGATTTTCCCTCCACATTTTTATTGCTTCTAAAGAAAATGAGTATATTCGTTTGACATGTCTATACGAATAGCCAGTAATGTTAGAAATCTCTTTTAGCGTTATTCCCTCAACTAAATGCAGTTCCAAAATTTTTCGTCCTAATTCTGATAAATTGGTAAATGCTGATTCTAACCAATCTATCTTGAAGTCGAATCTACTTCTATCACTAATAGGCAATGAACAACTTTCTTCACTTAAAAGAAGTCGTCCCTCTGAAATTTCTTCAATTGAATCAACTATAAAATGTTTTTTCTCACTTCTTATGTAATTAAGCTTTGTTCTATAAGCTACTGTTTCAATCCAAACCGTAAATTTGGCTTTTATTTTTTCTTCGTCCATTTTTTATTCTCCAAGTAAAAATTTGATGATTTTAATTTTCAAATTTCTACTCGGAGGGGCACGAATTACGATATTATTACATTTTTCGTCAAAGAAAACAAAAAGACGCTTAATGTCAGCTACGATTTGCTCGCATCTGCAATTAAGCGTCTTTATATATATCCTATAGCATAATCACCATTAATTATTAATAATGGCTTGTGGTTTTTACTCCAACGCAAAAATCTCCCCCCTCTCCTATCGACTATGCGAATAGGAAAACAGGGAGTAAAAAGTCACGACTGAATTTATTATAATGTCAGGACAATTTGATTTCTAATATCCGTTGCCGATATTTATTATATTCTGTCCCTACACTTATATCAAAAAAGTGTGCCCAGACTTCGTATTAACACGAAGACAATACTGATACAGTGAGGTTTTACAACATAAACATACGAAGTTTTACTTTATTTTTCAGCAAAAAACTTAAATCAATCTTATCCTACATTTGTTGCTTAATTATATCATTATATTTCAAACATCGTCAATGCATTCGACAATATTAGTGAAAAAATTTCGTTCTACATAAAACGACAAAAGCCCCTGCTCCACTAAGAAACAAGGGCTTTATTGCAATACTAAATATTTTGTTTTTTCTTAATCTTATAGTCATACCCAGTTGTTAACTTTTCATCAATTGGAGGATGTGGAAAGGTTCTTCCACATTCTCTGCATTTATATTCATTAATGTTAACAAAAAAGTTTGTGATCCTATTACAGTTAAAACATTTCATCTTTTTACATTTTCCCATTAATACATCCTCTTTCAACAATTTTATTTAATTATAACACATAAATTTGCTTTTTTCAAACACAGCATGTCCTATTTTTAAGACAATTTGTTTTTAATCATCCAATATGTTATCTTTGTAATTCCACAGTTCTTTCGGAAACCGTTTTGAATCAACAGGTGCATTCTTTTTGTATGGTAGTGCTAAAACGAAAATCTTTTTTGCACGAGTAGCCGCAACATAAAATGTTCTTATTTCTTCAGAATCTATATGTCTTGTATTTATCATATTTTCTGTTAATTTTCCATTCGTATTAATTATTAACATTACGGCTTCAAATGTGCAACCTTTCACAGAATGTATCGTTGAATTAGTATACTTTTCTTTTGAATGTCCCGTAAAAAATGCTCTTAAAGGCTGGTCCAAAAAATCTTTCAATTCTGCGTTTTTTATGACTCTTGTTTTTGTTTTTATTTCATATGAATTTTTGAATTTCAAATTAAATTTTTTCAAAAAATCAGACAAAATTTTTACAACTTCTTTTTTCCACGCACTTAAAGATACATCTGGAGTAGGCAAATTCACCGATAAATAAAAAATCATGCTGCGCCATGTTTTAATGTCAAAACTCTTTTTAATTAATTCATAATCTATTTTTTCATATTTACCAAATATCAGATAGTATAATGCCTTTTCAACCTTGTCTTGTATTCTTGCCGAATTGTTTGTTCCTTGGGCATAAGTTGCTTCTGCTAAAAGATAGGTCTCTGTGTTTTGCCACAAATCGTCTATTGATGTATAATCTTTATTAGATATTCCTACCCTACCTCTATTAAGTATAGCTACTTTTTTTACTGATGTTTCGATACCATTCAAATTAATGAATTGTAAAAAATCATTTATCAGTTTTTCTTTTTCTTCTGGTTTATATCTAACTATAATTGGCTTATGCGGAAAAGCTTTTGTGTCTCCAACTGCTAAAGAGGCACTTTCCAAAGAAGAAAAGGCTTTTGTTGCATTACAAATGTGTTGTGAGCATCTAAAATTTTCATTCAATTCTAAAGAATTCCAATTGTCATCATTATACATATCCAAAAACACTTTTGGATATGCATCTCTCCACTCATAAATCGCTTGATCTGGATCACCTATCAGAATTGCATTTTCAACACCATGATTAAAAAGCAAATTTAACAACTCCATCTGTTCAGCTGAAGTGTCTTGTGCTTCATCGACTATAAAATATGAAAATCTATTAGCAATCAATCCCAATATTTCTGGTTTCTTTTTCAAAATTTCTATTGCCATTAATATGGCTTCCTTGCATGAAAAAATAGCCTTATTAAACAAATATTCTTTAGCTTTTTCACAAGGTTTCTTTCCTACGAATTGACACTTTTGTAACTTTCCTTTTTCATCACAGGTAGTTTTGTCTGGTTTTATATAAAAATCTTTCAATTCACAGCAATTTTTATAGCAATCAGGTTTCCAATACTTTATTTTAATGCTATCATAAAAATCCCCTTCTATTACAGTTGGTGGATTGCTACAATTAGTAATACTATTACCAAACGGCAAAATAATATATTGTGCAACAAAAGAATCTAATGTACCTACAAAATGTGGATAAGGAATACTAATTTGTCCCGTTATTTTTTTAATATTATCAAGCAATTCATCTTTAGCAACATTTGTGAATGATAAAATTGCCATTCCCTTATTCCTATCTTTCCATTTGCCCAATTCTGAAACAACTTTATGTGCTATTACATAAGTTTTTCCACTACCAGGACAAGCTTTTAGAATAACTTTGCCGCTTAAAGGAATAACTTTTTGTTGAGTATCTGTTAAATCATCAAACATTTTATTTTATAATTTGATCAAAAGCCTCTTTTATATATTCAGGCACTTCAAATTTGAATTCTCCCTTTTCAATTTTTCTTGATAATTCTTGTGCGAAAGCCCCTTTGCAATCTCTTACAGCTGTCCAAACTCTGATAGCAATTTTGTCTGAACTTTCATATTTTGAATTTATGGTACCATCCTTTTCTTTCTCATTGATTCTTTCATATATATCTTTTGCAATTTTAGGATGATAATTTTTCAAAACATCTAATAATAGAGGAATATTAGTTCCTATTTTTGCCATTTCATACTCAAGTGTTTTAACTGCTAGTTTCACATTTGCATTAGAAAATCCCGCTAATTTTTTTGCACGATGAGATATTTCGCCACTATTCAAATTCTTTAGTATCTCATCCACATTTAATTCTTCATATACTAAATCTTCATTTTTAATACGATATTTATCATCAGTATTTGTGCATCTGTCATCATCAGAAATAATAACCCACGGAATATTTAAATAACTATTTTCTTCATCTTTTATAAAAAGTTTTGCAAAAGGTTCAAAAGCCACTCCTCCTAGGCTCACTACTTCTACAGAATATTTGTCTAGAGGTTTACCTAAAATCTTAGCAAAAGAATTTAGCAAAAGTGCTTCACTGATTCCTTCAACAAAAATCACTCTTTTTGCGAACAGCATCTGGCTTTTTGTAACATCTAAATATCGTTTCAAATCAGTTTTTAGATCAACATCTAATGCTGTATCTTTTATAGATGTTATTTGTTTTCTTCCCAATTTAGAAGTAACAATATGTATATCATCCAAATCAGCCTTTGCAACCAGAGATGGTGAATGTGATGTAATAAAAATTTGAATCTTAGATTTAATATTAGCTTTTCTAAAGAAATCAAATAGTAATTCCAGTAGTTGAGGATGCAAATGTGCTTCTGGTTCTTCTATAAGCAAGATTCTTAATTCTTCATCACTTGGATTTTCTTGCAAATCTCCCAAAGATGTTGCCATATGCAATAAATTGTTATATCCTAAACCATTCAAAGCAATGTCATGGCTAATATTTTGAGTCATTGAACTTAACTTATCATATAATTTAACATACTTAGAATTGCCATATAGTTTTTTTAAATTTACTACTTTTATGCTTTTGTCAGATACAGGCATAGTGAATTCCATAATCTCTTCTTCTGTTATGTCCAATTCAGCTAATATTTTGGATAATTTCTCAGTAGTGGTTTTAAAATATCTCTCACTCACATAATCGATCTTTAACGATGTTGCTACCGAATCAAATTGTGGATTTATTAATGACACCCGTACCTGCTCATTCATTTCTTCCTTTTCTATATTTAATAGATTTTTATTGATGATTGATTCGGTCTTTTGTATAGCATCATCTTTTGCAATATCTTGATTTGTACTAATCAACATATCTTCTATTCTTTTACGATCATCCAATTTAGCAACAGAATACAATATATTAGCAATTTGACTCGTTTTAGAAGGTCTCAAGTCAATCTCAGCATTTCTTATTGGACCAAGATATAACAAATTAATGTTTTCAAATGTCTCTCTGGGTACAGAGTTATGGTTAGGTCCACCTTTTACTTCTTCTCTTACCTTTTGCTTGTTGTTTTTATCAAGATATAATGTATACTCTATATGCAACTCTGCTTTGCTTATGTCACTTCCGTTAGTCAGCAAAAAGAACGCTGTAGCTTCGGACTTTGTTAAATTTTCAAAATACAAATCTATATTTATTTTATTGCTTTGAGCTCCAAGCAAATTTATGTGAAAATCTGCCGGTTTTACATATATACTTTTTTTGTACTCTCCAATGAATAAAGCTAGTCTTAAAGCATCAATTATTGCCGTCTTTCCTGAATTGTTTTCACCAATTATAATATTCATACCCTCATTGCAATTTATTGATAAGCCTTTATTACTAATGCTCCTATAATTTTTAATTTCAATTCTACTAATATACATTTTCTTATCCTTTTTGTCCGTCATTTCTTATAAACTTAATGTTAGGGACCATGCCATCTTTTATATAGTCTATTTTTCTTAAGCTATATAAGAGCTCATCTAAATATACAAGAATAACTATATTTTCATAACATAACACTGCTAAGTCTACAAGATACATTTCAACGGTATTTTTATTATCTTTGAACTTATCTATGAACTTTATTTTTTGAGTTATTGGATCAAATTCATAATTATAATGGGCTATTGCATTTCGTACATGCCTATCCATTTTAATTGATTGACTGAATGGTTCACTCTCTATCAACGACTTAATTCTTTCTGATTTAGCTTGTTTTTTATATGTCTCAAAGTCTTTTGCACCTGCCTCAGGTGAAAAGTTGTTATAGTTCCCACGTACTACCATATTATTCAAGCCAACAGCGATGTCAACCATTTCCAAAATCAATTCGTAACTATCTGCATAAAAGGATTTCATATCGTCAAAGCTTGTAGTTGCAATTCCATACGCTTCTTTATCTAATTTATCAAATATATGCCCCAAAGATAGCATTACTACGGGAATATATTTTTCAAACTCTTTTATCCATCTCGAATAAATTTTAATTAATCTCTTAGAAACTGATTCAAAGTATTCTTTATGTCCAACACATTGTATTAATAAATTCACATCGGAAAATTTTAATGTTTTAAATATTTGTGTAGCATAATTCGAAAAACAACCCAACGAGCCTATTGGTAAAATGCTGTTTAAACCCAAAACCGTAATTTGATGTAACGCCATCATTGCATCAAGCTCATTTTTTATAACATAACCCGAATTGAATTTCAAAAGAGAATCAGCAGTTAATTCAACTTTTTTATTAAAATATAAGTCATACAGTGGCAGTGTATCAGTCCATTTATGTTCTCTAAAATGCAACAAATTTAATATTCTTTGAAGTAGTTTGAAATAAGAATCTCCATCAAACATCCCAACCATGCTCATAAAAGGACTGAACCCATCATCAATCAGTTTATCGATTGATATGAACCTTTGTACTTTTCTATGTGGCAACTCTATCGAAAAATCAGAATAATAATTGATGTCATCAATATTACAATCAATTTCTTGAGCATTGTTTATACTGAATACATTGCCCTTTTCGATTTCTCTAAATCCATATATGTGCACTCCACATTCCGGGCAACAAATATCAAACGGGATATTAAAGTGCCCCATTTGAAATCTTAATGAAATTTTAGTTTTACAAAAATTACATTGTACATATTTAGCATCAATCATTATTATTCCCTTTCGTTTCATTTAAAATAAATACTTCTCTTCAATCACATTAGAATTGCAATAAAAAACATAGCGAACATAGAAACGAACATTGGTATCATTGTCCATATTGCTGCTTCTAAAAATTTATGTTTTTTCACACAAATCTTAGCATTCGTGCTCAATTGTATAATAGCAGGATCTTCTGTATCTTTTATCAAATGTTGTTTTATCTCATCTGCTGATAAATTTGCAACATCAAAATAATATGACATATCTATTTTTGACGTGTTTTTCTTTTTTCTTGGAAAGATAACACCTATCAATAAAAACATCTCCACTGCAAATGACACAAAATATATAATACAAAATGTCAAAAGCAGACCAAATTTAATTTTTGTTTGTTCAGTTTTTGCCATTGAGTTTAGTTCATTAAAAATGTTTATTACACTCAAACTAACAGCAAAAATTATACCTACTATTGCTATTAGAATATTAGCCTTGCTATCAAATTTATCAATTTGATTCTTTATTATTTCTGTTCTTTGATTTGCTTTATTTTCCATCTCTCATCCCCGCATCGATCCATTTTTTAAAATCAGCTTCTGTAATGTCGCATTGAAAAAAATCCTCTGTCAAATCAGTATGAGACGTTTTTAAAAAATTCAAATTTTTATTTTGTTTCAAATCCTTAATATTAGAATAAAAGCAAGAATTCATAGCTATTTTTCTATATCCATTTCGATTAGCAATTGAAGATAGATTTGCAGCATCTACAACTGCACTTCCAATCCATATTTTATCATTTATGCCTGTGCCAGTTCTTCCCGCTTTAATAATTAATTCTTCTCCAGAACCTAATCCAATGCCAACTCCTATGGTTCCATATTTGCTTTCTTTGAGTAATAAGTTGAACATATACATAAAGGTATTTACTCTTATAGCCAAATCGAAAACTGCATCAATGTCTTTTTTAGTTGGAGTGGAATAAATGGCATATACGCAATCTCCTCTTATTCCTATTTGATTATATTTATCAAATCCTTGAAAAATCGTAATTATTTCTGATGTAAAAGCTCGCAATAATCTAGCTAATTTTTCATCCTGTGTTTTGAATAGTTCACTTGAATTTTTTATATCCACAAATATAGCACTTACAAAAGATTTTATTCCGTTTTTATATGTAAAATTTTTATCATTAGGAACGCTTTCCTTCTTTTCAATAGGCGTCTTAGATTTCAAAATGTTTATTATATTTGCTTTTGAGTCTTTATAGTTGTACATTTTCCGTCTCCAATTTACACAATTTTATCTAATTCGATTATATCATTTATATAAAGGTAATTCAATAGAATAATCAAAAGCTTGCATAAAGATTTAAAAAGAAAAACGCAGTGGCATTCCATCCACTGCGTCTCAATTATATAACTATTGTACCGTATTTATCATCGGCATAATATGAACCAGTAAAAACATTGAAGATAGCGGTACAGCTTTTTCCACTATATTCAGCAATATATATTTTCTGTTCGCCTTGCATTGTTTCATCAATCTAGCTTAATTACATCTGTTTGACCATTCAACATATTAGTGAAAATATTTTGCTCCATATAAAACTACAAAAAGGGGCTGACACATAGCATTAACAAATTGTGAACACAATATGCAGTATATACAAAAAATCAAGGACTTCTAAAAAGAAATCCTTGATTTTTTGTTAGTTTTGTATAGGCTGTAACCACAAAAAGTTAATTTGTGTCAGCCCCGCTTTATTTCGTATAAATAGATCATTCATGTTCAAAATGAACATCTATTCTTTTTACATATTTAGAACACAAATCTAATAATTGTAATTTTATCGTTTCATTTTTTGAACACCATTTAATACACTTAGCTATTTCATCCATTATTTCGACAGAATCTTCCGATATTCTAACTATATCCATAGAATTGATTCTCAACCTAAGAATTGCTTGTTTCAAATTATGTATTTGTTTTTGAATATCTAATTTTAATGTATCAGAAACACTAGGATCTTCATATATTTTAGAAATTGAGTTTAATAGGATTTGAACAAGCTGCATCAAAGAATCTTTTATTGCACGACTCAAATGTTCATCAATGGCCTCAGTCTGTTGAAGTGCTTCTTCTACTGTATCTGATTCATATAATTTTTTGTAATGAAACAACGAATCTCTAAAATTAGTAGCAAAAGGAGGGGGGATTTTTATTTGGCACACTGAGTACAAATTAGTTATTAAAGATATCTTTTCAAGTGCATCAAAAATTTGGTCGCTTGAAGAATCACAAAGATAACCTAATTCTTTTTGTGATATGGCATTATATTGGTCATAAAATTGGTCCATGTCTATTTCAAAATCATCCTATATTTTTTTAAACGAAGCGATTGATAGGTAATACTCACCACGTTCTAAATTTTTTCCAAAGGGTATGTAACCACCAGTTTCGACAACAGAAGCTTTTTCTAAATCAAATCTGGTAAAATCAATGTTTTTATAGTCGCTTACCTCACTTACGGTTCTTTTTATAGAAGACAAACTATTTATCGCTTCTAACGAGCTTTTTGAAAACTTATCCACTTATATATACCTCAACAATCTTTAAGATTTTTTTCTTCAAAATTACGATACTCGCGCATTATATCATAAAAGCTTTGCGGATTGCAATCCTTTATATTAAGATCATCAAAGAGTTTATCAATTTTGTTTTTTAACTCTTCTTTATAGTTAGATGGTACATTCTTAAGCAGATATTGGCAAAACTTGTCTATAGAGTTTTTGTTTGCGGTTTCTAGAAAATCACTAAAATCACTTGAACTACCATTGTTGTCTTTTTTACCTTGAAATTCATCTTTTACCAACTGAACTCCAAAAACAATGTCTTCTATTAAAAAAACATTACTATCAGCATTATTATAGTTTTCCATACAAAAATTAATTAAAACATTTGGTTTGCAATAATTGCAAACATATTGATATAACATTTCCGAAGTCAGTTTCATATTCAAAAATTTATTATTACCTTTAAATTTATTATAATTTTATCATATTATTATCTATACAAGCATATGATAACATATTTGTAGAGATTTGTCAACATTTTTATGTTGCAAGAAGAAAAGTTTTCTGTTATAATATTTGTAGATACATTGAAAATAACAAAATCGAGGTCAATCAAGATGGAAAATAATAGTTTTAATTTCATAATTTCAAAATTAAATGAAGCCATTGCGAAAAATGATAAAAAAGGCTGTAAAGAGATTGCTTATCTCATCAATTCCATAGGTGATCCTGTGTTAATTGATATATTGAAAAAATTAAATGCACCTAATATAGATGAAAATTATATTTATGAAAGTTTTGATAAAGAATCTTCTCTATCCAAAAAAATTATTATTTCTGGAATGGTTTCACTTTTTGAACAAGAAAAAGGGATCCTTGATTTGAAAAACAACTGGGAAAATATCTATTTGAAAGTTCTTAGCAAAGTAACTTATGAAAACAAAGGACAAAACAGAAACTATCCAATTCTATCAAAATATATAAAAGAAAAGAAAACCAATTTTTATCATTATGCTTGTGCATCAATAAGCAAAAAGAATCGTGGAAATTGTTTAATGATGTTAAAGGGATGGAGTTCCTCAACTCCTCTAATTAATAGTCCAAAATTCAGAAATCAAAAATTTGGTGGTGGTTTTTATTTTCGTTATAATAACATTGGATTTGCTGTTGATCCAGGATGTAATTTTGTTGAAAATATGCATGAACAAGGTATATATATAAATGACATTGATTATGTAATTATTACCCATTCACATATTGATCATAATCATGATATGGAAACTCTAGCAACAATGAATTACGAATTCAACAAAATCATTTGCGATCGTTCCTTTACAAAATTTAAACACCTGAAAAAACACAAAATTAAATGGTATGTTGATAGCACCACTTTTGATAAAATTTTTTCTAATGGTGATATTGAAAACACATATCCAACCACACAACATTCTTTTACCAAAATAGAATTATCTCAAAAATCTACTGTTCCTAGAATATTAGCAAACGCGCCTGTAAAAACCATACAAGATGAATTTTCTTCAACAATTGTAGAAATCAGCTATTTTCCAACAATACACAACTGTAAAGGATCTTTTGGATTCAAAATTTCATTGGCCGATAAAAACACCCCGTCAAACAAAATAACCATAGGATATACATCTGATACGGCATATTTTGACAAACTAAGTTCAAACTTGGATAACTGTGACATCTTAATATCCAATGTAAGCGAATTATCCGAAAATGACCTCTTAGAAAAAACCAATAATTCTGATTCACATTTAAGATTACAAGGATGCATAAACCTAATCGAAGAAATGGATAAAAAGCCAAAAGTCTATATAATATCTGAATTTTGGGGTGGCAAGGATGACATTCGCCTTTATATTACAAAGACAATTGTTGATAAAATAAATACAACATATTTTAAGCCAGAATATTCATACACAAAGCCATCTGTACTAGCTGGTGATGTTGGTCTTAATATAGAATTGAATGACTTGTTACCTCAATGCTCGTTTTGCAAAAAATATTCCCTAGCAAAATCAATACACATGGTGCTAACTGGACCATACGAAAGATTGCGATATGTGTGTGACGATTGTTGTGCCCACACATAAAATTCTATTACCAAGTAAAATGAAAACAATTATTTACAAAATTTATTAAATTATCAACCAAACGAATAGTTAAGTTTTTCAATAATAAAATCAAAATCAATTAAGTTTATAACCAATTGAATCTTGTTAACCAATAAAATTTACCACATTAAGTTCTAATAATCAATAAAAGGCTGCTTCATTTTTGATAGTAGCCTTTTATTTTTCTGCCATATGTAGTTTTTCAAAAATTATTTTTTGACTTTTTATCTAAAACAACTTATACAGCAAAAAACGCAGTGGCATTCCATCCACTGCGTCTCAATTATATAACTATTGTACCGTATTTATCATCGGCATAATATGAACTGGTAAAAACATTGAAGATAGCGGTACACCTTTTTCCACTATATTCAGCAATATATGTTTTCTGTTCGCCTTGCATTGTTTCGCCAATCAAGCTTATTTCATCTATTTGACCATCTAGTGTATGAATATGAGCCTTTACTTTGAGTGGCTCACTATAATAATTAATCATTATACCTCCTTTCTAATGAGCAAATTTCTTTACTCCTCATCTCTTTTTATTCATCAAGCTCTCCCATATGTAATCATCAAGTCCTTTGTATCTTGGATCCCAAATGTATGTCCCAAACTTGAAATTCATATCATCAAGGAGCTGTAATAGATTATTAAACCCATTTTGTACATGATAATTTGTTAAAAGGTCCATATCAAAGGCAGTTTTAACATTTTTAAGTCCTTCTTTGCGAAGAATTTCAAGAGTTAGCTTTAATTGTGTTAAGGTATTAACCCCGGGAACTGCCAACACAGTTATCCCTGTTAGAGTATGAATAACATCAGCTTTCATAGGTCCTTCTGTAAGAATGATTTTTTCACTAATCGGTCCGGCTAAATGTGTCCATCCTTCTGCTTTGCAACCATCCTTCATATCCGAACTTGAAACCCATCTAAATTTTCGTTTTTCGGTATTATCTCGTCTGATTTGTAACCCTTGAATCTGTCCTTTATAGTCACGCACAGGAATTAAAATTCCTCTTTTTTCGTTAATAAAGGTCCACTCTCCATCATCTTTTCTAAAAAATCCCGGTACACCCTCAAGATAGTAGCCTTCAGACCTTAATTGCTTAGCAATGGAACTCATACCCATAACAGGAGTTGTTTTATATTCCAGTTTTTCTATTTCTTTGTCGGTAAATCCTCTGTTTCTTAAATTTTCTCGGTGATCAGATGACAAATTTAGTTTTGATAATAGTGCACTGTATGTAGCGTGTCTGCTTTCCACATCGATTATTGGATTCTCTATTTCTTCTACCGGTTGGGATACGATGGGAATGGCTTTTTTTGGAGTCCCACTCGGCTCTTGAAGTTTTCCCATTTTTTTACGAATCTCGTTATACACATTCTTTCTAGGAATGTTTTCGTAATAAGCATATAAATCAAACATACCTCCACTGAGCCCACAACGAGGACAGCGGTATACATTCTTTCTAAGATTAATATTTAAATGCTTACTGCGTGCATCCCGTGGGTCATCACAACATGGACATTGTATGTAATACGAGCTTTCGCCATGTTTAGGGAAAGGCAACCCAAGTATGCCGATAATATCGAGCATACTATATATCTCCATATATTACCTCCTTTTCGGGGATAGTTAAGCTATCCCCGAATATTCTTTAAATTACGCTACCTGCGCTGCGGCATAATCACATATCACCTGTGCTGCCGACTTGACAACTGGATCTTTGTCATATTTAGTTGCAAGCCAAAGTATGGCTCCTTGGTCTAAAAGAACGACATCTCCAAGAGTTTTTCCTGCAAACTTTTGAATAGGACAAGGAATAGTAATTGCTACTTTGTATTTTTCTTCAAGTGTCATTTCTTTTTCTGGTTGAACAGGTATTATCTCTGGTGGCACTACAAGCTTGTCCTCTGCGATTACATTGGAACTCCCATTGGAAAATGGTGAAGATGAACCATTCACATCAAGAATAAATTCATCCGGTGCATTTGATGCAAAAGATTCTCCTGCCATTGCAAATTGTAAGCCAAATCCTGCGTTACGAAGAGCGATTCCAATTGCTGCCGTCTGTGCCCATTCTCTTGGACTTACAGACGGCATTTCCTCACACTTGCCACGTGAGGCCGTTGCCTCTGAAAGATAAGCCTCTACAGGATCCATTCGGTCTATGTAAATTCTTGCATATGAAACAAAAATATCTCCCTTTTGTTCAGTTTTCAGAGCAATTTTTCCCTTTGGATAAAGCAATCTGAACCAAGCAATTTGAATTATTACAGGAAGTCTTTTTCTTGTTTCCTTTGTATTAAGATCTGTGTAATCAACTGCAAAGACTGATGGTTCAAAGCCATCTACTCTATTAATCCCTGCAATCACATCAAGCATTGTCTGCATTTCTGTATTATTTTGACTCATAATAAGCCTCCTTAAATTTTTATAAGTGTGTCACGATACTGTATCCATACAGCAAGATACGTATTTATCAAATCTTTAATGTTATCCCTATACAACTCGTTTGTTGTGATTTTTATACCAGAAAAACGACGTTTTCCATCCTCGAAAACACGTGTAAGAGCCTCTTTTGCTGTAGTTCTTTTCTTAACACCTTCTTCGTTTGTTTTATTACCATAGCTTCTTTCATCTAAAAGATTTTTAAGAAGCATACCAACAATTTCATAATGCAACCCTATTACACCTTCGTCCTTAGTTACAGGTGCACTTGCGTTAAAAGCATTTAAGGTTTCAATTGTGCTAATGCGATATTTCAATTCCTGATAGTAAAAAGCATCCATCGGTACACTCTTTCCCTCTCCTAGCTTTTTACGAATTATATTTAATTTTTCTGTGTAATCTTCAAGAAAATTCATAATCTTTACTCCTTTGAATTAATAATATCCTGCATTCTTTTGGCGAGGCAGGTCCCGCGCTTATCTGTATCTATTCTTTTTATAGCAATGCATAGTGCTCGGCGTTCACCAACAATTATCACCTTGCTCTTTCCACGAGTGATTGCTGTGTATACTAGTGGTCGTGTCAGCATAATATGATGAGCACACTGTAAATTAATAATCACAGTGCTATACTCTGCACCTTGAGATTTATGGACGGTTGAAGCATAACCGAGATCGACCATATCCATCTCAGAAACATCATATTCCTTAATTCTTCCATCTCCAAAATCAATACGAATCATTGTGTCATCTCCCATATTGACTATTTTTCGAATATAGCCAATGTCTCCGTTGTTTACATCCTCAAAGTTCTTTATTTGCATAACCTTATCACCTTCACGATATTTCTTACCTCTTCCTTCAGGCGTTTCAGCCTTACTTGATGCCGGAGGATTGACTCTATCCCTAATGAGTTCGTTCAAAGCATTAACTCCTGTTTCCGTCTTTTGTCTTAAAGGGGTAAGAAGTGCAACATTATCAATCCCGTGTAATGCCGTTTCTTGCATGTATAAATCGACAATTGTTGAGGCAGAATCAATCATCTCTGGAGATTCATAAAATTTAAAATCAGTTCCATATTCCAGACTCAAATTGCCGTGTCTTATAACTCTAGCATTTGTAGCGATTCTACTACCAGAATTTTGTCTAAATACTCTATCCAGTCTGACAGTCGGTATGCAACCAGAAGCAATCATTTCACTTAGCACTGCTCCCGGTCCTACCGATGGAAGCTGATCTGCATCTCCAATAAGAACTAATTGTGAACCTTTTTTCACCGCTAAGAAAAGATGCTCAGCCAAATAAACATCAAGCATTGATACCTCATCAACGATAATCAAGTCAGCAGAAATAGAGCTTGACTTACCATATGTACCATCCTCTGATGCATAAAGCCCTAATGCTCTATGAACAGTAGAAGCCTCACGCCCAGTAGACTGACTCATTCTTCTTGCTGCTCGTCCTGTTGGTGCACAACAGCAGATTTCATTTCTTGGATATCTATTACTGTAAATATCTAAAATAGCTCTCTGTATTAATGTTTTTCCAGTACCGGGACCACCCGTTATAATTGAAAGTCCGCTTGTTAAAGCAGTTTTTACAGCCTCTCGTTGCTCTGGTGCTAATGTTAAATTCAATTTTTTCTCTTCGTTATCAAGATCATTATCCAAATCATTATAAATACACTTATGATTGCTTTGTACCTGTTTTAGCGCTGCCCTTGCTAGGCATCCTTCAACTGCTGCAGTTTTGGAACGAAAAACCTCGGAACCATAGCACACAAGTTCTCCTTGATTAACCAAGATCTGTGCCCTGCATGCTGCCATATCCTCAGTAAGTCCCTCGGTATTTAACAACTTCAATGCTTCTTTTATAAAAATTCTTCGTTCAAGGCATAAATGTCCTCTTCCCTCTGCTTCCGCCAGTGTATAAAGAAGCCCTTCATCGACTCTACGAGGATCAAGAGGATTCGTCCCCATACTTAAAGCAATTTTATCGGCACTTAAAAATCCTATGCCTGAAATCTCACATAGCTTATATGGATGATTTTTAACTGTTTCAATCGCTTTTTTTCCGTATTCTTTATAGAATCTAACCGCCTTATTTGCTGTTATTCCATAAGGTGAAAGAAATGCTATTACATCTCTTGCTCCTCTGTTCATAAGATAGGAATCGCATATTTTTTTAAGCTTACTTTCTGTAATACCTGAAATGGAAAGGAGCTTTTGAGGCTCCTTGTCCAATACTTCAAGTGCAAGATCTCCAAACTCATCATAGATCCGTTCAGCTATCTTAGGACCTATTCCCTTAATTTGTCCAGAGGATAAATATCCAATAACTCCTTCTTTTGTAGGAATAATAACCTCACTGTAGTTTTCTACTTCAAATTGAATTCCAAATCTGGCATTTTTGCTCCATCTTCCCTGCATATCGTACCTGATTTTATCAGAAAGTGGAAGGCAATAGCCTACAGCCTTAATTTGGGTAATCAATTTTCCTGCACTGTCATACACCTTTTCGCAAGGTATATACACTGCAACCATATAACTTCCGGGATCTGCCAATCGAATTGATTGCGGATAAATAAGCTTTTGGAATTCACATAACATCGCCCTCTCCTTCCTCATCATCGTGTGGAATAATCTCTTTAGCAGAGGCAGAAAGATAACTATGTGATTTGTCGTAAATAAGCTTTTCGGTATTATATCCGTTCTGTTCTGCCATTTCTTTTATTGCACCATAAACGCCTCTATTGAAAACTAAGACTTCTTTGCCAAGGATAAATGCGTTGGTTATTTCTCCAATCATTCCTGTGCTTATGGTCCTACCACACACAAGAATTCTTTGGCATTTTTTTAGAATTAAAAGTCCCATCTTCAAAGTTCTTCTTGCTCATTATCGTCAAGAATAAGAGGAAGAAAAGCATGTGGTGCAATTGCCGAAAATCCCATTTTCAAATTGGCATATGTTAAATATGCCTTCGCAGCACTCATGTTCATATCAACTTCTTTTCTTGTGTCTGCCCTTAATGGTGAACAAATATATGTATCTGCTTCATATCTGCCTGAAAGCATTATCTTGTAAGTCATTGCTTGTAAACAATAAGCTTCAAGATTTTTATGGCCTACAAATTTAAAATCCTTATATTTCATAAGATTTCTCCTTAATTTATCTAGGTTGAACGGATATTTTCATTTTACGGCTTTGCGTTGTTTTGACCACATCCGCATAAACCATTGGATGATTCTTTTTAAGAGCATCTGTATCCGTTCTTTTTGATGTTTTGGTGGCGAAATCGATGAGAAGCCTGTCGTTTGTCGATTCAAGAACTCCATGCTCATGTGTTTTCATCATTTCCGCGAATCGCACTGAAAGTGCATCATATTCCTCCGTTAATTTTTTAATTTCGTCGTGTCGCTCTCCTATTTCATCTTGAAGAGCTAACATTCTGCGCAACTTACCCTCATATCTTGCCGGAAATTCTATCGTAGGCAAAGCAGGATCGCTGACGGTATAAATTTTGGCAAGTGATTTTAATGCAAGTGATGGATCAATGTTTTCCATTGTAGGTGGAACATCATGCTCCAAGCTCCAAATCCATCTCTCCAGCTTATCAAAAATAATATCCTCTTTCACCTTGTCTCTCTCAATTGAAGGAATGGCCAAATCATTATCAGGATTATTTCCCCATATCGCTGAAAAAGCTCCTATATCCACATCTGCTACAGCAAGATAGAATCTTAATTGGAACTCGTAATGAAGTGGATATTTCCCATCAGCCCATTCTTTCGCGACTCGATAAGAGCAACTTTTACATTCAAGAATTCCAGGCTTACCGTCTGAAGTTCGAACAAATCGTCTGTCAAAGTCTGCAAGAGCGAAGGGAAAATCTGCATGCTGATACATATTCGTATCATTAATTACTGTGTTTCCTGTTTTCTTCTCATACCAATAAGCTGCTATCGGCTCAAGCATATGCCCCATTTCAAGAGTATCTGGATTTAACTTTGGTGGAACCTTAATTTTTCCTTTTTTTATCATCCACAACTCAAGAGGTGTAACCCAAGGCGAAACTCCAAAGATTGCCGCAACATCGCTACCTCCCACCGTATATGGAATATTTCCTTTTGGTCCGTGCATCCGACATTCAAGCCATCTTTTATTGCTCATACCTGCTGTATCACATAGAATGATAGGTGCTGCCATTAGTAACTCACCTCAGTTGCAAGATCGAATTCCTTCCAGTTGAGTGTCAACGCTCTTGCCATATTCTCCTCAATGGTAAGCATTTTACTTTCTGGAGTGTTATCGATCTTGAGGTTATATGGAATTTCTTGCATTGCCATAAACACATCATGTGCTGTTGCATTTGGCCCACAAGTCATTTTAAACATTGCAATTGCTTCAGCTGCCGCTTTTTTAGGCATACTGAGCTTTTTACATACTCGTGTCATTGCATTTACAGGATAATCAAGTTGGATTGAAAGTAGTTTTTGCAATTGAGCAATGCTTTTTCCAAACTGTGCAAAAAGTTGATCAAGCGCTTTTTCAAAATCCTCTACTTTTTTACCATGTCTATGATCAACTGCTACACATCCACCAATGTGAATAGGATGCTGTCCTCCAAGTAACAGTGCAGAAACCTTTGCAGATGAAATACCGGTATCCGATGTCATAAAGCGTATGCCCGGAACTATTTTATCCGCAAACTTTGTTTGTCCTAATGATGCAATCATTTTTGTATAAGCACCAATCAGGTCGTTTTTTTGATTTGGCATTTTCCACGATGCACTTGACATCGCATGGTCCGCATATCCTTTGTCAAATTCATTTCCGGGAAAGCGTTCATCCAATTTGTTTTTCAAGGTCTTTATGAGCTCATCCATTGGGAGGATTGAATAATCCACCTCATCACCCGAATGAACTGCTGATACCTTCTCATTTCTTACCAACACAAGTGCCTCAGAATTGTACAATCCAAGGCATGCATTTAGAGTGCTTGCAAGAATTGGTCTTGAAAGCTTTGGCAAAGCCGTTCCTCCAATTTTAGCTCTGTCAAGAAGACTTTTATATGCTGTTATACGAACAGGATAAAGGTCTCCTTCTACTTGAATTGCTAGTCCAAGATTTTTTGCTGTATCTTCTACAGCGTTTGTAGTTGTTCCTTGTGCAAATGCTCCTGTACTTCCATAAAGTGGCGAATTTTCATCAAGTGATTTGACACCAAGTGAATTAACTGGGCATCTTATCCACTTACTACTTTTTGCCTGCTCTTCATGAAAGTCAAGTAAAGTTAAATAGGAACTGAATGTGACAAAATAGTTGTCTTCACATCTTTGCATTTTTATATGCTCCTTTCTGTTTTTGCGGATTTCCGCTTTGATATATAACAAAAACCGCCAATCCATAAGACTGACGGTTTATGCTCAAAATTATTTGGCATAAAAACAAAAGTGTCAATAACGCACTATTGTGCGCTACTGACACTTTGATATACACTGATAAACTTTAATTACCTTAAGTAATTTTGAAACTTTATATATCAATTATACCAGAAAAGAATTATACAGTCAATGATTTCTAATGGATTGGCAGAATGATGGCACAAAGTTGGCAATCACTATACCTTAACCATTATCTTAATCATCAAAGGCTACAATGATTTCCACACCATAGCTTTCCAACTCCTTAATCAGCTTTTCTCTTTCACTTTTATCTTCACAAAGCCTTTCAAGCGTTGAAACCAATAAAGTATCTATCTTATGTTGTTTTACTTGTTCTCGTATATGCTCAATAGAATTTTCGATTTGATTATAATTTTCTGCACGAGTATACATAGCCACTCTTGGATTTTTTTCAATATTCGTTACGAATACTCCTTTTTATTCTAAAACCAGGCAATATTTCTAAAGCCGTTCTTGTATTCAAACTTCACTTAATGTACTTCTTTTAAGCAAACATCCTTTTATTCAATATATCTATACCTTTTCTTAAATTTATTTTAACATTTTCGTCTTACAAGATAAATAAAATAAGTTTTTCAAGTCGATACAAACAGACGAAAATATTCGAAAAAATGAGATTAAAATATTATATGAAAAATTTGGATAAAATTTTCTATTTCACTTGAAATATTATTATAGTATGATATAATAAACTTATGGTTTAACGTCTATATACATAATAACTCATTTAATTACCTTATAACTAAACATTTTATAGCAATTTTTACAGTTTTAAAATTTCTTATATTATGAGAATATATATATTGCTTTTAATACTCGGATAATTTTCAAATTTTTTTGATATTTCTAATTTTAAAAGCATTATAATGCACTGTTTAAATTCTAATTTTTAGTAAAATATTCTATAGTTGTTATGTAAAATGTTAGAATTATTTAGATAATAGTTCCATAAAATTTAGAAGGAAGGTGTTCTCATGACAATTAATAGTCCAGGGCAAAGAATCAGAGGTAAAATTGATTTTTTTAAACCTGCTTTAGACCCATTGCTTACCAATATTAACACTGCTAACGGATTGGAGATACTTAGAGAGAACTTAAAAGATGCCGTTGCTCTTAGAATGGCTTATACTAGGTATGCCCCACTTAACATATCTGATGAATGCATTAATATAATTGAACAGTATACAATGAATAATCTTTTTCAATTTTCATTTATTCGTTGTTCATTAAACTATTACAGAGGAAACAAAGAACATATTGTTAAAAACTTTGATGAATCCTGTTCTAGTTGTAAATCAAAAGATTTTCACAAATCTCTCCAGCATGCTAAAGAAGACTGTTTGTACTGCAGCAAACATTACATTAATAAGATAAAGAACCTAAAATTTTGTTCTTCTGATATTATAAAAAAATGTTCTGCAATAGAAACTTCAATTAATTTTGTTTGTAAGTATATATATGCCATGTTAGAAGGCAATCTACCCTCTATAATAAAAAAAGTGGCTTTTGAAAATATTTTAAGAAAATCTGTTTCTATTTGCAATATATATGCATATAACCAAACTGGAGATAATTATAAATTAATTAATCCTAAAACACCTTACAAATCGGTTAATTCGGAGATAGCCACAGAAATTTTTTGTAGCAATTTTAAATTTTAGGTATAGTACTTTTATCGC
Organism: Clostridia bacterium; assembly: GCA_017462965.1. Classification (GTDB taxonomy): domain Bacteria; phylum Bacillota; class Clostridia; order TANB77; family UBA1234; genus UBA1234. The sequence goes on along the minus strand of JAFTQC010000060.1, from coordinate 5,069 downwards.
TATACTATAAATACTAGGAGTTTATAATGAGTATATACATAGATAAACACTTTTATTCCGATTTATTTATAACCAAGAAAGTAAATTGTTATAATAAATTTTATTCATTGTTGTTCAATACTATTTGGCCAAGAACAGAAAATTTTAAAAACTTTTTGTCTTCTTCAGATGTATCATTGAAGATCGAATATGCAAAAAAAATATATGAAGATTTTACCTTAGTGAATAATACTTTTTTACCTCCTTTTACAATATTGAATGTTTTAGAAGATCAGTACAAAAATATAGAAACGCAATCAAAGGGATATATCCCTCAAGACCATGTAATACACAGTATTCATTTGTATATTTTAGGAATTTATATTTTTTTCAATTCAAGTGTTTTAAGTTTAAAAGTATTAAACTCTAAAACTAATATGAATAAATACGAAGCTATTAAAGATTTTATATTAAAATGGCAACTTTTTTCATTATATCACGACGTAGGATATTTTTTCGAAGACAACAAAGTTAAAGAAAAAGACCTATCTTTGTACGAAAAAATTTATGATTTTCTTTTAAAACACTTTATAACAAAAAACCTCTCTAGAGCATTGACATTCAAATCAATTATAGAAAAGTATCCTTCATATTTTAATGATGATTTTTTAAACTCGCATTTAGGTCCTTGGTATGACATAAATGAAAGGAAAATTTCAAAAGATCAACTAAAGAATCAATTACATGAATTTTCAAATTTCTTTTGTTTTGACCACATTATTAACGAAGAAGAATTTTGTCAAATTCTTCCAATTATAAAAAACAAAAAATACTTGGTTTCTGTATACAATGAAAATGGTGTTTGTGTTGCGCTAATTGTAAGAAAAAATTTCGAAATTCTACAGTTTTACAGTAAGAATCCAATTATAAAGGACAATTTATTTGTAAACAATATATTAGATACAACAATACCAAACTATAGTTTTAAGTATTATTTACCGGATATTCACGATGAGACTTTTTGGCTGAAAATTGTTAATGAACCTTTAGTAATATCCAACTTGTGTTCTCAACTCCCTCACAAATTAAATACTACAATTTCTATGAATCCAAACAGCATTAATAAAGTTCTATTCGACATAAATGATTGGTTAAATGAGATATTTTCAATAGACAACTTGCAAGAAGTAGAAAACTATGAAAAGACTGTTTCCACGAATATAAAAAACCAATTTAATGAACAAATAATCTCATTTGTTCGAAATTTTTCATCAGAAAAAACATTTGATGAACAAAATATAGAAAAATACATTGCAAATTTGGCAAATGAACTTAGAATACGAAAAAAGGAAATTAAAGATTCGATAATAAAATGTCATACAGATTCATATAATGAAATATATGCAATCACTCATACTTTCATTGATTTTTACAAAGTACAAACAACAAATTTATCTAATTCTTCTTGGCTTTCTAACACTACAAAGTTTTTAGAATTTTTTCATATAGAAAACTCTGAAATTAAAACAGAACCTTTTGTACATGATAAAAACAATAAGTTTCAAACAGATTTATTCAACTCGCTCTCTAAAAAAGCTATCAAATTAAGAACTTCTATTGATCTTTTAAGGAATTATCGTTCTCCTTATGTTCCTCTAGATCATGGGGTTATATCTGCATCCTTGCTATTTCAAATGGCATGCTTAAATCGTGAAATCAAATCACACTGTTTAAAGGAATTAACTTTAACTTGGGATACATCTTATACCGATGAAACTGCTTTTTTAGATTTTTGTTCAGAATGCATTTTTTCTGTTTTGTTGCACAATATATATACTCAAAAAAGTAACCCAAAATTTGGCATCGATTACATTCATGATATAGACAAGGATGCATTTAGTTACTTTTGCACTTTTTGTGATACTATTCAAAAATGGGGAAGACCTAAAAAAACAGACTTATCAAAAACCAATCTTCCACTGTATAATTTCCTCGAAGATGAATTTGATATTGATGTATATAGCAACAATATCTTTATTAAATGCAATAAAAACAACATAAATGCTATTCAAAACATTATTGATTCTGCTGAAGACTATTTGCCAGGAATATCAAAATTGATAGCTACGAAAGAATTTGAAAATTCAACTATCTAATAACCTATACAGCCATTTCTTCATTTGCATAGTTTTAATCTCTATTTTTTAATGTCCATACACCTCGTTCAGTTCTACAAAAGTAATCGGTATTAATTTGTAAAGTTTGCCTAATCTTCTCTTTCCAATATTTTTGAGATTGAGCCCTTCTATGTGGCTCAATCTTTTCATATAGAAACGAAAGACTAACTGGACCCTGACACTCTTCAAGAACTGCAGCTACTATATCTCTCCAAGTTGCTCCTGCCATATCCCTAATATCTGAGGTTATGTTCTTTGTAACAATAATCGGTACAATCAATGGTGAATCCTTACGAACTATCATTACATACTCATGTAAAATAGGTATAAAATTGCCACTATACTGAATATTGTCAGAGAAACAATTATGTTGTGCTTTAATAATTATATTTTCTAATGTTCCAGGCTTGATAATTTCAGAAGGCATGCTATAAAGCTTCCCTTTTTTCTTTATATCTCCATTAAGACTGCCATACGTCCACCATTTTCAAGAGCTGTAAACTGCTTCATCATGGCATAATTCATTGCTTCTACAAACTGTTCCCATTCTTGTATTCTGGACAAATCCAACTTGCGAGGATCATATCCATATCGACTTTGCACATCTGAGGCCTTATACATAACATCAGAATACTTGATTATATCCCAGTATGGTGGATGCCAAAATATAAATTCAGGCCGTTCCTTTATTTCGCAATTCATTATGTCAAAGCCACTATGTAAATCGTACAGTTTACTTTCTATCCCGCACTTGTCCGCTGCTGATTTTGTTGTACCACTACCACACATATAATCGCAAATTTCATTAGGTTGGAAATGCATAATTAAATCTTCAATGAGCTTAGGTGAACAATTCCCACGATATCGATTGTTCCCGCCTTCGCCTCGCTCAGGATATGAAACAATACTTGTTAATTTTCTTTCCATATATAGTCCTTTCTATTTTTATGTGCCTACGACCCAAGTGATAGGCACTCTTTTATTTTATCCGCCATTTTCAGCTTCTACATAGCCTATTTGAAATGGTGAATCCGTTACTATTTTTAAATACTTACTAACTATTTTTTCAATTTTTTCTTCTGTTACCAGTTTATCCTTCTCATTCATTTGCCATGGATAAAGTTGAGGATACATAAGATATATTCGACCATCAAAATCTATGCTTGAAAGAAGCTCTATGCCTTCTGCCTCTTCGATTACCTTTACAAGTAATGTAGCCATTCCATGTTGGTAATCTTGATCGTAACTTAAATAATCCTCTACTGTAGGCTCTGTTATTTCACATGCTTCAAGGCAAGCATTTATATCCTTTTCAAGCTCCGGTGAAAAAGAAAGAAGCCTTTTTATACTTTCAACAGAGTCAAAGGTCAAATCATTAAGACATGTCCCATATCCATAGTCGTGATATGTATGATAGCTCATGATGTTTCTTCCTCCCCTTCTTTTAATTTGCATCTTTCTTCAAACTCATCGTAGGTTTCGGGAATTTTTCCATACTCAGACTTCAATGCTTGCGCTTCTTCATCCCAAATAGTCAAATAGCATTTTTCCTTGATGATTTCATCGTTTTCTAAGTCTTTAAGGAAAGTTCTCTTGATTTCATCAATGTCAACATCCTTCTCTATAGAATAGCTAACCGCAAACTTTTCAAAAGAAAAATATATCGTTCCATAACCAGCAAGCTCATCTTTTTCCACCTTTGGATTTCCGTTTTCATCATAAATAATCTTGCCTTCTTTGTCTCTTTCGTAATGCCATCCTTCTCGTCTGCCACAGCTATTGCAGAACCACCACTCTTCGTTACTTCTGCAATCAAATTCATAGTGAAAGATTCCTCCACATCGAGGGCATTTTTCATATCCAACTACTGAACTCATATTATACTTTCCCTCCTTTTTTTGCCTGTGAGAGAACATCTTCAATATGATTATGTTCTTTTACTAATTCGTGAGCTACTTCTGACACGGTTTCCCAATATGCTTCGTTGTATGTGTCGTTTTTATTAAGAGCTTCTCTTATTCTTTCATACAAGGTAGGATCATTTATGACATTCTGCTTTACATTTTCTGAAATTTCCCAAGTTTCTATTTGTTCTTTTATGCTTTTACGACGATCATTTTCAAGTCCGATATTAACTATTTTGTCAACAAAGTCGTCTGTAAGTGGCATAGTTATTTCTTCTATATGTACAATATAATGCTCACTACAAAATAGATCATCTAAATAACCTTTAAAATAGTCTTCGTTCTGTTCTTCTACATAGTTTTCATTATCCGACCAAATTTTCAGACATCCTCCATGCATTTCTGCATTAAGACATTTACGCATTTCTATTTGTGCTTGTTCGTATGTAGTAAAGATTTTTATTGTCTCGCATTGTCCGTCCCCCTCTATTACCCAGTCCTCAATAAGTGCATACACATTAATAGAAGGATAGTTTTTGTTTAAACTACTAAGTGCTACAATCATTTCAGGAGACATAATTATACCATCAAAGCACACATTTTCAAGACTACCACACATAGTCTTAAGAGATTCTTTATCCTGTAAAAGCATAGGAGTATAAAAATCACAATATATATCTGGCTCTTCATTTAAGGTTTCCTTGTCTTCTCCTGTGTGAATTTCTGTTATTTTTCCTATTAATCCTCTATACGCACTGGATTTGACATATATTTCTTCACCAATCATATATGTCTTCCCCTCATATTCAAAGATTTCATTACTTTTGTTATAAATCATATTTATTCCATTTCTGATTTTTGTTTTTTGCATAATCATAACCACCAGCCGTGCTGGTGGTTTGCACTGCCCCCTTAGGGCAAGTCAGTGGGCTGAGCCTAAAAGCTCGTCGAACAGTCTGCCATTTGCACGACTCCCACCGACCGCCCCTTAAGGGGCTTTTTTATTTGC
>JAFTQC010000021.1 GCA_017462965.1 Clostridia bacterium | reverse complement strand
CAAAATGCATCTAGTTAGGGGCAAAATCCCCTAAAACCCCTAATATTTTCATAGGTGCGCCACTTTTTGACGCACTTTTTGAAAAAGTACTCCACTTTTTGGCACACCTTTTGAGAAATGGCTCCACTTTTTGGCGCACCTTTTTTGAAGATAATTTATCATGCCTTGGAAGGTGTGTCACTTTTTGACACCCTTTTCGGAAAAGTGCTCCACTTTTTGACGCACCTTTTCAAATTCACAAGTATCATTCAGAAACTACGTCTTCAATAATCTGCTTATCCATTTTATTGCTTACCTATGTATTACCGAAACACGTACATCATAATATATTCTTCTTCGTTTTCATCAATAATCTCGAAGCCAACATTTTTGTACATCTTCACTGCATAGTTTGCTTTCTGTACTGCCAAGGAAGTTTTCTGATACCCTCTTTCTTTTAACTCTTCCAACATTCGTTTCATCAGCATAGTTCCAATCCCAAGACCTCGATACTCTTTATATAACGATATGGCAAAAGACGGAACACCATCTTCTACATGTCCATAATCATCCATATTACGAACCCAGACAGCGCCGACTATCTTTTTGTCAACTTCAGCAACAAAACAAATATCTCCTTCCTGCTTGCCAAAATCCTGCACATAAATCTGTAATTCCGGTGCATTTATAATCTCTTTTGGCGGTGCATCTACACCTTCTGGAATGAAAATTGCTTCATACAGGAAATCATCCAGCAATGCTATTTCCTTGTTGTTCATATGCCTTATATTATAACTGATTTTATTATGAAAACCAATCAAAGTTCTAATTTGATTTACATCATATTCTTTAGCTGGAAGAATAACTGCATTTTCACCTATTATTTCTTTTACTATACGTAATTCTAACTCTTGCCTGTGTTTAAAATGACTGATCATATCCTCAAAAGCACTACATTCATGTTTCCTCCCATAGGGAGAGTTCACCAAATATTCTAACATCATCTGATACCATAACTCATTTCCATTCTCATCACAGCGTTCTTTTTGAATTATTTTAATATTCTCTTCCAACTTATCACTATAGAGATAAAATAATATAAACTTCTTTGCATCAATGCACCTAAATAAATTGCGATAGAACTCTATAATTTCTTCATCACTAAGAATATGAAACAAAATTAAATCCTCTATTACATTTTGAAAGAAAGAACATTCAAATAAATATCCTGTATCTGTAAAATTTTTAAACCTTGTTACTATAATTTCCTTTAGCTCCGCCAAAGTTTTTCGCCCATTATAGACTTCATAATTCTCCAAATCTTTATAAAATCCCGGAATATCCGTAATTATCTTAGTGTAAGTAATGATATAATTCTCTTGTTCCCTAACTGTATTTTTTATAATTTCATCCCTTATCGAATTGTATTTTTCCAAAACAGCCTCATATTCCTTCTTCGACATTAAAGCACACCAAGCCAATTCTATCGGAGAATAATCTCCTTCCCTACATACATGTAACTCAGGATTAAACTTCACAATATTATTTATCAGCGTGCTTTTTCCTGAGCCTTGAATACCTTCTACAAATATATTTTTCATAAAGCAAATCTCCTTTCAAATTATAATTCAATTACCTTAGTTGCTATTTTTTCGCAAAATTTCCTGTCATGTTCAACAAATAGCATGGTTGGCTCATACTTTAAAATTAATCTTTCTAACTGCATCCGCGAAAAAATATCAATGTAATTTAATGGTTCATCCCAAATATAAAGATGTGCCGGTGTAAGTAAACTAGTCGCCAACAAAACTTTCTTTTTCTGGCCTTCCGAGTAAGTTTCCATATTTTTGGCAAACTGCTCTCGTCCAAAATCAAGCTGCCGAAGTATGGTACAAAATAAACTCCTATCCAAATCATGCGTTTTACAATAATTTGTAACATTACCTTTAAGTCCGATTGTTTCCTGACCAACATATGAAATAACAAGACCTTTTGCCACCTCACATAGTCCTTCTTCAATTACACAAACACCTATATCGGAATTACATTTTTCTAGGATTTTTCTAATAATTGTTGTCTTTCCACTTCCGTTTTTTCCGGATAATACAACACGATCACCCTTTTTAATGTCAAAAGACAGCCCTTGAAACATTGGTTTATCTGAGTCTTTATATTGCAAACTATATTCTTTTACATTAACAAGACTATTTTTGTAATGAACAAGCTGAAACAACTTTAAATCTTTAGGATATTCTATATCTTCTAAAAGACCCTCCTTTTCCTCAATCTCTCTTTCAATTCGTTTTTCCATCTGCTTTACACGACTCTGCATCTTTTTTGTTTTGGCTCCGATAAAACTTCTTGTGCTTAAGCATCTGTCATGTTCTTTTATCGGATCAAATCCTATTTTGGTGCGTTCATTTTTATCTGCCCACTTAGCAACCTGTTCTGCCGCATGGTTCAACTTTTGAATCTCCTTTCGGTGTTTCTCATTTTGTGCTATCGCAAATTTATCTTTACGTTGCTTATTCTCCCACCAGACCGA
>JAFTQC010000020.1 GCA_017462965.1 Clostridia bacterium | reverse complement strand
TTAACGTCTATTATTTTTTAGTAACGTTTGAATATGAACTATGGATTTCTTCGTATGTATAATAGTAATTATCACCAATTCTTACTCCGTCTACTAAAAACACTTCAACATTTCCAGAATCTACAAATGACAATATGTAACTATTTTCTATATTTCTGACATCCAAAATCTCATTCAAAGATTGCTTCATTATTTCTGTTGTGCCTTCTTCGCCATATCCAAGCAAATAATATTCTTTGTCCGCTCTCAACTTATTGCCTACTCTAGCATTATATTCGCTAATATTTTCTATTTTGAATGGTTCAAAAGTATCTTTAAAATATTTTTTATCCAAACTTAATCCTTTAACATTATCGCTAACCAACTTAATTTCTTGGAAATATGTTTGAACATTTACTTCTGTTACAACATCTCTTGAAGACAAAACTGAATAACTAGCCAATAATATTATTAATACAATAACTATTACCATGCTAATCATAGTAACACCTTTTTGATTTTTCATTTTTCCCTCCAACATTTAATTTTATTCTGCAATACTACGAACTTCATCATATGTTCTAACTGCCGTATTCGAAACTACAACAGGCTTATATAATTCTATTTCAGCAGTTTCGTAGTTTACTATGTATGTATGATTTATAGAATCTAAACCAAGTGCAGTACGTACATTGCTTTCCAAATATATATCTTTCTCATCAATTCCAAATATCATATGCCAATTATCTTGATCGCCCAAAACATTATCGCCATATGTAACGCCTTCTGCTGGAACAAAGTCTGAATCATAGTGTTTTCCTTGTTCCAATCTGAAGTCATCATTCATTGATTGTTGTAGAATCACACTATTTATTGTTTCTTTTATTGAATCCATTTCAATGTATACTTCGGCGATATCTGCTTCATCTAATGTTTTTGTTCCTGATGCAACCGCAATTGTTGCTATAATAATGATTATTACAAGAACAACTACTAATTCAATCATTGTAATACCTAAATTATTTTTCATTTGTACACCTCCTCCACAAATTAATCTATTATTTCTAAGTTTGCAAATTTAGCCATTAGTCTTTTGTTTCCGGCTTTTGCAAATTCTATATCCACTTTCAAATCATCGTCTTCTGGCTCTGTTTTTGTTATAATTCCTTCACCAAATTTTTTGTGGAACACTTTTGTACCAACTTGATACAAGTCTAAATTTACACTTTCATTCCCTGCCGCTTTCTTCAAGAAACTGTCTACGGTTCTAAAGTTGAATGCAGCTTTTGGTGCTTGAAATGCTGGTATTTCTAATTCATATTCATCATCGCTTGATGTCCATTTGTATTCTTTTTTCTTGATTTCTCCCTCTAAAGAATTTGGATCAATTTCATCTATGAATCTTGAATTTTTTGAATACTGTGTGCTTCCAAATATCGTTCTGCATTTTGAACATGTCAAATATAAATGTTCTCTTGCACGTGTTATTCCTACGTAACAAAGTCTTCTTTCTTCCTCAACTTCATCTGGTTCGTTCATACTTCTAAAACTTGGGAATAATCCTTCTTCCATTCCTACCAAGAAAACAGTTGGAAATTCTAGTCCTTTCGCAGTATGAAGTGTCATAAGTAGTACAGAGTCTTGATCCTCATTTACATTATCTAAATCTGTAACAAGCGCAAGGTTTTCCAAGAAATCTGAAAGTTTATTTTCTGCTTGTTGTTGTTCAAATTCTACCGCAACATTTATGAACTGACCCAAGTTTTCGATTCTTCCTTCTGCTTCATCAGTTTTCTCTGCTTCAAGCATTTTTAAGTATCCTGTAACTTTTAATACTTCATCTGTCAAATCAGCTACGCCTAAGTCTTTTGCGGCAATCGCTTCTATCATTTTCCCAAATTCCATGAATGCTGCATTCGCTCTTGTTGAAATATATTTATCTGCATCTTTTGCAACTTGGAACATTGTCATTCCGCTCATTCTAGCGTAATCTTCAAGCGCATCCAAACTTGTTTTTCCAATTCCTCTTTTTGGTTCATTTATAATACGCTTAAAACTAACATCATCACTTGAATTATTGATAACTCTCAAATATGCGATGATATCTTTAATTTCTTTTCTTTCATAGAATTTTTGTCCACCAATAACTCTATAAGGAATTGCTTCTCTCATAAACACATCTTCAAATGCTCTTGATTGCGCATTTGTTCTGTACAAAATCGCAAAATCCGAATAATTCGCATATTCTTCTCTTTTTATTTTATTTATTTGAGAGACAACGTAGTTTGCTTCATCATACTCATTGTCTGATTGATAAAGATTTGGCTTGTTTCCTTCATCATTATTTGTCCAAAGATTTTTTTCGACATTTCCCGAATTATTTTTTATTACTTGGTTTGCAATATTCAAAATATTTTTTGTTGATCTATAATTTTGCTCTAATTTTATTACTCTCGTATCTTTGAAGTTTTTATCAAAGTTTAAAATATTTTTTATATCTGCACCTCTAAATTTATAAATACTTTGTTGATCATCACCTACTACAAACAAATTATGATGTACCTTTGAAAGTAGCATTATAAGTAAATCTTGCGCTTTGTTTGTATCCTGATACTCGTCAACCAAAACATATTTAAATTTGTTTTGATAATTCTCAAGTACATCTGGATTTTCTTGAAAAATTTTTATCGTATGATTAATAATATCATCAAAATCAAGTGCATTATTTTTCTTTAATTTCTTTTGATACAAATCATATGCCTCTGCAACCTTGCTAAGTCTATAATCACCCATATAAAGATTTGTGTATCTTTCAGTGTCCATCATATCATTCTTAGCTTTGCTGATTTCTGATAACAAATATTTATCACTATAAATTTTGTCATTCAAATTTAATTCCTTAATACATTCTTTGATTACAACTTTTGTATCCGCCGTATCATATATTACAAAATCTCTCGTATAACCAATTCTCTCAATTTTCCTTCGTAGAATTCTTACGCACATCGAGTGGAACGTTCCGATCCAAATGTCAGAAGCTATATTTCCAACAATTGATTCAATACGAGTTTTCATTTCTTTCGCAGCTTTATTTGTAAATGTAATTGCAATAATATTCCATGGCTTCACTCCACATTCTGCAATCAAATAAGCAATTCTATGTGTTAACACTCTTGTCTTTCCACTTCCCGCTCCAGCAATTACCAAAAGCGGACCATCAACATGTGTTACTGCTTCAAATTGTTCTTTATTTAAACCTTTTAAAATTTCGTTTGTGTCCATATTTCTACCTTTCTTTTATCCATTATTCGCTAAATATTTTATCATACCAGACTATATGGAGCAAGAAAAAACTCTTATCAAAAAGGAGCGTCCCTCTTGATAAAAAAAGAACACGAATTACTTCGTGTTCCTTTCTTTTTGTATTAGAATTCTCTATTTAGAGCATTCTTCGGACCAAAATGACAAGGAGCTGTACATTTGTACCCGAACATGCATCTCGCACCGCACTTAAGCTTGTCCAAAGCATCTTTCGCTTCGAGACTGGTAACGTTCGCCATATACTTATCGTATTGTGCCTTCGTTACAGTCATAACTTCGTACTGCGCAGCACCGCAAAGTCTTTCGTATGCTTTCTGAATGAAGTCGTCGTATCTGCCGCGCTCATTCATCGTAACCATAACAGCTTGCGGATATTCACCGTCACCGGTTCTGCTCTTAAGGTCGGCAATCCATTCATCAACAAGCTCAGGCTTGTCCTTGATGAACTCCGGAATGAAGTATTCCACCTCATCGTCCTTAGGCATTTGCATCGTGCAACGAACCGTTCTGTGGCGCTGGTTTTGCGCGAACGTCGCTACCGATACAGAAGAATTCATGCTGTAATTAACGCCAAATTCCTCTGCGCGAGGTCCATGGAAAAACGGAAGCGTAACGCCCTTAGAGCCAGGATTAAGTCCTTCTTCTTCCAATCCATATACATCAGTCGCCGCAATGAATTCCTTCATCTCAGCCTTAATCTTCGCATAGAAAGGCGTATCAGGCTCAGTAGCGATGAACTGCTTCATTTCGTAGCGAAGATAGCTAAGCTGCCTTGCATCGATAGTGTAAATCATCTTCGTCTTGGTGAAAACCGTCGTCATAAGTCTCGAATTTTCCTGAGCTTTTTTGACAATCGCCGTCTTCACCTTTCCCTCAATTTTTTCCTCCGAAAGTTCCGGTTTTGCATAGAACTTGTAGAACATATCATGATATTTTTCATTCAAAATATCATAGAAAATGTTCTGCCACTTTTCACGTAGCCTAGTCTCCTCGGCATCTGTAATATCAAGCACCGTATATCTGCCCGACTTTTCAGACGTTGCATACTTGCCCTGATTGTTCAAAATCATAGCAAGCATCTTAGAAATTCCTGTGATGCAAAAAGTATACTTCACGTGTTCGAATCCACTGTGATGTCCACTCTTGATGCATCCTCTCGCTCTCTTGATACTCTTCTCCGCTGATTCGTTCTCAATCGAATCAAATTCATCTTGTAGGTAACACATTCCGAATGCCTTGCCGCAGAAAGAAAGAACTTCATCCTTAGTAAGGACATGACCCTCATTCTCTGACAAGAACGGCTTCACGACTAAGCTCATACATAATACCTCCTCTAATTTTGTCACAAAAAGTCTTGTGCACTGTCGAAAGTATATCAAAGATAATCCGGGTAAACAACATTTTCAAAAATTTATTTTTGAGACTTTGGAAGCAAAAAAAGGACAAAAGCCCCGTCCCTTTGTCCCGAAAATTCAAATTATGAAATCAACCTTGTATTTGCCGCTTTTCTCAAGCTTTATAAGATTTGACTCACACAATTCATTATTAAGATAAATTTTCTGACTACCTGTTTCTTTTTTATCTGGATTATAAATGTTGATTATATAAGTCGCGTTTAAATACTTATATTCAACTATGCATGACTCCCACTCTTTTGAAATGCAAGGAGATATTTCTAAATAATCGCCTTTTCGTTTTATTCCAAGGATGTATTCAAGTCCTGCGACATATAGCCATGAGCTTGAGCCGGTATACCAGGTCCAGCCACCGCGACCAATCATGTTTGGATTTGAATATACGTCTGCTGCAACTACGTATGGTTCAACCTTATATTTGAGAGCTGCATCAATTGTGCGAGCATGCTCGATAGGATTCAATATTCTAAAATACTCAACTGCTTTTTCTCCATTTTGTAAAATCGCATTTGCAATAACGCTCCAGATTGCGCCGTGAGTGTATTGCCCCCCATTTTCTCTAACGCCTGGTACATACGCTTTTATATATCCTGGATTTTTTTCAAGCTTTGAAAATGCCGGTGTCAAAAGTTTGATTATCATATTTTCTCTATCAACTAAATTTTTATCCAAACTTTTCATTGCTTCGATGCATCGTTCTTTCGATACAGCACCTGATATTGCAGAGAAACTTTGAGAAATTCCATCAATTTTACATTCTGATGATGTTTCACTTCCTATTGCCACTCCATCTTCGAAAAAAGCCCTTTTAAACCACTTCCCATCCCACGCATTTTCATTTAAATTTTTCTTTAATTTTTCTGCTTCTTCAAAATATTTTTTCTGGGCATCCAAATCATTTTTGTGCTCACAAATTTTCGAAAATTTCATTAAAATATCATACAAAAAAAAGCCAAGCCAAACACTCTCTCCTTTAATTTTATTCATTCCGTCATTCCAGTCTCCAGAACCCATTTCAGGCAGACCATGCTCTCCAAAACACAACCTTTTCTCAATTGCTCTTTTTGCATGCGTATACAGATCTTCCTTAAGTTCACTTGTTCCAACTTCCATATAAATTTCATCCTGATGCTCCAAAAGCTCCGGCGCCTCAACATATCCACACATTTCATTCAAAATTTCATAATCATTTGTAACCTCAATATATTTACAAATCAAAAACGGAAGCCAAAGCAAATCATCAGAATATCTAGTTCGAATTCCATTATTTTTTTCAGGATGCCACCAATGCATTACATCGCCTTCTTTAAATTGATGTTCGGCATGATACAAAATTTGTTTTCGCGTAATCAAAGGAGCAATATTTAAAAGCATCAACGTATCTTGAAGTTGATCCCTGAAACCATACGCACCACCAGCTTGATAAAAAGACGTCCTTCCCCAAAGCCTACTTACAATAGTTTGATATCCAAGCCAGCCATTCATAAGCAAATTAAAAGACTCAACTGGCGATTTGATTTTTATTTTTCCAAGCATATCATTCCAAAAATTATTTACCTTTACTAAATCATTTTTTATTTCAGGAAATTCTCTTCGTTCTTCTGTGCTTACACGCACAATTATTTTCTTCTTTTGCCCCGCAAGAACCTTCAAAGATGTTGAAAGACACAAATTCTTCGCATCATCAAATTTTTTCTCAACATTATTTTCTGCTTCTATAATTTCTACAACCACTTTTTCATTTTGATAAATATCCCTAAAATTATTTTGAATAATTGCACCATTTTTTATATTTTCGACTTTTAGATACTTTGACGTAAAGTCTTTACATACACCAAGTACAGGATTTATCATATACGAAAATTCTAAATCAATAGCTTCATCTTTTTTATTTTCAATTTCTAAAACGCTTAACTTTTCATTTCTATCCATCGGAACATACACCAGTAATTCCGTAGACATTTGAGCCGCATCATGCAAAAATCTCGCATATCCAAATCCATAATGAACTTCAAACTCATTCAAATTATCTCTTGGCATAACAATAAGCTCTTTTTCAGATTTCAAATTTTTAATTACAATTTTTTCAGATTGCTCATCTGTAACTTGATTATTGCACCAAACCGTAATTTTATTTTCTCTACTATTTCCACTCCAAACATAACCTCCACCACTCGAAGTAACTATTGTTCCAAAATTTTCATTTGCAATTAAATGACACCACGGAAGCGGCGTATATCTCTCTGAAGTTTTCAAAACATACTCTTTCCCATCCTTCGTAAAACCACCAAAACCATTATAATAGAGCAAATCCTTCGTTTCCATTTGCACCTCCTTATTTTCCCATCAAGAGGGACGCCCCTTTTTGTGAATTTTTTCATCAAGAGGGACACCCCTTTTTGATAAAACTTTGGAAATTGGGACGGTTCATTTTTTCAAAATTTAAGATTCAATATATTGCAAAATTAAAGAATTAAGGGTTACGTTCATAAGAATTTTCGAAAAGTTCCGAAAAACAATAAAACAAAAAATTTTTGAACTTTTGAAAAAATTATTCTCTTCACATTCACTTTTACTTTTACAATATATTACGCTAAAAAGTCGAATTTCGAAAAAGAAATCGTTCCAAATTCTAATAAATCGAGTCTATCAAAAAGGGGTGTCCCTCTTGATGAAAAAATTCACAAAAAGGGGCGTCCCTCTTGATGACTCGTTACTACCTGTTGCTATATTTAAAGCTGCTCCTTAAAAAATCCTTTTTTCGCATTCAAAATTACATCGCTGACTGCAAGTAATAGATTTTCTTCATTAGCATTAATTCGATTGTAATCTACGATGTGAATTCCGCCTTTAGTTCCAATCAAATATGCAACATTTTTAGAATTAATGTATCTTAAGATACTGTCATAAACATATCGCTCAGAACCTTGTTCTTCATTTAATATCACCAAATCTATTTTTAAATTTTTTAAATTAAAGTATCTAATTGCATCAACTAATTCGCGAACAACATAAACATCATTCACATGTTTAATTCTTATTAAAACTATTGGCACATCGCCTGATATTCCAAATTTCCAAAGACTACTTTGTGAAAGTTCATTTTTGGAAATTTGTTTTTCATATTTTTCTCTTGTGCTCGATCCATTAAAAATTTCGGAAAGCAATTTGTTGTATGAACAAATTTTATTTTTCTTTAGATCATAAAACCTGTTTTCAATTAACGCCCTAGACTTTGCAAGTTCAATTAAACGAGTTTCATTTTCTTTCACTTTATATTTATTTATCATTTCAGAAATTTCATCAATGTTATCTGCCACACCAACAAAATAATTAATCTCTACAGATTCTTTCGGTTCAAGTCTTATATGCGTTTTAAGTGAAATTATTGGATTCACATTTTCTACAAACTTATTCGAAAAAATTGTTCCTTCCGTTAATGCAATAGGATTTTTCAAATCGTTGCAACGACCGACAAAATTAATTTTATCCGTTTCGCATTCAAAATTTACATTCTCCTCATTCACTGGAACAGCAAAAAAAGTTGCATAAATTTTTTCTCCATTTTGAAAACGTTTTTCAACTACAAAGTTTCCATCAATCTCCAAAACAGATTGAAATAAACTATTGTATGCCGGATGAACGATATCTCCATTTTGCGTAGATAAAATAAATTCAACATAATTAATAATATTAATATCCGTACTTTCGTCACCTATATTTCTAACTTCGATTTTTCTAAGTTCAACATTTTCTTCTGATGATACAAAAATCTGCGTAAGCGTCTCAATCTCGCCATCTCTTCTATAAAACTTCGAATCGTACGATGAAAAAGATGCACCATACTCATCCGGCCTTTTCAAAGTTGGATTTTCGGTATTAGACCAAAACTCATTAGTCGTTAAATTTTTAATATAAATTACATTACTTTGCCTTTGAAAATTGTTAAATCTTGTAATATAAATATCCCCAATTTTACTGTATCCATCACCACTTACGCTAATTAACAAAGTGTATTCATTGTTCGTTAGTATATTCACATTTTCTAAAGATTTGTTAGTAATTTCTTCAGCTTCTTCTTCAAAATCTTGATATTTTAATTTTTTAACATTTTCTTTTTTCTCATTTGCGTAGACTGGCATTGCAGGTAGTTTTTCTTGCAACAAAATTTGAACTTTTTTTATTTCAGAATTGCTTTCAAAATAGTTTCTTAAAACATTTTGATTTAAAAAGTTGTTTATCGAAAGTAAAATTAGCGCTTGATGATGCGCCATATAGGTTTTTACAACTTCAATTTTTTTATTATGCACTCGCGACGGAGTGAAATCAATTGATTCATAAAATCCAAATTTGTCGAAAGCATCAAGTTCTTTTAGTTCCTCAATATTATCCATAACATCTTCAAAATTATTTTCTATTGCCATAATAGATGAATATGGCGATACCACAACATCCTCATCAAGTCCTCTTTTTAAGCCAAGCCAAGGAACTCCAAACGCTTTATATTGATAATTATATTTCAAATCCTTTAGTGCAAATGCTGATTCGGATATTCCCCAAGGAATATTAAGTTTCTCTGCATACTTTTGTTGACTATAAGCAACAAATTTGCATGATTTTTCAAGCAAAGAATTATTATAATTTTTCATAAGAACGTTTGGCATCAAGTATTCAAACATAGTTCCGGACCATGATACAAGTCCATATTTTCCATCATATTTCGTACAAGTTCTACCAAGACAAAACCAATGTTTATACGGAATATCTTCTTTTGCAATTGCAATAAAACTTGCAAGTCTCGCTTCAGATGCAAGCAAATCATAATAAGAATCAATTAGTTTATTCGAAGAAATATCATATCCAATCGAAAATAAATTTTTATCATAATCATACAACTTGCTAAAATCAGTATTATCAATTAGATTCTGAATTCTATCTTTAAGCGCTTCTTCTAAATTATTTTCCTCAAGCATACCTTTGAGCGCATATAAATATCCGATAAAATTTCCGCTATCGACCGACGACACAAACTCTGGCTTCAGTGGTTTCAATGTCTTGACATTATACCAATTGTATAAATGACCATTCCATTTTTCTAAATTTTCTATCGTGTCCATAATTTTTTCAATTCGTTTAAGCATATCTTTTTGTTTTACAAAACCAAGATTATACGCTGAAATCACCGCCATCAAGCTTAATCCTATATTCGTTGACGAAGTATAATCTGTTATTTCTTCTTTTCTACTTTCATCAAAATTATCCGGCATCAAATAATTATTTTTTTCGTTTATATATACATCAAAAAATTGCCATGTTCTCTTTGATATTTCAACTAATTCTTCTTTTTCTTTCGAAGTTATTTTTACTTTTTTCTTTAATTTAACTTTGCTAATATGCCATGCAACAAAAGGTGCACTATACCAAATTAAAAACAAAAATGCTACTTGCACTAAACTCAATCTATTATATATAAGTGTTGTTAGCACTAGAGCAAGTCCTATTATTGGACTTATAATCATTTCTCTTGCATACGTCTTCAAATCATTTCCCAGCATTTTTTCTGCATCTGCAGCCGTAACCCATTCAAGTAAATTTTTCTTTGAAATAATTAGTCTATAAAGTGTTACACCAATTGCCTTTAGCGATATCACAGCCTTATACGGTAGCAAAATAAAGTTTATACCTGAACGAATTAAAGTATCCCTAAGCTCTTTTATACTATCAAACATTCTTCTTTTTATTCCCATTATTAGCTGAAAAAATGTCAGAATTATAGGAAGCCAAAAGTATCCGAAGAAAGAATAAAATGAGTGTAAATGGCTCTATCAAGCTTCTTCTAAGATTGTCTGTCATTTTATATTTGGATAATAAATTTATTTTTTTATTTCCAAGCCACGATACTATTTGCCAATCCCCTCTAATCCAACGATGCGACCTCAGCATATATGAATTAACTTTAGCCGGGAATCCGTCTATAAGCTCAATATCCGATGCAAGCCCTACGCGCAAATAGCTTCCTTCAAGTAAATCATGACTTAACACTTTATTTTTTGGAATTTCATTTTTCAAAACTTTATCAAATATGCTTAAATTATAAATTCCCTTTCCAGTAAAAATTGCTTCTCCAAACAAATCTTGATAAACATTCGACTCTGCTGTTGAATAAATATCAATGCCACCAACTCCCGCAAAAAGCTTTGAAAACATTGATGCAGATGACGCTTCGATTGATAAACCAATTTTAGGTTGTATTAATCCGTATCCTTTCACAACGATTCCATTTTCTATTTTGGGCGCATTAAATGGATGCTCCATCGTTCCAATTAATTTTTTTGCCGCATCAAAAGTTAGCTCCGTGTCAGCATCTAGCGTTATTACATATTTTATTTTTGGTATGTTTTTTATCGTATTTACAACAAACGTTCCTTGCTTTTTATAAAGCAAAAAATCATTAAACTCGTTTATCATTCCTCTTTTTCGTTCGTATCCTAAATATGTTCCTTGCTTTTTATTAAACACTCTTTTTCTGTAAGCAAAATTAAAAATATCTGTATTATATTTTTCATTAAGCCTCTGAGCTTCGCTAATACCAGCCATTTTAACTTCTTCATCATGCTCTGCAACTTCTTCTTTTTCTTCAGATGCATCTCCCAAAAGACAAAAATAGAGTCCAGGAATTTTATTTCTAAGATAATAAACTTCAATACTTTGCATAAGTTCCTTTACCCTTTCCTTACTCTTAAGAAGAGTTGGAACTATTACAAACGTATTAACATTTTCATCTATCTTCTCAAATCTTGGCAAAACCTTCGGCTTTACAAATCGCGAAACAAATTTATTTACAATAGTCACAAAAACTTCTGAAAACGGAACAAAAATTATCGGCCAAAAAACATTTGAAATTTTAAAACTAAGTAAAAATGTTGGAACATATATGAACGCTAAATACAGAAATAATTTATACTTATTTATAATTTTTTCTTTTACATTTTTTCTATAACCTAATTTGTTTAGCAAAACATTTTTTTCTTCTCCAATTAAGAATTCACTCATATCCGTTTCTAAATTTTCTACTAATTCATTTAACTCATTTGCGACATAAATCTCTGAGACCTCAGTCTTTTCAGCTATTTCTTTTATTCTATTTCTAAAAATTTCTTTCGTTGTTTCATCTAACTTCTTATAAACATCATCTTTTGATAATATTTTTTCAACTACATTTACACTTTCAAAAATATTTTTAAAATTCCATCTCGGAATATTTTTCAAACTAATTATCGAATTACTTATAGATACTCTTCGAACCGCCATATCATAATGCATTGCCTTTATTATTTCATCCGAAGATGCACCACTTTTATTAATTTCTTCTTCTAATATTTCTAAATACGGATTAGATATGCTCCCCATTTTCTTTAACTTAAAAATTAAGTGTTCAACGTACGATGCTGCTTCATTGTTCAATTTCACATTCTTGTACCTATAAAATTTTTGCTCAGAAAATTCGTCCTTCTTAATTATTCTCTCAATCAAACTTTCAACCTTAAATTTTTGAAGTTGATTGACTATTATTTTATCCGCAACATTTTTAATTTGTTCAATTATTGCTATTTGTAACATCAATTTGAATTCATATAATTCACACTGCAAAAACACTTTTTGAGTTTGATACGCATTTATAAACGTTAGAATTTTTTCTTTAGTAATATCTCCATCCGTAAAATTCACAAATTCTTTTGCAACGACATAAATTCTTGAAACACCATCGACTGCCGGAAGCTTCTTATAATTTTTCAAACTAAGCGAATTCAAAATAGAACTTACTTGTTCTTCAATAATATAATAATTATCTAAAAGCCATTCTCCCGCAAGCGAAATCGGAACATCTTTTTCCACACTTTCCGAGAGCAAGTTATAAACCTTCCTTATTACTTCAAAATCATTTATAACTTTCTTTAACGGAAATGTCTTTTTACTAGCATATCCACTTGTTTTATGATTAATTGCAAGTTTTTTTGCAAAACTCTCCATATTTTCACTCCTTTTTCCTACAAAAAATAGTGTTGGCAAAAATGTGAAAAATATGCATGAGCAAGAGGGACGCTCCTTTTTGATAGAGTTGACATAAATTAGTATGCGTGATAGAATATGTGCTGTTAACTGACCTTTTTGACCTGTTGCGCGTCTTTTTGTGTAACGGATCTTATAAAGGCACCATCAATCGACCTTTGCTGAAGGAGGATTCTAAGATGACAAACTCGAGGTTGAACGCTGTTCTCAAAAATCATCGGATTACCAGCAAGCACTTGGCTGAAATTGCAATGAAACCCAATCTCACCAGCGAGCAAGTTATTCTCATGATTTGGCATGAACACACTAATGCCGATATCATAAACAGCCTCTTTGCTCGGTACAGCAAGTTTCCTGACGTTTCTCTCTCCGTCGCAAAGCGCCTCGATTTTGCCGGTGACTATTCAACTCAACGACTCGCCGGCATTCTTGCCACAAATACCTACTTCTGGAATAGGGATGAATGGACTCTCATTATGGATGTGTTTAAGAAAACTATGCAGAATCACAGTTTTGCCAAGCACTGCAGCGTACTTTATCTGAGCTATGATGAATGCACCAACAACTACGAAGACGATGATGAATCTAATATCTTCGACAGCGAAGATGCTGCTCGTTTATCCTCTTTAGGTTCTGCTTTCGGCGGATATGAGCATTTGTCGTATGCCTCAAGCATCGCCGATTGGGAATAAGTATACTCTTAAAATTACAATTTACTTGCACCTGCCCTACAACCCAGATATGAAAAGAAGACACATTTTTATGTGTCTTCTCTTTTTATTCATTTTACTTATGTATATCATAAATATTTTTAACTTTGCTTAAGTTGACATAACTTTTGAAAATGTGGTAAAATATACCTGTACTTCACGTGATGAACGTACTATCTTTGGTTTTATGCTTTTACCAACTGCACATTTATATGCGCAAGCACAATTCTTCAAAGAATCGTGTAAAAAGCAGCACTCTTTCCATAATCAACCAGCAACAATCATCAAGGAGGAAACATCATGAATAATGCTAAGTTGAGCGCTGTCATCAAAAACCGTCGCACCACCAATGGCAGACTTTCGGAGATTTATTTCTCCTATCCGGAACTCCCGGTAGAATCTATCGCCATGATGGCGCGTCACCCCAGGATTGAAGCCGATCTTCTGGATGATATCCTGGACAATGACGGACAGTGTTTCGAAGTTGCACTGGCCGTGGCAACCCGGACGAACATCTTGACCTTCACTCCCCTGCGGAAACTCGCGTGCATCATCCGTGACAACACTCACAACTGGTCTCGCGACGAACTCGAAAGAGTTTTCGAGGAGTTCAAGAAAAATATTCCCGACGGCAACGAATTCGCCCCGTACCTCAACTGGCGTAACCTGACCCTGGAGCAGGTATGCGACGCCCTCGACGACGACGATGAGGATGATGCCTGCTACGACTGTACCGGCGATGAAGACGACTACGACGAGTTCTGGAACGACGACGAGGATGGCGACTCGTTCGACGAGGACGATGACTTCGCCCGTGGCGACTACGAGTACGACCCGGACACCGACTCGTACTACGACAAAGATGGAAACGAACTTGACTACGTGGAAGGCGCTCTCGCCGACGCGTGGGACGACGCCATGGAGAAATAACCCTCAACATGGCAAAGCGCGCACCATTAACACGGTGCGCGCTTTTTTTGAAATTTATTCAGCTTTATTTGTTATAGCTTCAAGCTCTAACAATCTCTCCCATTTTTCATCAACTTCTTTTTGAAGTTCTTCAATCATCCACTCATTACCTGGTTTGAATAAATGAGCAAATCTCTTTTGAAGTTTTAGCCACTCTGCTACTGGCACTTTATTCTTTGGTTTGTAGTTTACTACATATCTACCATCTATAATTTCATATAGTGGCCAATAACATGTATCAACAGCAAGCTTACAAAGTTCCATTAAATTCTCTGTTGGATATCCCCATCCTCTTGGACATGGTGCAAGAACATTCATGAAACAAGCTCCCTCTGTATAAATAGCTTTTTCAGCTTTTGTTGTAATATCGCTGAAGTTTCCGTATGGAGCTGTTTGAGCAACATATGGAAGGTGGTGCCCTGCCATAACTTCAGTTAAATCTTTTCTTTTTTGTTGTTTACCTGGAACAACTTTTCCTGAAGGTGAAGTTGTTGTATCAGCAAATCTAGGTGTAGCAGATGAACGTTGAATACCTGTGTTCATGTAAGCACCGTTATCGTAGCAAACATAAACCATGTCATGTCCTCTCTCCATCGCACCTGATAACGATTGAAGACCGATATCGTATGTTCCACCGTCTCCACCGAAAGCGATGAATTTTGTATGTTCATCTTCAGGTAATTTACCTTTTCTCTTCATTGCTTTGTAGCAAGCTTCAGCGCCAGCTACTGTAGCACCAGCATTTTCAAATGCACTATGTACAAATGAATCTCTCCATGCTGTGTATGGATATATAAATGTAGATACCTCAAGGCATCCTGTTGCACTACCGATTACTGCGTGATCTTCTGGTTTTAAACCACGTAAAATTGCGTTAACAGCAACTGGAGCACCGCATCCTGCGCACATTCTGTGACCAGACGCTAATCTATTAGGCTTTTTCATAGCTTCTTTTAAATTATATGCCATTTTTATTACTCCTTCCTTTTCAAATTAATCTTTTAGACCTAAATATCTAAATGGATTTTCTACTTTTCCTGTAGACACGATTTCTTGTAAATCTGTAAATACTTTCTCGATATCATCAGATTTAACATCTCTACCACCGATACCATAAACATAGTTAACTGTTTTTACTCCAGTGATACCTTCTGTGTAAAGTGCAGATGTAACCTCTGTATATAAAGGACCTGCAGCACCATTTGTGCTATCACATTTATCAAGCATTGCAACAGCTTTAACATTTTTAAGAGCTTGTGCAATCTCTGTAACTGGGAATGGTCTAAATACTCTTGGTTTGATAAGGCCGGCTTTAACGCCTTTTTCTCTTAACTCATCAATTGTATGTTTTGCTGTTCCTGCAGTTGAGTTTAACACAACAATTGCAACTTCAGCATCTTCCATTTTATATTCTTCAAATAAACCATATTTTCTTCCTGTCATTTTAGCAAATTCTTCAGAAACTTCTAAAATAACGTCTTTAGCAGCTCTCATAGCTTCAGCTTGTTGGAACTTATGCTCAAACAAGTATGGTTGTAAATCAAGAGGGCCAACAGCGATTGGTTCTTTTTTATTTAATAAGTAATGCTCTGGATTATATTCACCAACAAAAGCTTTTACTTTATCATCTTCTTCAAGCTCAATGTTTTCAATTGAATGAGAAGTAATGAAACCATCATAACAAACCATTACAGGAAGTTGAACATTTAAATGCTCAGCAATTCTGTTTGCCATCAAAATATTATCATAAGCTTCTTGGTTAGTTTCGCAGTATAATTGAATCCAACCAGAATCTCTAGCTCCCATAGAATCTGAATGATCATTATGTATGTTTAAAGGACCAGAAACAGCTCTGTTTACACAAGACATAACGATTGGAAGTCTTAAACTTGAAGCAATATATAAAATCTCCCACATTAATGACAATCCATTAGCAGAAGTAGCAGTCATAACACGTCCACCTGCTGCAGCCGCACCAACGCAAGCACTCATAGCACTGTGCTCACTTTCAACAGGAACAAATTCTGTATCAACACTACCGTTATTAACGAATGTTGAAAAATATTGTGGAACCTCTGTTGAAGGAGTAATTGGGAATGCAGCAACTACATCTGGATTAATTTGGCGCATTGCATTAGCAACGGCTTCGTTTCCACTTAGTCTTTCTCTGATACTCATTTTATTTTCTCCCTTCTATGATTCAAATGAAAATCATCATCTTGTGAAATATTTTTACCTAGTTTGGTGCTCAGCGTACCCACGTACGCTTCCGCGCTCGCACTAGCTAAAAAATTCCACAATCTAATAATTTTGATTTGAATCGAACTTTCTTTTTTTAAAATCATTTTATTATTAATTTTATAAAATCTCTTATTCTGTATTTAAATTTAAAATTTTTTCAAAATGTTAATCTTATTTCAACTCACTGCAAGTTAAATTTGAATCAAAAGTGATATATTGCGAAATTTTCAAACTTAGTGACGCACGGAGGCGTACTGTGGTACGTTGAGTACGGAACAAGTTTGAAACATTTCACAAGATATTGCTTTTCATTCAAATTACTCCATAGAGATAGCGCCGAAAGGACAAACTTTCGCACAAACTCCACAACCCTTACAAAAATCAAAATTAAAATCTCCTCTATTTCCAGACTCGTCCATTAAAATAGCACTATCTGGGCAAACTGGAAGACAAAGTCCACATTGTTTACATTTATCAGCATGAAAAACCGGCTTCTTAGATCTCCAGTCTCCTGTGTGGAATCCTTCTGAATTCGCAGCATCATAAATTGTGCCACCAGGAGTAAGTTCTTTCCATGTTGATTTAGCATTTATATTACATTTATTTTCAGACACTTAAATTACCTCCTATCTAAAATTTTCATTCAACTTAAAGTCCATTAACTTCATTAAGAGAACGACGAAGCGCCTCCATATTTCCGTCAATAACCTCAGGTTTCTTCGCAAATTTATGTTTGAAAGACTCAACCATATCATCTAAGAAAGCTTGCTCGTCCATTATTCCACTAACTTTAACAATTGCTGCAAGCATAGGTGTATTTGGGAAATACTTTCCTAAAGTCTCTTCAGATATTTTTCTAGCATCTATTGTACAAACCTTTCCTTTGTATCCTTTCAACGAACCTCTTATTTCGTCTGGTGTTTTTGTCGAGTTAACAACTATTGCACCATCCTCCTTCAATCCAGCTGTAACATCAACAGCTTCTAGTAGTGTATCATCTACAACAACTACGAAATCAGGTTCATATATGTTACTATGAATTGTAATAGGTTCATCACTTATTCTGTTGTATGCAGTGATTGGCGCACCCATTCTTTCAGGACCATATTCAGGAAAACCTTGAATATATTTACCTGTATTGAATGCAGCGTCGGCAAGTAACAATGATGCAGTTTTAGCACCTTGTCCACCACGACCATGCCATCTAATTTCAATTAACTTACTCATGTTCATCCTCCTTTAAAACAATCTAACCATAGTATATATTTGAGCCCCCAAAAAGTCAACGAGAACGGATTTAGAAATTGCCGCAAGAAGCATCAAAAGTCATCAAGAGGGACGCCCCTTTTTGAGAAAATTTTCTCAAAAAGGGGCGTCCCTCTTGCTAAATTCTCCCTCTCACTTCATACACTTCTCCTTCTACTAAAATTTCAACCGTATCAATTTCCTTAATTTCTGTGAGTGTGTTCACAACCGCACTTATTTTAGCTAATCGAGCGTCTTCCCCCTCGCTTTGAGAAACAAATTCTTTTGAAAAATTCACACTTGCCACATTATCCCTAATTTCTATTGATATTAACTGAACACCATCTGGCAAAGCACTTTTGTTTTCTTCTATGCTTGGTCCATTTAAAAGCTCTGTCATAATCAACTTAGGCATGTCTGTTTTCAAATCATCTAAAGACACGAAACGATATTCATTAACAAGTTCATTTTCACTATTTAAAAAATAAAGTAATACCTTACTTAAATTTTCACCACTCTCTTTTGCAACTTCTAAATCATTTGCTGCAACCTCTTGCTGCTCTAACGCATTCGTATACCAAATACATCCTACAAAAAGTACAATTAAAAATAAAAGTTTAAATTTCTTCATAGCTTATCCTCCTCTTTTTAAAGATACGTGAGTACCTCAAAAATATGCCATTTATTTCACAAAACATTCATTGACTTTTAATATGTTTATCAGTATAATTCGACTCGTACAACGTACTATATTAAAAATTTTTAATATACTATATTATGATTTAAATTATTAAAAGATTGGTTTTGCCACATCCTTCAAATTGGCAATTCAAAGGCTTTTTACCAGATTTTTATCATTTATTTCACGCTCTTTAGAATGTATAATTTAATTGTATTCTAAAGTGAAGGGAGGCATTCTTTTGAAAATTGAGAAATTAGCCGAGGATAAAATAAAAATCACTATTACGATAGATGATTTACAAGCTAGAAATATTGATTTGTATTCATTTGTTTACAACTCTCCGGAGTCACAAGATTTGTTTTGGGATGTTATGAATGAGGCTGAAAAAGAATATGGATTTAATGTTGATGACTCAATGATTTATGTTGAAGCCTCAACCTCAGGAAGTGGAAACTTCACTTTCATAGTTACCAAAACAAAAGAAAAACCGGTAGTTAAATTCAACACTTCTAAGCAAGCTAGAGATGTTATAAAATTAAAAAGAAAAAAAATACCATATTTTATAAAAAACGGTTTATACAAATTTGAAAATTTTGATGATGTTTGTGCATTTTGCAAAACTGCAGATATTAACTCTATTTTAGATACAAAACTTTATTCATATAACAACAATTATTATTTAAAAGCAGGAATGATACCTGCAACGTCAATCTTAGAATATGCAGACATCGAAAAATCATCATCATTGATGGAATCAAGACTTTTAGAATATGGAAATTTAATAATTGAAAGTGATGTTGTAAACACAATCAACAACTTTTTCAATAAGAAAAAAAGAAAACGCAAGGTGTAAAAGGAAAAAAGGACAAAAGCCCCGTCCCTTTGTCCTTTTTTTATTTTTAGATCGCATCCTTAATACTACAATATACTTCGCCTTTTTCTGACACTGTTATCTCAATATATTTCGTATTTCGTACAACATCAAGTGGATCCTTATTATCAATAAAGCAATTATTTACGCTTATATATTTAACGCCTCTTTCCATTGATATTTCTGTACTTTCTCCATCTTGTATAACAAGAATATTTTTAGAAGTTTTTCTCTTCAAATCACAAAGTGTATCTATAAATAACTTTTTCTCTTTTTTATCCGTAAAATCATTTAAAGAACCATTCATAACAATAAAAATATTTTTTTCACTTGAAATAGTTACATCGTTTTTCAAGTTCAACCATTGATTATAATCTGATATTCTTACGCCTCCACTTGAAACATCCAAATTAATAAATAATGAACCATCAATCGTTTGCTTCGAATACCCATTAGGAATTATTTTTTCAGCACCAACATTCGAAATCAAATCCTCATTTTCTTGAGATGTGAATACAACAACTTCAGCCGTATTATTCATCTTTTGTTCTACTCGATTCTTAACCAAACTATCTAACAAAATTTCCGTCTCTCGAATTTCATCAAATACAATTATTTTCAAAGATTCACCACTCGTTAATTCTGTAGTTTCTTCAAGACTAGAAACACCTTTTATATCCTGAGGAAGTCTAACCTCACTTACACTATCATTCTTATCTGTCAATATTGCTAACTCATCAAAATAAATTGTTCCCACGTTCTTAACTTCCGCTTTATCCTGCGCAACATAAACATCAGTCAAAGTCGCAGGAAGAGAAATTGAATTCAAATCGTATGTTAGCTCGTTCCACTCTCCACCAGTCACACCTTTGCAGGCCATTACAAGTTCAGTATTTCCCTTAGCATCAACAAATTTCAACTTTATATAATCATCAATATCTTCTTCGCTATAAACTTTAAAAGAAATTTCCGTTGCATCCTCTGAAACTTCAATCGGACTTTCAAATCTCAAATATGCAGCTCTTGTAGCATCTGTCTTAGTAAAGTCATACTCTAATTTTGCAGATTTTTTTAAATGTGCGCTTTCACTAGATGTAACAGACGCCTCTCCCGTTACAGCAACGGGATAAGAAACAAATTTAAAAGATTGATTTTCAAAACTATCTATAACATTTTTGTTTGATTCACCAACAGTTACAAGCGCATACGATTTCGTATCTCCAACAGAAACTTCAATTACATGATCGCCTTCTTTGTTTGGAACAAATTTGTTTCCAGCAAATTCACCATCGCCACTAATCACTTTATAAGTTAAATCATCCCCTAGAAGCGTAGCATAATAACCATTTTTATTTTTCGCAGTTATCGTATATTCAACGCTTTCGCCAAGATTTATAGCTTCTTTTTTAGGTGATATTTCAATCTCATTCGGAGCACTCAAAACATCAACAGAAATTGTCGCCGTAGCTCTCCCCTTTTTCGCTGTAATTTTTGCAGTTCCAGCATCACTTCCTGCAACAATCATTCCATCCTCAACTGTGGCAAGAACCCCATCCACTGTAAAATCAACATCATCAATATCAACATCCACAGGATTATAATATTTATCATAACCAAGCACTTCAATCTGCATCTTAGAATTCACAAAAACATTTTCTTCAGGAACTCTCAAAACCAAATTTGAAAGCGATCCAGTCTTTTTATTATTATAAATTCCAATAGCATTTGTAACCATTCTAAGCACACCGCCACTTGGCGAATTTATCGTTTTAACTGCAGCTTCCCCAAGCTTTCTAGCAACCATAGTTGTAGATCCACCGCCATCTAAATTAATTGCATTATAAACGCCTTTTTCCTTCAAAAACTCAGCAAGTTCAATTTGCGTCATACCAATGCTTGAAGCTTGCCTGCCATCAACAGTTATCAAATACAACGTATTTCCATCTTCAGAAACACCAATTGCAGTTCTAGGATTTGAACCAGAAATATTTGAAGAAAAAGTTTTAGGAATTTCGCCATCTTTAACAAGAACAGCACCACCAGAAACAGCCATCTTTATTTCATCAATATCCAAATCCATTTCGATATCAACTTCAACCTTATTATTCTTCTTGAAATTTTCAATCATATTCTTGGCAGCTTCGCCATACGCCGCAACAACAAATCCGTCATCTGGAATTTCAAAAGGTTCTCCATTTTCTCTAATTTCTTTAACTTTTCCATCTTTAACTAACATCTCGGTAAGTGAAAGTTTTGAACCATACGAATATTTTCCCCACTCACTTGTATAAATTACAGGGTACTCATAATTCGTTGAAACCTTGTTATACTCACCAATTAGAAGTTCTTTTTTATTCTTCTTATTTCTCAAAGTTATCTTGTGCGTAAAATAATCCACCCAAGCCTCATTATCTTCATTTAAAATAAAACTAGCAAAAGTATCCTTTAGTTCATTTTCAAAATAAGTAGTTGTAAGCAGCTCGCCGTCAGCAATCGAAAGACCAACAGTATTTCCATTTGCTGAAGTTCCATTGAAAAAATCACCATTTACCGCAGCAACAATATTATCTTTACTTGCCATCTGATAAACTGTCTGAAAAGTATTAAGTCCGTTCTCAGAATTCAAAAGACCAACTTCTGTATTATCATCATTCAAATCAACCTCTAAAACGTTGATATTTAGCCATCCCTTCTCAGTAAATCTATCATAATTTTTAAGAACAACACCCGAAGTAATTTGCTCTTCTTTTATTTTTTCATTTATCATAGTTAATGCATAGGCAGATGAAAAATGAGAAATCATAACAATTGCAGCAATCGCTCCAAAAACTTTTTTCTTCAATTTGTTTATTCCTCCTTTAAATTTACTTTTTCCCACCCTTTTATATTCGAGCGCTCAATCGCTCCAAAGATACATGCTTTAAGACGAGGAATACGCTTAGAAAGTTCCATTATAATTGTTTTCATAAACTCTCTTTTCGTACTCCCATCAACTTCGCA
Source organism: Clostridia bacterium (assembly GCA_017462965.1). GTDB lineage: Bacteria > Bacillota > Clostridia > TANB77 > UBA1234 > UBA1234. The sequence goes on along the minus strand of JAFTQC010000020.1, from coordinate 56,690 downwards.
TGATTTCTTCATTATCGGAATATTATTTCTTTTAGCAAAAGCTTTAACTTCCTTTTCTTCTAGATAAATCATCGGTCTTATAACCATCAAATTTTTTCTAGACAAATAAGTATTTGGCGAAAATGTATGAATATGACCTTCGTAAAAAAGGCTAAGTAAAAACGTTTCAATAACATCATCCTTATGATGGCCAAGCGCAACTTTATTGCATCCATGTGCTTCCGCAGCACCATTAAGCGCACCGCGTCTCAAATTCGCACAAAGCGAACAAGGATTTTTTTCTTTTCGAATATCAAAAACAACTTCTTTAATATTAGTTTTTTCAATTACATATTCAATATTCAACTCCGCACATAATTTTTCTAAAACCGATGTATCAAAAGTATTAGAATCGGGATCAATAGTTATCGCAACAATTTCAAACTTTTTAGGATAAAAAATTTGTAAATTTTTAAGCGCTAAAAGCAGCGTCACACTATCTTTTCCACCAGAAAGTCCAACCGCAATCCTATCGCCTTCTTCAATCATTCCATATTCATCAATTGCTTTTCTCACGCTACTTAAAATCTGCTTCATCACATTTCCTCCAAACAAAACTACAAAAAACTTTTATTTAAACTTAACATCCTCAATTCTATGATATTTTCCAGTATAATAATCTACAACATAAGGAGCTGTTATTCCTTTATATGCACTAGCACTAGCATCTCCTGTCTTTTCCCTAATTGCAGCTAAATCTTCTTCATCTCCACCAGGGATTAGATAATAATTAGTTCCATACTCATTACCTTCTTCATCAACAACTTCAATCGATCCATCAACTAAAGCAAAACCTGTTATAACACTTTTATCAGTAATTGCATTCATTAATAATGCACGAATTTCTTCATTATCTTCAAAAATTGCAGCTTCTTTTTTCGCATCAACAGAATCATCAATTATCTCCGTTGACGTTCCAACAGCTATACCAGCGATAATAAGCATTACAACTATCGTTATAACAAGTGTTGTTATTGAAATACCTGAATTATTTTTTAATCTCTTCATTTGAAATCTCTCCCTTTTTCTTTTTATTTTTTCTTTTTATGAAAGCAACTATTCCCACAGCAACAATAACAACTCCCGTTACAGCTGCAACAAGAATTCCAACTGTTTTTTCTTTCTCAATAGGTGGTTGTACTCCATACATTGGAACCACCTCTATAGGATTCATTATAACTTCACTCGATAATTTTTCCATAAAAATCACCTCTCCTCTTTTCATGCACGTATCCATCAATATTATATTTCAAAATTAGCAAGAGGGACAGCCCTTTTTGCAAAAAACTTATCAAGAGGGACGCCCCTTTTTGAGAAAATTTTCTCAAAAAGGGGCGTCCCTCTTGCAACTCTTGTTGCTGCTTTTATATAATGAATTTAACTACTTATATAAGGAGCTAACTATGTTTAAAGAGATTTATAAATTAGGAAAATTTGAACTTTTGAAACAATATAAAGAAAAAGAATATCAAGAACATCATCTTATTGATTTGTTTTGGGAAACCACTTTAAATTGTAATGCCAAATGTAAGCACTGTGGAAGTTCCGCCGAAACAAAAAATTATCCTGATGAACTTACTACCAACGAAATAAAGGCTGGATTCAAACAAATAGCAGATGATTTTGATGCAAGCAAAATTCTTATAAATGTAACAGGTGGCGAACCTCTTGTTCGTAAAGATTTATTTGAAGTTATGGAATATGCTGTGAGTCTTGGTTTTCATTGGGGTATGACTACAAACGGAATTTTACTAAATTCCGAAAATATCGAAAGTTTAAAACGTGCCGGAATGGAGACAATTTCAATTAGTATCGACGGATTAAAAGATACGCATGACGAATTTAGAGGTGTACCAGGTTCATACAAAAAAATTATTGAAAATATAAAAAGTTTACGCAAAGCAAATTTTGTAAAACATCTGCAAGTTACCACTGTTTTTAACAAAAGCAATATCCATCAACTAAACGAAATTTATGAAGTTATGTGCTCTCTTGACTTAACATCTTGGAGAGTTGCATCAATAGATCCAATCGGTAGAGCGAAGGAACATGATGATCTTATGCTTGATAAACAAGATTTTGAAAAACTTTTGGATTTCATAGTCGAAAAAAATAAAAAAGGAAAATTAGAAATTTCGTATGGATGCCCAAGTTTTTTGGGATTAAAGTATGAAAATGATGTTCGAAAATATTTATTCTTCTGCAGAACTGGAATAAACATTGCAAGTATCCTTTACAACGGCGATTTATATGTTTGTCCAAATGTTCCACGAATGAAAAAATACGTACAAGGAAACATCAAAACAGATAATTTCAAAGAAGTTTGGGACAATAAATATAAAGAATTTAGAAACAGTAATCGAACATCATGTGAATCTTGTCAAAAATGTGATTACTGGGACTACTGCCTAGGAGGCTCTTTCCATACATGGAACTTCGAGAAACAAGAACAAAATAAATGTGTTTATAAAATTTTGAAGGAGGGAAAATGATGAAAATAACAAAAATATCGAAAATTCATCTCAAGATTTAGAAGAAATTGACAATTCTATTGAAACTAGTGAAATTTCAGACATTTCATAAAATTTAAAAATAAAAAATATAAAAATTTAAATTTTGTATTGCCAAACCTCAAAAACCGTGTTATACTTTCAAATTGTATCGGGGTGTGGCTCAGTTGGTAGAGTACGTGGTTTGGGACCATGGGGCCGGAGGTTCGAGTCCTCTCACCCCGACCATTAAGCACAAAAATGTGTTAAAGCGTAGAAGCCTTGGTGTGATTGCAAAAGCAGTTATACTAAGGTTTTTGTTTATTTTTCAAACATATTTTGAAATACTTAAACATATTTTGAAATACTTTAAAATACGTCAAAATACTTTTTAATTGCATGAAAATTGCATGCATTTTTTTATTGTTTAATGATACTTTTTTCTCAATATATCAATAAAAAGAGGATAGTCTTTGGCTACCCTCTTCATTATTCTTTATAAAAACAGTCTATTTTCTATGTGTTTTGTTGTCGCTTCTCGCAACTGCTGTCAAAAAACAAGCAAACAATCCCAAAGGCAAAAATACTATACAGAGTACTACATCTAGAATCATATTAAGCACACGCGCTACTGCCCCGATTGTTTCAAGTGTAGAAATAAACTTTTTCCTTTTTCTTTCGCGTTCTCGTTCTTTTTCTATTTTTTGTTGCATTTTTTCTCTTTGTTTTTTTTCTTCTTCTCTTCGTATTTCTTCCTCTTTCTTTTGTTTTTCAGCTTCTTCTCGTCTTATAGCTTCTTTTTCCTCTTCTGTTAAAAACTCTTTTTTCATTTCGTTAAACTTTTCTAGTGTTTCACTATAACTTTTTTGGACATTTTCTTTTTCTTGTTCTTTTCGACTTTCTTGCTCTTTCACAATTGCTTTTTCTTCAGTATATATTCCAAGCCATAAAAGAATACAAGCAAATGTAAGTGTGAGATTCACCCAATTAACATCGACCAAAAGCGATAAAATGACAAATGGAGCTACTAATACAAACATTGATTCCATAATAACCATGTATACATTGTCTGTTTTCTTTTTAAAATTCATTTTTTCTACTTCTTTTAGTTCTTCGTTCATTTTACTTTTTACTTTTATTTCTTCAAACGCTATCTTTTCTTTGCCCTCTTCAATTCTTCTTTTTTCCTCTATTTCCATGATATCACCTCTTCACTTCAATTCATTTTTATTCTACCACATTATTATATAAAAATATCATTGACATTACATTCTTTTTAACTTAAGCTAATAATATCTTGAAATAACACAATGTCGCTCGCTAGGTAATTATTCTCGTAATATGTCCACGCGTCTGCGTCGTTGTTTGTTAAATCTTGATGCAATTGATGACGAAGAGTAGTTGAACATATTTCGGGATATTTCAAAAGGTGTATAAGACCTTGTAATATCAATATAATTGTTAAAACTTTCAAAATAAAAATTGATAATGCTTTGATTTTTCTTTTTTGTAGTTTTGTCATTTGTTTTTTCTCCTCTCGTTTGTCGATTGTGTGGGGCTTGTATGTGTGCTTTGGTCGGCTATTACATACAAGCTTTTTCTTTTCTCGATTATATTATGTTTTTTTCTTTTAGGTATTCATAAACCTTTTTTGTATATTGGCTTTCGTATTCTTTTGTAACACTAACGTATGTATTTACTGTTGTTTCAATATCTGTGTGTCCTAATAACTTTTGTAAAACATGTGTAGGCATTCCACCCTCTAAACATCTTGTAGCATAAGTGTGCCTTAAAGAATGTACAGTCAATTTTTGATTATCTTCTTTTTTGGTTTTAATTCCTGCATTTTTGCATATTCTATGAAATACACTATTCATTGTATTATTTGTGTGTAACTTTATTTCTTGTGTTTTTTTGTCGAAGTATGTAAAAATTAAATGGTCTTTATTTACACGCATATTTTTGATACTTTCTTTTAATACCTCAATTGTTTTGTCGTCAAGTTCTAAAACTCTTTTTCCCGCTTTCGTTTTTGTTTTCCTTTTATCTCTTAATATTGTTTTGCATTCTTTGTTTTCAGTAATAGTGTCTGAAACATGCAATATTTTATTTTCAAAGTCAACGTCTTCAACTTTTAACGCTAATGTTTCACCTATTCTCAAACCTAAAAACAAACAAATCAAAAATATGTTTTTGTATTCTTCATTTTCGAGTGCTTCTACAAATATTTTTTGTTCTTCAAGTGTAAATGCAATTACAATGTCGTCTTCTCTTGTTGATTTTGGTTTTTTTATTTCATACATCGGATTGTCTATTATTATTTTACGTAAGTATGCTTCCTTGAATGTCTTTCCTAACATTTGTACGACTTTAGTTATATTTGAATTAGAATAATGTGTGATGCTATTCAACGCTTCTATTACATCAACTCTTTTAACTTTTCGCACTTGTTTTTTGCCTATACATGTTTTCTCAATTATCTTTAATGTGTTCAATTTTCGCGTATATGTAACAGCTTGAAAAAAACTACCTGCAAAATCACTCTCAATAACTGCTTTTGCTAATTCGCACACAGTTACTGTAGAACTATTGGCGTATCTTCCATTTTTTGCGTCTTCATTCGCTTTACGCACTTTTGCTCTACATTCTTTCTCGGCTTTCTTGTCTGTTTCTGCTCCTTTAATTGTACAAACTGTTTTTCTTTTCCCTGTGCTTGGAACTGTTATCTGTCCCACCCATGCACCCTTTTTTTTACTATAATGGCAAGTACCCTCGCCGTTAAAATTTCTTGTTCCCATTGTTTGCGCTTCCTTTCTCTAATACCACCCCACCCCTATATTTGAATAGACCCCAGGGGGTGCAGTTACTCTCTAAAAATTTTATATTTTACAAAAAGACATATCCATATCCACATGCACAAACATAATGTCTGTGTCCTTTATTATTACATTGTCACGTTCTAGAATCTCTTTGCGTACTTTTTCTATTAACTGTCGAGTTCTTGTAAGTCTTGCATTGCTATTCATTAAAAGCATATAATCTCTTTTGGCTCCATTTATTGGACTATATAGCAACGCTTTTTTTCCTTTCATTTCTTTTGTAAATACTACTTGTAATTTATTCATTTTCATTGCTCCCCTCTTCATATTCTTTACATATACGATCTTTTATAATTTGCAATTGTTTTTCCATTATTTCGCTAATAGCAAACGTTAGTGTCTTAGCTTTTTTCAACATTATTCTTGCGCTTGTTTCTTTTAAGTTGTTAATGTCATCATAAAAGCAATTGTCCACCATGATTCTGCTTAAATCTTGAACAACTAACAAATTCATTTCAACGTTCTCCAATACATCTAAACAAGTTAGACCCTCTTCACTATTTTTCATACTTTTTACACTCCTTTGTTTTTATTTCATTTTCTTTATTATTATTTTACACTATTTAGTGTAGTTTGTAAACACTTTAATATAATATTTTTACACTTTTTAGTTTTTAATATTTGATTTTATTTGACTAATTACATTTTTTAGTGTATTATTATGATATACAATAAAAAAGGAGCGATGCATCTATGCCAATGGCTAAAAAAATCAAACACTTATTACTTGAATTAGACCTCACAATAACTGAATTAGCGGAACGTTTAGGCACTAAACCTCAAAACATAACAAACAAACTGAAACGTGACAACTTTTCCGAAAATGAATTACAAGACATCGCAAGAGTCTTGAATTGTGAATATGAAGCCAAATTCATAATAAAAGACGAAGACGGCAACATACTCAAAGAAATATAAAACAAAGGAGTGTAACACAAAGGTGTAAATATTGTACAACTACTGACAAACGAGAAATCCTTTATCATAACGGTTTTTATGACGAGGACTCGTCGTTTGTTCCTTTAACAGAGGTTGAAATCAAAATACGTCACACAAAAGACAAAGGAAGCATGTTGAAATATATTGTTATGAACGAATCACCACGCGACGAAATCAATCATGTAAAATATCAAGTTTTCATGAATGACACAATACCGATTTCGTATTGTCCAATGTGTGGGCGTAAACTGTAATATTTTTTCTTTTAAGGTATGGGGTGCAACCTCATATCTTTTTTTATGCTTTAAAGTCACGACAAAAGGTTTTAGCTTATTTTATTCTCTTATTAGTATCTCTTTATGGCTCAAACACTAAAACATCTTAAAACCTCACAACGTCTTCCTAAATATCACTTTTTTGCATCAAAAGACAATATTTCTAAAAATACATCAAGTGAAGCATGCACACCATAATTTTTTACGTGTTCTTGAGCCCTTGGCACAAACTCAGCTAATCCTATTTTTCCATATTCCACAATCATCGTAAATTTTTCGAAGTATGCGTTTTTTTCTTGCCTGTCTTTTTCTGAAATCATAAGTTCATTCTCAAAAACCGAAAACACACCATCGAAAATTTCTTGTATAGTTTCTTTTGGAATAGAATCTTTTTTTATATGTTCTTTTTCTCCTTTATAAGAATTCGAACAAGAATTTTCATTCTCATTCTTATTCAAATTCAAATTCTTATTCTCATTCTTATTTATATTCTTATTAGGTTTTTCATTTTCAAAACCAATGGTTTTTTCTTTTTTAGGTCTTCCACCTTTTCCTCCGTTAATGGCTCTTTTTATATTTGCGTCTAACTGTGGCTGTATTAACTCAAACAAAGACATATTTTCGTTAGTCAAATTTTCGGGATACTCACATTCGAATATATATGCACATATTGCGTCGTACAAATTGCAACGTTCCCCCTCATTCTCTATTCTTTTTAAAGCTTTCCAAAAGCTATCATAAAATACGAAACTTTGCATTTCTGTTTCTCTATCAATTTTCATTCTTGACCTCTTTCCTAATTATTGATTGAAAAGATATATCACATGTGTTATAATTCATATTGCAGACCGCGGTATACCTCATATCAACACATAACACTTGATATGGCAAATGTAGTTAACGGATTATTCCTTTTTCTATATTTGCTTTTTTCTTTTCTCTCTGTTTATTTTTCCTGCTATTTTTAAAAGTTACATTCACACATCATTCTAAAATCAAATTCTTGATGTTTTTTTATAGGGTACACCCCATATTTCGGAAGTTTTATTTTTAAAGTAATAAAGGAATATACCCTAAAGATGAAAAACACGTTAAAACCTCTTCAAAGTGATATTTGAATATGTAACCGAAGATTTGGTACATTTAATTTTAAAAAGTGACACGGAGTGGAATTGAAACATGTCCCTCTTCATTGTTATTTTTTACCAATTTGTCCTATTAAAGTATTTAGCGTCAACAATTTGCGCAACAACTCTCTATCAGCAAACGGAATTTTCCAACGCCCCGAACAAGGCACTCCACCTATTGTGTCTAATATGTCAGGCTCACCTAATAAGTCATACAACTTATAAAAGACTGACTTTTTTTGCGTATAAACATGGAACGCTTTCTCATAGTAGTCTACGTTTATTATTGTTTCTTGTTCCTCGGGTATAACCTTTACAAATTCTTTATTCTTCCTTTTTAACACCTCTTTTCACTTTTAACTTCTTGATGATTTCTAAGTATTTTTGTTTTTCTTCTTGAGTCAATCTGCTTGCAAGCTTTCTCGATAGATTGTTCGGCAACATGCCAAGCTCGCACGCTAACTCCTTTTGTCTTACTCCAGCGTACAACATCGCTGTTCTTATTTCGTTATTTCTTTTCATAGAAAATACCCCCCTTATAATTTTAATTTTGTTCGTCATATTTTTTTGCACGAAAAAAAGACGACTATAACATAACCGTCAACCAAAACAAACCCAATAACATTGTTACTAGGTAATTATCAAAATTTTTAGATTTTAATAATTTGTCTTGATTTTCAGTTATGTTATAACCGTCTTGAATATAACTATATAAATTATACCCTTTGGCAACATCTGTTGTAATCAATTTAATTGTTTTTAAATTTGTTTTAAAATTAGAACGCCTTAGCGTACCCCCTTTATATAAAAACAACTTGTGAATTTCATATCACACATTCATATTATCACTTTGATTTTTTTATTACAAGTATTTTTTTAATTTTCGTTTGATATCTTTTTGCACTATTTTTCACAAATTGCATGAAAATCGCATGTTTTTTCACTGTTAAGAGACTAAAACCGTTGTGCCACAAGGGTTTTAGTGTTATCAACAACGGTCACCCCGACCATTTTTTACCCTTTTTCAAGGGTACGGATAAGAATTTGAGAAAATTCTAAAAACATGAATACCACTATAATCAAGGAATTAAGTTGATTATGGCGGTATTTTTTAATTTCTACAAATATCTAAAAATTCCGCAAAATATCAATTTTGTTTCACGAATTGATTTCACGAATTTCAAAACAAAATTTCACGAAATTTCACGAATCTTCAAAAATCAGTATTTATGCTTCTTTAAGCGAAATGAAAGGAGCAATAGATATGGCGTTTCTAGCCTATAAAGCAAATGAATGCTTTAACCATCAATATATCAAAATTCCAAAAGACCTATTCATTAACCCACTTTATAAACATTTAAATTCAGATAGTAAGATAATATATGGCTTTTTGCTAGATAGACTTAGCTTGTCTATCAAACATAACTGGATAGATAAAGAAACTGGTAATGTTTATTTAATTTTCACAAGAAAGAAAATCCAAGAACTGCTACATTTATCAGATAAAACAGTTACTAAAGCATTTAAGGAACTAAAAGCTTGCGAATTAATCTATGAAAAAAGGCAGCAATGCTCAAAGCCAAATATTATTTACATAGGTAAAATAAAACCTTATTTGGGTAGTTCTGCTCAGAGTCGTAAAAATTACGATTCTGAACACGGAAATTCTACGACTCCAGAGTCGGAAAATTTACGACCTAATAAGACTAATAATAATAAAACTAATATAGATAATAATTTTAACTTTAAAAATTTTGATAATAGATTTAGAGATACCACAGGTCAATATGAAAATTTAGATAGATTCCTAGCAAACGCAAATGATTTTATAAAAAATGAAGGAGGACTTTAAAATGGATTTAAAATATGTAAAAAGAGGCGATTACTACTTACCTAATATTGAATTACAAAACAATAATAAAAGAGTAAATTTAGGAAAATACGCAAGATTAAGAGAAAACTATTTAAGAAATTCAAAACCTGGATTTTTTAATCACTTGGTAATGAAAGAAGAATTAATTGATCACCTAGTTGAAATAAATAATCAAGCTTGTAGCTATTTAGAAACACTTATAAGACAACTTGCTGAAGAAGAAAATGTTACGGAAAAATTAAAAACTACTAATCAATTTGAATGGGTGCAAAAGATGAATAATATTAAAAATCGAGCTGAAGAAATTTTACTTAACGAACTAATTTATAATTAAAATTTCAAAAGAAATGAGGTATAAACTAATGAATGAATTTGAATTATTTAATATAGAAAATATAGATTTTAGTGAGATGATTGATAAGGCAAAAGTTGCCTTACGAAACAAGAATCTTGAGTATAAAAAATTACAAAATGAAGTAGCAAAAATAATGGATAACCATCCAAATTTGCAATTGATTTGTGAAGATGACGAGGACATATCTTTAAATAAAAATGATAGCAAAATGCTCCAAAAGCTTTTCAATTTGAACCTCGAAATTAAAAATTTTGAAGAACAAGAAATCTTCTTTTTAGGAGGTCGAGAAGCCTACTTTTATTTTAAAAACATTGGAATTTTAAAAGAGTAAATCACAAAAATTTTTAGTGAAAATTTTGTGAACTGAGATAAAAAACGAGCTGAATTTTTGAAGAAATTTTTAACCTCAAAAAATCAGCTCTTTTTAATTTTGCGATTTTTACTACATAGCAAGCACTGAATTTGTAATACTTCAAATTCAGAATATGGGGCAAAAGCCCCAATCCCCTAAAATTTCACTTATATTTTTCATTCTACATTTTCTCTTTTATAGCATGTTTTATCATTCCCAAAAAGTACTCCATTTTCTGAATCATATAAATAATAATATTCTTTGTCATCATCTATTTTTATAATAATTTCTTTTACGTCATTATTTATTTTATAAACAACTTTTCCTTCAAGCTTTGTTCCATCTTCATTTATTATATAGGCAATATTATTTTCCAAAATAACTTGTATATTAGAGTCTGACTTATATAAACCATCATATTCTTTTGGGGCTGAGAAAACAAAAACAAAAAAGGCAAATACAAATAAAAGTGTATTTATAATTTTAAATAAAGTTTTTCTATTTTTATGTGAATATATAGATAAGATTCCAAAAATTAACCACAATAAACTTGCAATATACATTTCATTCAACAAACTACATAAAATGAATAACGCTGCTAAAAAAACTTTAAATGTAAGCCAAGAAAATTTCAAAAATCTTTTTAATAATTCAATAATGTCAGCACTATTTATTTTCTTATTTGTCGTTTGCTCATCATCTTCTGATGTTTTTTTATCCTCTACACTTTCATTTATTTTAACATTATCTTTTTCTACTGTTTCCTTTTCATTTTCTTCTGTTTCTTCTAAAACATTCACTTCATTAGTAAGGTTCTCATCTTCAGTAATACATTCAAAATTATAATAAACATTTTCACTTTCTAATTCTTTGTTTACTATTTCTACAAATTTATTTAAATGTTCAGAAACACTTGCCATTATCTTTATATTAGAACACTGCATTCTAAAATTAATACCATCTGTAGATGTTACAGACATTCCGCCATAATCACAAATTGGAAGTTGTCTATTATCATTAAATCTTCTATCTGGTCCTCCATTCTTATTTACATATTTCCAAGTATACGAGATTATAGTTGCATCTTTAGGTACAATTTCTTCTTCAACAAATCTTGAATTAAATATATTAAAATCAAGATTATTATATTTACATCCAACTACTTTAAATCCATTCAAAACTATTATTCTGTCTGGTGTTAAATATATCTTTTTCTTTCCATTTTCAATATAATAAATATCAATATTAGTCTTTATATACCAAGGCATTCCTTTTTTTATATTTATTACTACTCTTGAAATTGAGTTTGTAGCTCCTGAAGAATACTTAAGATCAGCATTTTTTACTGAAGTATTTACTCTCCACAATTTTTTATTTTGCTTCATTTCAGTAACTATTGTATTTAAAGAATCATATTTTTCTTTAGAATATGAATCGAATTCATATTCTAAATTGATTTTTCCTTTAACTGAAATAAATAACTTTATCAAAAGTCCAATTGGTATAAAAACAACTAACAAACACAATATATTAGCTATTTTATCTAATGTATGTATTTCTTTTATCTTTTTTAAAATAATGTCATTCTTAGACATTTCATCTAAATTTTCACTAGTATAATAAGTTGTTTCTCCAATAGTAAGTACTTTTTCCGCTTTAGGTTGTATTTGGGGTTGTATGTAATTATTCTTTTTTGTTTCTACATATGATATGCCAGTTCCAGGAATAGAATATGTTTTTCTTGTTTGTCCACTAGCAGTTTGAGTTATTCTAAATCCCTTAACACCCCAGCTATACCCTATTCCAGATTTACTTAAATTAATTCTAAAACCTCCACCAAGATTAATGCTTTTTCTATATCTCCATCCCATAGTTATCCCTTTCTATAAATTAATTTATATTTATTTTGTAGATAAAACTTCTTCTATTAATGTTTCTTTAAACTTTTATGGATGCATATTAACTCTATCATTCACTTTAGTTGGATAGCAACAATAACAATTAAATTCACTTCTTTTGTATTCTGTATAATCCCAGAAATACTGGCAATACTTACACTTTTTGAAAATATTAATCCCAAATTCATCTGTTGCAGGACAAACATATGCATTTTTGGTAAAACCTTTTGCTCCGTTTTTTCTTAATCGAATATCCAATTCTTAATTTCTTTAATTCTTGTCTTATTCTTTCATCCTTTGAATAAAAAAATTGTTTTAATTCCATATTTCTTTCCATTATGAATGGTTCAGAAACTATAATTTTCTTATAATTTGGAAATTCATTTGTTCTTCCTAAATCATCTTCATCTATGCCTGTTGAAGACCAATCAATTCTATACACATCTTCATCTTCTAAGTATTCGTTATCCCAGGTTATACAAATAATAACGTCATTTTTTCTACTTGGTGCTAATGTATCTTTTAGGATTCTTAAAGGATATTTCCATCTCATCATATTAGCAATATCTGAATAATCATCCCAATATAATTGTTCTTCATTCTTTTGAAGTGTAAGATCAAAAACCCAAACAACTTTATATCCTGCTGATATATAAAATTTATTTCTTTCATTAAATTCTTCTGCAGAAATAGAGCTATGTTGAAATTCAATAACGACTCCGTCTTTTAACACATCCGCTCTATGCTTAATTCCATTTTTCTCAACTATTACTTCCTGGAATCTTTCATCAAAATATGATTGCTTATTTTTATGCCATTCAGACATATCATAATTCCAATCATCTTTACACTCATTGTTTTTATGTGCAAAATGCGCAATATTGATTTCTCCACTTTTTAAAATCATTTCTCCATTACATATTGGACAAAAATATTTTTCATCTTTGGTAGCATTTAAGCTAGATATTCTAGTTCTGTCACTATTAATAGCATAAAACATAACACTCACACCTTTAAAAACATTGTTACCATTTGTTATATTTTTATAGGGACATCAATTTTACCTTTTCCTATGCAAACTCCATTTTTTATAATATATGCCTCAACATAATGATTACCATTAAAATCCGTATGTTCATTATGAGTATATAAATTAGTTTCAACAATCTGACCTCTTATCATATTTCTTTGTTTTGCAACTTCACCTTCATTTTTTACTTTCCAAAGAATTTTATTTACTCCTAATTGCCTTATTTGACTTTCATTTTCAATAAAAAAATTAAGCTTTTTGTCTTTCTTTAAAAAAATATGATTTTCTATCATTTCTCTTAAACTAGCTGGTCTAAAACCATCTTGAGTTACAATACAATTTAATGACAAATTACATAGTATATCTAACGGATAAATCTCCTCTATATATTGCTCTGTATTTGAATAAGATATGTATTTTTTATTTTCTTCTATCGACTCGCTCTTTGGAAAGTTTCTTCCAAAAATATCTCTCAAAACACTATTTAAATTAGAGGTATTCTCATCTAAGTCTTTTAACTTATCATATGTCTTTTCTGCTTTTCTAACAAATTTTCCACCATCATCATTGTATATTTTTTGATTACTCCCTAAAGCAAACCAAAAACTTTGATTTTTATCTTGATTTTTTAAAAACTCAAACAAGTCCACTATTAAATTAGAATAATCACTATAATTACAGTTTTTGTATTTTGGATTATCTTCAAGAAATTTATTAGACAATGTATCAATTAGTAAGCCCTTAAATTTAAATCCTTCCTTATTTTTCCATGTTCTAATCATATGACATATATTTGTAAAATTATCTTTGGTTTCCTCCTTCAACTTTTTACACTTGGTTATTTCTGGAATCGGGTTTGTCGTTCTCCATTTTCCTCCATCATTAGAATCTGGATAATCAAAAGAATTATCGTTGTTCTTAAATCCTGGAACTAGTTCAATAGTATATTTTGAAAAATTAATTACTACAACTTGCCCATCACCTTTAAAGTCAGTATTAGTATATTTTTCTTTTAAAACATTTTTTACTTCTTGAAGTAATTGAGATTGCCCATTACCGTCATTATCATTTATTCTGTTATAAACTTCTCGTGGCAAATCAAATAATATATCTAAATCACTTGTATTTTTTATTGCCGTTCCTCGACCTACCGAACCTACAATATACATATGTTCTTCAGTATCATCTGTTTCGTAATAATGTTTATTTAATTTTTTAGCAATATCTTTAACCGTTTTCTCCATATCTGAATAATTATCTAACTCTAGATTCTCACAAAATTCTTTAAAACTTTCTTCTATCATTTTTTTACTTCCTTTCTTCTTTTCTCAATTCTATTGGAAGATAACTATTTATTTCATCATCTGAAAACGTATTATCTCTTTTTATCGATAATGCAACACTTGCCTGTTTTACTGCTTTATCACTTGTTGGTAAAGCTGCTTCACATATAGCATTATATTCTCTATAAATCTCATTTCTAAGTTCTCTAACTTCATCAAGTTTTAAAAAATTACAATGTATATCTGAAAATATGCTTATTAATCTATTTCTTAAACTTAAAAATTTTAAAGCAGTCTTTTTATGAGAATCTTTTAATTCTTTCAAGTTGTAGGTTTTATAATATGAATTTATAAATATATTGATAGCAGAAACAATTGTTGCAACAATTTTTATCCATAATTCATCAGTAAAAAATGAACTAAGCAAACCTGAAGTTGTCAAAGTCAAGCAAAATATTTTTGTATTCTCAAAAAAATTAAATTTAAAAGTATATATATCCGATTGTTTTTCATGAATTTTATGATTCCAAACAACAGTAGCAAAAAACTGTCTTAATTCTGATTCAATAGTTTCCATTTAACATACCCCTTTTATTTTATATTTGAATTATTTTAATCTTTTGTAATTTAACTATTGATCATCTTTAGTAAAAATTATTTCCACATACAATTTATCGTCATTATTGATGTTGGCATTCCTATTAGCTGAATATCAAATTTTAAACTTGTTTCTACTAATGTTGCAGCACTATGTATTCTAAAACTAAATTGCCAACCATTATCCAAAAACATTTCTACAGTATTGGTACTTCCTGGTTTCATCTCAACATTCACAAGTCTTGTTGGTAATTGTGATTGTGGGACTAAAATTTGGGGTTTATATTTAGCACTTGGTTTGTTTAAATCTCCTCTAAAGTTAAAAGGTTGAATCTTTGTTAATCTTCTAGCATCAACACTTATAACTTTATAAAAATCATATTTACCAAGTAAATATTCTACCATCTTTCTAGGCATTTCTTTATCTTTATCATAACTTGCTTTTATTTCATCAATAAAAGCATTTAAAACTGGTACATATACAACTTCTGCTTTATTTTTTATATCTCTCCATTTTGTTTCTTTAGCTTTTTCTTTTTCTAGCATTTCAAATATTGGTTGTATTTTATCAAAATACTTTTCAGAACAACTACCACCAAACCATCTCTCACAAAAATCTAGATTTTTTGATAACCTACTATGCTTAACTGCAAAATGATTATGTTTTAAACTTATTCCGATTTCCCAGCTTGAATTTTTTCTGCTTATAACAATATCTCTTACATCTCCTGTAATACCTTCAATATCTGATTGTATATTTATTATTAATGTATCATTTTCTTTCGCATCTATTAAATTAGGCTCTAATTCGCTAAGATTTTGTAATATAGATTTTGCGCTTTTTTGTAATGTTTCTTGAGTTTCTTCATCTAACATCCCCCAAGCTTCCATTCCTACTGCAAAAGTACTTGTACTTTCTATTTTTGTCCAAATATATTTAGAGAAAAATTTTTCTAATTCTACAGCACATATATATTCATAAGCATGTCCGTATTGTATTACTTCTAGAAGTCATAAAAATCATCCTTCCTTATTTATTTTCTAAAGTGTTTTTTATAGAAAGTGCTATTTCGTAAGCTAAATTTACTGGTACCGCATTCCCTATCATCTTATATCCATAATCAACATTTGTATAAATAAATTTAAAATCATCTGGAAAACCTTGTATTCTCGCAACTTCTCTTACAGTCATCCTTCTATATAACTTCTCGTGTTTTTCATCAAAAGCACATTTATTTTTATCTAATTTTATCATCTTTGGCGCTTGAGGATGTAACTGACATTGACGTCCAGAAGCTTGAACTGTAAATGCTTGTTCTTCCCAGTCTTTAACCCTATTTCTACTCATAAAAATTGGAGAATATGAACCAATAAAATATTCATTATTATTTATAGAAAAAGGATTATGCTTATTCCCATCACTAGCAGGTATAGCACTATCTTTTAAATCCCAAATAGTATCTTTTAAAGTTATCTTTTTATCATCGTCTTTTGTTGATCCTTCTGGCATAACATATTTTATATTTAAATCTTTTCTAAAACCTATGTAAAATACTCTTTTTCTCTCTTGTGGAACTCCATAATCCTTTGCATTTACTAAATTTATTGTTACATCATATCCAGCTTCATCAAACATCTCTATTATGTTTTTTACTGCCTCTGAATGTCTATCTGCAAGCATACCACTTACGTTTTCAGCTAAAAAGAATTTAGGTTGTTTTTCCTTTAATATCCTAATGTATTCGAAAAATAATTTTCCCCTATCATCATCTATTCCTCTTAAGCTACCAGCTTCAGACCAAGATTGACAAGGTGGTCCACCTATTATTCCATCAATTTCATCTGGAAATTCATCTTCTTTTATATTTCTTATATCTCCTTGGATTAGTTTTGTATTAGGATGATTAGCTTTAAATGTTTCCCATATATTTTTGTCAAATTCATTTGCTACAGGTATATTAAATCCGAGCTTTTTCAAATCCTAAATCTAAACCTCCACATCCACTAAATAAACTTATAACATTCATTCTATTTTCCCCTTTTCATTTGCCTATCAATTTATTTTTCTTTACTCCTAAACTTGTAAACGTTCGCCTTATTTTTGCAAGCTGGTGTATCATACTCAGCTTTTGGATTTACTGCAATAAATGGCTTATCACAATATCTACAAATCTTTAATTTTCTTACTTCTGCCGTAACTTCTGAAACAAATACAGCATCCATTGCATTTTTTAATGTTTCATATTTTAGAACTAACTCTTTTCCATTTTTACTTTCAAATAATGCTACAAAATCCTTTACATTTAAATCATTAGTATCTTCATTTTGAATTTTTATTAAATCTTCATATAGCTGCTTTGCATATTTTGTTATCATTTCAACTGGTTCGCCATAATCATGTGAATACATAAAATTCATATTGATTAACATCTTTGAATTTTCTGTAATTCTATTTGCTTTTATATTTTCTTTCGCCATTAAAATTTTATCTGCAATATCTTGATTTAGTAAGTTTGGCATAAATATACGAATGTATGATACTACATCTGTTTTTATTAAATATTCGTCTATCATTTTATCTTGTTTTAAAACTATTTCTTTATCTAAGAAGTATAGTTCATTAATAGGAAAATAATTTATAAAACCAAGTAATCCATATTTGCTTACAAAATTCATTACTTGTCCTTCTACATCTGTTTCATTAAAGTAAACGCCTTTTCCAATATCTAATAACTCTATAAGCACATCTGTTACTTTTTCATTTATATTGCATTCTTGAATCTGTGCATTATCTGCTGGAAAAATATATTTTCTTTCTTCTATCTCTTTTATTATATACTCACTATACTTATATAGCTGTGAATCTTCCCCCATTGAATAATTAAAATTCATAAACATCCCCCAAAATTTTAAAAAACCCAAAAGTAATCATTGACATTTATAATTGATTACTATAAAATCTAAGTAATCAATTATAAATAAAATAAATTACTAATTGATTAAAAAAGACCTCTTTTGTAACCTTTTTTATAATAATTAGCTTACACTATATCATATAAGATTTCAATACTTTAAAAAAATATTTTTTCTTCTATCTATTGCTATCACTGACGTTTTTTGATTTATTTTTTTATTCAAAAAAATTTTTTAGAAAAAAAGTGTGTTTTGCATTTCTGAATGGATATTAATAATAGAGGACAAAAAAATAAAACTGGTTACAAAAATTTTATATAAGGAGGTTTAAATTTTTCACATATTGTAAATCCAAATTTTAATTAATGTCCTCGAAGAATTATTTAAAATTGGAGGAATGTACAATGAACGAAGAAATCAAATTATACACAACAACAGACGTAAGAAAATTACTAAAGATTGGAAATAAGAAATGTTTGGAGCTATTCCATAGTTCGGACTTTCCTAGTATCAAGATTGGCAAATCATTTTTTGTTAAAGCTGATTGCTTAAATGAATATTTAAGTCAAAAACGCATTTTCAAAAATAGCTAATTTAGATAGCTAAGGAGGTTTTTATGAAATTAGAAGGAATCACGGTGGGAACATACACAAATCGTAAGCTTAAAACAAATCTGAAATTTCCAATTAAGAAAGTCTGTAAGAAATGTAAATCTACTTTTGAATGCAACAATAAAAAAGATATTAAAAGTTTAATAAAATGTCCAAAATGTAAAGCAGATTTAGATTACCTAAATTCAAACGATTACTACACTTCTAAGGTTTCAAAAGCTATTCTAAATCTAGGCAAGGATCTAAATAACAAACCTGTAAAGAAAACTTTTACTGGTAAGACTGAAGAAGAAGCTTTAAGAAAACTTTATGCTTATAAAGATAATCTTGAAAAGACAGAAGGTCCTATTATTTTAAATAGAACTGCAAATTTTACTTTAAGTGATATTATTAAACACTTAAAAGATGAAGCTTTAAAAATGGGTAAAATAAGCAAAAATACATACAAAACAAATATGGCTTCACTTAAAAGATTACAAAATCACAAACTTGCTTTTAAACCTGTGAATAAAGTTTCAAGAATGGATATTTTAAACTATTTTGAATCTATCAGAGATTACTCTGCTAGTACGATTAAAAAACAATTTGAAATTGTTGCTCAAGCATTTACTTATGCTTATTATCAAAAATTGATAAACCAAAACTTCTTTGAGGGGTATAACAAAATTGGAATGCCAAGTAGCAATGTAGTTACAGAGCCTATAACAGCTCTTACTATCGAAGAAGAAAAGACTTTAATTGAATACTTGGTAAAAACTCCATATTCAATGTGCAAGCATAAATTCTTACTTCTACTTTTAATTAGCACAGGAATGAGAATTGGAGAAGCTTTAGCGATATCAACTGATGATGTTGATATAGAAAATGGGAAACTATCTATAAAAAGAACTTTGACCAAAGACGTTGACAACACAACTATTATCGGAACTACTGCAAAAACATATTCAGGTAAAAGAACACTAAACTTAAATACTATGAGCCGTAAAGCATTAAATGGAGCTTTGCAACACATCATCAAGAATAAAAGTAATTTAATCTTCTGTAAAGATGATAAAACCTTATACGAAGAAGGTTCAATAAATTCAGCATTAAAAAGAATATGTGTTAAATGCAATATTAGAGTTAAAAATTATCTAAATAAAAGTGGTAATGAAACTGTTACAAGCGAAGTTCACACTCATATTTTAAGGCATACGTTTGCAACAAGATGTGTTGAAGCAAAAATTGCTCCTGCAGTTTTACAAAAACTTATGGGACATACAGACATTGCTACAACAATGAAATACTATGTTAATGTAGATGACCATTTTGAAATATCTGAATACAAAAATGTTGAAAGTTATTTGGAAAAGAACGATTTGTTCCTACTAATAAACGAAATTTCATAAAACCTTTAAATAGCAAAGAATAATCGTGAAAACGATTTAGAATTTTAAAGCAATTTTAATAGTAAAATTTCACGAATCGATTTCACGATTTTAATTATAAAAACTTAAAGTAGCTTAAATACTAGTGATTATAGCTATTCATGCTGGGGTGTCACCCCGACCAAGGAGACGTGTAGTTTTTGAACTACACGTCTTTTTATTTGACTCTACAAATTCTAAAAGATATAATCGTTATTGATATCACACACGTTTCTGGTTCTCCAACTATAATTGAAGGAGGTTTTTTCATGAAGTATGACTTCAAAAACGTTTCCACATTAATTGAGGTCCGAGCTGCATTACGCGAACTATTGCAAAACATTTCAATGCTGCACCAATCTATTGTGTGTGAAACTGAACTCAAGGAAATCACGGTTCCTTTTAGAAAATTCAAAGATCTCGCGATGAAGTACACTGAAACTCCAGATTACATGCTCCTTAAAGAGTATACTTACAGTATTTCCTGTCTCAATTTTTTCCGGCACTTCAACGAGGAATTTTTTGATTCTCTCGAACGTGATTGTTACACCATCCAAGAAGTCCTTTCAATCATGAAAATCATTGGCGTTGCCAGTGACGAAATCGAACAAGAAATCGCAAACATCAATGAGAGATATTTCTCTTAAACACGTAAACGTACAAGAGCGCCGGCATCAGCCAGCGCTCTCTTCTTTTTTCATCTTATCGTTACAACGTTAATCCCAGTATGCAAGTGGATTTCTCCAGTCGGGAAAGTTCTCGCTCATATATTTCCACGCTTGCTCTCCCAATTCTTCTTCCTTCTCCCATTCATCCTCGTCATATATGCCAATCTCACGCAAACAGCACTCTCTAGGCTGGAGCGCCCTGTCCGCAATATACATAACAGTCAAACTTGCTTCGTCGTCATACTCGCATTCCTTCTCATCAATAGGCTTATCCGCGATAATGTACCTACAAAGAAGATCTGCGCAACCATATGCCCCGCCAAAAGGACTCACACCATAAAGGTACCAAACCCTCCTTCTATTTTTCTCATCATAGATATTATGATAATGCCTAGCACCCAAACCAATACAATTCGAAGCTCTCCATCCTTCAGGAAGCTTTACTTCAAACGTATCCGAATCATTACTCTCACTGAACTCAAAACCTAACGACTCAAACGCTTCCTTGCTAGGATGCATTGTCTTTGCAAACTTGATAATCCGGCTTTCGCTAACGTCGTCTCCCCTACCAATTGCAAACCGCAAAGCTGCAACTGCATTTTTTACAAAATCGCCAAAACCCATTTGCTCTCCTCCTTACTCAAGTTCAAGATATTTCACACCATTTAAAATACAATTGCATTATATCAGGCAAAATTAATATGTCAATGCCACTTTAAGGGAAAGAGACTTTTCGTAGACTCAAGAAATTGGACAAGGAGGACTGTACCTTTTTCCAATTTTTTTCGACTGTTTTTTAGTTTACTTTTCCATAATATTCTTCATTTAAACCAAGATAATTTAACAATTCAACTTCTTGCGCATACGTGATTCTGTTATTCTTCGCAAGATATTTCATTATGTCTTTATCATATGTATCATTTCTCGGATCCAACAATTTCAAAATCATTATTTTTGAATCATAATAAAGTGACGTATTATTCAAATACTCCGCAATTTCTTTTGTTGATGCACAACCTTTTACCGCTTCAACAAATACAGCAAGTTCATATGCTTGCATTAAATCAAATTCCAAAATAAATTGTCCAATACTCCATGATGGAATATTTGGTGAAATCTCGCAAGAATACGAATCAAAATTTAATAAATCTTCATACACATAAATGATATTGTACTTTTCATCTATGCTCATTTTCGCATACGTTTCTTTTATATCTTCTGCCGCATATTTCTCTATTGCTTTATTAAAAAGTTCTAATTTATTTGTAAGGTAATAAAAATCCGATATATTTTCTGTTTTTAAATATTCATTTTCATTACAATATTTTAATAACTCATCCGGCTCATCATAAGCATCCTCTGAATACGTAGTATATGTTCCATTTTTAAACAAAGCCGCTATAGTCTTTGCGTTTGTAGGATTTGGAACGTATTCTTCCTCATTAAGTGAAACAACTTTAAAATCATCATTCTTATATTTTTTATATAAATGGCTAACCATATTTGAAGTTATTGCATAATTTATGTTCTGAGACATTACGCTATCATAGCTTGCAAACGTAACACCTACGACTTCACCTTTTTCGTTGATTATAGGACCACCACTACTTCCAGGCGAAATCGGTGCCGTAATTCGTATTGCATACGAATTGTCTGCATTGCTGATAATTCCTTTTGAAACTGTATTTAATTGACCCATCGGACTTCCTATCGCCGTTATTTCATCTCCAGCATTAAGCCAAAACGAATTTGCAACCTTTAATGGATCTAATTTGAAATCACCTTTTAACATCGCTAAATCATCCAATGAATTAAAAATCAAAATATCATCCACAATGATTTCTTTCATATCATCAGTAATAACCTTTATTTTATATCCACCTTCAATAACATGAAAATTTGTAAAAACGTAGTCTGAATCATACGCACAAAAACCACTTCCCGTAGATATCAAATTATCGTCTTTATCAAAAACTCTTACCATTACAACCGAATTTTTTATAGTTTCTATATCTGTAGTTTTAAAAAAACTAGAAATAAAAAACACCATAACCATTAATAATATTATTTTAAATACCGTATTTTTTTTAATTATCATTGCACAAAACCTCAATACTTCCAGACTTTCAAAATTGAGAAATTAAATAATTTTTACAAATTACTAACTCTTTTTTCTTTTGTGCAAATATTCCTATTTCTCGGGCGTAATTTACATAAGCATTTTACTTTGCATCATGTTTTTTGTCAACTTAATTCATAAACATTTTACATAATTTGCATTTTGTGGTATAATATATGGTGTAATTTGACGCCCTTTTAATGTAAATCTCGCGCTCTGAGAGGTTTGCAAGTCAAATTGCAGTAAGTGTAAAAGCTTATTTGCAGAGGCTAAATGGTACTGTTCCATCTAGCAACTCAACGTACTCGACCGAGGAAAAACAGGAGGTTAAAATGCAGACAACGCAAGAAGAAGTAATGACGACCACTACCCCTGAATCCACCGGCGCAGACATCACCCTCAAGGGTGTAATCAAGGTGGCCCGGAAAGTGCTGTCTGATGAAGAAAACTTCAAGCTTCATCAGATGTTCACGGTATGGGGAGACCGTGAAATGCTCACCAAAGCCATAGCTTTCGTAAGCAAGCGTCACCCCATGACCATGGCAGATTGGATTGCCGAACTCTCAGCCTAATCCATCTGCCAAAGACTGCAGCAAAGAATCATCTTTGCTGCAGTTTTTTTCGTCAAAATTTTTCACAAAAAGGGGCGTCCCCCTTGATAACTTTTTCCTTTATTTGTAAAATATTATTATATTATTTTCACTGGAGGGAATTATGAAAATAAAACTAGATACAAAAGAAGAAATTGAAGAGCAAAAAGCTCATATAAAGAAAACGTACTCTATGAAAGCAAATACTTATCTAAAATTTTCTTTAGCTGTGCTTTTTTTTGATCTATTAACTTATGTTTTCTTTCTTACGCTTGGCGAATTTGATTTCGGTATCATTTTTGAATTAGTAGCGTTAGTTTTTACAATTTTTGCAATATTTGCAAGTGATAAAGAAGACATCAAAAAAACAAAAAGAAATATCATTATTTCTAGCTTATCAATCGGCTGGTTATTACTTTACGATATTATTTGTGCTTTGCCTTATCTTATAGATTATTTACTTGTACTTACAGGATATTATTATCCTTCACTTTACGATTTATTAGGGCTTACACTTGTTTTCATAATCGCATTTAATGTATTAGCTTACAAGGCAATAACAAGAGCGTCTGGAACAGTAGCATCTGAGGAGGATATTAAAGATTGGTTTTATGACGTAAAATAAAAAAGAGGCATCCCAAAATGGGATGCCGTTTTTTGTATTTTATTTTGTTGAACAAGTTTTACAGTATCTTATCAGCGGTTATATCGCCTTCTCAAAAAGCACGCGGCTTTCATTTGAGAATTGTTCGGGCGAACCGTTGGTATAGCCGGTTTCACACATGATATCCTTGACTCTGCAGACTAAGGTCCAACCGTCCTGAATGTATTCCCAGGCCTCCTCTGCATCGTCAGCAATTGCGATTTCGTATTCAGACTCTTCTCCATAAGATTCGACGTATGCAACATACACGAATTCTTCAAGAGAAATCTCCCTTTTCAAAAACGCATCGAGCTGTTCAGGCCACAGATCAAAACAGTCCTCATTATCCGGAAAAACCTTTCCAAGCAATCCAAAATCAGCACCATCGAAAACGAAATTGTTTGCATCTTCTTGATGCCAAACACTACTGATTTGGATGTTTCCAAGGAATGCATATACATTCTTGGAAGAACGAAGTGCTTCTCGAAGATCTTCGGAATTTTGGATGTTCAAGCGCGATTTCCAACGAGCATTCTCGCCAGAATCCGCCGAAAACCAAAGCTTTGCTCTGCTGTTATCCATCAGATCCCAGAAAAGAATCCTCTTTTCTGCTTCCCTCATTCGCTGTAATTCTTCGCTCGAGCACAGCGGATGCGAGTATCTGATATACTTCGAGACTCTCGCCTTATTGTAGTAACACCATTTGTCGATTTCTTCTTCAGTCCCAACATGGACCATGACATCGGGCAACGTAATCCGCAAGAACATTTCCAAAGAAATATCCTTATCCAGCAGTTGAGTGAAACAGTTTGCATCGATGAGCAGATACCTGTTCCCAGTTTTTTCGCTCGCAAATCTCGAAAGTCCCCTTCCTCCAATACGAACTACTTCAAGCTCATCAAGTGCTTCAACAACGCCGAGTTCAATGAAGCCCAAAAACATGCGAATGTATTGGTCTTCACGAATCCGGCTTTGAGCATTCAAAAGCCCGTGAAAACAGCTAACAGTCAGCTCTTTCCCACCGTCATTGGCGAAGAAATGAAACCGCTTGTCGTAATTGGCAGTAGGTGTCATGCGAATTTCCCTCCTTGTTCTAGGCACGCAATCTCGAAAAAACCGAGTTGCAAAGTATGGTAAACCTCCTACAATTTGAAATTATAACATGAAAACTTCAAATTTCCAAGAATAAATAAGAAAGATAGACTCAAGGACGAGACCTTGAGTCTATCTTTCTTATACTTTTATATTTTGCTCTTCATCAAACAAAACCTCATTTTCCTTCTGCGCTTTGTCAAACTTTTCTTTAGATTTAGCTACTTTTATAATCAAATATCCATTAAGCAAAAGTAATACAAACTGTACAAAAAATCCAACCATAACCTTTAAAGTAAAACTTTTATAAAGACTTTCGCATTCTCTCTTAAAAATATCCTCATTTGCTTCTGTTTTTACAACACCATCTAAAGATATATTCAATAAATTTCCATTTGTCTTATCTTTAAAATAAACTTCACTATACATTTCCGCAAACTTTTCTTCTGTATACTTGTTATCCATATTTAATTTAGCCACACCTACCGACGAACAGAAAATAATTGCTAAAACAAAAACTCCTACAAAGCACTTTAACGCTTTTTCAGGCACATCTCTTAAAGCATTTATAATTAATAGTAATATCGTATAAAGTAATGTTCCACCAAATTGAACATCAAGAAAAGAAGTTTTGGCATATTCAATTGGATCTCTTATATACACTGACTCGAAATTATATAAATATAAGAACAATGCAACCAATAAAATAACAACTTCCATTACCAAAACCGCATTGCAGTTATATGTTATATATATTGGTCTACCGTAGGGTCGACCAGAGAAAAATCCTCCGCGTCTATATATTCTACTTCCCTTGTTCCCTAAATTACCACTATTTCCCGTACTCGAGCGCCTTCCTCCAGGAAATCCACCTCTGCCTCTAAAAGCCATACACATTACCTCGAATCTTTAGTAGATTATAACTTTGCAATTTCTTCATTTATATATTTTTTGATTTGTTCAATTATTTCATTTGCAGCTTCCATAGTTGTAGATTCAGACTTAATTGTCAAATTAGGACCAGTATTTGAATATCTAACAAGACCCCAGCCATGACCAATTATAACCCTTG
This sequence comes from Clostridia bacterium, assembly GCA_017462965.1. Lineage (GTDB taxonomy): Bacteria > Bacillota > Clostridia > TANB77 > UBA1234 > UBA1234. Next base: position 30,440 of record JAFTQC010000020.1, on the reverse strand, counting down.
CACCATCTATATCTATAACCTCATAGCCTTCTGCAATAAATCTATTTTTAACATTTTCAACAATTTGAGCTTTCGTATCATCAGTAACTTTTACGATTATCTCTGGACTTCCAGGATATACAGGAATTCCCTCAGAAAGTTCAGACATCTTCTTATCCGTATTAGATAAAATTCTAAGAAGTCTTGCACCAGAATACATAGCATCATCATATCCATAATGTTCATCATTAAAATAAATATGTCCTGCATACTCACCAGCAAAAATCAAATTCTCTTCTCTAATTTTAGCTTTAATCAAAGAGCTTCCAACCTTACAAAACTCAGGAATACCGCCAAGTTTCTCAATTTCTTCATATAAAGCTTGTGTACACTTTACATCAAGGATTCCTTTTGCTCCAGGATATTTAGGCATCAAATCTCTCCAAATAATAGCCATAAAGTCATCACCAAATAGGATATTTCCTTTTTCATCAAATGCAATAACTCTATCCGCATCCCCATCAAAACCAAGACCAACATCACAATTATTCTCAACAACAAATTTTTCAAACTCTAACATATTACTCTCTTGAGAAGGATCCGGATGATGAATTGGAAAATCTCCATCAGATTCACAACAAACAGGTAAAACTTCACAACCAAGTTTAGTGAAAATCTCCTCAGCAAATAAAGAACCAACACCGTTACCACAATCAATAGCAACCTTTAATTTTCTATCTCCAAGCTTAACTTTATCAACAATATAATTTATATAATCATCTCTTATATCTTTTTTCTCAATAATTCCCTTAATATCAGAAGAAGCAAATTCACCAGCTTCTATAAATCTTCTCAAGTCTTGAATTTCTTCTCCATAAATAGTATCTCTACCAAGACCACAAATTTTAAAACCGTTATAATCTTTTGGATTATGACTTGCTGTAATCATAATAGAAGGTTTATTATTCAAAAGTTCTCTAGCAAAATACGTCATAGGCGTAACACAAAAACCTATATCAATAACATTCATACCTGTCTCAGTAATACCCTCTGTCAATCCTTGATACAAATCATCATAAGACTTTCTATTATCATGACCAACAATAATTTTAGTCTCACCCTTCTCCTTCATTAACGTTGCAAAACCAAGACCAATCTTTCTTGCAACCTCTCTGTCAATCTCTGTAGGATAGATACCTCTAATATCATATCCTCTAAAAATATTCTTTGGTATTTCCATAAACTTTACTCCTTTTTTGGAAATTGGGACGGTTCCTTTTTCCAAATTTAAAAAATTTTTGTAAAAAAGAGACGAGGTTTTTGGACAAGGGGGACGGAGAAATTTGTCCAATTTTGAGTTTTATTTAAATAATAACTTAACTTTTAATAAAATTGGACAAATTTCTCCGTCCCCCTTGTCCAAAAACCTCGTCTTCTTATTTTGAAATTTGGAAAAAGGAACCGTCCCAATTTCCAAAAAACAAAAGTCATTTAAAAGATGTCACATGTGTATGAAATTTATACATAGTAGCAAATTTTAAATGACTAATATTTTATTTAAAAATTATATATCTAAGTTTGTAACTGTATGCGCATTCTGCTCAATGAATTCACGTCTTGGTGTAACATCGTCACCCATAAGGATTGTAAATATTTCATCTGCTCTAGCAGCATCTTCAAGCTCAATTTTCATAAGTATTCTTGTCTCTGGATTCATCGTTGTATCCCATAATTGTTCAGGATTCATCTCTCCAAGACCTTTATAACGTTGAATAACTGTATTTTCTTTACCAATTTCGTCAAGTTTTTTCGCAAGCTCTTCATCGCTATAACAATACATATCCTCTTTTATTCCTTTTTTATTAATTTTATAAAGTGGAGGTTGAGCCGCAAAAATTCTTCCTTCTTCTAAAAGAGGTCTCATATATCTAAAAAAGAATGTAAGTAATAATGTTCTGATATGCGCACCGTCAACGTCGGCATCGGCCATCATTATAATCTTACCATATCTAATCTTTGAAATATCAAAATCACTACCAATACCTGCACCAATAGCAGTAATAACAGGAAGCAATTTTTCATTATTATATATCTTATCAATTCTAGTTTTTTCAACGTTCAACATTTTACCAAACATAGCAAGGATAGCTTGGAATTTTCTATCTCTTCCTTGTTTAGCACTACCACCAGCTGAGTCTCCCTCGACAAGATAAAGCTCGCATTCATCAGGATTTTTAGATGAACAATCAGCAAGTTTACCAGGAAGAGAATTACTCTCAAGTGCAGTTTTTCTTCTAGCCAAATCTCTAGCTTTTCTAGCAGCTTCTCTTGCTCTTGAAGCTGTTATACATTTTTCAAGAATAGCTTTTGCAACAGAAGGATTTTCTTCTAAGTATGCAGCAAGCTTATCATTCATGATACTAGAAACAACACCAGCAACATTACTGTTACCAAGTTTAGTTTTAGTTTGACCTTCAAATTGAGGATCTGTAACTTTAACACTAACAACCGCTGTCATACCTTCACGAATATCCTCACCCTGAAGATTAGCATCCTTCTCCTTCAAAATATTATACTTTCTAGCATAATCATTAAAACATTTTGTAAGAGAACGTTTAAAACCTTCTAAATGAGTTCCACCTTCGTGAGTATTAATATTATTAACGAAACTATAAGAATTCTCACTATATGAAGTTGTATACTGAATAGCAATTTCAACAGGCACATCAGTACCACCTTCAATATAAATTGGAGTCTTATTTATAATTTCCTTATTCTTATTTAAAAATTCAACAAAAGATGTTAATCCGCCTTCATAGCAAAACTCATGAACGCTATTATCAACAGCTCTATAATCTTGAATCGTTAATTTCAATCCCTTATTTAAGAAAGCCATCTCTCTAATTCTTTGAATTAAAGTATCAAGTTCATATTCAAGAGTTTCGAAAATTTGATCATCTGGTAAGAAAGTAACTTTCGTACCCGTCTTATTTGTATCACCAATTCTCTCAAGCTTTGTAACTGTTTTACCTCTAGCAAACTTTTGTCTATAAACACCTTCACCATTAGAAACTTCAACTTGTAACCACTCTGAAAGCGCATTAACAACCGAAGCACCAACACCGTGAAGACCACCAGAAACTTTGTAGCCACCGCCACCAAATTTACCACCAGCATGAAGAACTGTATAAACAACTTCAACAGTAGGAATACCCATCTTGTGATGGATACCTATAGGAATACCTCTACCATTATCCTCAACAACAACGCTACGATCTTGGTTAATAGTTATATTAATTTCATTACAAAAACCTGCAAGTGCTTCGTCAACAGAGTTATCCACTATTTCATAAATTAAATGATGTAACCCTCTAACAGAAACAGTTCCAATATACATACCAGGTCTTTTTCTAACAGCTTCTAAACCTTCTAATACCTGAATACTGTCCTCATTATACGTATTTTTAACTTTTTCGTCCTTACCCATTTCACAATTCCTTTCGTAAAACAAAATAAATATGTCAAAACTTTAGTTGCTTAAATATCTTTTTCCTCAGGAAAATAAGTATATGCATTTGTACTAAGTCTTTTTCTTAAAGTTGACACTGCTATATTAGTAAAAATTCTTTCTTCTTTATTATTTCTTTGAATTATTATTACTGATTGATCACTAGGATTGTTTCGTGCTTTCATTTCATTAATAATTCTCAAATTTTGTCTACTATGTTTAATTTGAGACAAATCCAAAACCGCAATAATATCATCTCTATTTAAAATTTCATCATTACCAATATGAACGTACATAAACATCCCTTCAAAATTTGGAAATTGGGACGGTTCCTTTTTCCAATTTTACTAATTATTCATTTAAATTGGAAAAAGGAACCGTCCCAATTTCCAAACTACCCTCAACTATTCTATACAACTTTGTATTTTTTGTCAAACTTTCAAAATTCCTTATAATATTAGCATCCGTACAAGTTATCAGCACTTGATACCCACTAATTTTGTCAAAAATCAACTTAATTCTTTCAAGATCTAATTCAGAAGTTATATCATCCAAAAGCAAAATTGGTTTCTCATTAACTTCCTCTTTTATAATTTCCATTTCAGCAAATTTAAGAGCCAAAATCGCAGTTCGATGTTGGCCTTGTGAACCATACAAATTAAGTTCACGATCATTAACTAAAAGTTCAAAATCATCACGATGAATACCAACACTAGTAAAACCCCTAATTAAATCTATCTTCAAATTCTTATTTAAATGATCTAAGAAATCCGATTTAACATTAAACTGAGTTTTATATTTAATTGTTAACATTTCTTTATCATTTGTTAAATTCGGAGTAATTTTTTTAATATTTTGTGAAATTTTTTCAATGTATTCTCTGCGATATTCACAAATTTTTTCTGCATAACTTGCAAGTTGCTCATTCCAAATTTCAATACCATCAAGTCTTTGAGATTTTAACATCGCATTTCTATTATCTAAAACTTTATTATATTCACTAAGCATATGTGCATAATTAGGTCTAAGCTGACTTATCAAAATATCTAAAAATTTTCTCCTCGAAGCTGGTGATTCTTTAAGGATTATAATATCATCTGGAGAAAAAATAACCAAATTCATATTTCCTAAAAGCTCACTATTTTTATTTATTTTAATACCATTAAGTTTTATCTGTTTTTTTGCTTTCCTATTGAGCACTATCTCAATTTTCTTGTCTCTCTCTGCTTTATTAAAATCAACAACAACTTTAGCAATATCATCATCGAACGAAATAAGCTCCGCATCTTTATGCGTTCTAAAAGATCTTCCGAAAGCACAAAAGTACAGAGCTTCTAAAATATTTGTTTTCCCTTGAGCATTATTACCATAAAAAACATTAATATTTTCATCTAACTTAATCTCTTGTGCTTTATAATTTCTAAAGTTTTCTAAATAAATACTTTTAATAATCATATGTATCTAAGTTTCCAATCTATTCTTTAAGTCTAACAGGTAAAACCATATATGTATATTTATCATCAACAATCGGTCTAATGATGCAAGGAGAAATGCTGCTTCCAAAATCTAAATAAATTTCATCATCCTCAATTACTTTTAATGCATCAATTAAATATTTATGGTTAAATCCAATTTCAAGTTCTTTACCTGTAGTTTCAACTAAAACTTCTTCTTTCGCATCACCAACTTGTGATGTACAAGAAATAATTACACTACCAAGACTTACAAACATCTTAATAGGATATTTCTTTTCTTTTTCTGCAGAAGAACTAGAAAAAATAGCAGCTCTTTCTATAGCATTTTGAAGTGCGTTCTTATTTACTTTTATTCTAGTATCCTTCTCAACAGGAATTACACTGTTATAATTTAAAAACTCACCTTCAAGCAATCTCGAAACAATTTTACAATTTTTAATTTCAAACAAAGCTTGATTTTTAGAAATTCCTATATTTATAACTTCATCTATATCTTGTAAATTTTTAACTATCTCATTTAAATATTTACCAGGAACAATTGCGTTAAACTTTTCAATGCCTGGGCCCATTGGTACCTTTCTTAATGCAAGTCTGTAACCGTCTACAGCAACTACATTAAGCTCATCATTTTTAACTTCAAGTAAGCATCCTGTAAAAATAGGTCTATTCTCTTCAACACTAACAGCAAAAATTGTCTTTTTAATCATTTCCTTTAGTGCACCTTGAGAAAGAGAAATACTTTTCTCAACATCTATTTTAGGTAAAACAGGAAATTCATCTGCATTCATAGTAGAAAGTTTATAAACAGAACCTTCACATTCAATAACAAGTAAACTTTTATCATTTATATAAAAAGTGATTCTTTCATTTGGAAGTTTTCTAATAATATCTCCAAACATTTTACAATCAACTACAACTTTTCCTTCTTCGATTGTTTCAACATCATCAAGTGTATATTCCATTCCAATATCCAAATCATTAGTTGTTAAAACCACTGTATTTTTCTTTACGTTAATAAATATACCTTCTAGGATTGGTGTAGTAGTCCTTCCTACGGAAGTACGGCTTACAGAATTTAATCCTATTAATAATTTATCCTTTTCACATATAAATTTCATAAATAAAACCTCGTCTTTCTATTACTTATTTATTCTTAATATATAAAAGATAATTTTCATTAGTAAAATAAATAAATCTATTTAATAAAATGTTCTGCCAAAATTTTTTGGAAAACCTTTTTTATAAATATAATATAAATAATATTTAGTAGTAGTAGTAGTAGTGTATGTTAGTAGTGTGGATAAGTGGTCTAAACCGTTGATCCGTAAGCTTAAAACCTTGTGGATAACTTGTTGAAATTCAACACGATAATTCACATTGACTAACACCATTTTGTGGAAATCGACTTATCAACAACTTACTGACACACTTTTAACATTCCTATGTTAGTATCTCTTGTAAAACTTTTGTCTGTAAGTTTCGACATTATTTTACAAAAAATTCTAAAATTTATTAACTATTGATAAATAAACAAATCGAGTTATTAACATTAACTAACAAAATGTGGATAACTACTTCCGTAGGGTTTGAGCGTGTTGATAACGATTAATTTATTATCATTTTTCTAATATTATCTACAATTGTTCTCGTATTCGGATCAGTTTTTATGATTGATTCGATTTTATTAATTGCATAAATAACAGTTGTGTGATCTCTTCCTCCAAAAGACTTACCAATTTCAACTAAAGGTTGTCCTGTTAATTGTTTTGCAAGAAACATTGCAATTTGTCTAGGAAATGCAATATCTCCAGAACGTCTTTGAACTTTAAAATCACTTTTATCTATATTATAGTATTTTGCAACAACACTTTGGATGTAATCTACAGTTATGACTTTTTCTTTAGAATGTTGTAAATCACCAAGCGCTCTTTCTGCAAGTTGCATAGTTATTGGCATATTTGTAAGTGAAGCCATTGCAACGATTTTATTCAAAGTTCCTTCAAGTTCACGAATGTTTGACTCAACTTTATTCGCAATAAGTGAAAGAATTTCTTCATCTATAATTATGTTATCTGATTCAATCTTTTTTCTAAGAATAGCATACCTTGTTTCATAATCAGGTTTGCTAAGGTCAGTAATTAGACCCCATTCAAATCTTGAACGAAGTCTTTCTTCCAGTGGGTTAAGATCTTTAGGAGGTCTATCACTAGAAATAACAATTTGTTTATTATTTTCGTAAAGTTCATTAAAAGTATGGAAAAATTCTTCTTGGCTTCTCTCTTTTCCACTTATAAATTGAATATCATCTACTAATAATAAATCGATATTTCTATATTTAGCTCTAAAATCTTCATTTTTGTTAGATTGAATAGAAAAAACTAGCTCATTTGTAAATTTTTCTCCAGTTATGTAAAGTACTCTTGCAGCTCTATTTTGTGATAAAACATAGTTACCAACAGCTTGCATAAGGTGAGTCTTTCCAAGTCCCACTCCTCCATAAAGGAAAAGTGGATTATATGCGCGACCTGGATTTTCAGCAGTAGCAAGCGCTGCAGCATGTGCAAGTTCATTACTTTTACCAATGACAAAAGAATCAAAAGTATATTTTGGATTAAGTACACCATTATTCGCAGCTTTTGATGTTGGACTTTGAACAATAGGTAAAGTTGGATCTGATTCTTCTCCATCTTCAGTTTTATTATTTAAGGCTAATTCTTCTACACAAATAATTTCTATTTTTAGTTCTCTCTCTGTAACAATGTTAAAAGCTTCTTTTATAAGATCTGCACAAAAAGGTTCAAGTATCTTTGTTTTTTGATAAGATGTTTGAACTTTTAGTTGAACAGTGTCTTGTGTAAGAGAAAGAATTTCCATTGGCTTAATAGCTGTATTATATCTAAGCGGTGGTATTTCCTCACGTATAAGCTCTTTCGCCCTAGCTAATACGTCATTCATATCTTCTTGCATAACTGCCTCCTAACAAAATTTACAAAGTTATTAACATTTTATTCACAATTGTTAATAATTTTGTGGATAACTCTTCAAAATGTCCTCAAAGTAGCTATTTCCCCAACAAAATCAATGTTGAAAACTTTAAATATGGACAAACTGTTGATAACAGTAGATTTTAAAAAGAAAGGTTATTTTCGCCATGAAATTTATACGAACAAACATTTGAAATATAAATATATTTTTATGTCTACAATACATAATTTTTATTATGTGAATAACCTTTTTAAATACTGATATATCAATAATTTTCAGAGTTATCCACATTATATATGTTTGAAAAAATAAAAGCAAGAATTTATAGAAAAAAAGCTAAATACGTAGTTCCGTAAAATTTGTTAATAGAAATAATAATTTTACATAAAAATGTGAATTTGCATTTTATTTAATGCAAACACCTATTTCATCATTTATGTATTATAAATATGAATCAATTATGTTCTCAAAAAATGTAATTTTGATGAAAAAGGCTAAATTTCGATTTTATTAAAAAAACGTATTCCTTTATTAATTAAAAACAAAAAATCGAAATAAAAGCCATTTTAAGCGTTAAGAATAACAAGAGGGACGCCCCTTTTTGTGAAAAATTTTCACAAAAAGGGGCGTCCCTCTTGCTATTCTTTTTTAATTTACTATTAAAAATAGTTGACAAAATTATAAGTTGTATTGTAAAATATCAACTGCTATAAGTCTTGAGGTTATTATTAAATAATACTAAAATAGATAAACCAAAATATCGGAGGTGCAATAGTAAATGAAAAGAACATATCAACCAAAAAATAGACAAGAGAAAAGAGAACATGGTTTCAGAGCTAGAATGAAAACAGCTAATGGAAGAAAAGTATTAAAAAGAAGAATGTTAAAAGGTAGAAAGAAACTTTCTGCATAGTAGAAAGTCTAAAAACCATGTATAGTCGGGCCCTGTAAAGGGCCTTTTTACTTATCTGCGGAAATTGGAGGTGACGCTTATGATAGTTTTGAAGGAAAATTCTGATTTTCAATCGGTTTTAAAAAGTGGTAGATGGTATAATTCAGATGTTTTAACAATGTATGTTTGCAAAAAAGAACAAGAAGTTAATAGAATAGGCGTTGCAGTTGGAAAAAAAGCAGGGAAGAGTGTCATAAGAAATCATCTAAAACGCTTGATTAGAGAGGCATACAGAGTTAATGAAATGAATATTACTTCAGGATATGACATTGTAATAGTCTGGAAAAGCAGTGCAAAAGTAGAATCTGTAGATTTTTATATCGTTGAAAAAAGTCTTTTGAAGTGCCTAAATAAAGCCAATTTGATGAAATAACAAATATAGGAGGATGTAATGTTAAATTTTATAGCGGGTTTATTTGGTTATTTAATGAATTTTATTTGTGGAATAGTACAAAACTATGGATTAGCAATTATTATATTTACAATTTTGGTTAAATTGATGTTGTTACCAATGTCTTTAAAACAACAAAAATCGATGGAAAAAGCACAAAAAATGCAAGGATTGATGCAAGAATTACAGAAGAAATATGGAAATGATCAAGAAAAATTCATGCAAGAATATCAGAAAATGCTGAAAGAAAATAATACTACAATGCTTGGTAGTACTGGATGTTCAGGCTGTTTACTTAATTTTATTCAATTACCAATTTTACTTGGAATGTTTTATATGTTAGTCAGTCCGCTTACACATATTATGAAGATGGATTCAGAAGAAATTTTAAGATATAAAGATGAAATCGTTGCAAATAGAAAAGAGCAAGCAATTGAGCTTCTTATTGCAAATAGTGGTGATGAGTTAAGTGGAGATCTTTTAGATGCTGAAATCGCAAAGATTAATAGCGGTGATGACAGTAATTTCATTGATCCAAGATATTATGAAATTGAAATTATTAAAGAAAAAGAAATCATGGATTTAGAGTTCTTTGGTATAAATCTTGGAGAAGCCGCTTCTAAAAATAAAGGAAATCTTGTTTTGTTGATAATTCCTGTATTATCAGGACTTTTAACAGCTTTAACAGTCTTTTTAAACAATTATATTAATAAGAAAAACGGTATTGTTCAACCAAAACCTGAAGATATGGAAATTCCTATGCCAGATATGAGAGTAATGAATATAATGATGCCAATAATGCTATTTTCTGTAGCATATTCAATACCTCAAGGTGTTGGTTTGTATTGGGTTACAAGCAATTTGATTGGTATAATTCAAACTGTTATCCAAAGAATTATATTAGATCCTAAAAACAAGAAAGTTAAAGAATTAGCTGAAAAAAATGAAGTAAGAAATGTTGAATATGAAGTGGTTAATGATGGTGAAAACACAACACACAAGAATGTAAATGCTAATAATTCAAATAAAAAGAACAATTCAAAAGGTTCTAATGGTAATAAGAAAAAGAAAAAATAGTTGAAATCTTTCATAAATAATATAAAATAAGTCGTAGGTTAATAAGATGAGGTTGAATCATCCATGAGGGACGTCCGTTAAATGGACGATTCAACCTCATTAAAAATAAAGGAGGTTTTATTGATGGCTAAGGTTGCAGAAGGAATTGGAAAAAACTATGAAGAAGCCGTTGCAGATGCGTTAAGCAAGGTTGGCTTGACGAAAGAACAAGTTTCAATAGAAATTATTGAAGAACCAAAAAAGAGAATATTCAGTATATTAGATCCAAGACAAATAAAGGTTAGAGTTACTGAAATTTCAATGCCAGCACAAGAAACAACAGCAGCTGCTGGAGAAAAGAAGAGAGAAATAAAAGAATTTACAGAGGAAGATGCTAATATTGTTAAAGAAAGAGTTACAAAATTCTTAAATGATTATTTCGCTAGATTCGGATTAACGCTTGAAATTAACAGTTATGTAGAAGATAACATTCTTAAGTTTGATGTAACTGGTGAAGATACAGGAATTATTATTGGTTACAGAGGAGAGACTATGGAAGCTCTTCAAATGATTGCGTCTACTATCGGAAATAAAAACATGAAAAATTATGTTAGAATAATTATTGATGTTGGTGGATATAGAAAGAAAAGAATTAAAGCTTTAGAAGAGCTTGCTTTAAAACGTGCTAATATAGTTGTTTCTAAGAGAAAAAGCATTACATTAGAACCTATGAATCCATTCGAAAGAAAAGCTATTCATAATGCACTTCAAAACCATCCAAAAGTTAAAACAGTAAGTACAGGTGAAGAACCATACAGAAAAGTTGTTATTTCACTTAAATAAAGAGAAAATACTGATTCGAAAGAATCAGTATTTTTTTTGTCCCGAAAATCGTTCGAAAAGTCTTGTTCCTCTTACTAAAAATTATGTAAATACATTGAAATAATAGGAAAAAAATAGTATAATATTGTGAGTTTTTAAGAGAGGTGAGAAGAAAATGAAGACAATTGCTGCGATATCTACAGCCATTGGAAATGGTGGAGTTGGTATAGTTAGAATAAGCGGAGATGATGCTTTAAATATAGTTTTAAAGATATTTAAACCATTGAAAAAAGGCGAAATTAAGCCGTTTTCATTGCGTTTAGGTAATATAATTGATGAAAAAAATAATACTGTTGATCAAGTTTTAGTTTCGTATTTTAAAGCCCCTAAATCGTACACTGGAGAAGATGTTTGTGAAATTAATTGCCATGGTGGAAATGTTGCAGTAAATAGGGTTTTAGAACTTCTTTTGAATAATGGTGCTACACTTGCAGAGGGTGGAGAATTTACCAAAAGAGCTTTTTTGAATGGAAAATTAGATTTAACTCAGGCAGAAGCGGTTATAGATTTGATAAATAGTAAAAGTGAAAAAGAAAGCAAGGCTTCTGTAAAACAATTAGAGGGTAAATTGGGCGATGAAATAAGAAATATAAAGGATGAAATTATAGGCTTACTTGCTGATATAGAGGCAAATATTGATTATCCGGAATATGAGGATATAGAGGAAGTAAGAAGAGAAAAAATAGAGGATATTTTAGAAAAGCAGATAGCAAGACTAAGCGTCTTAGAAGAGTCTTTTAATAGTGGAAAAATACTTAAAAATGGTATTATGACAGCGATTGTAGGTAAACCAAACGTTGGTAAATCTTCACTGCTTAATTTATTATTAAAAGAGGATAGAGCTATTGTTACTGAGATTGCAGGAACGACAAGGGATACGATTGAAGAAAGTGTAAATATAAAAGGAATTACTCTTAGATTGATTGATACTGCTGGTATAAGAAATACGGAAGATGTCGTTGAAAATATTGGTGTTGAAAAGAGCAAAAAGGTGCTAAATGATGCAGAATTAGTATTGTTTTTGATTGATGGAAGTAAAGGCTTTTTGTCTGAAGATAAGGAAATTTTGAATGAAATTGGTGATAAAAATCATATCATTTTGATAAATAAAATCGATTTACAAAATGAAGAAATTTCTATTAATGATGAAAATATAATTCGTATTTCAGCTAAAACAGGTGAAGGTATGATAGAGCTTGAAAATAAAATAGAAGAATTGTTTAATTTAAAAAATTTAGATTCGGAAAATGAATTAATTATCACTAATATTAGACATAAAGATTTGTTAAATAAGGCTAAACAGGGCTTAAAAACAGCTAAAGAAACAATTAGCACGGGACTTCCAATTGATATGATTTCGATAAATATTAAGACCGCTATAACAAGTTTAGGTGAAATTTTGGGTGAATCAATTTCAGAGGATGTTCTTAATAAAATATTTGAAAAATTCTGCGTTGGGAAATAGGAAAAATATAGTAAAATCAATACTTAGAAAGAATAGTTTCATGTGAAACAAATAAAAAATAACTCAAAAGGAGAGATGTTATAAATGGAATATAAAGCAGGTGAATATGACGTAATAGTAATAGGTGCAGGACACGCAGGATGTGAAGCAGCACTTGCCTCAGCTAGATTAGGAATGAAGACATGTATATTTACGATAAATGCAGATAGCATAGCAAATATGCCTTGTAATCCAAGCATAGGAGGAACTTCAAAAGGACATTTGGTAAGAGAAATAGATGCTTTGGGCGGAGAAATGGGGAAGAATATAGACAAAACATTTATACAATCTAAAATGTTAAATAAATCAAAAGGACCTGCTGTTTATTCTTTGAGAGCACAAGCTGATAGAAGAAAATATCAAGAATCTATGAAGCATGTCCTTGAATTGCAAGAAAATTTGGACGTTAAACAAGCAGAAATAGTAGAATATCTTGTTGAAAATAATGAAGTTAAGGGAGTTAAAACACATATAGGAGCGATATTTAATGCTAAAGCTGTTATATTGTGTTCTGGTACATATTTAAAAGGAAAAATACATATAGGAGAAGTAAATTATGAAAGTGGTCCTGACGGTATTTTTCCAGCGAGACATTTGACTGAAAGCTTGAATAAAATAGGAATTAAAACAAGAAGATTTAAGACAGGAACACCTGCTAGAGTCAACAAGAGAACAATAGATTTTTCAAAGATGGAAATACAAAATGGTGACGATGAAATAACTCCTTTTTCGTTTGAAAATAGCGGATTACAGATAGAACAAATCCCTTGTTATTTGACGTATACAAACGAAAAAACACATCAAATTATACGTGATAATCTTCATAGATCTCCGTTATTTGCAGGTGTTATAGAGGGAACTGGACCAAGATATTGTCCTTCAATAGAGGATAAGGTTGTTAGATTTGCCGAAAAGGAAAGACATCAAATTTTTATAGAGCCTATGGGTGAAAATACTGAAGAAATGTACGTTCAAGGCATGTCTAGTAGTTTGCCAGAAGATGTTCAAATAGCTATGTATAGAACGATTCCTGGTCTTGAAAACGTTGAATTTACGAGACCTGCGTATGCAATTGAATATGATTGTATTGATTCTACTGATTTGAAGCTATCTTTGGAATCTAAATTAGTTAGCGGAATGTTTTTCGCAGGACAAGTAAATGGTTCGTCTGGATACGAGGAAGCTGCAGCGCAAGGCTTAATTGCAGGAATTAATGCGGCTCAAAAAATCAAAGGAAAAGAGCCTTTAATTCTTGATAGATCTGATGCTTATATTGGTGTTCTGATTGATGATTTGATAACAAAAGGAACTAATGAACCATACAGAATGATGACTTCTAGGGCAGAATATAGATTGATGCTTAGACAAGATAATAGTGATAAAAGATTGACTCCAAAAGGCTATGAAATAGGCTTGATTTCAGAGGAAAGATACAGAAAGTTTGTTGAAAAATATGAACATATTGAAGCTGAAATAAACAGGGTTAAGAAAACAAATATTAAACCTTCTGAAAAATTAAATGAAATACTTAGAAGCGTTGGTACTACTGAGGTTACAACTGGTTTTAAACTTGTAGATTTAGTAAGAAGAACGGAATTAAATTATGATATGCTTGCTCCAATTGATGCTGAAAGACCTGAATTGACGCCAGAAGAGAGAGAAGAAGTTAATATAGAATTGAAATATGAAGGTTATATCAATTTGCAATTGGAACAAATTGAAGAATTTAAAAAATTAGAGCAAAAGAAAATTCCTGAAGATATTGATTATAGTAAGGTTTTAGGGATTAGAATTGAAGCGAGACAAAAATTAGAGAAATTCAGACCACTTTCAATTGGCCAAGCATCAAGAATTTCAGGAGTTTCTCCTGCTGATATAAATGTTCTTTTGATTCACTTGAATATGGAAAATAAAAATTAAAAATATGGTTAAATGTAAATTTGAAAAATTGATTTTGAATTAAAATTCGAGGGATAAAAATGGGTCAAAAATTGATTTTTAATTTGGTTGCGTGAAATTTTACGACAGAAAAATAAAATCAAAATATGAACCAAATAACGCCAAATAAATCATGTGTAAACTAAAAGGAGAAGTTATGGAAACTTATTTGAAAGAATCAGCAAAAAAAATTAATATTGATTTGAATGACAAAATGATCGAACAATTTATGACGTATAAAAAACTGTTGAAAGAGTGGAATGAGAAAATTAATTTAACTGCAATCGTTGAAGATAAGGAAATAATAATAAAACATTTTATTGATTCTCTTACTATTGAAAAGTATATTCCAAAAGGAGCTAAAGTGATTGATGTTGGCACTGGTGCGGGTTTTCCAGGACTTCCTTTGAAGATAGTCAGAGAAGATATAGAAGTTGTTTTATTAGATTCATTGAATAAAAGAATTAATTTTTTGAATGAAATTATAGAAAAATGCAAATTGAAAAATGTCAAAACAGTACACGGAAGAGCAGAGGATATTGCTCATAATCCTGAATATAGAGAGAAATTTGACATTTCTACAGCGCGTGCGGTTGCTAATATTTCAACACTTTCAGAGCTTTGTACTCCATTTTTGAAAGTTGGTGGAACGTTTATATGCATGAAGGCTGATGCCGAAAAAGAAATGCAAGAAGCAAAACGTGCACTAGAAATTTTGGGAATGAAACAGGACGAGATTGAACGAATAAAATTATCAGAAATAGATGCTGACAGAACAATTATATTGTATAAAAAAGAAAAAAATACACCAAACAAATATCCAAGAAAAGTAGGTACACCAACAAAAGAACCACTAAAATAATTAATAGTTTCATGTGAAACAATGAATTTGAAAATTGGAACGGAGCTAAGGAAGGAGCTTTCAGCAAGAGGTCGCGACCTCTTGCTGAAAGCTCCTTCCTTAGCTCTGTCCTAATTTTCAACAAAAAAATGGACAAAAGCCCCGTCCCATTGTCCAGAAATTTTTGTTTTTTTTCGTTTTCTGTATGTACAAATTTTTTTATTATATATATAATATTTTTGTACATAAGAAAATATATGTTTCACATGAAACAAAATGGAGGTAAAAATGGGAAAAATCATATCAATAGCCAATCAAAAAGGCGGAGTAGGTAAAACAACAACTTCAGTAAATATAAGTGCTTGCCTTGCTTTAGCTGGCAAAAAAGTACTATTAATAGATGCTGATCCACAAGGAAATGCAACAAGTGGTGTTGGAGGAAAAAAAGATGTAGAAAAATCTACATATGATTTAATAATTCATCAAGAAGAATTAGCAAATGTAGTTCAAAAATCAGCAGTTGAAAACCTTGATTTATGTGCATCAAATATCAATTTAGCAGGAGCGGAAGTTGAATTGGTTTCGCAAATTTCAAGAGAAACAAAATTAAAACAAGTTTTGGATGCGGCAAAAAACGAATATGACTATATAATAATAGATTGTCCACCATCACTTGGATTAGTTACATTAAATGCTTTGACAGCATCAGATTCTGTTCTTGTTCCAATTCAATGTGAATACTATGCATTAGAAGGTTTGGGACAACTTATGAGTACAATCGACTTAGTTCAAAAACATTTAAATCAAAAACTTGATATAGAAGGCGTTGTTTTAACAATGTACGATGCAAGAACAAATTTATCAAGACAAGTTATAGAAGAAGTTAAAAAATACTTTAAAAATAAAGTATATAAAACAATTATTCCTAGAAATGTAAAACTTAGTGAGGCTCCAAGTTATGGATTGCCTATAAGTATGTACGATAAAAGATCTGAGGGGTCAAGAGCATATACAGCACTTGCAAACGAAATAATCAGACAAAATAAAATAAGAAACTAAGGAGGTTTGAAAATTATGGCAGGATTAGGTAAGAGCGGACTTGGAAAAGGACTAGAAGCACTTTTTCCATCAAATGTAGATGTAAGTGCACTTGGAGGAGATGCACCAATTGCTTCTAACGAAAAAATAGTTGAAATGAAAATTAACGAAATTGAGCCGGATATAAATCAGCCAAGAAAATCGTTTAATGAAGAAAAACTTACAGAGTTAGCAGATTCAATAAAAGAACACGGAGTTTTACAACCAATAATAGTTGCTAAAAAAGATAATTATTATCAAATAATTGCTGGTGAAAGAAGATGGAGAGCTTCTAAAATAGCCGGTTTGAAGACAATTCCAACAATAGTAAGAGATTATGATGAAAAGAAAATAAGAGAAGTTTCACTTATTGAAAATATTCAAAGAGAAAATTTAAATCCAATTGAAACAGCGAAAGCAATAAAAGAGTTGATGGAAGAACACAATTTAACACAAGAACAATTGGCTAAAACGCTTGGTAAAAGCAGAAGTGCGATTGCTAATACAGTAAGAATTTTAAATTTGGATGAAAGAGTTATTGAACTTGTAAATGAAGGAAAACTAACAGAAGGACATGCGAGAAGTTTAGCCTCAATATCTAGTCCACAAAAACAATACAAATTAGCTTTAGATATTGTTAATCTGGACATGAGTGTTAGAGAGGCTGAAAACCTTGTAAAAGAAGAAAAAGAAGAAGCTTCAAAAACAAAAAAGAAAAAGCAAGTTGATAAGCTTGATATAATTTATAAGGACATTGAAAATAGATTGAAAAAGGCTTTAGGAACGAAAGTTTCATTTAGTCCAAAAACAAAGTCTAAGGGTAAAATAACAATAGAATATTTTACATCTGAAGAACTTGAAAGAATTTTAGAATTATTAGAAAGATAAGAAATATTTGTGATTTAAAGATTTTTTCGTCCTTTTGATGGACGTCCCCACTGGACGAAAAAACTTTCTGAAAAGCAAAATACAGCGAGGAGATGATAATATGGAGACAATACTGCAATCAAAGGAGTTTTTAATACTCATTATTGTAATATTTACAATGCTTTTTATAAATTTCGCATTATTGATTTATAGTATCGTGACAACAAGACGTTTAAAAAAGAAATACGATGAATTTATGACAAGACTAGGAAATGGCGAGAATATAACGGATATGCTTAGAAAGTATATTCAAGATGTTCTAAATGTTAGTGAAGAAAATCAAAGTTTAAAGAAATATTGTAAAGAGTTAGAAAAGAATATGAATAAATGTATTCAAAAGGTTGGTATGGTTAGATATAATGCTTATCAACATACGGGAAGCGATTTGTGTTTTGCACTTGCGCTTCTTGATTTTGAAGACAATGGTGTTATCTTAAATGGTATTTATTCAAGAGATAATACGACGAATACATATGCAAAACCAGTAGAACATGGAGTTTCAAAATATACGTTAGTAAAAGAGGAAGAAGAAGCTTTGAATATAGCAAAGCAAAGTGGGTATAAATATTTTATGAGTGTTAACTAAAATTTTGAAATCATATGGAGGATATAGTGGGAACGCTAAAAGAAAAATTATTTAATAAGAAGATTGTAATCTTGGTAATTGCTGTAGTGACAATAATTGCGGGAATATTTCTTGCAAAAACATTTTTTAACAGTGAATTTTTTAACGAATTGATTGGCAATAATAAAGAAGAAAATGCAACAGGAATAAGTAATATATACGCCTCTATTTCCACCTATTCGTTAAAAGGAACTAAAAACGGCGTTGACGAATTTTTAAAATTAGTGGAAACGAAGAATATTAAACCTGCATCTGAAGATATGAATAATTGTTTCAATATCACACCTGAATTTGTGGCTAACAATTCGGAATACCAGATTTTTAAGTTCGCTGATACAGCCGAATCTTTCTTAGTTTATCAAGATGAAATATACAAGATAGGGAATAATAAAAGAGGTAAAGGAATATTAAATTTTGCTTTAGCAGATAATAATCAAGATGATATATTAGAACTTTATTATTCGTATGAATGGAGCGTATCTGAAGTCCTACGCTCAAATGTAGCATATTTTGATCCTGTATCAAAAAAAGAAATTGGATTAAATAAAAACTATAGAGAACAGGTAGTTCTTCTTGTAAGTGCAGAGCAAAATAGCGAATTATGGGTATATACAGCTGACATATCAAATTATAAAGATTCTACAAATTTGAATATAACTCCAAGAAAAGAGTCTGATGTGATTGTAAATGCTGAAAACTCAATAAAACTTGTTACAAGAATAGATTTAGAAAATCTAAAAAATAAATAGGAAAATAACTGTTGACAAGAAATATTTTAAATGTTAATATATTTCTTGTCGACAGCGACAAATCATCTGGAGAGGTGGTCGAGTTGGTTTAAGGCACCAGTCTTGAAAATTGGCGTACGTGCGAGCGTACCGTGGGTTCGAATCCCACCCTCTCCGCCAAAGATTTGGAGACATACCCAAGCCGGTCGAAGGGGACAGTTTGCTAAACTGTTAGGGTTCGTAAGGGCCGCGAGAGTTCGAATCTCTCTGTCTCCGCCATAAAGACAACTTTGGGTTGTCTTTTTTTTTATGCTTTTTTAGCAAGAGGGACGCCCCTTTTTGAGAAAATTTTCATCAAGAGGGACACCCCTTTTTGAGAAAACGATTTTTGAGTTATGTAAAAAACTATTGTTTTCAGGGCTTTGACAATATATTTTCATTGCATGTTTGGTGCAATAAGAATAAAGACTATACCAAAAAACAACATTTTTTTGTTGTATAGATAGTGCTGAAGCGAACAAAATAGCTACATTTCCACTAAATCTTATTTCTCAAAAAGGGGTGTCCCTCTTGATTAAAATTTTCTCAAAAAGGGGCGTCCCTCTTGATGAAAAAAGAAAAAAATTATTGATAATAAGTTATCTTGATATATAATAAAGTATGCAAAAATGAAGTTACGGGAGGAGTTTTATGAAAATAATTTTAGCTTCAAAGTCGCCAAGAAGGAAAGAACTGCTATCGCTTATTACGAAAGAGTTTGAAGTGATTGTTAGTTCTTCAGATGAAGTTGTAGATGCGTCGCTTACACCTTTTGAGCAAGTTAAGGAGATTGCAAATCAAAAGGCTGAGGATGTGTTTGCTGGATGTGAAGATGATTGTATCGTTATTGGAAGTGATACAATTGTTGTTAGCAGAAGCGGTGAAATACTTGGTAAGCCAAAAGATGCCGATGATGCTAGAAGAATGCTTAGGATGCTAAGCAATGATTTTCATCAAGTTATGACAGGAATTGCAGTAATAATTAGAAAAGATGGCAAAGTCGAAAAGCATATAGATTGTGATATTGCTGATGTGCATATAGGTGAACTTTCAGAGGCAGAAATCGAGAGATGGCTTGCTACTGGAAATGCGTGGGATAAAGCCGGTGCTTATGCGGTACAACAAGAGTTTGGTGTTCATATCGATAAAATCGATGGAAGTTATGCAACGGTAATGGGATTGCCGGTGCACATGGTTTATCAAATTTTGAAAGAATATATTTTCTAATATTCTTGGTAGTTCAGACATTGATGTAATGGATGGAGGGAAAACAAATGAGTAAAAAGAGTAAATCTTCTGGGAAACTATTAGTGATAAAAATAGTTGCTGTTTTGTGTATTATTGGCTTGTCATTAGGTTTTGGTTTTTCACAAGTTGGTCTTGATAAGATAATCGAAGCCGATTCTGTGGATGATATTTTGGCGAGTGCGCAGGACTATATTAAAGATAATTTCATAGATTCGAAAGATAGCATAAATCAGGAATCTCTTGAAAGTATGCAGGATTTGGCTGAAGTAGATGGAGAACTTGGCATATACTATTTTGACGTAGGCCAAGCCGATTGTACTTTAGTTAGCTGTGATGGCGAGTATATGCTTATTGATGCGGGGAACAACGAAGATGGCAACCTTATAGTGGCTCAACTCATCAGTATGGGAATATCAAAAGTCAAATATTTAATTGGCACTCATCCACATGAGGATCATATTGGTGGGCTTGATGATGTATTAAAAAACTTTGAGGTTGAAAATCTGTACATGCCAGACATTGAATATGATTCTTCGACATATAGAAATGTTATTTCTGCAGCAAAAAAAAGTGGCGTAACATCTGTTGCTCCTAAGCTTGGACATATTTTCTATGTGGGCGAGGCAAGATGTGAAATCATGGGAATTGATAGTGATAATGAGGAGACTAACCAAACTTCAATCATTGTCGAAACAACTCATGGCAAAAACAAATTCTTGTTTATGGCAGATGCAGAAATTCCTAATGAAGAGAAGCGTTTGTGGAATGATGTAGATGTTCTTAAGGTTGGACATCATGGATCAAGCACAAGTAGCTCTGATGATTTTCTAGAGCAGACGATGCCTGAGGTTGCTGTTATTTCTTGCGGTGAAGGAAATTCGTATGGACATCCTCACAGAGAAGTAATGGCTGCACTAAAAGACTCTGACGTTCAAATTTATAGAACGGATACTCAGGGAACAATTCATGTTTCAAGCGATGGAAAAACGTATGAAATCAGCACGTTTGACATCGATTTGGATGGTGAATAAAAATTTTAAAAATGGATAAAAGGACGGAAGCTTTGTCCCGAAAAAAAGCTTCCGTCCTTTTGTCCATTTTCTTATTTTAAATCGCCCGAACCTGTTGTTAATTCACTTGCTTCAATTTGTTTCAAAAGTTTGTAGCAAAGTTCGGCTGCTTCGCCACGTGATGCGATGCTATTTGGATTAACATTGTTGTTTGATGAACCTTGAATTATTTGATAAGCAGAAAGATTTTTGATGGCTTGAGTTGCCCAAGATGGAATGCTTTCTGTATCAGCATAATTAATTGCATCAGTTGTATTTACAGCTTCTGTTTTTACAAGCAATGCATTGTTAATCATCACAAACGCTTCTGCTCTAGTAATTGGTGCGTTAGGGTATAGATAAAGCGAATCAGTATCATCAGATACGCCACTGATTATTTCCATTTCGTAAGCTATCTTAGCTTTTTCAAGCATCCAATCAGGGATAGAATCTTCATCTGCAAAAGTTACATCTGCTGCATTTGCCGTTTCATCGATATTTAGTACAGAAAGAAGGAACAACAAAAATTCTCCACGAGACATTTGTTTGTCAGGCCAGTAATAAAAATTATTACCAATTTCTTCACCTATAATGAAACCTCTAGCTGCTAAATGAGAAGCTGAAAAATTAGCCCAGTGATCTTGCATATCCTCATAATAAAAAGGAATAACAGGCTCTGAAGGTGCAACGATTTCAATAGTTACAGTACCAATATTAGAATAATATTCGCCAGATTCTAATCTGAAAGCGAAAGAATCAAGTCCAATAAAGTCGCCACTAGGTGTGTACGTGAAAGCAGGATCGCCAGAGTTTTCGTGTACAAGAATACCATTTGCAGGCTCTGTAACAACTACAAAATTGAAAGTTTCATCACCAGAAACGCTTGCTTCCATTGCTGCAGAAAGAGTTTCATTTATATTAATAGTAAATGTAGAATCCAAAGCAGTACTAGCTAAAATTGTTTCAATTTCTCCGCTAACATCACCGCTAACGTCGCCACTAATTTCTCCACTTACTTCACCAGACACGTCACCGTTAATTTCCCCAGATTCACCACTTACAGTTCCTTCTGGTTCTTCGGCAGGTGGAACTTCACCACTTCCTGTTACCTCTCCAGACTCACCAGATTCTCCTGAAACAACCGGAGTTTCTGCAGGGGGATCAGTAGGAGTTTGTTCAGTAGTAGCTAAAGCTAAATTACATCCAAGAATAATAAAAAGGGATGTAAGAATTAAAAAATTTCTCTTTAAATTCATAAAAACCTCCATAAAATTTAGTAAATATTTTTGTGTCAGTACTATTGTTATCAAATCGGAATATTAATATAACAAACAATATTTGGAATTTTTCGTTTCCCCTTGTCACGAAAAATCCCAAAAAATGTATAAAAATTTGACAACTGGTAAAAATAATAGTAGAATCAGGTACGTTCGACGTTATATCAAGGAAGGAGTATTTAATGGAAGAACAAGGCAGTATAGTCTTACAAAAGAAAATGATTTTAGCTTTATTCACAATTATTTTTACAATAATGTCTGGAGTTTATGCGGTAGGAAACAATTTCAAAAATTATGAAAAAATGGCTGTAGCAAGCGGAAATGATGTAGTAGAAAGTAATACAAATATGAATGAAAATGATATTATATTAATCGAACAAATAGCTTTTGCTGCAGTACAAGAAATTTCGGAAGAAATTGTGGAAAATGAAGTGACAACATCTGGAGAAGTTGAGAAAGCAAATGAGGGAAAAATACAAATTGCAAAAAATGATAGAGTTACAAATGCGCAAACAGTATCAAGAAAAGGAACTAGAGAAAATACAATTTTAGAAAAAGCTGAAACAGTAAGTGAAGTGACATCGAATAGTGTAAGCGAAAATAAAAGCAAAAATGAGAATGCAACAAAATATGTTTCATATAGAGATTTAGCAGAGGATAATCAACCTGAAGAATATTCGAGCGTGGTTGAGGTGTCGGCAACGGCGTATTGCTTGTGTAAAAAATGTTGCGGCAAGTCGCCATCAAATCCTAATTACGGTATGACTGCTTCAGGCGTACGAATTGTTCCTGGATCAGGGATGAAAGTCATAGCGGTTGATCCTAAAATAATTCCACTTGGAGCTAAAGTTTATGTTGAAGGACTTTACGGTGCGTGGGATTATGGATACGCAACAGCGAGTGACACTGGAAGTGCAATTAAAGATTACAAAATAGATTTATACATGGATACGCATGAAGAAGCGTTAGTATGGGGAAGAAAAAAAGTTAACGTGTACGTAGTAGAATAATTTTTTGAATCTGCAAACCCAAGAATGCCTAAGAGAAGAAAGTTTCTCTTAGGTTTTTTTGTTTTTTTGTAATATATGGGTAAAGAAAATGTAACAAAAAATTAATAAAAGGAGCAAAAAGTCCTTCCGTAAATGCTTTTCACGTGAAACATCTTCATGAAAAAATATCCACTAGAATATATAAAATAAAAGAGATATTATGACATTGGATTAGAATGAGCAAAAAGTATATGCAAAAGATGTATGAGGAGGGGTCTGAAAATGACAAAACTTTTCTTAGAAGAAACGAAAGATGAGATGAAGAAAATTAATACTAGGTCAAATCAAAAAGGAGTATCGATGATAACACTCGTAATCACGATTGTGGTGTTGTTGATATTGCTTTTAGCTGCATTTGCATACTCGGGGAATTCGATAAACGAAGCAAGTAGAGCTGAGTTTTTCCAAGAAGTGTCGCTCGTAGAGCAGCAATCTTCGGAGAAGAGATTTGCCAATCAAATAAATGGAACGGGTGAAGCAATTGAAAACCAGGGATTCTATAAAACGAAAATAAAGAATCCACCTGAAGATTTCGTAAGCTTCAGCGAGGACGCCATCTATGGATATGTAGTAGACCTAGAATACATAGAATTTGATGACGAAGCCAAAAGAGGATGGGATTATAAAAAATTCTCGACTAATACCGAAACGAACATGGCTGAATTTGGCGTAGACGATATATACGTTTACGACAAAGACGGAAAAGTCTTTTATCTTGGAGGATACCAAACAAACGATGGAGTGTATTACACAAAAGACTTGTTAGAAAAAGCAGGACCAGAAATAGTGTCGGTAGATAAAACAGTAGCCGGAGATAAGAAAAGTGTAAAAATAACGCTAGTCGTTAGAAAAATAAACGGCGGAAACTTAACAGTGGAAGTTGGCGGAAAAGATGCAACAAGAGTTTCAGAAATAGGAACAGAAGAAAAATACGAAATAACAGTATACGAAAATAAGACATACAAAATAAAAGCAACAGAAGAAAGACAAGGAACAACAAACTCGTCAGTTGAAGTAACAGAAATAGATGCGGAAGTATACACGATAACATATAACGCAAACGGCGGAACAAACGTGCCAGCACCACAAGCAAAAACAGAAAACGTGATAATGAAAATAACAAATCAAGAGCCACTAAGAAATGGCTATGTATTTTTGGGATGGAACGAAAACGCAACAGAAACAATAGCAACATACAAACCAGGATCTGAATTCACATTAAACAAAAACACAGTGCTATATGCAATCTGGACAACAGACGAAAATAGAACATACAGTGTAATGTACAATGCAAACGGCGGAGACGGAGCGCCAGAAGGAGCAGAAAACCTAACAGGTGAATACATAATATCAACAGAAGTACCAAAAAGAGCAGGGTATGGATTTGAAGGCTGGAGCACAGATTCAAAAGCAGCGACAGCAACATATCATGCAGGCGATACAATAACATTGTCAGAAAATCTAGTGCTATATGCGGTATGGGAAAGAGGAACAAAAACAGTACTAGTAACAGTAGAACCAGAAGGAGCTGGAACAGTAACAGGAAATGGTGCAAGACTTGCAGGAGGAGAAGTATACATCTCAACAACACCAGCGCAAGGATACACATTTAAAAACTGGACAGTAAAAAGCGGCGGAATAAACTTGGCAAACACCACAACAACATCAACAACATTCACAATGCCAGATAACGACGTGGAACTAGTAGCAAACTATGAAATAAACGGATTAACTGTAAAATACAACGGCAACAAAGGATCAACAATAACAAAAACAGAAGTAGTAGAATACGGCGGAGAAATAATAGTAACAACACTAGAACCAATAAGACACGGATACGACTTCGTGGGCTGGGCGCTAAGCCAAGACGCAAAAGAGCCACAATACCATGCAGGAGATGCATATCCAGTATTACAAAATACAGTATTTTACGCAGTATGGGCAGAACACGTAGAAACATACACAATAACATACAACCTAAACGGCGGAACAGGAAACAAAAACGGAGGAATCGGACTATTCGCACCACAAATAAAATCGCAAGGAGGAACAATCCAAGTACCAACAGGAGGAACGGACGAGCCATACAGAAAAGACTTCGTATTCAAAGGATGGTCGTTAGCAGAAGAATCAGATGAAGTAGTATTAAAACCAGGCGACACATACTATAAAGACGAAGACCTAGAACTATTTGCGGTATGGAAAGACGAAACAGCACCAGCAGGAACAATAACAGTAAGACAAGACGAAGGATCAGAAAAAATAAAACTAATAGCAACAGCGCATGACGAAGGAATAATAGCAGGATATGCATGGACAACGTCAGACATAGCGCCAATAGCGTGGGAATCAGAACAAGCAGGAACAAAAGATGTAGAAGTAGAAAAAGAAGTAACACAAAAAGGAAGACAATATTTCTGGGTAAAAGACTTGGCAGGAAATGTAAGCGTCGAAAACATAATGATATACGAAATAAAATTTGATACAAACGGAGGAACAGGAGCGCCAGACACACAATACCAAGCAGAAAACGTAGAATTAACACTATCATCAAACCAATTAGCAAGAGAGCGCTACGTATTCTTAGGATGGTCAACATCAGTAAATCCAGGAAACACAGAAAGTGACGTAGATTACTTAAGAGGCGGAAAAATCAAACTAAACGCAGACGTAACACTAAGAGCAGTATGGGGCGAAAGCTTCTTCAAAGTAAGCTCAAACTCAGGAATATCACAAATAGATGGTGCAAACATAATAATAACAGTACAAAAAGGACTATACACAGGAAATATAGAAGTAACATCAGAAAATGCTGAAATAGCAACAGGAAGCGAGAGCAATGGAATCCTAACAATCGTGCCAGGAACAAAAGTAGGCGAAACGATAATAAACGTAAGAGAAGACAGAACAGGCTTCACAGAAAAAATCACAGTAATAATAAACAAAGGTATAAGACAATTAACACTAAATGAAACAAGCAAAACATTCGTATTTGGTGACTCAAGCTCGCAAGTAGGATTTAGTTACAGAGGAAAAGAATCAGCGACAACAGTAACATCAAGCAATACATCAGTAGCGACAGTAAACCTAAACGGAAAAACAATAACAATAACACCACGAAACTATGGAACATCAATAGTTACGTTAAGAATAGCAGAAGACGACCAATACTTAGAAAGAACAGGCGAAATAGCGGTAACAGTATCGAAAAAAGAAATCGTAGTAACACCAGCAAGTAATCAGAAAAAAGTATACGATGGAACGGCGGTAACACCAAAACTAACATATTCATATAGAGGAAATGTAACAGGAGAAATACCAGGCTTCTCAGGAGTACTAGAAAGAGAAATCGGCGTAGACGTAGGAAAATACGAAATCAAAAAAGGAACATTAGCGCTAGCAAACAACGGATCATTCATAGCATCAAACTACACACTAACATTAAGTCCAATAAAAGTATACTTTGAAATAACACCAAAACCAATAACGCCACCGGTAGCTGTAACACCGCAAGCATACGATGGAACAACAAAATACGGAATAGCAAACGGCACAGAATACACAAGAGGCGGACAATACGCACAAGTAAACGCAGGAAAATACACAGCAGTAGCAACATTAACAGACACAAAAAACTACATGTGGTCAGACACAAACAACACAACAGCCAAAAATCTAGTGTGGGAAATAACAAGCTATAACCTAACAGGCGGAAAAATCGCGGTAAGCCCATTGGCAAGTGTAACATACACAGGAAACGAAATAAGACCAATTCCAACAATCACATTTGATGGAAAAACAACACTAGTAAGCGGAACAGACTACACATTATCATACTCAAACAACGTAAACGTAGGAACCGCAACAATAACAATAACAGGACGCGGAAACTACTCAGGAACGATAACGACAACGTTCCAAATAACAAAAGCAACAATGCAAGTAGATGCATCAGACTATGTAGGAACATTCGACAACCAAAACCATACAATCACAGTAAAACCAACATGGCCATCATCAGGTGCAACAATCTACTACTCAACAACAGCGTTAAACTCAAGCAACTACAGCTCAGGAAAGACAAGTCCAATATACTATAAAAACGTAGGAACAAACACAATCTACTACTACATAGTAAACTCAAACTTCTACGACCACAGCGGAAGTAGAAAAGTAACAATAAATCCAAAATCAATAGGAACAAGCATAACAGTAACAGGAGTAACAAACAAAGATTACACAGGAAGCGCGATAACACAAAACGTAACGGTAAAAGAAAACGAGCAAAACAGAAACCTAGTAGAAGGAACAGACTACACAGTATCATACTCAAACAACGTAAACATAGGAACGAACACAGCAGCAGTAATAATCACAGGAAAAGGAAACTTCACAGGCACAAAAACAGTAAACTTCAGCATACTAGGAGACGTAATAACAATAAACAAGAGTACAGATTCGTTAGTATCCTCACTAACAGTAACCATGTCAAAGAAAATACCAGTAACAACATTGCAATACAAAATAGACAATGGCGCGTGGACGAACTATACAGGCGCAATAACAATAACAAAAGACTGCACAGTATATGGCCGTTCAGTACATAACGGAAACACAATCGGCTCAAACCAAATAACAATCACAAACATATGTGAGCATCAATATTCGGTGGTATCATGCGTATCGGACTCAAGATGTATATACTGTAACCTGCTAAAAGAAGAAAAACTAGGTCACAGCTACACATCGCAAACGACGACATCGACATACCTAAAATCAGAAGCAACATGTACGACGAAAGCCGTATATTATTACAAATGCGTAAGATGTACAGAAAAAGGTACAAACACATATGAATACGGAGAGCCATTAAACCATAGCTACACATCGCAAACGGCGACAGCAACATACTTAAAAGACGCTGCAACATGTACGACAAAAGCCGTATACTACTATAAATGTATAAGATGTTCAGCAAAAGGAAGCACAACATATGAATATGGAAGCGCGTTAAATCACGACTTCACTGTAAAATCAATGACAAGCACATACAAGAGAAGCGAAGCAGACTGTGAATCGCCAGAAACATATTATTACAAATGTAGCAGATGTACAGCAGCAGGAACAAACTACTACACAAACGGAAATGCATTAGGACACGCATGCAATACAAAATTGGCAACATCAACATATCTAAGAACAAATGCAGACTGTACAAACGCAGCAACATACTACTACAAATGCGACAGATGTTCATATGCAAGCTCAAAATATTATTCATCAGGAAATCCATTAAATCACAACTTTACAGTTCAAAGCCAAACATCAGCATATTTAAAGAGCCCAGCGACATGTACGGCAAACGCAGTGTATTACTATAAATGCTCAAGATGTTCAGCAGCAGGCTCAAACACATACACAGCAACAGGAACGGCAACAGGCCACAGCTGGGGAGACTATAGCACAACAACAGCAGCAACATGTACAAGCACAGGTGTAAAAACAAGATACTGCTCAAAATGTGGAATAAGCGACACAGCAAGCATAGCGGCAAAAGGCCACGACTACAGCGCAGCATCATCATCAAAGAGAACATCAGCAACATGTTCATTGCCACAAACAAACTGGCATAAATGCTCAAGATGCTCATCAATAAGCAGTTCAAGCTATTATTCAACGGGAAGCTCACTAGGCCACAGCTACAGCGCAGCAACATGTACGACGCCAGCAACATGTACAAGATGTGGTGTTACAAGCGGAAGCTCGCTAGGGCACAGCTTTAGCACACCAACATGTACATCATCATCTTCATGTAAAAGATGTGGCGCGGCTGGTGCACCTGCAACAGGCCACAGTTATGGAAGTTATTCAACAATAAAATCAGCAACCTGTACGACTGATGGAAAGAAGAGACGTTACTGTCAAAACTCAGGATGTAGTTCATACCAAGATGCAACAATATCAGCGACAGGACATAATTATGGTTCATACGTAATAACACAAAGCGGAACATGTGTAACAAAAGGAAGTAAAAAACGTACATGCGCAAACTGCGGAGACGTACAAACAGCAGTAGTTCCACTAAACTATTCAATACACGAAGGACCAATAGCATATCAAATAACTGTAAGAGCCACATGTACAAGAGCAAGCCAATCAAAAGGAGTATGTAACGCATGTGGAAGAGATACAGGAGATATAAAGACAGGCTCAAAAGCAGCCCATTCATACGCTCCAGCAACATGTACAGCACCAAGAACATGTAAAAATTGTGGAGCAACAACAGGAAGTGCACTAAATCATAATTATAGTGAGGCAACATGTACCAAAAAAGCAACATGTACACGATGTGGAGCAACAACAGGAAGTTTAAAATCCCATGATTATGGAAGCTATACAACTACAAAATCAGCAACATGTTCATCAACTGGTACAAAAGTAAGATATTGTGATGTATGTGGTAAGTCACAGACGGCGTCAATCCCTAAAACATCACATAGTTATTCAACGTCATATTCTTATGACTCAAGTCAACACTACAAAAAATGTAAAAACTGCTCAGCAAAAACAAGTGAAGGTTCGCACAAAATGAATGCTAGAGATCCAGTAAACCGCATAGACACATGTACGGTATGTGGTTATGAAGAGTCGTACTAATAAGAAAGTTCATCAAGAGGGACGTCCCTTTTTGGTAAAAATCGTCCACGGGGGACGTCCGTCAAATGGACGATTTGAAAAAAAGGACAAAAGCCCCGTCCCTTTGTCCCGAAAAAAAATTAAGAGGTGAAAAAACAAATGAAGAGAAACAAGCGGAGTTTCGATGGTGACAGTGGTTATCACCGTAATAGTGATGTTAATATTGTTGTCGATTTTCATAGGAAGTTCGACGAGCTCGATTGACCAGGCGTCT
>JAFTQC010000059.1 GCA_017462965.1 Clostridia bacterium | reverse complement strand
TTGCAGGATTATGTGGATGTGTGGAATGAGTTGAATTAGTATATTCCTTTGTTGACAAAGGAAAGTCGGAGTGTTAGAATGGCTTTATCTTAAGGAGAGAGGTGAAAAGATGAGAAGATAATTTACTTTTGATTGCATGAATGTTTATGCAGTATGAGCGATATCGTCCATACTACTTGTCATGTTGCCAAAAGTGGATTATGTTCTCATAACCTCTCTTTTTGTGTGCATAAAAATGATTACAATGTTGGGTGTATTTCCTTCTTTTGATGAACCATATGAGGTTATAGTATGTAATGGAACTGTTTGGCAACGAATGGTTCTTTTTTTATTGTAACCATGAGAGGAGGAATGTATATGGCACAAATTAGTATAAATAATCTCACCTTTGGATATGAAGGGAGTTTTGATTATGTTTTTGAGAATGTTTCATTTTCGATTGATACAAATTGGAAACTAGGTTTTATTGGTAGAAATGGAAAAGGGAAGACAACTTTTTTAAATTTATTACTTGGAAAATATCAGTTTACAGGTTCCATAAGTGCATCGACGAAGTTTGATTATTTTCCTTATGAAATTGCAGAATACCAAAAGCAAATGCCTGTGGCAGAATTTATGGAAGATTTGAAGCCCGGATGTGAAATATGGAGAGTGATTTGTGAGTTGGAAGAGTTATCGGAAAGTCCAGAGATTTTGTATAGACCTTATTGTACCTTAAGTCCTGGAGAGCGTACAAAGATATTACTTGCAGTTTTGTTTTCACAGGAAAATGAGTTTTTATTAATTGATGAACCGACGAATCATCTTGACCAAAATGCAAGGGAGTGTGTGAAGGTGTATTTAGCTTCTAAAAAGGGTTTTATACTGGTTTCTCATGACAGAGATTTGTTGGATGCATGCACAGATCATTGTCTGGTATTGAATCGCTGCAGTATCGAAGTACAAAATGGTAATTTTTCGGTCTGGTGGGAGAATAAGCAACGTAAAGATAAATTTGCGATAGCACAAAATGAGAAACACCGAAAGGAGATTCAAAAGTTGAACCATGCGGCAGAACAGGTTGCTAAGTGGGCAGATAAAAATGAACGCACCAAAATAGGATTTGATCCGATAAAAGAACATGACAGATGCTTAAGCACAAGAAGTTTTATCGGAGCCAAAACAAAAAAGATGCAGAGTCGTGTAAAGCAGATGGAAAAACGAATTGAAAGAGAGATTGAGGAAAAGGAGGGTCTTTTAGAAGATATAGAATATCCTAAAGATTTAAAGTTGTTTCAGCTTGTTCATTACAAAAATAGTCTTGTTAATGTAAAAGAATATAGTTTGCAATATAAAGACTCAGATAAACCAATGTTTCAAGGGCTGTCTTTTGACATTAAAAAGGGTGATCGTGTTGTATTATCCGGAAAAAACGGAAGTGGAAAGACAACAATTATTAGAAAAATCCTAGAAAAATGTAATTCCGATATAGGTGTTTGTGTAATTGAAGAAGGACTATGTGAGGTGGCAAAAGGTCTTGTTATTTCATATGTTGGTCAGGAAACAATCGGACTTAAAGGTAATGTTACAAATTATTGTAAAACGCATGATTTGGATAGGAGTTTATTTTGTACCATACTTCGGCAGCTTGATTTTGGACGAGAGCAGTTTGCCAAAAATATGGAAACTTACTCGGAAGGCCAGAAAAAGAAAGTTTTGTTGGCGACTAGTTTACTTACACCGGCACATCTTTATATTTGGGATGAACCATTAAATTACATTGATATTTTTTCGCGGATGCAGTTAGAAAGATTAATTTTAAAGTATGAGCCAACCATGCTATTTGTTGAACATGACAGGAAATTTTGCGAAAAAATAGCAACTAAGGTAATTGAATTATAATTTGAAAGGAGATTTGCTTTATGAAAAATATATTTGTAGAAGGTATTCAAGGCTCAGGAAAAAGCACGCTGATAAATAATATTGTGAAGTTTAATCCTGAGTTACATGTATGTAGGGAAGGAGATTATTCTCCGATAGAATTGGCTTGGTGTGCTTTAATGTCGAAGAAGGAATATGAGGCTGTTTTGGAAAAATACAATTCGATAAGGGATGAAATTATAAAAAATACAGTTAGGGAACAAGAGAATTATATCATTACTTACACTAAGATAATTACGGATATTCCGGGATTTTATAAAGATTTGGAGAATTATGAAGTCTATAATGAGCGAAAAACTTTGGCGGAGCTAAAGGAAATTATAGTAACAAGGTTTAAAAATTTTACAGATACAGGATATTTATTTGAATGTTCTTTCTTTCAAAATGTAATAGAGGATTTAATTTTGTTTCATATTCTTAGTGATGAAGAAATCATAGAGTTCTATCGCAATTTATTTAGGTGCATTGATGCAAAGAAGTTTATATTATTTTATCTCTATAGTGATAAGTTGGAAGAGAATATTAAAATAATTCAAAAAGAACGCTGTGATGAGAATGGAAATGAGTTATGGTATCAGATGATGTTAGAATATTTGGTGAACTCTCCTTATGGGAGGAAACATGAATGTAGTGCTTTTGAGGATATGATCAGTCATTTTAAACACAGGCAAGAGTTAGAATTACGTATAGTAAAAGAAATAATAGGTGAAAATGCAGTTATTCTTCCAGCTAAAGAATATGATGTAAATCAAATTAGAACTTTGATTGGTTTTCATAATAAAATCAGTTATAATATAAGGCATATGAACAACAAGGAAATAGCATTGCTGGATGATTTCCTGTATGAAGCAATTTTCATTCCAGAAGGTGTAGATGCACCGCCAAAAGAGATTATAAATGCACCGGAATTACAGATTTATGTGCAGGATTTTGGCAAGCAGGAAGGAGATATTTGTTTTGTTGCTGAAGTTGACAAAAAGATAGTCGGCGCTGTCTGGGTTCGTAATATGGATGATTATGGACATGTAGAAGATGGTGTTCCGTCTTTTGCCATATCGTTATATAAAGAGTATCGAGGTCTTGGGAT
>JAFTQC010000019.1 GCA_017462965.1 Clostridia bacterium | reverse complement strand
TTGTCTCATATCAATTCCTCCTATCTTCTTATACGTTCCATTCCATATGGACACTCTTCGTTATATATAACAATCTCTTTATTAAAGATTATTTCTTTTACTCTAGCTTTAAACTTTTCTTTATTGAATCCATCACCATCTTTTTCAATATGTAATAAATCTTTCATATCATCATATTCGCTATAAGTAGCTTCGAAATATGGATATTCCTTACATTTCGGATGTATATATGCAATTTCTGTCCCAGTTTCTTCCTTTACAGCTTCTTTTAGCCACACAAATAAATCCTGCTTAATTAACTCATAAAATTTAAGATTACCCCACTCAAATGTATCGTCATCCCACTCCAAATCCTCATATACACGAGCAAGCATATTTACAATGAATCTTAACTTACTAACTTCATCAAGATGAGTGTCTAAGCCATAACGATCTTCGCCACCATCCACATCACCAAATTCATATATTTCAAATATTTCTTCATAATTTCTTGGAATATCTACCACTTTTGGTGGTTCCCACTTAGTTATCGTTATACTATGTGATGAACTACTATTTGTTTCAAAAACTCCTCTTCTTATTTGCTTCATAATTTATCCTCCCTTTTAACTATGTACTCTTTTCTTGCATCAACATCTACTTTCGCAACACATTCTTTTACACTTGCTATATAATCTGCTTGCATGTGTTCTAGCTCTTTAATATAGCTTTCTAAACTAGGTTCTAACTTTGCAACCGCTCGCTTTTCTCTTTCAAGTAAACGTCTAAGCAAACTTTCTAACGTTGGATAATATCCTAGTGGTTCAAACCTTTCATCTCCAACTTTTGCTTTCTTACATTTCTTTAAATCTTTTTCTTGTATTACGTACCTTCGATACAAAATCCAATTACGAGGATCCGTATCAACGTAATAATCATTCATTATCTTTAGCACTTATCTCACCTCATACTTCATAGATTCAAATTGCTCTTTTGTGACAATGGATTTAATGTCTTTTTCGCCCCATATTTTCATAAAACTAGTACCATCTCTTTCAAAAACAGTAAAAGCATGTTTACAATCAGGCAACAACATACCTTCATCAATTATAATTTTATACCCATTCACATAGTCACCTTCTTCTATAAGGTCTATTATGTTGAAGCTGTGTTTTGATATATCGGTATATCTTAGTGAAGTATGACCACAAGTTACTTTTAAAACATATACGTTCGTAACTTTATAGATTTTTCCTTTGTGCGTTCTTATATAATCACCAACTTTTATTTTTTCCATTGTTTCACTCTCCTAACTTCTTGCCACACATTGGGCAATAGTTTATATTAACAACATCTTGTGTTTCAAACAGCTCTTTGAACATATATGCTCTACACCTCAACATACCTTTTGAAGACATACTTATTTCCAAGCCACTATAATCAACTGTCCTGTTTATTGGTGTAAAACCTGTCTTGTCTTCACAATATTTACACAAACTCTCACTCTCCTATCGTTTCGTATTCACACCAACCATGTTTTGCTCCACAATATTTTTCACAGTCAAAATTATCACTTGTTATATGAATACAATCTAAGCAATTTATTTCTTTCATTGTTTTACTCTCCTTTTAGTAGTTCTTCTATATTATACGGTTCTGAACCATCGTGTTTGATAAATTTAAAAAGGTGTTTAAATAACGTTAATCGAGCAACTATAAATTCATTTCCGCAGTGCCAATCTTTTATATCTTTAAAAGGCTTACTGTATGTTAACCATAAGTCGCCAGAAATACTTCTAAAAATCCACTTATAATCTTTATCAATATTCTCTAAAATAACTCTTTCTGCATCTGATAGTTTTATTGGTTCTTTGTGTTCTGCTTGTAACCAATATAATTTACAATCATTACATTCCCTAGGGAAACAATCGCCTAGAGTGTCGCATACTTCTTCGTCCATTTTAGGCGGTACATGTATCAATTCCGCAAAATCTTCATCACTCATATTTTGTATTTGTTCCATTAACCATTGTCTATTTGTCATTATTTCCACCCCGTTCCTTCGTACTCCATGAAAATATGTTTTTTTATTCTTCCACATTTCTTGCATCTTTTATATGTTTGCACTCCGCTTATACAAGCAAACGGCTCTATTTTCCTTACTAGTTCATCTTCGTGTCTGCAAAATAATCTTGTCAGTATTTTCATTGTTTATCACTCCCTAAATAGTTTTAATAGTTTTTCTTCGCCTATACGTTCTTTAGCTATTTTTAGGAAGTCTTTGTTTGTGCTGTAAATTTCTGTTGCACCTCTCAAGTTCGTCAACCAAGTTCCTTCTAACTTTCCTTCTCTATCGTATGAAATATAGTATTTACGTTGTTCAGGTTTTACCCATTCAATAGGCTCTGTGTTAATCTCTTCTGCTAGTCTTTTTAGTTCTGTGTAAATTTCCATTTTTTCTACTACTTTTTCAGCTTCTTCTTTAGTTTTGAAACAATTACCTATTTGATAACGGTCTATGTCTAAACAATTATTTGCCCATGTATCAAAATCTACATATCCACTTGGAATAATACACCAATATTTTTCACTAACTTTTGGCGTCCAAACCTTGCCTTGATTCTCCAATCTTTCAATCTCTTCGCCTAATTCTTTATATTTCTTTTTTAGTTCTTGTAATTTATCCATCTATTCTTCCTCTACTTCCACAACATAGTTTTTCCACTTCTTATACGCGTCAACATAGATTTCTTTCTTATCTCCGTTATATGTAATTTCATAGTACATACCGTCTGGTACCGTTGTACTTACTAAAGCTTTATTGTTTTGCAATGCTTTTACGATCCACACAACAAAAACATTTTTTTCTGTGATTGTTCCGTTCTTGTCTGTGCAATCTGCTTGTCCATTAAAATAATCAACAACTATTTCCTTACATAACTTTAAAAATTTATCATTATCCATAATTAACCCTCCATAATTTCAACTAATCCAAATGCTAAGCTCAATAGCAGTACACCTAAAACAATTATTCCAAGCACAACATGAATTTTGAATAAAACCATTAAAATTGGTAATACTATCATTGCCAATCCTATAATGCCTAAAGTTATAGCCCATGTTGCAATTTCGTTTTTGTTTTTATCTTCTTTTTTCATGATTTTGTCACCTCACAATTAAAATCTATATTTATTCCTTCAATTTCAGCTCTAACCTCTAAGAAGTGTAAGTAGTGTCCCATGCTTGTTTGTTGATTTTTAAGTAATGCTAAATCACATTTTGGTTCAAACTTTAATGTTCCTGCTTCGTATTTTGTAGTCATCTTCTTTAACTTCTCGTATCTAATTTTTGTTTGCATATATTCTGCAACAAATCTATCTTTATAATCTTCACTATTCATTAGTGCTACTGTATCTTTTAATTCCATAATCATTCCTCCTATAATTGTGCTTCAATCATCTTTATATTTGTTTCTGTGCTAAAATCATTTTGATAACGCCACGCCCTATCATCTATATAAAGTATTCCTACAGCTTTTCTGTTTGTTACTCCCACAATATTGTCTTTTTGCCAATATAAACTGTCGTACTGTTCAAAAACTAAATCTTTATATTTCAAATCATTCATAAAATTAACTATTTGTTCTGCTGGTCTGCAACTAGAAATAACTACGTAGTACTTGCTCATTAGTTCAATAATGAAATCTAACAATTTATATTCTATATCGCCATATATTGAGCCATCTTTCCAGCCTTCATAACCTTTGTGGAGAACACCATCAAAATCAAATACTATTGTTTTCTTCATAGCTTTCCTCCTCACTAAACTCAGCTTTTGTTAAAGCTTTTTGGAATTTGTGCAATCTGTTACTTAAGCACCATAAACAACCACCATGATTTCTACATCGCTTGTCCACTCTTTTGCAAAAACTCCATTCTTTTCTTTTTTCTTTTCCATATCTTATTGCTTTAAACAAGCTCATCTGCATCACCTAAATCCAATATATCTTTTCTTTTAAGTTTTCTATGTTATAGCAAACCCAACAGCAAGCTGTATTAAAGCTATTTGATTTACCAATGAACTTTATTCTTTTTTTAAAAATTAAAATATTGAGTTTATCCATGTGTTTTTCGTATATGTCAGCTCTCTTCTCAGTTTCTAAAGTAGACAACGGTAACAATAAGCAAAAGGCTTTTATTTGATTAGTTTCTACTAATTCAAATGTTCGTTTTATTATTTCGTTTTGCTGGTCAAATGGTGGATTACTTATTAGCAAATCACAATCTTTTGGTGGCTCTGTTTTAAAGAAATCATTTCCACAATCATCAAATATATGAGTTGCTTTATACTGTAGCTTTAATTCGTCAGCCTTTAATTTAAAATTGCTATCGTAGTGATTAAAAGGAAACCAAATAGACTTGAAACTTTGAATATCTATCAAATCATATATGTTTTCTACAACCCATCTTGGCGTTGCTACATGGTTCTTATCTTTCAATTTTTCCTCTTCATATTTGTTCATTTACTCACCTTTTTTATCTTTTTCTCTGTAAACTTTTTCGATATCTGCATCAAACTCGTTTCTAATTTTATTTCTTATATCGTCAAAGTCTTGCTTTGTTAATTGACCTGTTGCATAAGACTCTATGTTTTGTATTGTTCCAGTTAAGGCGTCTTGTAGTTGCTCTTTTGTTAAACTAAATTTGTATTGGAATGTGTAAGCAAACATGTAGTATAAAATCTCTTCTGCATCTAATTTAGCTTGTGCATATCCATGTTGATATCCAGTATTAAAAATATCTTGTCTATACTTTTGCATAGCTTGTGACTTACTTGCGCCATTGTTTTCCAAGGCTCTTCGCCCCGCTCTATTCAATGTACTCATTTGTTTCCCTCATTTCTTTTAAATTTCATTTGTATCTTGTTCCTCTATATTCAAAATAACTTTGTATGTTTTATCCTCACTAAGCTCGAATGAATCTGTAAAACCAACTACCCACTTTCTATTGTCATTTTCAAGTTTTCCGCATGACTGTAATGCGTCTAAAACAAACTTCTTCGCAAAACATATATTGTCGTAATCTCTACGCTTGTTTGCTTCAATCCATGTAAAATTAATCTTGATTGGCTTTCTAAATACAGGTAGTTTGCTTATATATAAAGATATGTCTTTTTCAACTTTCTTCTTCATTTGTGCTCCAGCAAATCTGTTGCTTCTACACTTCAATATGTAATCATTTAAGCTTGGTAATTTAAGTGGTATTTCTATTTCCCATTTATTAAGGTTTGGAGATGTTTTATTATTTGACGTATGAAGTTTATCGTCTTTCTTTTTTACTTTAACTAAAGACGTATTCTCGTCTTTCTGAACATTATTCTTCCTTCTCTTTCCTCCAATAAGAATCACATGTTCCATCTTCGTTGCATTTAAACTCTGATTGCCATAACAAAGCTTCATCCGATGGTGTATTAATTTGATGCCTTCTACAATCATGACGACTACAATTAAAACTTGTGCAATATGTAATATCCCTCATTATTTATTCTCCTTTTCTAAAGCCTCGATTTCTTTATATGCAAGTAAAATAACTCTAGTAATTTCATAATTGTTTTTTTGTTTTTCTTTTATAAAGTTTTCTAATTCTTCTTTTTGTTTTGTTCGGTATAAGCAACCATCTCCAGAATTAACAAGAATAATGTAATTTTTTCTAAGTGTCTTTATAATTTTGCTTACTTCTTTCTCATCAATATTTAACAGACGAGCCAATTTATTCTTAGAAATGCCATTTTCTTTGCCATATGGAATTAATTTTAAAATTTCTTCGTTATTCATCCTTTGTGTCCTCCGCATCACTTACTGTATATTTATCCTTAGGAAGCTCTATAGTACCTTTTAAGCTTTTTCCTTTTTTCAATAATTCTATTTGTTGCTTGATTTTGTCCATATTGGCTTCATTTCTATGTTCTATCACTACAGGAGCAACTGCTTCCATCATTCCATGCTCTGCTTTAGCTCTAAACAATGTTGTTATATTATCTATTTCTTTGTTTTGCGCCGACGTAAGCATAACATCGCTTATATAGTCATCTATCATTTTCATAACTTCGGAGCGCCTTTCATCTGCTGATAATAACCAACTCTCATATTGAAATGTACTTATCCCAGCAAATGCGCAAAAGTTTCTTTTAGTTGGCGGATATTTTACAACCCTATTTATTTCCACCATGCATTTTTGATAATATTCAAAAACAACTTCAAGTTCTTCTACACTGTATTGATGTATACATGAACCCTTTTTACCTCTTAACAGAGAATTGATTTCAATTGACGATAATCCATGGCTGTATTCCCTCTCTGCAAGAGCTATTGATAATTCTTCCATTCTCTTTTCTAAATGCTCTGGTAATGATTGCTTATACTCTTCTAAAATTTTGTCTTGTATAAGTGCTATCTCAGCTTTTTTCTCAAATCTTTCTTCCTTTTGCCTTTCTTTCTTCCTCCTTGTTTTTTAGGATTTTTAATCCCTCTTCGTATGTAGCTTCGTTTTTATAAAATTTGCATCTTTTTCTTTCGCAAATTAATTCTGTCAGCGCAATACATCTAAAACGCTTATCTGTAATTTCTCTAAACGCGAAGCAATCTCTTTTGTAACAATCTTCCATAATTGCCTCCTATTTTTTCTCGTTTTGTAGTTTTGCTTCTTCACTTCTTATCGCATATGTTACATTAGCCTTAGTTAATCCTTTAATAGCTTTTTGCGCGTACTCATGTGGATTACATGGAATACCTTTAATTAGGCAATGTACTATATTGTAAAAACTTTTTGCATCTCTTCTTTTTTCTCTATTTTCGCCTTCATCACAAAATAGTTTTATTATTTCTCCAACGGTCATCTTCTGTGCTGATTCGATAGTATGAAAAAATCTGTCATCTTCTTTATCATTTTTTGAATTTTCTCTCGATAACTTAATTTTTAGTTGTTCGCCCTCATATTTAAGAGCTCCTAATCTTTTTGCAAAATCAAGAACTTCCATTGCTAATTCGTTAGCGACTGGCAACAAGTTTTTTACATAGACTATTTCATCTTCACGATACATTCGAACAAAATCATTTGGCGTTGTTTGTATCAGTGATTGGTTTTCCTCTTTAATTATTGGTTGTTCTTCTTTTGTTGTTTTAGTAGTTTCATGTTTGTCGTTCATAGGAAGTTCCATTTTCTTCTTCATATAAAATTTATTTTGCGCCAATTTATTAGCTTTCTTTTTACACTCGATCTTGTCACAATAATTCTTTTTGCGACCTTTTTTATTTTTTTGTTCAAATTCATCACCACAAAAAAACACATTTCATTCTTCATCACAACCTTTGCTATATTTTGTTCTATATTCTTGTTCATTTGTTTTTCTCCATTTTTGAACTTGTTTGTCACTAAGCAAAGACAAATCACCAACTTTTCTAGCTTCTGCTTGAATTGCTCTGCGCGCTCTCTCAACCGCTTTAAAACTATAAATTCCATAATCTTTGTGATGTCTCATCACTTCATAATAATCCGATGATTTAATGTCTGGGCGGACTGACGCAATGTAGTCTGCATACAATGCGTAGTCGCTATTTCTCGCCCATTCAGAGTTATACATTAAATCCATTAACACTTCTTCCAGGTTATGTGTTGTTTTCATAATCTAACCTCCTATATCAACCATAGGAACGCTTTCACCAAGCATTGTTGATGGTAATTGCCCGTCCCATCTCTCAATCCATTTTGCTTCATTTTCAATTCTTCTAAGCTCTAATAGGTCTGCTGTAATCTCTTGTTTTTGTACCTTTAAGGCGTCAGCTTCTGCTTGTGCTTCAACAACTTTCTTCTCAGCTTCTATTTTTGCTTTTTCTAATTCTTGTTCAGCTTTCTTTGCTTCTTGCTCTGCAACTTGTTTTCTCTCAATTGCATCGTTATATGTTTGTGAAAAGTTCAAATCAACAATAGCTGTACTCTCTATAACAATACCTTGCTCATCTAATTTATTTTTCAATGTTTCTTCTAAAATATTTGCTACTTCTGCTCTTTTCGTAATCAACTCTTCTGCTGTATATTGTGCAAGCGAAGCTTTCATAGCTTCTTGAATTGCTGGTTCAACTAATGTAAGTTCATAACCAACGCCAACCGTTTTATATAAATTAAATGCTTTTTCTTGATTTATTCTGTAGTTAACTGCAATGTGTGTAGATACTGTTTGTAAGTCCTTTGAAGCGCCTTCACCTTGAACATCAACTCTTTGTGTTCTGCAATCCATTTTCTTAATATCTTCGATAAATGGCACTTTAAAGTTCAACCCTTCTGTTATGTATTCGTTTTGAACTGCTCCAAATCTAGTTTTAATTCCCACATGTCCTGTTGGTACTGTTGTAATACTAAGAATAAAACACAACGTAATTAAACCTGCTACAACTCCTAGAATTACTGATATAACGTTACCTTTTTGATTTCTCATACTACTTTTCCTCCTTGATAATTTTTATTCCGTATCCTAAAACTTTCTCAATTTCTGCAATAGTCATCTCTTTTTTGTCTTCTTTTCTTTCAAAAACTATGCCATAAGTTGTCGGTCTTTCTACTTTCATAATGTCATTTTTGCGATATTCAGTGTCTTCGTCATCGTATGTTAAGTCATCACTCAAATCGCTTTCATAGCATAAGTCATTATCAGTATCATTTCCTGTAAGCTCCGCAAACTCATCGTCAATAAACAATAATCTGTCGCCATTTCTAAGAGTGACAATATCGCCATCTTTTAAATCATCTTTAGTGAACTTTACTAATTCGATGAAATTTCCACTTGCCCACCAACCATGGTTTTCTTTGCATAAACCAAAACAACTATGTCCACCTGCAATAGGTTCATCAAATTCAATTGCATAATCTCCGCCGTCTATTCCTTTTACAGTACCAAAACCACGGCTTTTATTTTTTACTCTATCTCCAATTTTAAATTCCATATTATTTTTCCTCCTCAAATCCATTTTCTCTTTCTTCTGGCGTTATTCTTACGCCACGTCTTTCTAAAGCTTGTATTATAATTCCTAGGTCATTTATTATTTTTAAATATTCTGGGAACCATTTATCCATATCTGCTCTACTGCAAGTTTCAAAATATTTCTCTGCATTTTTTAGCCTTGTTAAATTGTAGTTATATGCCTTTTTAAAATTTTCTATTGTCAAAATAGAATCATCATCCGATGAGAAAGAATTATTTTTTTCCGCC
>JAFTQC010000058.1 GCA_017462965.1 Clostridia bacterium | reverse complement strand
GGTGGATTCGAACCACCGTACTCAATGAGAACAGATTTACAGTCTGCCGCCTTTAGCCACTCGGCCACCTACCCATATATTAAGTTAATCATTGGTGGAGATTCAGGGACTCGAACCCCGGACCGACCGGTTATGAGCCGGTTGCTCTAACCAACTGAGCTAAATCTCCATCAGCTGACAAATGATAGTATAATAGAGATTAGCCTTAATGTCAACAAATTTTTAAAATATTTTTTGTTTTTTTGTCAATGCTTTAAAAACGCCAATTTTCAAGCATTTTCCTATATTTCAATCGTTTGCAAGTGAGTATATTCACCTGCAAAACGATTACTTTTTATGTTATTTTGCCACATATAACTTACAGCAGCACTTACTCTCTTCTCTCATTTTTTTACAAGGGCAAATTGTATCATCATTTACCGTTAAAACGCAAGGACAATGTCCATCTTTTTTCTCAATTCCAATTAAAATTCTCTTTACATGTTCTTCATCTTCATTTAATTTCATTGAAGGATTTATCTGTAAACCTTTTTCTATTATTTCATTATTAGTCATATATCTTTCACTCCTAACAATATTTTTTTGTTTTTATATTATTCCTCTAAGAGTTGTTGGCAAATATTCGCTACATTCTGCTTGAATTTCTCTCATCATTTCTGCAGAATATGGTATCACAGTTTTATTGTGATCAAAGTAATTTTGTAAAACATATTTTTTAGAACCAACTTCTTTTAAATATTTAGCTATATTAACTAAATTTTCTTTATTTATATATTTAGGATATACCGTCGTTCTAAATTCATAGTTAACGCCATTCTTTAAGATTATATCTACTGATTCTTTTATTTTACTAACATCAACTTTCTTTTGTGTTATTTCATTATAATTTTCAAAATCATTTTTTATATCCATACCAATAAAATC
The DNA here is from genome assembly GCA_017462965.1 of Clostridia bacterium. Taxonomy (GTDB): domain Bacteria; phylum Bacillota; class Clostridia; order TANB77; family UBA1234; genus UBA1234. The sequence goes on along the minus strand of JAFTQC010000058.1, from coordinate 52,237 downwards.
AATTTTGTCTATTATATTACTCAAAATTTCTGGAGTATATCCATTAGTATGTATTCCTATTTTAAATCCATTTTCATATAATATATTTATTACTTTTTCGAAATCTGGATGTACTGTACATTCTCCCCCAGAAATAATTACATGATCAATAAAGTCTTTTCTATCTAATAATTTAGGTAATATTTCTTTTTCAAAATCTAACTCTTTTTCTTTCAATAATCCTTTATTATAACAAAATTCACAATCAAAGTTACAAACACCTGTAAATAATGTTGTGCAAACGTTATCTGGATAGTCTATCATGCTCGACCATATTACAGATTTAATCATCTTGTTCCTCCCTTTTTGAACAATGCTTTTAGCAATCATTCAACTCCTAACTCTTCATTTGTTTTATATTTTTAGACAGAAAAAGCGAGCTTTTAAAAGAGCTCGCTTTTGAACTATCTCTTAAATTTTATTACATCGATACTATATTTTTTAATTCTTCTATATCCCCTGAATATACTTTTCCATTGATTTCTACAGCAGGCATTTGCTCTATATCTAAATATTTTAATTTAGCAAAAGCTCTAAAATCCTCTTCTACATTTGTTTCTTCATATGATATATGACTTGTTCTCATAAAACTTTTTAGTTCCTCACACATTGGACAATTTGGCATTGTATATGTTTTTATCATTTTAATTTTCCTCCTTAGTTAATAGCAGTTTTTTCGATATGTTCTTCTTCAGCTTTTGCAACTTGCTCGCGATCAATATTTTCTCTCAATCTATCTGCAAGTTCAGCACGTTTTCCACTATTAAATTTATCAATAAATACGTAGTATCCTGTAATTCTTGTAACTCCTCTTATGTTTATACTACCGCATTTTGGACATTGTTCTAGAAGTCCATTACTCTTTGTTCTGCAATCATGACAAAGTGTATATTCTGGCGATAAAACCCATTGTACACATTTTGTTTTATACCATGTTGTTTCTAACAATTTATAAATTGCTTTTGGGCTTGGAACATTATTTCCTGACCAAATATGAATCATACTTCCTGCTTCAACTAAAGTATGGAATTTTGATTGTTTTTGAAGTCTTGTTATATAATCAACATCGCTATCTGCCGCAAAGTGAACTGAGTTTGTATAGTATACACCAAAATTATTTTCTTTATGATATGCTGCCTCTCCATATTTTTTGATATCAAGTTTAGCAAATCTTCCAGCTGTGCTTTCTGCCGGTGTTTCTTCCAATTTTAAATTAATTCCATATTTTTTAGATAATACTTTAGTTTGTTGATACATGAAAGATACAATTTCAAGACCTAGCATGTATGCTTCATCAGATTCATGTAATTGTTCACCAGTAAGATTATATACACATTCATTTAATCCAACGATTCCTATTAAATATGAAATATTTTTTAATCTAATATATGCTTTTCCATCCATACCTTTTGTATAGAAGCTAAGTGGCGTATTTTCTAAGCTTGCAAGTTTCCATACATAGTTTTGTCTTTGTATGTTAGCTCTTGCGGCAAGCTCCATTCTCGCTTGTAATTCTTTATAAAACGCTTCTATATTTTTTCCAACTTTAAGTGGTATGTTTGGCATGTTTATTGATACATTTTGTCCTCCAACAAATCTTAATTCTTCTGGAGTATCAATTAGTTTTTTATCTTCCTCTGTAAAATCAATTTTCAATCTGCAACATTGTGAAACTGAGAATGCATTTCTATCAAATATGAAATATGGGCATCCGTTTTTACTTGAAGATTCACACGCTACCATAAGTAACGCTTTTGTTTTTGGATCTGTGAAGCATTCTTCGTTAATGTGTAAATTAATTTTAGGGAATGCAAATGGCATACCATCAGCATCACCTTCTCCAACAACTTCAAGTATTGCTTTTGCAAATAATCTTGATTCTTTGTCAAAGTCTTTATATTTTAAGATTCTATATCCTGTTTCTTCTGCATATTTTCTTGCATCTTCTTGTGTATCAAAATATTCGATTCCATTTAACTCATCTGTAACCATATATTTTCCTTTTGGTCCCATTGCAAATACTTCTGCATAATGATGAGGAATTGAAGCGTATATATTGAAATCTGAGAATGCAACTTGTCCACCTCTCGCGCCAGCAAGTTGTGATAAGTCGAATATCAATGTTTGCGCTAATTGTTTGATATCTTTATATGACATATTAACTAGCAAAGGTGCAAAAAATACGTTTATTGCTTCCCAACCAATCGCTCCAGCAAATTGTCCTTGTAAGAATTGTGTAAATGAACAAATGTGTCTAGCAAGAACCGCAGCGCTGTTAGCTGGTTTTGAATTTGATGGTATTGTAGGAATATTTCTAATACCATTTTTCTTGACATACTCTGGTGAGTGACCTGAGCAGTAAAATCTATCTATCATACCTAAATCATGTATGTGTAGTTCTCCTGATAAATGTGCTGCTGCAATATCTGCATCAAATACGTTTTTAAGTGCATATTCTTTTAGTATTCTTTCGGCAAGCGTTAAATTAATTGATTCTGGATTGTGTGCTGTATTACCATTTTCTTTATTAGCATTTTCAATAATTTCTGTAATATTATAAAATGGAATTGAAGCTTCTGAATTATTTTTTAATTCTTTATTCAATCCTTTTTCTAACAATACATTGTTTACCATTGATCTAATTAAAGATGTGCTAACTTCTGCAACTTGTGCATTCATTAGTCTTTCCGTAACTATACTAGCCACTTCTTTAGCAAGTGTTCTATCACATCCAGCCTCACGTACTAAGGCTTCTACGATAGTTGTTTCGTCGTACTCTTGTCTTTCTGTTCTCGTAGCAGATTCAACCATTAGAGCTATATCTAATGCATTGTTCTCTCTCTTTAGTTTTATTACGTTCACTTTATATACCCCCTTAGTATTTTGTTTTGTCTTCATCTTTTGTTATCTTTTATTTTTTCATTTGTAAATATTCACATAAAGTTACTAGTAATTTGTAATATTTTTTTATGTTTTTTACATCAATTACAAATTATAAAATTTTATGTCTATCAAATTTGACCTTATAAATATTCTAACATAGTAGATTTTTTTTACAACAAAAAATCATTAAAAATGCGGATAAATTTCATGCAATTTTTTATGTTCATTTTCAGTATTCATGCGCATTTGCAGTTTTTGACTAGTGATTATGTTCCAATCGTTTACATATGGTTTTTTATGTCCGATTTTTATGGTGATTGATTATTGGTTACCCTTAAATTTTATGTAATCTTAAGACAAAAAATTGGGACGGTTACTTTAAAAAAAGGAACCATCCCAACTTCTAAATTTAAGATATATCTCCAGAAATTTCATTTGACGACTCTTCTACTGGAAGTTCTGTAAATTTTACAGAATTTATTATTTTATCTATTTCTTTTTTATTAGCATCTAACAATTTTTTTGTTCCAGAAAAAACAATTGTTATTTCTCTATCTTCCAAAGGAATTAGATATGATATCATACCAGGGTATACGTAATCCCATTCTCCTTTTACATAAATTTCTGTTCTTCCCGCAGGTTGGCCTGCAACAGTAACTTCTTCATATTCTTCATATAAGACTTCTTCATATGAATTAAAAATTTTGAACATTATTATATAATCTTGACATATCTGCTCTATTGCTTTTGGTGTTTTTCCTTTTTTTATTGCCTCAGCATATATCGTAAGACCTGTAAGTTCACTCTTAGCATGTATGATTTCATCTACTAAATCAACAGCAATTCCCGGAGTTTCGATATCTGTCTCTGTTATTATAGCTGTTATGTTATTAGCAATTTGCTCAACATTTTCTTTTTCTTTTGGTATATCTACATACGCTCTAGGATAAGAGATTGTAAGTCCGAATTCTTCTACTTCTACTTTTTTATACCATCTTTGACTCATTTCTTTTAAGTAAATCATCCCTACACTTATCGCTACTGCTAATACCATAAACCAAAACAAAAGTGCAATTTTCTTTTTTCTCATTCTTCTCAACTCCCTGATTTATACTGGATTTATATGCACAATTACATCATACACATCTTTTAGTTCCATGACTTTCGCCTTTAATTTTCCTGCTATTTCATGACTTTTATTTACGGTCATGTTACCATCTACGGATACTTTTATTATTATAACAAAAGATTTTCCTGCTGCCTTCGAAGTTATTTTATCTATGTGATCTATATCTTTGAAACTTTTAATTATTTCTTTAATTTCTTCTAGTTTTGTTTCATTCATTGACTTATCAATAAGTACAGTATAGCTAGTCATAAAAAATTTTGTTGCTTCTATTAAAATCTTGCAAGCAATCAGTATTGCAATCAAACCATCCAAAAAATAAATATTAATTTTAGAAGCAAGAATACCTACTAATACTGATGAAGTAATTAATACGTCATTTTTATGATCTTCCGAATTAGCCAAAACCAAGATGTTTTCACTTTGCTTGCCTATTTTATTAGTATATATGTATAGAATTATTTTTGTTATTATGGTTATTAAACAGACAACTATTAATGTATATGAAAATTCAAACTGGCTTTGAGCAATTAATGATTTCACACCTTCTGCCGCAACTGTAACTGCTAAATATCCCATTATCAAACTTATAATAAGTGAAAATACATATTCTGCTTTACCGTATCCATAATTATGTTGTTCATCTGACGCATTTTGGGATATCCTGCCGCCTACAAAAGTCATGATTGATGAAAGTATATCGGTTCCACTATTTATGCTATCTGCAAGCATTGATTGGCTTTTGCTAGCTAATGCAACAATTATCTTTAGTACAAATAAAAATATGTTGCCAATTATTCCAACAAGTCCAACTTTTTCTGTTTCTTTTCCTCGCTTTAGAGTATCTATTGACAAATAAAATCCCTCTCTTTTTCATTTTTCTTATTTAAGAAAGCCTTTTATTATTTCATCTTCAGCTTCTTTTTCTGTAAGACCTAGAGTCATAAGTTTTATAAGTTGCTCTCCTGCAATCTTTCCAATCGCAGCTTCATGAGTTAAATTTGCATCAACGTTGTTTGCCGTAACTTCTGGTGTTGATTTAACACATGCATTATCTTTTATAATTGCATCACATTCGACATGTGCAAAACATTTATTATCTCCTTGAACTTTTGATATAAATTCTTGCTTTGAATTTTCTGTAGCAACTGAACGTGATGTAACATGAGTGCTTGAATTCTCACCTTTTAATTCAACATCAAATAAAGTTTTAGCAAATTGATTTCCATGAGTCATTATTTTTTCGCTTATAACTAAATTTGTATTACTCTCTAAAACAGCTCTTGTAATTCTGTCTGTAGAATCTACACCTTTTATTTGAACAGAATCCATTTCCAAAGTACTTCCATCTTTCAAATAAACTTCTGTAACTGGATTTAAAATTCTTTTTCCATTGCCGTCACCTTCGCCATAATGTTTTTCTATATATTTTACATATGCACCTTCTTCTAAGAAAAATCTGTGAATTCCATTATGTTCTGAATCTGCATGATGATCATTATGAATTCCACAACCTGCAATTATGTAAACTTTTGCATTTTTACCTATGTAAAAATCATTATAAACAACATCTTTAAGTCCACTTTCTGTAATGATTACAGGAATATGTACAAACTCATTTTTTGTATTTTCTTTTACTATTATATCGATTCCATCGGCTTCTTGTTTGCTTACAATATTAATGTTTTCTGTTATTTTTCTTTCAAAGCCCTTTCCATCTTTTCTAATATTATATGCACCTTCAAAGTTATCTGTGCCAGCCACTTGTTTAAGTAATTCTCTATCTATATTATCCATTTTGATTCCTCCTTGATAGCTTACAACATTGCTTGTCTACTGTAACTGTGTTTATTTTATCTCTTGAACCTACATCTTGAACTTCACCATTATTCAAAAGAACAACTATATCAGCAATGTCTAAAATTCTTTCTTGGTGTGAAATTATTATGGATGTACTATTTTTATTTTTCTCTCTTAAATCTTCAAATAGTTCAATTAAATTTGAAAAACTCCACAAATCAATACCAGCTTCTGGTTCATCAAATATGATTAATTTATTATTTTGAATTGCAACCGTAGCAATTTCAATTCTTTTAAGCTCTCCTCCTGAAAGCGATGAATTAACTTCTCTGTCAATATATTCCTTTGCACAAAGCCCAACAGCAGAAAGGATTTCACAAGCTTCTGCTTTTGTAACCGCTTTACCTGCTGAAAGTCTAATCAAATCATATACAGTTATACCTTTAAATTTGACCACTTGTTGAAATGCATATCCAATACCTTTTCTAGCTCTTTCATCTATTGATAAATCTGTAATATCTTCTCCATCAAAAATAATTCTACCAGAATCTGGCTTTTCAATACCCATTATTATTTTAGCAAGTGTTGACTTTCCTGAACCATTTGGACCAGTAATTACAACGAACTTATCGCTTGGAAGTTCCAAACTTAAATTCTTTAATATGTGTTTATTATCTCTCGTAAAATCTATATTTTTTAGTTCTAACATTATTTTCCTCCATTTATTACCAAAATAAATCATTCTTTATTTTAGCACATTTTGAGTTTACTAACAAGATGGGGTTTTCGTCCATTGGGGACGAAAATTTTAAACATGGAAAAATCTTTTTAGTTCCTCTTTCAAATCCTTACCACACAGAGCAATCGCCATTATTAAAGTTATTATGCTCGTGATAGATGTTAAAGATATTGGCAATAATTTCTTAGGACTAGCTACCGCAATTATGACGATTATTATGGTATTTAGTGTTAAAGCTAATATTTGATACAATGCATATTTGAAGTATTTTTTTCGTGTAACAATCATAAGAACAATCATTGTAATATTTTCTGCACAAATCGCTATCGGAAGTCCTATCGATATTGACCAGCCTTTATATCCAATTATAAAATCTAATAATATTAAAATTGCTGAAACTGCTACTGTTTGAAGCAAAACATGTGATGCAATATTAATCGTTTTTTTCACAGCATAATAAACTGTAATCCAGGAGTAGACAACACCTAAAATAACTATAAATGACCACTTGAAATTAGGTGTGGTCAATGCATTTATTATAATGCTTGATACACAAAGTATTTCAGATATTATGACAAGGATATTTATAACAATGTCACTTTTCTTGACGTTAATAATATTAGGATATAAACTCATATACACCATTACTTTCTGTTTTAACTTTAATATTTTTTTCTTTTAAAATTTCGCAAAATCTTCTTTCTATATCGTTGTCTGCCAACAAGGATGTAAAAGTGAATATTAATTTTTCACCATATGAAACTATTGAACACTTAGTATTTCCAATAAAATCTGCTGGCAACAAGAATAGAAATGTTTCGATTTCTTTTTTATATTCATCTTTGACTTTAATATTTCCTAAATTTGAAATTGTTGTTGTTATATTTTTTCGACTTGAGAAATATGAAATATGAGAAATGAATTTTTTTAGAGGCATCGGAGCAACTCTCGTTATTATATTTGTTCCTGTTTTCACAGCAGTTGTCATTGCTTTTTCAAGTTCCGCATGTGTAAGTTTTTTATCAAACTCGCTAAGCACAATTCTTAAAAAGTCTTCAAATTGATATTCTCTATTTTTTTCAATTTTTATTTCTATCGTTACAAATAAAAAGAAATTAAGAATTGTATTTGATTCATAATATTTTTTTAAATCCACCGGAATGTGTATTATTATAGGCTTTTTCCCTTTTTGTTTTTTGTATTTTTCTAAATATATAGAATACGCAAGCACTGCAGACATATATTCTGTAATTGTTGCGCCTACTGCTTTTGAAGTCTCTTTCAAATCATTCAAATCTATAAATTCATGTATCACTCCCATTGCTCCAAAAGGAAGTTTTTTTCCTTTAATATTGAAAGCTTTGTGAGCATGCGTTTTCTTTTTCTTTTCTTTATCATAGTTCTTCAAATAACTATCTTCTGCGTTATTTGAAATTACATTTTCGTATACTATTTTTTCAATGTTTTTATTTTTTACTAAATCAATATATTCATATGTAATTTCTTGTAAAAATTTTATTGCTGTATTGGCATCCGTCAAAGAATGGAAAACTTCCAAATTAATCTTTTTTCCATAATAACTTACTCTAAATGGATATCCTCTATTGGCACGTTTTTCAATATACCTACAAGGATATGTGTTTTCCAAATGAACTTTGGGATTTCGTATGTTTTCCTCAAAATAATACCAAAAAAATCCTCTACGCATTGTAACTTTAAATGCTGAATGTTTACTTAAAACATCTCTTAATGCTTGTTGTAAGATGTCTGGTTTAATTTTTTCTTTCAATACTGCCGATACCCTATACACTGAGCTCAGCTTTTTATTTGATACAAAAGGAAAAAGCTTTGCCGAACTATCAAGCTTCCTCCATCTAACTCTTTTTTTACTCATAAATCCTTTCCTTTACATTTAATTTTGTGAAAAATTTATTATTTCCTTCACTAAAGTTAAATAATCTTCTTTTGCATTCATGTCATCTATAATCCAGTTATGCGTAGCCTTTTCTTTTTCAATTACCTTTAAGTTCATATTTTTAGAAGTTTCAAATTTTTCTTTTAATTTATGCACATCTGGATTTAATATATCTGATGTTCCTGTAAAAACAGTCACTTTTTTCAAATTTTCTACTTCTCCATTTATTGGACTTAGCAAATAATTATCATAATCTGTTTTGTTTGAATACATTTCAGCAGCTAGCTTCAAAACAGATTTTTTAAGCACTTTATCTTCTTTTTCTTTATCTGCTATTTTTTCATTTTTTAGCGATATATCAAGCCATGGAGAAATTAAGATTAGTTTTGTTGGTTGTTCGTTTCTCTCTTTCATCAATTTTTGAGCCAAAGCAAGAGATAATGCACCACCAGCAGAATCTCCCATAAAAATAAGATTTTTCTCTTTTTTATAGGTATCATAAACTTTCTCTAGCATATTGAAAACATCTACATACGTATGCTTAGGAGCAAGCGGATAATCTGGAACAATAATTTTTAACTTCGTATCACTTACAAGTTTATTTATAAAATTCCAATGACGATTCGTAATTCCGCCTACATAAGCACCTCCATGCAGATATATTATTGTTGCATCATCACAAACTTCTTTGTTGTTCTTTATTGTATATACTTTTTTTCCGTTTATTTCCTCTTCTGTTATATCCGTCATTTTTTTCACTTCTTGTAGAATATCTATTCTTTTCACACCCTTTGGGCGTTTTTTATAATATCTAAAAATCGCAATTACAAAAAATGCAACCGCAACTATAAAAAAATTAATTGTAATCTGAAATATCTCTATCATTTACTCTCCTCTTTTCATTTGCATCTAATTATCACCTATATTTTAACTATTATTTTCTGTTTGAACAAGAGGGCTTTCTCAATTTCTAAATTGACTTTTCTTTATGTTTTTAATAAAATGATACTATCATTCAAATTAATATATAGAACGGATGTGATTTTATGTATAAGACAGAAGCTGAATTTTTAAAGAATTATAATCCTAAGAATTATGATCAGCTTTCTATGACTTCAGATATCTTACTTTTAAGTATTTCTTCTGAAAAGCAGGATAATTATCGCAAAATTAATGAAAAAAAATTAAGTATTTTGCTTGTTAAACGAGATGATTTTCCTTTTAAAGACATGTGGTGCTTACCTGGTGGCTTTTTAAATCCAAATACCGAAACTTTGGAGGATACTGCTAAAAGGATTCTTAAAAGTGAAGTTAATTTAGAAAATATTTATTTAGAGCAATTATATACTTACGATAATTTAAATAGAGATCCTAGATGTAGAGTTGTTTCTACTTCTTTTATCGCTTTAGTTGATAAGAATAAAATCTCAGGCGAAATTAATCCTAACGCATCTTGGTTTAATATGGAATTTGTTACAGACAATGATAAGAGTATGAAAATTAATTTAGATAATGGCGAAATATCATTTAAAATTGAGTGTAAAAAACAAGTTGACAGCACATCAAAGTCTATAAAATATGAAATCACAAAAAATGATTTTATTGCATTCGATCATCCTTTGATTATTTTTAATGGTATTGATAGAGTTAGAAACAAAATCGATTATGCCGATTTAGTGTTTTATATGATGCCTAAGCACTTTACACTAGGTGAGCTTCAAAAAGTATATGAAGCAATTTTAAATAAAAAGTTATTAGAACCAGCATTCAGAAGAACTATTGCCAACAAAGTTAAGAAAACAAACTATGTTCAAACAGGTGAAGGCCATCGACCTTCTGTTTTGTTTACATATAAGAAAAACTAAAAAAATTTTATGGACAAGAGAACCTTTCTCTTGTCTTTTTTGTTTAAAACTCATCAAGAGGGACGCCCCTTTTTGTGAAAATTTTCACAAAAAGGGGCGTCCCTCTTGATAATTGAGAAAAAACATGTCCCCGCCCCCAAAAAAAGACGCCCAATAGAGGGCGTCTTTCTTTTTACTTTGCTTCATAATGGAAGCTAGGCATAAGTTGTAACTTGAATAGGTTTCTTTCGTGCAACGTGTCGATTCTTTTCTTCACTTCTTCGTCTTCACAAATGCCTTCGCGAATGTAACGGTCAAGTGCAGCGTATGTGAAGCCAAGATTGTCTTCATCAGTTTTGCCACACAAACCGTCGCTAGGTACTTTGTCGATGAGCTCGGCAGGAAGTCCAATGAGTCTGCCGATTTCTTTGATCTCAGTAACGGTAAGCTGTGAAAGCGGACTGAAGTCGCCAACCGAATCACCATATCTTGTAGAGTAGCCAACCCAGTCTTCAGAAAGATTACATGTGTTGGCTACGCGGCCATTACAGCTTTGACTTACCGCATAAAGCGTAGACATTCGAATGCGCGGAGGCAAATTGATCAGAGTTTGGCTCGTAAGATCAAGCCCCTCAGGCATACTATTGATTACGCCATTCACAGCCGCTTCGATATTCACAACGTAATTCTTGATTCCCAGGTGATTCACCAGCATCTCTGCATAATGAATATCTGACTGTACACCACATGGCATAAGCACGCCGATTACGCGATCCTTGCCAAGTGCTTCTACGCAAAGTGCTGCAACGATACTACTATCCTTTCCTCCAGAAATACCAACGATTGCGTTGCAGGTCGGTCCGTTCTTTTCAAAAAACTCCCTTATCCATGCAACAACCTCATCTTTTATTTTTTTCGCATCGAACATTAGAAATTCCCTCCATTCAAAATATTTCTGATTTCAGAAAGCGTGTATTCCTTCACGAGTTTTCCATCCTTGAATACGGTTTCGAGCAGGTTGCCTTCCGGAATCGTTTCAGAAGTATAACCATCTTCGTACTTAAGTTCTCCATTCTCATTCCTAAATACGTAGCACAGTCCCTTCTGACTCTTCTTGAATCCACCTTCCTTGGGATTCTTGAAAATCGGATAACATTTTCCGTTCACTTCTGCATAGCAGGCCTTGATGCAAGAACCGAAGGTATCTCTGGTGAACGGCTTTAAAATATCATCTTCCTCGATGCAATGCATGGAGAAAGATCCAACACCCAGCACTACATTGCTGCAGGCAAAGCCATTTTCCATGAGGATTTCATAGATTCTCTCGCATCTCTGCACAGTGATGCTGTCACCGTAGATTGCTTTGACATGAGGATCCAAAACCTTGTAACCCTTGCTGTTGATAGTTCCACCAAACAGTTCCCAAAGCTTGAAAACCGTCTTAGTAACAACTTCAACACAATCACCGGAATCGCCGCGCATCAGCATGCAGCCGTTATGCTTCATAATGTCATCATAAAGCTGGGGCAGGATGTTGTCAATAACATTCCAGTAATCGTAGCTGTCGAGCACGCAGGAGAAACTCGTGTTGGGATACAACTCATTCAAAAGCTTTCTCAGGAAAGTGATTTCATCACCATCAACTGCGTAGTTGCTGCACATTACAAAGTGCTCTGTGCTAACTGCGCCGTATGCAACAGGCTCCTTCGTAACATCGCACCCAAAATTCTTCTCAAGATACGGAATTACGGGTACTGTCGCAGTGTTAAGGAAAGACATGCACCAACCAGCACCAGCCTTGAGTGCAGCGTCCAGGCCATCGTCACCTCTGAAGTCGAACGCACCCAGAGCCTTTGCCCTCGGAATATTGTCATCACAGGTCATGTCGTAATACTTGTTGACGATTTCTCTGTAGGTTGCGCCAACAGTTGCAGTAATCTGAGGATACCACACCTCAGCAGAAATCAAACTTTCGAGTGCCTGAGGAAGCCAGGCGAATTCAGGATGCGTGTTCGTAATTCCGAACATCGGCACATGAATCGGAACTTTGGTTCCTTCAGGCAGGGCGATGATTTCAATCGGCAGATATCCGAGGCGATGAAGCTTCTTGATTTTCTCGTAATCGTAGATGCCTTCCGCAAGCGATGCATCCAGCACTCGCTTGTACTCCTTCACGACTTGCTCTTCAGAAGGTTCAAAAAAGTTCTTGTTGAAATAGTTGATGAGCCAGGTGTTGCAAAACATCTGAAGACCAAACATGACCACCTTGTCCCATCTCTTCACTCTGCTCATTCGCGGAGTATAGTAGGACATCGATTTGGTCATTCCAGGGTTAATCATATCGCTGTGAACCGTCTTGTAGAAATCGCACAGCAGCATCGGATTAATATCGTACATCTTTCATACCTCCACAATTAATAACTTCGATGAGCGGATGAGTTACCGTCAGGATACTGTCAGTCGTGAAAACCTTTTTCAGAAGGTCACTTTTGATAAGATCACCTTCCAAAATACTGTTCTCACAATGAGAAACATACAGGTAAATATTCTTGGCACCAAGTTCTTTCAGCTTCTTGGCAGAATAGTAAAACGTTCCACCCTTGGAGCAGATGTCATCGACGATAAGAATATTTTTCCCGGCAATCTCTCCTACTTCACCAGCAGCATCCAGGCCAAGAATCTTTCCGTTCTTCCAATCACGCTTCTTGATACCGAAAGCGTAAGGAAGTTCAATCATACCAGAATAGCGTTTGCTCGCGCCCTCATCGGGATAAAACATCACCGGAAGTTCGCCTTCTTCATCAGCAATCTTCTGAATGACCGTTTCAACATATCCCTTGGGGCTCTCAACTTTGATATGATTAATCAAAGCTTCACTTACGTTCGAATGTGGATCGAGAACAGTTACAGAATTAAAGTCCAATCCATTGATGATTTCCGCGAAATACTTGAGCGTGAACACATCTTCCGCAGACTTCACTCTGTCTTGCCTTGCATTTGGGATGTAAGGCATATACAGATGAACCTTCTGCACATCATGTGCACGCAGATGCTTCGCGAGGAAAATCAAAGCGACGAGCTCTCGGTCGTTTTCGTAATGCCATTCGATTACGACTTCGGAAGCATTAGAAACTTCCGAAGCCATCTTCATGAGCAGCGTCCCATCAGGAAAATTTCCAAGCTTCAGCTCCACGCCGTTTTGCTTAATCATCTTAACTTTCCTCCTTAACGATGACCTGACACATCTTCATGGTCGTAAGAGCAGCATTATGCGTTTCGGGAGTAACACCCGCGCAGCAGCTTGCATCAACATAAACATTGTTCTCAGGGAAAAGAGCTTTGATAATCAAAGCGTTGGACACGACGCAGATATCAGTACAAAGACCGATAAGCTCCACATCGCCCAATTCAAACTCGTTCCAATTCACATATCCAAACGTAGGCTTGTCAATGTAAATTGCGCCGGGCACTTCCAGACCTTCAGCAATCTGCCAGCCATCCGTACCTTTGATGCAATGCATGACCGGCAAATGCTTTCCTTCATTCGTCTGCAGATAGTCATCAAAGTGAGTATCACGAGTGAAAATGATTTGATAACCATTTTCGTAGTACTCGCGAATCTTCCTTTTGACATTCTCCACAATCGCGACAGCTTCCTTCGTTCCCAAAGCACCGTCAATGAAATCCTTCTGCATGTCCACAACAATCAGAGTCTTCACATTCTTCATGATTTCCATCTCCTTTTTATTTCTTGGTTGTTATTAGTATTATCCTCCACCAAGAAAATATTTACAAACAAAAAGAAACTTTCATATATCAATGCTTTACATCAAAATGAAAGTTTTCATTTTCGCTCACAAATATTTACCTTTCGTCTGTTATTATAATTCTGTTAATAACAGATGTCAAGTATCAAATTTAATTTTCAAATTCTTTACTTAATTTGTTAATTGCTTTTGTCTCTATCCTCGACACGTACGACCTTGAAATTCCAAGCTCTTTAGCTATTTGATTTTGAGTTTTACATTCTTTGCCATTGAGACCAAATCGAAGTTCTATTATTAATCGTTCTCTATCTTGCAAAACTTCGCCTATTTTTTGATACAATTTTTTCACTTTCATTTTTAAATCAATTTCATCTTCGACACTTCTATCTTCGCTTTCAATCACATCAATAAATGTAATTTCATTTCCATCTTTGTCTTGACCGAAGTGCATCATTAAGTGATACTTCTTGAGACAACTTCTTCGTACTTCTAAAATGCATTAATATTTCATTTTCTATGCATCTTGCTGCATATGTAGCAAGTTTCACTCCTTTATCTCCCTTATAACTATTTATTGCCTTTATAAGTCCTATTGTTCCTATAGAAATTATATCGTCTTGATCTGAATACACACCCGTGTATTTTTTTGCAATATGTGCAACTAATCTTAGGTTTCTTTCAATTAATATTTTTCTTGCTCCGTCATCTCCTTCTTTATATTTTTGTATGTATATAGCCTCTTCCTCGGGAGAAAGCGGTTCAGGAAACAAATTATAATTTGTCACATAACCCACCAAAAAGAAAACATCTTTAATCATATTAAAAACTGATATTATCTCAAGCATTCCACCTTGCACCTCCAATATCTATTTAGATATTTAAAGTATATTCACACCGAGCATGTCAGGTGCTTGACTAAAAAAAGAGACGAGTTCAAAATTTGAACTCGTCTCCATTTTTGTTTATACACCCATCGCTGCGGCAAGTTGCGTCGATTCCATGTACTCAAGCCGACGCCTCAAAAGCAGATTGTATTTCCTATCATCATAAAGATAGGCATACTTTTCTTCCGCTTTCTTTTGGACTTTCGTCTTTCTTACCGGAACTTCAGCATCATCGCAGTCAATATCATCATCCAACCCTTCATCATATAAACGATCATCAAGCTCATATGCACGACTAGATTTTGCCATGCATTTGTAGCCCTTGACCTTCGAATCATTACGAATCAGGTCCTGAATCAACTGCGACAACTGAGCGTTGGTGAGATCGTATACATTTCGATCACCAATCGTCTTAGATGTGCATGTGGTAAACGCTTGCGTTGCACTCATGCTCTTGTGCTTATTCAGATTGTACGCCTTTCCTTGCTTCAGCATCGTCTGATACACCCGAGTGACCGAAGGATGACTCCCCTTCTTGTCAACAAGCATTTCCTCCAAAATACGGTCAACCGTGGTTTTCTTCTTTTTGGGAGTAAGATTCACCAAAAAAGACGTGACCGCCGGCTCCGGAAAAAACGCTTCACTCGGGATTACCATATCGATTTCCACATCAAGGAACGTGTGGCAAATGGTTCCCATCATGCCAAATTCCGGATTGAAGTGCCTGGACTTACCATCAAGAATCTGGATAGGAGCAACCATTTTGCGCACAGAATTCTGAGAAAGAACCAACGTGATGCTCTTAACCTTCGAGCTTTTTGCATCCTTGGGATTGTGAGAAAGCGCCCCACTTCTCGCAAGGTTAACCAAAAACGGCTCGGTAATGGTATACGGAAGATTCGCCACAATCCGGTCATACCCGGAAAAATCTTCTTCCAAAGCATCACCTTCGCGCACTTCAACATTTTCGTTTGATGCAAACATCTCCCGAAGCACCTTTGCATAGTAGGGATCCTTTTCAATTACAGTTACGTAATTGCCTCCCTTTACCAGATGCTTCGTCAAAGCGCCAGCACCGCCGCCGATCTCAACCACAGTTTCGCCAGGCCGAATATCGGCCTTCTGGCGTATGTGATCAAGAATGGTTTCATCAACCATAAAATGCTGATCCTTGGTCGGATTCGGATTCTTCTCATGTTGTACTAACATGATGTGACACCTCCCTTACAGAATTCCTTCGTTATCCCTAAACACCGCCTTGAACTTCTTGCTCAAGACAATGAGCGAGATAATGTTAGGAACGACAATGAAACCAACCGCCATATCCGCAAGTGACCAAATAGCCTCAATCGGCATCAAAGTCGCGAAAACGATCGGCACGTAGTAAAACCACTTCAGATACTTAAGACTCTTTTCACCAAAAATGTACGCTACAGTCGTCTTATACTCTACATAGAATCCAAGGAACGTAGAGTATGCAAACAACACAAGTGTGACACACATAACATACTTTCCGATGTCTCCATACACGGACTCAAAAGCCCTAAGCACCAGAACGGCACCAGTTTCGCCGGAACTCCATGCTCCAGAAGTCATCACAAGAAGAGCCGTAAGCGTGCAAATGCCAAAGCTCACAATTGCAACTTCAACAACTCCCCAAAGACCTTGCTTTAGCGGGTTTTGCTCCTTACCACTAGCATAAACCGTCGCAGAAGTTCCCATACCAGCTTCATTTGCAAAAATTCCACGTGCAGCTCCCCTGCTAATTGCGGCACTCACAGTTGCACCTGCAAAACCGCCTACAACAGGCGCAGGAGAAAATGCATACTTAAAAATCATTGCAAGCGAAGACGGCAGTTCCTTAATGTTCAGCAAAATGATTACCATTGCGGCAATCAAGTAAATCACCGACATAATAGGAACAAGCTTCTTCAAGAGTCCACTGGTTTTTTCAAATCCCTGATTGATGATAAAGATGGACAGTGCAACCAGCACCACACCAATTACCACAAGCGGGATATTGAAAGTTTCATTAATCGAAGTAGCCAGCGTGTTAACTTGGACAAAACCTGCATCGCAGATTACCAAGACAAGCAAGCCAATGCTGTAGACAACGGCCAAGATTTTGCCGAACTTACCGAAGATTTCCCTAATGTAATACATCGGTCCGCCGACATATCCGCCATTTTGGTCTTTCTTCCGATACTTAACCGAAAGCGTAACCTCTACCAATTTGGTAGTCATGCTGATCAATGCAATCAGCCACATCCAAAAGATAGCGCCAGGTCCACCAACAGCAATAGCTGTGGCAATACCGACAACGTTTCCGCTGCCAATCGTTCCCGCCAGCACCGTGCTGAAAGTCTTTTTGTCACTTTCCGTTTTCTGCCGATTACCAAGAGTATTCTTCCAAATACTCTTGATCTTGGTAAACTGACAGAACTTGCAGCAGTAACTTAAGTAAATTCCTGCCACAACCACAAAAATCGTGAGCGGCACTCCCCACAGAACTTCAGTCACCTGAACAAGCTTCTGAAACATCTTGGTTACCACCTTTCGCTTTTATTCGTTTCCGTACCATCCAACATTGCCCTGGGGATTCCTCGAGACGTATTCGCAGAAAGCTTCTTCCTGCTTAAGCCTTGCGATTGCATCCTTCATCCTCTGAATGTAAGGACCATAGATGCACAAGACCGCATCTTCCCTGATGTCGTAGAAGTTCTCACGATCACCCTGGATGATATAGCTATAATCATCCAAGCTCATCTTGAACGAATGGAAATGGTAGTAAATCAGCGGTTTGTCGTTGAGAAACACCTTTCCATCCCTGTTACTGACATCATACTTGTGAATGTTCCAAGGCGCCACATTGGCACCCACCGTGGTTACTTCGCGAACCTTTTCGTGTTCGTCACGCCAGTAGTCCATGTACTTTTGGTCGCCAAAACGACCGTCACCCAGCGTAGCACCACACCATGCAATGCACTGCTGCTTCCACTTTTCGACGATTCCACGGCTGTTTTCATTGTTCCTGAAAACATTGAACGCCGTGCAATAATAGCCGATGGGATCGAACTGCCAACGTTCCCTCACAGAGAAATTGTTAGGCTGAATCAAGACATCCTTGTCCTCCAGCTCATCAAAGATGCACTGCGGAGACGCGAAGAACATCATGTCAGTATCCATGTACACAACCAGCTCGCCTTCAGGCACCTTGTTCATGGTGTCCTGCAAAACAACCGGCGTATACGTCCAGAAGTACTCGTAGCTCTTCTTGCTCTTCTTCTGCGCAAGAATCTCCGGCGTCTCGAATTCGCTCTTGTGAATCACAATCATATCGGGCAATTCATACCCCTTCAGAATGTTGTAAGTAATGTCGTCAAAACAGTACATATACATCCTGAATTTTCCAGAGTAATGTTCCCGCAAAGAATCGTAACACACCAGCGCTTTCGGAAGATAGTTAGCATCAATGTAAGCAACCAGATTTACCTTCATGAAAAATTACCTCCTTCATATCGCTAGAAATAATGTACTTTGTCACTCGGTAATATATCATCCTCACGCCTATTATGTCAATATTTTAACCAATATTGACAATTCAAAAATACCAATGTATATTGTGTTTGTAACTTTCCCTATAATTGTTCTTATTACTCGAAAGGAAGGATAGTCATGAAAAAAGAAAATGAAATCATTTTCACCGAGACTAGTGAAGGCGCTCGGACATATGATTTAATGCCTCCGTATTCTCACGAAGGCATCAAATTCATGTACGACGAGCTGTTTCACAACGATCCCCAATACATTGCCGACATCGGTAGTGGCACCGGACGGTTAACCGCACAGATCATGCCAAACAACGTGCTCTACGGAGTTGAGCCTGATCCTAACATGCGAATCGTTGCTAAGGAAAAGTTCCGCAATCAGAACAATTTCAACAGCATCATCGGCACCGCCGAATGCACGAACTTGCCCACCAACAGTATGGACTTCATCACTGTCGGTCAGGCATTTCATCGATTCGATCCTGCAAGCTTCCGCACAGAAGCAGACAGAATCCTTAAGAATGATGATAACGTCATCATTCTCTGGAATCGTATCTACTACGATCGTCCTATCTTCAGCGAGCTTCTCTCTGCAATCAAGGACGCATATTCTGGTTATACCTGCAGATTCGTATGTCAGGACGAAGTCAAGGGTTCTCTGCTCGAACTTCGCCAGAATGATGAAATTGCCTTTGCCTTCTATCATGGCAAAGCGCAGAAAAAGACATTTTCCAATCCTTTCAGACTCTCTGTAAAGGACTTCATGGATATCTGTCTTTCTCTGTGGATTTTCCCACTGGCAAATGGTCACGAAACGCAGAAAATCCTGAAAAGCGACGAATTCAATCTCACAAAATTCAAAAGAGATCTCTGTGAAATCTTCGCAGCTCATCAAGAAAATGGAATCGTCACCTTGCCGCTCGAAACCGACATTTACTTCGCGTAATAAACGGCAAAAGCCACTTAGTTTTTTCTAAGTGGCTCTTTTAATTTTTTTACTTTATCTATTTCATCTATTTTTTCCATGACATTTTTAATAATTAATAACGGTATAACTCTCATTAATTGGAAAACCACAAAAGAAGTAATTACGCTAAATTTATCAGCAACAAGTCCTAGTATAATTGACAATATAGAAAACATTATACTTTCAAACAAAGCCTTTATCGATCCCATACTTGCTCTATATTCATCTCTATATAACTTTTGTTCCATCTCGGCTTCAATATAATCCGTTTGTAGCAACGAATTTGAAACCATCACTATTGGAGATATAACATTATTCATAACTACTGCTAAAACATTTGAAAATATACTATATATAACCGAATATATTACAACTTTCTTCTTTTCAATTTTCTTTATTATTTTTTCGCCAAACCAATCTGAAAGGAAAGCACCAACATTCGATAAAACCCTTGGCAATCCTACAGCCCAAGTCGGCCAAACCAATTCATAAAATGTACTTCTAAACTGAAAACATGATTCAGTAATTGAATGCATTATACTATCAGCACATATTTTCTTTAGTAATAACTTGTTTTTCATTACAGCCTTTAACGGATTTACTACACTATTTATCGCATTATTTTCTTTTGCTTTTTTACTATAAGCTTCATCTAATCCAAAACTTACTAACCATTGAATAATCTTAGGAATAATCGATATGGCAATAACAAATTTATATGATTTAAAGAATAAGAAAATACCACCTATTAACGCTGAAATCGCACCTGCAAGATAAGTCATTGATTTTACTTTACTTACAAAGTCTATAAATCTATGTTCTTCCTTAGACTCTTTCAATTTATCATATAAATATGCATCATTATTTCCGCTAAACAACGCCTTTTCAAGCCCTCTTGTAATTGAATATAAAACCAATCCCAAATAATTATTAGACAACAATAAAACTATTGACGCCGCAATGGAAAAAGTTGAACCCAATATAATAGTCTTTTTTCTTCCAATCTTATCTGATAATATTCCCGTCGGTAATTCAAAAATAGCTGTAGCCAGTGTTGTAATACTATACACGCTCATTCCAAGCATAAACGAACCTGTCACTTCAGTAAAATACAAAATAGCTATCGCACTATAAAAATCAATTTGACTTAAAAACTGAATTAAAGCAAGTAATATAATATTCTTTTTTATCTCAGATTTTTCTTTTTTCACTTTTTTGTCCCCTTATTATATTCTCGCCGCATCTATTCTAAGTCTTACCCATCCACTAAATAAATCTTCTATATCACTTAAAATATCTTTATCCTTTAATTCAATATACTTGTATATATCATCAGTCAAATATATAACAAAACTTTTATATGCATAAAATAATAACATCGCATCCGATAATTTATAATCAATACCATTTTCTTGCAATATATTATTTATATCATCAATCTTACTTTCAAAATTCATGAAAAACCAACAGTCTCTTTCGATTGGAGCCATTAGTGCTTCATCCCAATCTATTATAAAATCCCCTTCTGAAGCCTGCATCACATTAACGCAACAATCACCGTGTGTTATATATTTATTAGTATTTTCATCAATTTTATCTTTCAAGCTTACAAATTTATTTATATCATCTTTTATCTCCGTAGCATGTTTTTCCAATACTTCTTTTAATTCATCGTCTTTGTCATTTGCTGTTTCAATCGCTTTATTTAATTCCTCTACCAAAAGTGCTACATTAAAATCTTCTCTTTGGATTATATCGTTATCACCAATTTTATATACCTTTAATAGATTTTCCATAACTCTTGTATATGGAATGTTAAAATCAATCTCACCATCAATATATTCAAAAACTACAAGTACACCATCATTAAATTCTATGTACGATTTTGCATCAGTAGTTTTTAAAGCTTTATTTATATTTTGAACTCCTTTTGATTCCATATAATCCATGCACTCAACACTTTTTTTCAAACGTTCTATATGTCTTTTCATATATCCAATTTTTACAAATACTTTTTCCAAGTTTGCTAGATTAACAAGCCATGTTTCGCCCTCTGCACCTCTTTCGCCCTCTTCAATTCCAGCTATTTCTAAACCATATTTTTCACTTAATACACTTTTTAATCCTACAATGTATTCCTCATCTCTAGTTATTTTAAATTCCATGTTAATTCTCCTTATTTAAAATCATTTATTAATTCTATAACCCTTAAAATTTCTTCTTCTGTATGTGCAGCAGAACACGGAAGACTTAACTCTGTAGCACTAATCTCTTCCGCAACTTCACACACTCCATACTTATCCTTAAAAACCGGCATTTTATGTAGTGGTATCGGATAATGTATCAACGCTTCCACACCATTATCATACAAATACTTCTTTAATTCATCTCTTCTTTTACATCTAATTGGAAAAATGTAATATACATTCTTAGAATCAGGAGTATCTTCAGAAAAAATTATGTTTTCATTTTTTATATTTTTCAAATACAAATTCGCATTTCTAATTTTTACTTCATTTATTTTCTCAATATCTTTTAACTTTTCTTTCAAGAATATAGCATGAAGTTCGTCCATTCTGCTATTTATTCCTTCAATTTCATAATTATAATTAGCTCCACCATAACTTCTTGCAAGCTTTGTATATTCATATATTTTCTCATTATTTGTTACAATCATGCCGGCATCGCCAATTCCACCTAAGTTTTTAGTTGGAAAGAAAGAAAATACTCCGACATCCGATAAATTTCCTGACATCCTACCTTTATAAGTTGCACCAAAAGATTGTGCACAATCTTCTATAACATAAAGATTATTTTCTTTAGCAAATTGATTTATTGAATCCATGTCGCAAACATTTCCATACAAATGTACGACCATAATAGCTTTTGTTTTTGGCGTTACTAATTTTTTTATATTTTCTATTTCTATGTTATATGTATTAATATTAGGTTCACAAAGCACTGGTACTAAACCATTTCTTAGTATTGCAAGTACAGATGCATAAAAAGTATTAGATGGAACAATTACTTCTGAACCTTTTGGAATATCTAAACTTTTTATTGCTAAAGTTAGTCCATCAAGTCCATTTCCGCACGCAACTGCATACTTCGTTCCAATATACTCTTTGACTTCATTTTCAAATTGTTCTACATTTTTCCCCATAGTATACAAACCTGTATCTTCTAATTCTTTCAAATTAGAGTAAAACATTTGAAAATATTTTTTGTTAACATCATTTAATTTTTCCCATCTTATCATCTTTATCACCCCTTATATTAATTAGACTTCAATATTATTTTCAATATATTCATCTAATAAATATACCGTACTAAATTTACCAGACAAACAGCTGATATATGTTGGATCTGACGTATATTTTTCTATAATTGTTGGTCTTGAATCATCATCTTCACTTGCAAGTAAAATTGGTTTAACCGCAAATAAACTTTCTACATATTCAAATTTTAGATCATCTCTCATGAATTTATTATACAAATCCGCAAATCTTTTTACGTCAGATTCTGGTTTATAAGGACAATCATTACAATTATCAATGAACTGATTTTGACATTTAGTATTTTTCTTTTGACAGCTAAACTGAGGTAATTTCGAAAAACTTGCTTCATGCGGCGTAAAATTTACAGATGTTAATGTATGAATATTTTTCTTACCGAAAGGCATAATCGAAAAGAACGGTCCATCCATAATCGTTATTGCAACATCTTTTAAATTTTCATTAACATTAATTAATTCTACTTCACATAGTTCATACTTTATGTCTAACATTCTTTGTTCAAATAATTTATTCATGTAATTTACGTTTTGATAAACGGTTGATATAACAAGTTTTGATTTTATCGTATCTCCGTTATTTAATGTCATTACATAATAATCGCCTTTTCTTTCCATTTTATCTATGTATGAACCATATTTTATTTCAACATTTTTTGTTTGTTTTAGTTTATCTTTATAATGTTCTCTAATTAAATCTATATCAAACGTGTATTCGGTAGTAAGATATGCTTTTTCTACCATATCACTTTTAAAATATTCACTTGTATCAATTTCCGAATAATCTATATTTAATCTACTACAAAAGTTTTCAAATTCATTTGCAGTTGTTAAGCTATCATTTTTTGCAATAGCATATATGCTCTTAAATGAATTATTTATTGCAAACTCATATTCTTTATAACATTTAGAAAAGAAATCATTTGCAGATTTAGCTGTATCATAACTTCTCGGATAATGATATCCATTATGTAATCTTGCTTGGTTTGATAACGACGCACCTTTTAATATTTCTTTTTCTTTTTCTATTATTACTACATTTTTATCTTTGAATTTTTCATTGAAAGCTGCGTGTAATCCATATATTCCGCCACCTATTATTACAACATCATATAATTTCATCTATATCACCCTATCACTTTAATATTAAATTTTAGGGAGACGCCATTTTAATGCGTCTCCCTAAGCAGTCTCTTTCTTTAACTCTCGAAATTCGTAGCCGGATCAAGTAACCCCAAGCTTTCGAAAGCTTCTCTTCTGTTTCTGCACGGCTGACAAATTCCACAGGGCTTACTCGCATTGGCCACACAGGTCCAAGTATGCTCAAGCGGAACTTTGTATTCGAGTGCCGTCTTAATAATACCCGGCTTATCCAGGTAATTCAAAGGTGCTTCAATCGTAACACTATTGTTGGTCTTCATCGCCTTGCTAGCGAGTTCGTTCATCATTGCGATGAACTCCGGAGAATTGTCAGGACAAATCCACGGACCAGCTTCACTGCCGATGAAGATTTTCTCAACATCAGGATCAGTCTCGGCCCATGCAATTGCCGCAGCCAAAATGCATGCATTTCTGAAAGGAACATAGATCAAATCATCATCCCTTTCATTAAAGCTGATATCGGCATCCGTCATTCCCGACTTTCCAAGTTCACCGAGCCACGTCATGTCGATGACCTTATGCTTCTCTGCGCCATAGTAGCTTGCGAAGTAACTGGTATTAGCAAGCTCCCGTGCAAGGTTCTTCTGACCGTAGTTCACAGTCAAGAAATACAAACCATAACCCCTGGACTTAGCAATCGCTGCAGTGAGCGTGCTATCGATTCCACCGCTGATAGTAATGATGGCCTTTTTCATGATGATTCTCCTTTCTCATTGCTATTGCTTTGGGTATCAAGTAATACAAAAATTGTTTTTACACATTTATTCAAAACTTTCTCCTAGGGGTATAATATCATATCATCTCAAAATGTAAATACTCAAAAAATTTTTTATTACATTATTGATTTTATCCATTTTTTATTATTTGAAATAATTCTTCTCTAACTTTTTTATCTAGTTTAAATCTTCCTCTTAATGTTACGGTATTTGTTTTTACTCCCGGCTTCTTTATTCCTCTTGCAGTCATACAAGAATGTTCTCCTTCTATTATAACCGCTACATCTTCTGTACCACATGCAATTCGAATAACTTCAGCAACATCCGATCCAATTTTTTCTTGCAGTTGTAATCTTTTCGTAACCATGTCAACTATTCTTGCTATTTTCGAAAGACCTATAACTTTACCATTTGGAATGTATGCAACAGTAATGTTCATATTATACATCAAGGCTAAATGATGCTCGCAGTAACTAAAAGCTGGTATATTTTTCATAATTACCATGTCTTTATCCGGATGCTCAAATGATTTATCAAACATATTGGCAATTTCTTCATTTGTATATCTAATTCCTTCAAAAACTTCTTCGTACATTCTTGCTACTCTCTTTGGTGTTTCTATCAACCCTTCTCTTTCTGGGTCTTCTCCAATAGCAATAAGAATTTCTTTTACTGCTTTTTCAATTCTTTCTAGGTCTATACTCCCTTTCATGACTACACTCCTTTCATGTCAGGACTCCATATTATTTTATGTAATTGCACTTGCATTCTAACTTTATCCATGTTAATGCCTTCTGAATTCATAAGTTTCATATATTCAACTATATTCGGTAATTCTATCTCATTAAAAATGGGACTTATGTATACATAACTTTTAATTTTGTATTTAGATAAAATTTCTTTAACTGTTGGTAAATCCTTCTCGTTAACTACAAATTTTAATACATCACCTTCTGTTAATTTTTCCAAATTATCAAGTATCATTTGATTTTCCATCAAACTAGAAGGTGTTTTATAATCCATAGTAATCAAACATCTGTTAACATATTTTTTTATATCTACTGCTCCGTTTGTCTCTATGTTTATTCTATAATCTCTAGAAATTAACTCATCAATTAAATCATCGATTTGATCATGTATCAAAGGTTCTCCACCAGTTATTGTTATATTTTTGTTTTTATATTTTTCTACTTCAGATATAATTTCCTCTATTGTCATTTGTTTTCCATCATTGGAATTTAATGCATACAAAGTATCACAATAAGAACATCTTAAATTACAACCAGCAAGTCTTATAAATGTAGCTAGTTCACCTGTTCTTAGTCCTTCTCCATCAATACTTCCAAAAATTTCGTTAACAACCATTATTCATCCACCTCGTAAATTGCAACATTACCTTGACTTTCTTGAACAGAAACTCTATAACATTTTTCACCTAATTGATCAGCAATCCACTTTGCAATATTCTCAGCAGTAGTATTAAATTTTAGCACATCGTTTAAGTTTTGATGATCTAACTTAGACTTTATTTTTTCTTTTATATGAGTAAAATCCATAACCATACCATCTTGATTAAGCTCTTTACTTCTCAGGCAAATTTCAATAATCCAATTGTGTCCATGCAAATTTTCACATTTGCTTTCATAACTCAATTTCAGACTATGACTAGCACTTATTTCTATAGTCTTTTTTACATAATACATAATAACCCCTCCTTTGTTTTTACAAAGACAAGACATTTCTTGCGTCGCCTGGATTATATCACACATTCTTCTATGCGTCGATAAATTCAAAACATTTTTCTCGCACAAAAAAATGGACAAAGGGACGGGGCTTTTGTCCAAAAAAGACGAGTTCAAAATTTGAACTCGCCCTCCTTAATTTTCATTACAAATATATTGAATTTTTTAACGTTCTATCTCTACCGCGTTCTTCGGCAGATAGATTTCGTACTTCATCCCCTTGAACTTACTCGTTTCACCAAATACTAAAATACGTTCCAAGATATTCAGATCACACCTCTGATATAGTTCATATACTACGACCATAGGAAGCGGATCTTCCGTCTCGACAATCGTAACTTTAGATGATGAGAACGTATACCGTTCATATGTATCCGAATCTTCTGTCGGATAGTAATACAGCGAATACTGGTCAGGTGCAGCTGCGGTAGAAATAATGTAATCATTTTCGAGAGTATTATCTTCCGTATTCCCAATCTCCTTCAAATGCTCATATCTTGCAACCTCAACTGCATCAATATATCTGTTGTTTACAACAATTGCATCAATCCAGAAACCACAAGCTAATGCAAGCGCCGCTGGTATCAAACCGAGTAATGCTACCGAAAGTTCTCGTTCTGTGATTCCGAAAAACACAAATGCAAACGCTACGACCAGAAATACGGCAAAGACAATGTACAGCATGGATTCCCCTCCTCATCATTCATAAGTTCACCAAATCAAGTTAACCTTCCACGAACATTCACCATCGCACGCTATATTATCATGTTTTATATAAATTATCAATATTCAAATCTTAAAACTATCATTACTACAATCATAAACAACGCATAAATTAAAGCTGTAATCATAAGAGATTTATGTTGGAAAAGTAATGTAATTGGATCACCTTCATCACTAGTTTCCATAAATAACATGTATTGCATAAATAGAACTATTAATAGTGGTACAGAAAGATATAAAATTGTATTAGTTTGTTCCATTGTCCATAATGAATAGAATACAATTACAAGCGTTAAACAAATATTCATAAAATTATTAATGAAATTCTCGTTATAATTTTTTAACACTGGCCTTACTTCGTCTTTGATTTTCAATTCTTTCTTTCTCTTTCCAAGTCCTAAATATAGCGATGCATTAAGTATTGTAAGGAATAGCCATGTTGATACAGGAACACTTATTATAGCAGCTCCATAATAAACTCTAATTACAAACCCAGCTGTTAAAAGCGCTACGTCAACTATCGGAATATTTTTCATTCCAAAGCTGTAACATATGTTAACTATTAAATATGCAAGTAAAAATCCAAGAGCTGGATTTAGTAATGTTTTTGTTGCTAAAAAGTTTGTTCCAAATGATGCGATGATTAAAATTGCTGCAACAAAAATTGCTTTTTTCACACTTATAGCACCACTTGCAATTGGTCTATTTTTCTTTCTTGGATGATTTCTATCTTTTTCTACATCTCTGATATCATTTATTATGTATATAAATGACGCCATGAAAGAGAATGCAAAAAATGCTAATATTGTGCTAATTATACTTTCTTTTGAAAATGTGAACGAACAAAAAAGTGGCAAAAATATTAGTTCATTTTTTATCCAATGTTTTACTCTAATTAATTTGATATATTTTTTCATTTGGTATACCTCCATTCAATTTTTCCACCAAAAAGTGTTCCAATGCCAGTTTTATCTTCCGGATATCCATTTATAAATATAACATTATAATCTTTCGCTCTGTCTAAAACGTTATACTTTGCTCCATGGAACGAATCTGTGTATATTTCTAACGTTGCCCCTTCTGGTATGTTTTGCTCTTCGAAATTTTCAAATTCAATGTTGTATGCAACATTGTTTGTGTATGATCTTCTTACTGCATATGCAAACGTAATCATATTATTTATTAATACAATTATCATAAGCATGTATCCAAGTGCTTTTATCCATGACTTGTCCTCTTTTGAATTTAGCAAAACAACAGCAAATAGTACAAACAAATATATTTGAGGAAAATATCTTGCCCACCAAGCTTCTCCTAAAAATATTGTCATAAGTATAGTCACAGCAAGCGGAATTAAAAATAAAACACACTCTTTTGAATTTTTATTATATAGACACTTAGTCATAAATACAATAACTAGAATACTAAGAATTAAAATGCCACTAAATAAAACTCCATTACCTCCAATTCTTGTGTCTGGTGCAGATACAGCATGTAGCTCGTCTGCATCAAATGAAAATGGAATTTTTAATTTTGTCGTTTCTTCTGAAGTTGCATATATATCTGCCGACTTAGAAAAATTCGCAATAAAGAATTTTTCTAACGGACTCTTATCATTGAATTCAGCAGGCTGATTTGCAGTCATTATGTCAGTATTACCTTCCCCCATAAGTGGATAAAATGGATTTTTATGATCAATCAAATTTTTAGGATACGTAGATGTACCAACAATAAGAACTCCTATCAAAACTGATACAACTGCTGTTACCGTAAAATGGATAAAGAAATTTTTATCTAAATCTTTTTTTATAAGTCTATATACGTACCATAAATAATACGCTAAGCAGTATAAACCAGCAAATGCAAACAATGAAAACTTTATGTTAATCGCAACCGTTAATAACATGAAAAACGAAATTGTTGCTTCTTTTTTGGTGAATATAAAATTTTCTTCTTCGAATATGAAGAAAGAAAAAATTATCAAATATAAAAATACATATACCAACAAATCTAAATAATTAGTTAAGAATTGTGCACAAATTACCGGATACGTCGCTACACACGCGGAAAACATTAATGTAAATAATAATGATTTATTTTTGTATAACAAAAAAGCTGATGTAAATAAAAATATCATTATTATACTTATTGTATTTACTGACTTGCCAGATTCAATGTTTCCTGTAAATTTATAAATATTTGCGGCAAAAATATTTGATGCCCTTGCATAGTGATTTATGTACACCGGGCTTTCATCTTGAATATTTATTGGTACATCTGTATTTGAATCGAACTCCTCTAAATGTTCATACAATGGATTCCATCCACTTGCGAGTAATCCAACCGTAGCTTTTTGATAACTATTTCCGTCCCATGTATAATCAAGGACTTTTCCATTTACACATATTGAAAAAATAATAATTAAAATCGGCATCAAAATTGAAATCGCACTATTAATAAATTTCTTTTTATCAAACATATTTTTCTTTTTCATAAAATAAATATTCAATAATGTTGATAAAACAAATGAAATCACCACATATGAAGCATTTATACTAATTTTAAAAATAAAAAATAATGTACTTAGAAATATATTAAAAAATATAAAAGACAATAAGAAAAAAGCTGATAAAAAAACAGCTCCATTATATTCTCTTATTCCTTCCACTTTTTGTTTTAAAGTTTTAAACACAAACGTTCCTCCTTTTATTTAAGTAGTTTTAATATCAAGTCAAAATTTATTATATATTATTATCAAACTATATTGCAATAAATTAGGAATATATATTTGTAAAAAAATACCATTTGCAAATATGTCAAGGATTGAATATATTATGTAAATATGCTATAATATAAGTGGTTATCCACATTTTTTCAATGTATCATACATCGATGAGGAGGAATTGCAGCATGATGAACAACAATGTATACCGTGAAACCTTTGTTTCCCCGTTCCACAAGGACACTGAAGGCGATGCACTTCAGGTTCTCGATGCAATCCGCGAAGCACATCCCGAATCTTCCGGTTGGGTTGAAATCCGCGGCTTTGTCGAACGTCTTCCCTCTGGCCAGTATCGTGCCGTTCGCGTGCACGAGCATCACAAGGACAACTAAGGTACCAGAGACGCCGATTCTATATCGGCGTCTCTTATTTGTTTGATAAACATCACCTAATATGCTATAATTCCTATGTTTATGAAAGGATGTGTATTTATGGCTTTTGATGGCGTAACCACAAAATTAATAATAAATGAATTAAATACTACGATTTTAAATAGTCGTGTTGAAAAAATATATGTACCAACAAGAAATGAAATCTGGTTTCATTTGCACACTTTGGATAGAAAAAGTATCAAACTTTTAATCTCAGTAGATGCAAATAATTGTAGATTTCATTTAAGCAACGAATCTAGAAACAATCCTGAAAAAGCGCCTCAATTTTGTATGATTCTTAGGAAGTATCTATCTGGTGCAAAACTTATTTCAGTATCACAAATTGGTCTTGATAGAATCGTAAAATTTACTTTTGAAAACATCGATGACTTTGGTGATGTTGTTTCTAAAGATTTAATCGTTGAACTTATGGGAAAATACAGTAACATTATTTTAGTTGATAAAGAAAGAGTTATTGATTCAATCAGGCATGTTGATATAACAATGAGCTCTGTTCGTGAAGTTCTTCCTTCAAAAAAATATGTTCTTCCTTCATCAATGGGTAAACTAAATTTTGAAGAAACATCATCAGCTGATTTTATAAATGTTGTAAATAAAGCTGTTCAAGAATCAGAGTTTGAATCTATCGCTCTTGCAAATATATTGTGTAATATTTTCATTGGCTTTAGCAAAAGTTTTGTTTTAACAATTTGTAATTCTTTAGCTATTTCTTCAGAATTACCAAAAGCTGAAATCAATTCTAAATTACTTGAAAGTATTTATTCAAAAATTAAATCTACACTTTCTTCTATCGCAAATGGAGAAATTAATTTATCCTTAAATGAAAGTAAAAAAGATTTTTCAGTAGATTTAAAAGAAGCTTCTCTAAAAAGGACCGATACATATGCATACAATTCATATTTTTTAGACGAGTTTTATTCGCAAAAAGAAACAGTTTCTCTTTTAAAATCTGCAAAAGCAAATTTAGAAAGGGATATAAATTCACATATATCTAAAATAAGCAGAAAACTTTCAGTAGTTTTAAAAAACTTAGATGAAGAAAAAAATCTAGAAAAATATAGACAATATGGCGAATTAATAAGTTGTAATATTTACAAAATGGAAATTGGAATGGATAAACTAGAAGTTGAAAATTTCTATGATGATAACAAAATGGTACAAATACCTTTACAAGTAAATTTGACACCATCTAGAAATGCTCAACATTATTTTAAGAAATACAATAAATTAAAAGGTTCTATCACACATTCACAAGAATACAAAAAAGAATACGAAGCAGAACTTGATTATTTAAGAAGCGTATTATTCGAGATTGAGCAAGCTGAATCAATATTTGAACTCGATGAAATTCATGATGAAGTTACAGCAGCGGGATATTTAAAGAAAAATACTAAAAAAGGAAAGAAAAAAGATTTACCATCAACTCCACACGAATATGAATTTGACGGCATCAAGATTCTAGCTGGTCGAAACAACATACAAAATGACAGACTAACATTAAAAACTGCTAGAAAAAATTACACATGGCTTCACACAAAAAACATTCACGGAAGTCATGTCATTATTGAATCAGAAACAGTCAGCGACGAACTTTTATTCTTTGCCGCCAACATCGCAAAGAAACACAGCAATGCCAAAGACTCATCAAAAGTTGAAGTCGACTACACACTTGTAAAATACGTTCACAAAGAATCAGGTGCAAAACCAGGCATGGTAGTTTATACAGACTACAAGACAATAATAGTTTAGAAACAGACCTCAAGGCAGTTTTTTTCGGCCACCAGGGACTCCGTCCCTGGTGGCCGAAATTTTTCACACTCAAATCATCGCTTCTATAAATTTTACGAATAATGGTGCTGGCACATTTGGTCTTGACTTAAATTCTGGATGAAATTGTGATGCAATAAAATACGGATGATCCTTTAACTCAACAATTTCAACTAATTCGCCATCTGGTGATAATCCAGAACAAACAAGTCCTGCATTTTCCAATCTTTCTCTATATTCATTATTATATTCATATCTATGTCTATGTCTTTCTGAAATGTTTTCTTGGTTATATATTTCTCTAGCTAATGTTTCACTCTTCAATTTACATTCATACGCACCAAGTCTCATCGTGCCACCTTTTTTGTAAATTTGTTTTTGTGATTCCATAATATGAATAACAGGATTAGCCGTCTTTTCATCAAATTCAACTGAATTTGCATCAGTAATCCCAAGTACATTTCTTGCAAACTCAATAACCGCAACTTGCATTCCTAAACATATACCAAGGAAAGGAATTTTATTTTCACGTACATATTTTATTGTTTCAATTTTTCCCTCAACACCTCTATTACCAAAACCTCCAGGAATTATAACACCGTTAATTCCCTCTAATTTTTCATGAACATTTTCTTTCGTAATTGTCTCAGAATCAATTAATTTTATTTTAATTTCAGCATTATTTTTATATCCCGCATGCTTTACACTTTCAATAACTGATATGTATGAATCTTCTAGTTTTACATATTTTCCTACTATTGCAACAGTAACTTCATGCTCTTTTTTGCTTTTTATATCATCTATCATACTTTGCCATTTTTCATTTTTAGATTCATCATTTTTTAAATGCAAATGCGAACACACTTCTCTTGCCAAACCTTGTTTTTCAAGCATTAGTGGAATCTCATATAAATTTTCTACAGTCAGATTCTCAATTACACTTGTTTTTCTAACATTGCAAAACAAAGCTAATTTTTCTTTCATTGACTCTGGAATTTCATTTTCAGTTCTACAAACTATTATATCTGGTTTTATTCCAAGACTTTGCAATTCTTTTACAGAGTGCTGTGTAGGTTTTGTTTTAATTTCATTAGAACCATATATGTAAGGAAGCAGCGTTACATGAATATACATAACATCTTCAGCAGCTTTTTCCAGACCAATTTGTCTTATAGCTTCAAGTATTGATAAACCTTCTATATCACCGACAGTACCACCAACTTCAGTAATAACAACGTCTACATCTGAGCAATCAAAACTATATATTTTCTCTTTTATTTCATTCGTAATGTGAGGTATCACTTGTACTGTTTTTCCTAAGTAATCACCTCTACGTTCTTTTTCAATTACAGAATTATAAATTTGTCCCATTGATACACTTGAATCTTTTGTCAAATTTTCATTTATAAATCTCTCATAATGTCCTAAATCTAAATCTGTTTCTGCACCATCATCAGTAACAAAAACCTCACCATGCTCATATGGACTCATAGTTCCAGGATCAACATTTATATATGGATCAAATTTTTGAATCGTTACTTTATATCCTCTATTTTTTAAAAGTCTTCCGAAGTGAAGCTGCAGTTATTCCTTTTCCAAGTCCAGACACAACTCCACCTGTTACAAAAATATACTTCGTATTACTCATCTAAAACTCCTCCCATAAACTTATTTCAAATTATTTATAAACAAAAAAATAGACTTAAAAACTTTCACCCGAAAAAGGTGTTTTTTTTAAGTCTATCCTATATTTATAATATTAACATTTAAAAGCTTTTTTTTCAACATTTTTATTGATATTCCTCTCTTTTTTCTATACAACTAAAAGTGCCTTTGTTGATACCGCTCTAACATAAGTTGTATCATAATATAAGTTTTCCATCGTTGCCTTTAGTTCATTATTTTCATCTATGTAAAATCTTTTAATTTTAATAGATTTATTCTTTTTTTCAAATGGTAATATGACTTCATAAACTAAAACATTAACTTTTACTATTTCCTCTTCTTCAGCTTCAGTCTCACATTCCAAAATCGGTGTTGCAACTTCAATATATTGAACTTCCAATGGTGACATAGCTTCAATTTCAGGTAACTCTTCGACAACCGCAAATTTTTTCGCATACTCCATTCTTTCTCTAATTTTAATTTCTTTTTCACTCTCGTATGGAGTCTCATTTAATGCATCTTTATAATATGTCCAAAAATCAGCATCTTCATTATCTAAAGCCCATAAACCAGCACCTAATAAATTATATTTATTTACCAAAGCAAGCTTAGCTTTAATACTATTCTCATTTTCATACCAAATATTATAAACTCCTGGTCCTAATTCTCTTCCATTTATGTAAGGTCCTGTTTCATCTTGATCAACTTCAAGTTTTACATATGGAGTCTGCTCTTCCAAACTATATCTAGGAACTAGTCTATATTTTTTTATAATTCTTGGAACATTAGCTATTACAATGGCTTCACCACCCATATCCTCTCCTTCTTGCCAAAATCTGCCGTATAGTGGAATTCCCATTACAATTTTATCTCTTGATACTTCTTCAAGAATTACTTTTATTGATTCTTCAACAAAATTTATACCAGCAACCGGTCCTGCAGCTCCACCATAGCAATGTTCATCATACGTCATTACAACCATATAATCGACATACTCTGCAAGAGCTTTATAATCATACGCTGCAACCCAAGTTGTAGTTAACCTTTTTGGATTAGGTGCAACAGCTATAGACAGTGTTTTATCACTTGGCAACGCTTCTCTTAAAAGTCTCATAAATTCTGTCAAAGAATTTTTATCCTTAGAATCTAAATTTTCTAAATCAACATTTACACCATCTAGATTATAGTCATTAATAGCAGTTACCAAATCTTCAATCAATGGGTATGGATTTTTAAGTGCAGCTTGAGCACGTTTTCTACCCCAATGATTACTCAAAAACGGCGTAACCTTAATATTTTTTGAATGCATTTCATTAATGAATTCTTGATCTAACATGCCATTTATATCAAGTCTACCTCTTGTAGTTATATCAAAGCAGGTTGGAGATACAACATTAACGGAATTATTTGTAAATTCAATGATTTCAGAATGAGATTTTGACGCACTATAAATATAGCCTAAACTTAAACGTTCGGCTGCAAAAACAGTTGAAGTAAAAAATGACATTACAATTGTCCCTGCTATAATAAACTTTCTCATGTGAAATCACCTCTTTTCTTTCGCATCATCTGTCAAAATTTGTAATTTTTCAACAGGTTATTTTTTATTAAAACTATACATAAAAATTTAACTTTTTTAATTACTACATTATTATTTTACCATGTTTTATGACATTTTTCAACGTAAAAGGCTTTGTATTAAGCATTTGCCGTTATTCCGTAGAAAAGAAAATTTTTTATTTCACTTTTTTTATTGTAAATATTATGTCAATATAATAGTTTGCATAATACCTTCACATTCGTATTTCCCTAAGCTTTGCACATAATTTGAAACGTCAAAAAAGCTAGATTGTAAATAAATTCCAATCTAGCTTTAATGCCAATATATTTCTACACATTTAGTTGACATAATTTATTCGAAATATTTATTAATTGCCTCTTCATCCACCCTCATCGCTATAAGAGTACTTTCCAATAATTTATCTAATTCCCATCCAAGTCTTTCTGCACCTTCTTTTATGACATCTCTTGAGCATCCAGCTGCAAATTTCTTATCTTTAAACTTCTTTTTCAAGCTCGAAAGTTCCATATCTTGAACACTCTTTGATGGTCTCATAATAGCAGCCGCACCAATCAATCCTGTAAGCTCATCAATTGCAAACAATATTTTCTCCATTTCATGCACAGGTTCAACATCTGAACATAGCCCATAAGCGTGACTACAAACAGCATGAATAAAATCATCACTTGCGTTAATCTCACTTAATAACTCTGGTGCTTTTTTGCAATGCTCCTCTGGGTATACCTCAAAATCAATATCATGAAGAAGACCTACTAATCCCCAAAACTCTTCATCATACCCATATTCCTTTGCAAAATATTTCATTACACCTTCAACCGTCAATGCGTGTCTAATGTGAAATTCTTCTTTATTATATTTCTTTAACAACTCAATAGCTTCATTTCTATTCATATTTAAATTTCCTTTCTATCCTTCTGTTCTCATAGCTTCAATAGCTCTAATTTTTGTAGCTTTTTTGGCTGGATATAATCCTGAAACTATACCAATCAATATAGCAAAACCTAGAGCTGAAAGTGCAAGCCAAATAGGAATTATTGATATAGCTTGATTTGATGATAATCCAATCATTCCACCAATTTCAGGAGCATATTTATTTAATACAAAAGATACTCCATAACTTAATGCAAGTCCAATTGTTCCACCTAAAAGACCAATTATGCTAGCCTCAAATAAGAATAGCTTTCTAATATCTGTAACAACACATCCTAAAACCTTCATTACACCAATTTCCTTTGTTCTCTCATATATTGACATTATCATTGTGTTTGCAATTCCTATAGCAGAAACAAGTAATGAAACAGCTCCTATACCACCTAAAATAAGTTGCAACGTATTTGAAATTTCTTGAACATCATCCAAATTATCAGCCATGCTATAAGTAGAATATCCCATTGCTTTTATTTGTTCTTGAACTTGTTTTACATTATCCACATCATCTACACTTACCCAAATAGACTCATAACTAAGTTCCTTCTTCTTTTTATATTGTGGATTATATTTCTTATACCACTCTATCGCTTGTTTTATTGGTACATAAACACTATAATTCATTTCTGTATCATTTTGAGCCATAACTCCAGCAACATTTAATTTAGAATATTTAGGTGTTTTGGAAGTACTATCATATATACCATCAAAAGTTATTTTTATTTGATCATTCATTAAATCAACCGGACTCTCATTGTTCCAATTATTATTTCCTCGTGGATTATAAAAATAACATGCATTTTGACCAAATAATAATGCTGTAGGATTATCATCAGATATATATTCTCCTGATGCAACTTCTGGAAAATCAAAATATTCTAATGTGTCTGGATCTATTCCAGTTATACTACACCAAGCTTCATATTTACCAGATTTAAGTCTAGCATCAACATTCAATACCGGAGTTACACCTCTAACATGTTCTATTTCTGACAAAGTTTGTACAATATTATCATCTAATTTTTGTTCATTAGAAACACCCATTCCTGACTCTTCATCATAATAATATCCATATCTATTAACAGTTATTTTGGTAAGATTTCCCCACTCGGCAAGTTGATTCTTATAGCCTTCTGTCATCGCAATACCAAGTGATAACATTATCACAATCGAAAAAGTACCAATAGCCACACCAACAGCAGTAAGTATTGTTCGAAGTTTTCTTCGCCATAGATTTTTAAAACCCATTACCGCAAAATCTTTAATCTTCATATTAATTCCTCATTTATGTTATATTTACTATTATTTGTATGCTGCCTTTTTACCCAAAATTATTCCAAGTACTATACCAATAATTGCACATACCCCTATAACAATATATAAAGCTATTTGTGAGCCTGTAACATCTGATGAATTATTCATTTCATCAGTCACAAATTCAGAATCTTGCACAGAAATTGCATCATAACTCATAGCAACATCTGGCATTGCTGTATCAACCATAACAACTTCTTCCATATTTATATCCTCCAACTAAATCTCATCTTCTAATTTTTTTCTAACAATTTTGGTCGTAATCAATTTTGAAATAATAAACGTTATCATAAACGATCCCAAACCTGATAATACAATTACCCATGTTTCTATAGGCTCTTTTGTTTCTAGCGGTTCCATCATTCCAGGATTTATAACTCCTGGATCCATTATTCCTGGATCTTCAAAAACAGGTTCTTCCATTGCAA
The DNA here is from genome assembly GCA_017462965.1 of Clostridia bacterium. GTDB lineage: Bacteria > Bacillota > Clostridia > TANB77 > UBA1234 > UBA1234. Next base: position 14,234 of record JAFTQC010000058.1, on the reverse strand, counting down.
ATCCCTCAAAATCCTTTTTTACCTCTACGATTCTACCAGAAGAATCTTCAAATGAAAGAACTAAAACTCCGTAATTCGTACCAGATTTAGAAGGAATTACTTCTATATCATAATAGTCTGAATTTCCTGGTTCTAAATTACCTATATAATTTATAGATTGAACACATGTATAGTCACCTTCTACACTAGCAGTCAAATTAGAAACAGTGGCTTTTCCCATATTCACATAGTCAAATGATAGACTAGTATTTGATCCTGTATAACCTTGACCTGGCATAACAGAATTTATAACTAATTTTGAATACTCTGTTACCGGTATATTTATTGTTTCACTTTCTGCATATTGTTTACCACTGTAATCTTCGTAATCAAAATCTATTATTACTGGATATGAATTAGAAGTTAAACTTTGTTTAGCTTTCAAATCAATAATTTTTGTAACACTATCATCTTGTAATATTTCTTCAACATAAAAAGTATTACTACCTTTTGTTATTATAAAAGCACCATCTTGTGAACTAATAGTTATTTTCATGTTTCTTAGTCTTTTTTCTTTACTAGTATTTTTCACAGTAAAAGAAAAACTAAAATCATTTCCTGCAACTATTGTATTTGGATTAGTCATGTACGACGAAATAATAATCTTTGGAGTTGCCGCTGTTTCATCCTCTTCTTCAACTTCATTTTCACTCTTTACATCTAAAACATATATAGTTTTTTGAGTAGATAATTCATTTCCAGAGGTATCTTTATATTTTATATCAACACCAATTGTATTATTACCTTTTGATATTTTATCAGATACATTTATATCAAATTCTTGATGTATTTTTTGATTTGATTCTAAGGTACCAATATATTTATAATCATTCGAATCAACAACCATAAATTTATCTTCACTTTGTCCTGTTATCAAAATTTCAACATTGTCTGCTTTTACTTCACCATTATTACTTACATCAAAAGTAAGTTTAAAGTTTCCACCTGCACTAACTGGAGCTTCTCCTGTTGATATATTACTAATAGCAACAATTGGTTTAACTTTTTCTTTATAAACATTGAAATGCACTGTAGCTTCACTAGTATAAGTTTCATCTCTTTGATTTTCAAATTCCAATTTAAATTTCAAACCATAAACACCAACTTTAGCATCATCAGCAACTTTTAAATTAAATGAAGCTTTATCTTCTTTATCCGGTCTCAATGACAAAATTCTTTCATAAGCAACAGGTCTTTCATAAACAAGAGGAACCTCTTCAAAACTCGGAGTTATTCTGATGTTCTTAGCAGAATGGCTACTATCATTTTTATATGTAATTAAAAGTTTTAATTCTTCACCTGCCGCAACCTTTGGCATCTCCTCGTCTTCAACAAAAATAATTCTTGGAACCTTTTCTTTATAAGTTTCATCCCCATCCATTGCAAAACTCGTGCAGCCTATTCCAAGACAGAATATAATTGTGCATATAATAAAACTAATTTTCTTCATTTAATTGTTCCCCCTCAATTCGTTCGATATGTCCATCATGAATATGAATGACCTTATTTGCAAATTTTGCAATTTCAATATCATGTGTAACCATTACTATAGTCTGATTTCTTTCTTCAGCAATTTGTTTGATTATTCCCATTATTTCTTTAGCTGTTTTACTATCTAAGTTTCCAGTCGGCTCATCTGCGAAAACAACTTCTGGATTTGCAACAAAAGCTCTTGCTATTCCAACTCTTTGCTGTTGACCACCACTCATCTGAGATGGTTTATGTTTAAGTCTTTTTTCTAGCCCAACTTTACCTAAAATTTCTTTAGATTTCTTAAGTCTTATTTTCTTAGGCTCTTCCTTAAAAACAAGTGGTAGCTCAACATTCTCAAGAGCTGTAAGTGAATTTATAAGATTATATGATTGAAAAACAAATCCTAAATATTTTTGTCTAAATTTTGCAAGCTGGTGCTCTCCCATCTTGGTAATCTTTTTTCCTTTTATGAAAATATCTCCAGATGTTATTTTTTCAATTCCCGCCATTATATTTAATAGTGTAGATTTACCAGAACCTGAAGAGCCAAGTAAACAACAAAAATCACCTTTATTTATTGTAAAACTAACATTGTCTAACGCTACTATTTTTTCTGTACCAACTCTATAAATTTTTGTTGCATTTTTTACCTCTATAATTGCTTCCAAAATATCACCTCTTTTACAAACCTATTTGACTACACATTATGCGTTTATGTTGCAATTTATTTATAATTTTTTTATTATTTCTTCTTTTGAAATTCCAAGCTTTTCCAGCTCACGTATTTCGTCTCTAATCTTTTCAATAGTTTCTTTTATTTTTCTTTGAGAAACTCCCCCTATATTCTTAGAAACGAATGTACCTTTTGTAGAAATAACAGTAATTGAGCCACGTCTTTCTAATTCTTCATAAGCTTTTTTTACTGTATTTGGATTTATTCCAAGAGTCATTGCGAATTCTCTAATTGAAGGTAATTGTTCTTCTGCTTTTAATATTCCAAGTGAAATATATCTTTCAATTTCATTCACAATTTGCTCATATATAGGGGTTCTACTTTGATAATCTAACGTTATCATAAAAAACACCTCCTATTAATATATCTCCTGAACTTTTTCTCCTTCTTCCTCATAATATACTGTTACTTCTTCTGTACTTACTGTTGGCTCACTTATAACAGTGTCATAAAATTCTCCATCATAATAATATTCTTTGTGAATATATGAATTTGCCACTCCCATTTTTGTAAGCATCAAAATTACACCATCATAATCATTTGTTTTTATTGTTATGGTTCTATCATTATCACGTCTTAATCTTACCATGATTCTGATAATATCTTTTGAATAATCAACTTTTTGATCTAAAAGATTATCCTCAACATATTCAAGAAATTCTTCACTTTCATAATAAGTTAGATAATATCCTACATCTTTTCTTGTTGAGTTAGACTTTAAAGTAGATTCAATTTCAACATTGCCAATATTTTCTTTTTTATTTTCTAATATATATTTCATTTCTCTTAAATTTATTGCATCATATAAAGTTCTAAGCTCTTCATTTGAACCAAATTCATATTCACATGTTTCAATTGTATGATCAACGTATTGATGTACAATTATGTAATCCGTATTATTTACATACAAATATTCTTGATTTTGTCTTATTCTTCTTGGCTTTAATGTTTTCAGAATTTCTAATATTCTATTTTCTTCTTCAGCAGTAATTGTTTCAAATTTATTACCTAATACTGCATTATCTTTAAGTTCCCATTTTTCTTCAATAACTTCTGCTTTTGCAGTAATTTCATTTAATAAAGTTTCATCTATCGTTGTATAATATCTTAAAAAGTCTTGCTTATTTACATATGCTTCCATTCTGCAATCATACATTTTCTTTACTGTGTTTTGTGATTCATTATTTTCAAGTTCTATTTTATCATACGCATCTACAATTTCATTCTTTTTATCTATATATTTAAAAATTTTCTTAATATCATCTTTGTCAGTTATTTTATACTTTTTATTCATATCATACTCAAGGCTTCCATAACTAGTAGTACGATATCCATCATCTGAAATGATTAAATAATCTATGTCTGAAAATTTTATATTATCAACCTTTGCTTCTTCAATCGCCACACCTATAGCAATAAATACTAATAACGTTATAAATGAACAAACAAAAGCAATTGCACTTTTATATAATTTTACTTTCTTTGCCGTAACTAAATCAAATACATACCAATAAACTAATATAATTCCTCCAATTAAGCATATTTCAGAAAAATCTGCAGAAGTCATTAATTCTCTTGTAAATATCACAAAAGGTATAAGTGTTAAACCTTTTATTATAAAATGAGTAATCTCATAAGAGAATGACTCTCCCGCTTTTTCCATTTTTCTTTTTGTAAATAAGTATAATCCTATTAATGAATAAATTACTGATAAAATTATTGTTTTTATTATTGAAATAGCTGCTACTTTACCAGAATTTGCAATAACCATTATTGGTAAAGTGAACCCATTATAATTTCTAACCAGATTGACTCCCCAATTATTAAATGTAATATATGATCCTGCACTTTCACTGATATAAAGATTCAAGACCGGATATATTGCAAAAAATAGTACAGTAACTACGAGTTGTGTCATCAAATTACCAGAAAAACTCATAGCTAAATTTGATAAGCAAAATAGAAAAATGTATGCAAGCGATTGATAAATAAACACATCAAACGCTAATTCAGCAAATATTGTTGCTGATATAAAATTTGACGTTATCATTGTTAAAATAAACGTTAAAAATTGTACAAATATTATTAAACCTATTCCACCAATTGTGTTTGTTGTAAATATTGTTTTTCTGCTAATTGGCATTGAACCCATAAAATCTACACTTTTTCTTTTATAAACATATCCAAACAAAGTAAGCGAAAGCATAAATGGTATAAGGCACATCATTAGCATATTTATTACACCTAAAAGAGGATATGTATACACATCAACAGAAGTATCATTCATTAATTGTAACACTGTAAACATCGGCAATACCAAAAGAAGTAACAATAACACAGATTTAGATTTTTTCAAGTTTTCTTTGAAATATTTAAAATTAAATAACTTGGTTAAACTCATATCCTAACACCTCCATTTGATATATAAATATTTCTTCTAAAGTTAGTGGAAGAAAATCAAGTATTATAGGCTTCATTTCCTCTATTTTCTCTTCACATTTTTCTTTTTCGCCTTCTATTATAACTGTCGCAACACTTCCATTTTTCTTAAAACTCAAAACTTTAAAGTCTTTAAAATCTTCTTTTGAAAATTCTTTTCCTAAAGATATTTGTATTTTGAACATATTTGTTTTTAACGTGTCTACATCACTTTCAAATAAAATTCCGCCTTTATATAAAAGTCCTAAATTGTCACATATATCTTCTAATTCTCTTAAGTTATGGCTTGATACAATTATGGTGCACCCTTTATCTTCCATTTTTTCTGCAATTATTCTTTTTATTAGATTTCTGACAACTGGATCAATTCCATCAAATGTTTCATCAAAAAACATATATTCCGCATTAGTTGATAACGCAAGAACTAAAGCAGTTTGTCTTTTCATACCTTTTGAAAATGTTTCAATTTTTTTATTTTTATCTAGTTTAAGTAATTCAAATAATTTATTAGCATATGCTTCATCAAATTTTGAATACATACATTTATAGAATGTTATCATTCCTTTAATCGTATAATTTTTGAAGAAATATAAATCATCTGGAACATAAACTATTTTTTCTTTTAACTCCGCTTCATCAATTAATTCTTTTCCGTCAACAACTATTGAACCTGAATCTTTTTGATAAATACCTGTTATAATTCTCATCAAAGTTGATTTACCAGCACCATTAGCTCCAATAAGACCATATATGCATCCTGTCTTAATCGTACAATTAAGATTTTCTAAAACATTAGTCTTACCAAAACTTTTTGTTAGCCCAGCTATTTGAATCATATAATTCACTCCCCTTTTTGGTATTTTTATTCATTTCGCATTGTACTATCTGTACTAGTACAAATATACAATAATAAAAATAAACTGTCAAGATATTTTCAGCCGTTGGGGACGTCCGTCAAATGGACGAAATCCTCCCACCTTTTACCATTGACATTCTAAGCTTCATGAATATATAATACACCTGTCGCGAATCCCACTAACAATACATGCATAAAGGAGGTATTCCATTTATGAAAATGTTTCATCAGGCTAGCAATCCGCTGGTTGGCAACTATTGTAAAAATAGTGCCAAAGCTTCCAGAGACATTGCAAAGTTGAAACGGTACTACGCCTCGGTTACTTTTCCTGAACAGCTCCTTCACGGCCTTGATGACCTGATTGGTATGGAAGGCGAACGTGAAATCGTTCGGGATGCACTGAAGTTCCTTAATAACATTGAGGAATTCCAGGATGATCCTCTCCTCAGTCCTCACACTCGTTTCCTGCTTGGTGGTGCTCCTGGCTCTGGCAAGTCAATTCTTGTGAACGCTCTTGCAAAAACCGCTGGCGTTCCTCTGATTACGATGAGCCTTTCTGCTTTCGGTGCCTTCCCCAAGAAGATTAAGAACATTTTGGATCTCATCTTTGGTCTCGCCGAATCCATGCCTGGCGGATGTATCATTTTGTTCAACGACTATTCTGCTGTCGAATCTATCGGCGCGAATCAGATGATGTTCTTCCACAATCATCTCATTTCGAAAATTGTGAAGAATAATAACTCCATCGTGTTCCTGTCTACTACTGCCGAAAGTTTCAAAGTTCCTACTTTCTACTTTGAAGCAAATGCATTCAGTCAGAATAAGACCATTACCATGCAGCCGCCTACGCTGAAAACCCGCGAAGAGCTCATCAACAGCTACTTCAAGAAGTATCAGCTTGCCTTGGCTGAAGATGTGTCTGCTGAGCGCCTGGCCAAGAACACCTTCGGGATGTATCCCAAGGACATTGAATACGTTGTTCGTGAAACCATGCTCTACGCTGCTCGTAAGGAGCACCTCTTGATTTCTTCCAAAGATTTCAATGAGGTAATGCTTACTATGGTTGCGGGCCAGATGCATAACAAGCTCACTGAAAAGGAGCGCATCTCCACTGCATACCACGAAGCAGGTCATGTAATCGCCGCTTACTATTCGAACCCTGAGTATATCCTCGGTCGAGTCGAAATCACTCCTCGAGCACGGTCTCTTGGCCTTACTCAAGAAGAAGCTGGCGAAGAAAAGTACGGTCTTTTCAAGCACGAATTCGAGTACAACATCATCTACAGTCTTGGCGGTTTTGCTGCTGAAATGGTCATTTACGGCGAAACCACGACCGGTACCTCTGCTGACCTCTTGAGTGCTAACGCTTGCGTTGCTCTTATGTATCAGCAGCTCGGCATGAGTGAAGAACTTGGTCCCATCGTCTTTGATGATGAGAACGGCTTCTGCTCTGATAAGTTCTTCTATGACTCTGAAGTCATTATGCAAGCTGAACTCAAGCGTCTCCAGAATGAAACGATTGATATCGTCAAGAATCATCGTACTCAGCTCGAGGCCCTCACCCAGGAGCTCCTGAAGCATGAGGTTCTGCTCGGCAACGAAATCAAGAAGGTGCTTGATGCAGCTGATATCGCAGCAGGTATCGAGCCCAAACCTGATAAGACTACTTCTGCTACGTAAGAACAGTTTCTTACTACATTAAAGTTTACAAACAAAAACCTCTCCCCCATCACTCGGGGGAGAGGTTTCTTGCGCTAGGGGAGCTTTTTGGGAAATTGGGACGGTTCCTTTTTCCAAATTAATCTCTTATCGACAAAGACTCTTCTAGCACTTCCCAAATCAAATCTCTGTTAAATTTAGTTTCTGAAGAATAAGCAAAAATCAAATCATTATCTACTTCTAAAATTTCCGCAATCTTGTCTACATAAGATTGAACTTTTGTCTTTGCTATTTTGTCAGCCTTTGATGTAACAACTATATATCTATGTCCTGTACTTTTTATGTAATCCATCATCATCCTATCGTTTTCAGTTGGATTATGACGAATATCAACCAATAAAATTACAAGATTAATATTTTTAGAATTTCTTAAATATGTTTCGATTGAATCTCCAACCCTCTTTTGTTCAGCCTTTGACATTTCTGAATATCCATATCCAGGCAAATCAACAAAATAAAATTTTTCATCCATATTATAAAAATTTATTTGCCTTGTTTTTCCAGGAGCACTACTCGTTCTAGCTAAACTCTTTCTATTTAATAAAGAATTAACAAATGAAGATTTTCCAACATTTGATTTACCAGCAAGAACAATTTGTGGCAATTTATTCTTTGGATATTGTGATTTATTCATAACTGAAATTTCAAATTTAGGTTCTTTAATTAACATGATTTTCAATCCTTTCTAATATAAATAGCCTCTTCATTATCAAATTAAACACCTTTCATTGATAATGAAACCTTTTTCTTTTCCAAATCTATTTTTATAACTCTAACCTTTACAACATCTCCAACTGAAACTACATCCATTGGATTCTTTACAAATTTTTCACTAAGTTCAGATATATGAACTAGTCCATCGTTCTTAACACCGATATCCACAAATGCACCAAAATCAATAACATTACGAACTGTTCCTGTAAGAATCATTCCTTCTGTTAAATCTTCCATTTTCAAAACATCACTACGAAGAACCGGCTTTGGCATATCTTCTCTTGGATCTCTTCCTGGTTTTTGAAGTTCCTTTATTATATCTTTTACAGTTGGTACACCAATTTCAAGCTCTTCAGCAATCTTCTCTGGAACAATTGTTGCAAGCTTAGCTTTAACCTCTCCTAATTTTTCTCTTAAATCATTTGGAACAAAACCAATACTTCCAAGAATTTTTTCAGCAGCTTCATAACTTTCAGGATGAACAGATGTATTATCTAAAGGATTCTTACCATCAAGAATTCTAAGGAAACCTGCACATTGTGTGAAAGCTGCAGGACCAAGTTTCGAAACCTTTAATAACTCTTTTCTATTCTCTAGTTTTCCATGTTCATCTCTATATTTTACAATATTATTCGCAACCGTCTTACTAACACCCGAAACATACTTCAAAAGCGATGGTGTAGCAGTATTTAAATCAACGCCTATACTATTAACTGCATCTTCAACAACACCTGTTAAACTTTCTTCTAGTCTCTTTTGATTTACATCATGTTGATATTGGCCAACACCGATACTCTTTGGATCAATCTTAACAAGCTCTGCAAGTGGATCTTGAAGTCTTCTAGCTATTGATATTGCTCCACGAAGTGAAACATTAATATCTGGATATTCTTCCGTTGCAAGCTTTGATGCCGAATATACAGAAGCACCAGCTTCACTGACCATCGCATAATAAATATCATGCTTAACTTCTTTTATCATTTCAGCAACAAACATTTCTGATTCTCTTGAAGCTGTACCATTTCCAATAGCAATCATGTTTATTCCATGAGTATTTATTAAATCTAATAATTTTTTCTTCGCACCTACAACATCATTTTGAGGTTCAGTTGGATAAACCGTTGTTGTATCTAACAACTTACCAGTCTCATCAATTACAGCAATCTTACATCCAGTTCTATAAGCCGGATCAAACCCCATAACGGTCAGACCTTTTAGCGGTGGTTGTAGCAATAGCTTCTTCGCATTTTGTCCAAATACTTTTATAGCTTGCTCTTCAGCAACTTCAGTAAGCTCTCCTCTAACTTCATTTTCAACAGAAGGCTTAATTAAACGCTTATACGAATCTTCAACAACTTCTTTAAGCACATCCTCATATGGACTATTTTCAACAATAACTTGTCCATTCAAATATTCAATAATTGGTTCATCTGTTTCTTCTATTTTAACTTTTAAGAAATCTTCCTTCTCTCCTCTGTTAATAGCAAGAATTCTATGACTTGGAATTTTTGCTACTGGCTCAGAATAATCATAATACATTTCATAAACTGATTTTTCCTCTTCTTTAGAAGCTTTAGACGCAATCAATCCTTTAGCATAAATAATTTTTCTAATTTCTTTTCTATATTCCGCTTCATCCGAAATCATTTCAGCAACAATATCTTTCGCACCTTGAATTGCCTCTTCTGCAGATGTTACACCTTTTTCTTCATCTATAAACTCAGAAGCTTTTGCAATCAAATCAACAACTTCTTTTTGTTCAAATATAATAATTGCAAGAGGCTCCAACCCTTTTTCTTTGGCAACAGTAGCTCTCGTTCTTTTCTTTTGCTTATAAGGTCTGTACAAATCCTCAACTTCAGTCATAGTCTCACTTGCCAAGATTTTATTTTGAAGTTCTTCATCAAGCTTACCTTGTTCATCAATCAAACGAATAACTTCTTCTTTTCTCTTTTCTAAATTTCTCAAATATGTAAGTCTATCAAACATATCACGAAGTTGTTCATCGCTCATTTCACCTGTAGCTTCTTTTCTATATCTCGCAATGAAAGGAATTGTATTTCCTTCATCAATCAATTTAATTGCATTTTCTACTTGAAATGGTTTAAGACTAAATTCTTTAACTAATTTTTCATTTATTGAATCCATGTTATCTCCTATCTCTTATAAAATTTTTCCATCAACACATTCTAAAATAATTGTAACCGGTCCACAATTTGTGAAAGAAACTTGCATCGATGCACCAAAAGAACCAGTAGCAACATTTATCCCGATGTTTTCTCTGCAATACTTAACAAAATACTCGTACAACTCATTCGCTCTAGTAGGCTCTGCCGCATTAATAAAACTAGGTCTATTTCCATGATGAGAATCAGCATACAAAGTAAACTGTGAAACTATATGAAGAGAACCTTTTACATCCATTACAGATAAATTCATTTTTTCATTTTCATCTTCAAAAATTCTAAGCTTCGCAATCTTCTCAGCTAAAATCTTTGCATCGTTTTCAGTATCTCCGTGAGTAACACCAAGTAATACTAAAAGACCATTATCTATACTTGAATATAACTCATTATCTATTACAAGTTTTGAGTCTCTAACTCTTTGAACAACCGCTTTCATTTTTGCTCCTCTCATAACTATATATAAAGTTTCGTTGTACATCAAAATTATACATCATTATTAACTATTTTTGTCACCCAATATTTTTAAAGAACATTTTTCATTTCTGAAATATTATCAAGTTTAAAAGTTTTTGGCAAATCTTCGCTAATCTCCTCGTCTTCAGGTGACCACGTATGTTCATTTGGAATATATATCGTATTCAAACCAGCACGTTTAGCCTCATTTATATCACCTTTTGGACTATTTCCAATCATAAAACAATTATTAGGATCCAAATTGCAATTTTTAAGTATTTCTTCATAATCACTTTTCAATTTATGCTTTACAATGTAATAGCTTTTAAAATATTCACGTATAGGAAGTCTTTCAACTCTATCTGTTTGAACTTTTGTAGATCCCTTAGTTATAATATGCATTTCATATCCTTTATTATGTAAATATTCGATTGTATCTTCAACTCCATCAATAAGTTCAAGAGGTGCATCATAAAGAACTTTCGCAGTTTCATCTATAAACGCAGATAAATTATCACTAAAAAATCTATATCCCGCAATTTCGCTTCCAACCTGCATTAACGAAAACTTAAAATTATCCGGACCATATCCATACTCTTCAATATTTTCAACCTGTTTTGCATTAAACATAACTTTGATTTCATCAAATGAATATTTATCTGTATACTCTAGAAGCTTTTCCGCAACAATATCCTCTACATCATAAAAATATCCTGAACACTTTATAAGAGTATCATCCATATCAAAAAACAAATGTTTACTTGTCATAAAAACCTCCTTGCTAGTAACAAAAACTGCCAAGTGAAATTCATTTGGCAGCTTCTAAAATTACTTTTTATATTTGTTTTCAAAAACGTTTCTTATTAATTCTCGTCTAGTCTCTATTTCATCTACAACTAAAAGTAATGGTATGTTTATTGCTAAACAAATAAAATCTGTCATCGCATTAAACATTAAAGCATCCTTCGTTAAAGAGTCTTTAAGTAGAACATGTAGTATAAACATTGTTATATTAAATAAAACAGATGTCATTACAAACCATGCTTTTTTCTTTACAAAACCAATTATATTCATAATTGCGAAAAACATAACTACACTTACTAGTATAATCGTATTTGTATAGTCTACTATTAGCATCTCTAACTCCTATTCTTCATCCCAATTGTGCCATATTTCTTGCACATCATCCAAATCTTCCAATTTCTCAATTATTAGTCCCATTTTCTTAGAGCCTTCTTCATCTAGACTCATATAGTTTTGTGGAACCATCTTAACTTCTGCTTCAAGATATGTAATACCTTTTCCTTCCAAATATTCTCTAACTACTGAAAAATCTTCTGGAGTTGTTGTTATTTCATAAAACTCTTCATCAACTTCAAAATTTTCAGCACCAGCTTCAATTACTTCAAGCATTAAATCATCTTCAGAAATTTTTGTTGATGCCTTTTCAATAATTATTACACCTTTTTTATCAAACATCCAGCTAACGCTTCCGTTTGTACCAAGATTTCCACCAAATTTATCCAATATATGTCTAACATCTCCAGCTGTTCTATTTCTATTATCTGTCATTGTTTCAATCATGACAGCAACTCCATTTGGTCCATATCCTTCATATGTAATTTCCTCATAATTAGCTGTATTTCCATCGCCAGCAGCTTTTTTTATACTTCTCTCTATATTATCATTAGGCATGTTATTTGCTTTACACTTTGCTATAACATCACGAAGCTTAGAATTTCCGGCAGGATCAGGACCACCTTCTTTAACAGCAACTAAGATTTCTCTACCTAATTTTGTAAAGATTTTTCCTCTTTGTGCATCTGATTTTTCTTTTTTATTCTTAATATTGTTCCATTTTGAATGTCCTGACATTAAAATTCCTCCTTTAAATATTTTCCTCGTAATTTTATCACAAAGCCAGGCCTTTGTAAATCAGTTAATCCTGTAATTTTAGTCTCTCCCATAAATTCATATATTAATGTGCTTCATACCAAGTTTTTCCAATATTTGCATCTGCCCTTAATTCTACAGATAATTTTATTACATTTTGCATATTCCTAACAAGTAATTCTTTAACAATTTCCAACTCATCTTCTTTTGTTTCAATCACAAGCTCATCATGTACTTGTAATATAAGTTTTGAGTTTAATTTTTTCTCACGCAACTCCTTTTCAATATTAACCATTGCAACCTTAATTATATCTGCAGCCGTTCCCTGAATTGGAGCATTCATCGCAACGCGCTCACCAAATTGTCTAACATTATAATTATTAGAATTTATTTCTGGAACATATCTTCTTCTGCCCCATAAAGTTTCTACATATCCTTTTTCTTTACAGTTAGCTACCGAACTATCCATATATTCTTTTATCTTAGGATATGTTTCAAAATACTTTTCAATATATATTTTAGCTTTTTTCCTTGATGTATTAATGTTTGTAGCAAGTCCAAAATCGCTTATTCCATATACAATTCCAAAGTTAACTGCCTTAGCTTCACTTCTCATTTGCTTTGTAACGTTTTCAAGCGGAACATTAAAAACCTGTGATGCTGTAATAGCATGAATATCATCATCATTGTTAAATGCATCAATCATAGTTTTATCACCAGACATATGTGCAAGAACTCTAAGTTCAACTTGCGAATAATCCGCATCAAGTAATGTATACCCCTCTTTTGCAATAAATATTTTTCTTAATTCGCGTCCTAACTCTGTTCTAATAGGAATATTTTGAAGATTAGGTTCCGTACAGCTAATTCTTCCTGTAGCTGTAACTGTTTGATTAAACTTTGCATGAATTCTCTTAGTTTCTGGATTTATAAGTGGAATCATACCATCAACATATGTCGCTCTAAGTTTACTCATCGTTCTATATTCTAGAATCTTTTCAACAATTGGATGGTCATCCAAAAGCTTTTCTAAAACTTCACTATCCGTCGAATAACCACTTTTTGTTTTCTTTATAACTGGCAATTTCAATTTTTCAAACAAAACTTCTCCTAATTGTTTTGTTGAATTAATATTAAACTCCATTTCTGCAAGCTCATAAATATCTTTAGTTAGCTCACTAACTTTACTATTTAAAGAAATAGAATAATCATCAAGCATTTGTTTATCAACTAAAACACCCTCATATTCCATCTCCGCAAGAACTCTCATAAGAGGCATTTCAACTTCATTAAACAATTTATATTCTTCTTTTTCTTTCAATTCGTTCTCATATTTTTCTTTACATTTAAAAATATATTTGGCATACTTCTTCAATTTCTCATTATTCTTTTCATCATCTTGCTCAGACGCACCAATCATAAAAGCATCAAGTGTAAGCTGTGTTTGTTCATTTTTTGTTTCAACATCATTTAAAATTCCTAACGTTTCAAAAATCAAATCGTCAAGCTTGTACGTTGACTTTGAAGGATTCAAAAGATATGCAGCAATTGTCAAATCAAACATCATGTTTTCAGCTTGAATCCCAAGTTTTTTAAGTCTCAAATAATCTTCTTTTTCTTCAAAACCAATTTTCAAAGAATTATTCTCAAACACTTTTTTCAAATCATCTTGTGTTGGATTTTTCTTCAAATAAATAGTTTCACCATCATATAGCGCAAGCGTGTCATC
>JAFTQC010000057.1 GCA_017462965.1 Clostridia bacterium | reverse complement strand
GTTTATGTAACAGGAAACGTAAATCATGAAGAAGTTGGAACTTACACAATTACTTACTCTATCGTTATTGACGGTAAAGAAGTTGTGACAAAACACAGAACTGTTGATGTAATCGAGAATTCATGGAATGGCGCTCTTGGCACAACAGCTGATGGATTCACATTCGTACTTCATACAAATGGCAAATATGCTAAGATTACAGGATTCACAGGAACAGTTACTGAAGTATTTGAAATTCCAGAGACAGTAACACATAACGGAGTAGAGTATAAGGTAATTGATGTTGGAAATACAGATGTAAGTAAGAATATCTTTGGATCTATAACTTCTGATAGTGCAACATATGACAATACAATTAAAGAAATTATATTACCAGATACACTAATAAGAATTAGTGCAGGAGCTTTCTCAAAATGTGCTGCATTAGAAAATATCGATATTCCAAGTTCTGTAATGTCAATTGCAGCTTATGCATTTGACAAATCAGGAAGCACTAGTAGAATAGATAATTTCGTATTACCAGATAACTTCAGAGTATTGGAAGGCAACGCTTTGATGAGTATTAACGTGAATAATATTGATTTTGGTAATACTATAAGAAGTATAGAAGGAAATTCAGTATCATGGATTGCAAGTAACAAAAACCTTGTAATTAATATTCCTGCATCAGTAGAGAATATTGCAGAAGGTGCGTTTAGAGGTTCATACATTTATGACATAAATGTTGATGCTAATAATCAAAATTACAAGATGTGTGATAGCAATATTACTCTTCTTACAGCAGATGGAACAACGTTAATTGCATATCCAACTACGAGTGATTTTGAATCATATCAAGTTCAAGATAGTGTAAAAGTAATAGGATCATCTTCGTTCATGTATGCAACTAAACTTAAAACTATAGATTTTGCTAATGTTACTACAGTAAATGCGGACGCATTTAAGATGGTTTCAACATTAACAACAGTAACTGGAACTTCAAATATTACTACAATTGGAACTGAATCATTTGCTGGTACATCAATTACTTCATTTGAGTTCTCTAAGAACTTGAGTAGAATTGGATATAAAGCATTCCAAAATACAAAGCTTAGCGATGTAGTTATTGAAAGCAAAGCTGCAATCGGTGAATATGCATTTGCTGATTGTGCAAACTTAAAAGATATCATGTTTACTACAAACTTAGGTATCACAACAATTGCTAATGCAAACGCAATTCCAGATGGTGCAACAGTTTATGTTCCACTTGGAATGGAAGCTATGTATGAAGGTGATACAGTTTACAAGACAATTCCTGATTACACAAATAGAATTAAACCAATTCTAAAATTGGTTGGTGAACAATCAATGGAATGGGAATTACATGCACCATACACAGATGAAGGTGTTTACCTTCTTGGTGATGTAACTAATGTTGCAACAACTGAAACTAAGATCCCAGGTCTTGAATTAGTTGTTGAAGGCAGTGTAAATCCTGATGAAGCTAAACGTCATACTATTACTTATATTGCAAAATATAATGGAGTAGAAGTTGATAGAGTATTTAGAACGGTTGATATTAATGATTACGTAAAACCTGTAATTAACGGCGTTGAGACTGACAGCAGTTGGGTTATAAATAATCAAACATTTGTAGTTGATGCTGAAGATAATATCGCTGTTACTGGTTTCTTTATCAGTACTTCAAGTGATGAACCTGCTTTAGACGTTGCTGGATGGCAAACATCTAACTCGCTTAAAGCAAACGATAACGGAACTTGGTATATCTTCGCAAGAGATAATGCTGGTAACGTTTCTGATCCATATGAAGTAGAAGCTTCTTGGGTATGTAGCGCTATTTGGGATATTAGTAAAGATAGTGATAGAACAGTTTTAGCTATTCTATCTACAGCCGGAGATGAGTTATTCGTCAAAGGTATTGGTGAGACTAAAGACTTCGAAAAATCTGGTGCTCCTTGGTATCTAGGAAATAGAATGGATATCACAAGCATCGAGGTGGACGAAGGAGTTAGATATTTAGGAAGCTATCTATTTGAAAACATGCCAATGGTTCAAAATATAGAACTTCCTGAAAGCCTAGAGAGAATTAGTGATACTACATTTGCTCTAACAAATAATTTCGATAATATCGAGTTAAATGGAAATACAAACTTCGTATATGAAGATGGCACATTGTATGATGCTTCTAAAGAAACATTGTATGTTCATACAAATGAATTCGAAGGCACATATGCATTACCATCAACAGTTACAAAGATTTGTGCTGGAGCATTTGCTGGTAACACTGCAATTACAATTCTTGATTTAACAAACGTTAAGTCTATCGGTGATAAGGCGTTTAATGGTGCAGAGCACTTTGGTGGTGTAGAGGCTAACGCAAGTACACATATTCCTAAGACACTTGAAAGCATTGGTGCTGATGTGTTTGATGGAGTAGCTGGACCAATCTACTACTATTCATCTTGCAAGGCTATGATGGATTACGTGAAGACAACAAGTGATAGAACAACATTCGTAATGATTGATGATGTTCTTCCAGTTGTTGAAGAGTTCGTAATCAATGAAGATGCTGTTTCTACAAGTGATAGAGATGTAGTGTTAAATGTTAAGATTACTGATGATATTGAGGTTTCTAAGGTTCTTGTTACTGAACTTGATCTTACAAATCTTAAAGCTGATGATTCTCGTTGGCAAGATTATAACGGCGAGACTGAGCTTTCATATACATTGTCAGCTGGCAATGGCATGAAGACAGTTTATGTATGGGCAATGGATTCAAGTGATAATATTAGTGTTCCTGGTGTGGATACGATTATGCTTGGTATTACAGACTTTACATTTAGCCGTGGTGAGTTAACAGTTCAATACGTTGATAAGTCTGGAAAAGATTATTATAAGTACGTTGATTCTATTCAAGGTGGTTATGTAATTAGTACAGATGGTATGACGGTTGTTGTTAACCAAGATATTGATGTAACTACAGTTGGTGAGAAGAAAGTTGTTTATTCATTGTTGTATAATGGTTTACCTGCTGGTGAATTCGTGAAGACGGTTGACGTTATCGAGGATTCTTGGGAGGATACAATTTATACATATGATGAGTTTGAATATCAAAAACATATTAGTGGAAAATATGCGAAGGTTGTTAGATACACTGGTACTGATAGCTTTGTAGAGTTCCCTACTGATGTTGTTGATGGAAGCAATGATTATTTGGTAATTGAGGTTGAAAGTTTAGATGGAAACGCTGTTGTTCCTACTTCTACTACTTCAATTGATTTACCTTATTCTCTAATTAGTGTTGGTAAAGATGCTTTCGCAAATTGTTCTAACTTGACTCAAGTTGAGCTTAAATTTAGTACTATGACGATTGAAGAGAATGCATTTAAGAACTGTGGTTTATCTTCTATCAAGTTAAGCAACAACGTAAGAGAAGTTAAGAAAGCTGCTTTCGAAGGAAATGAGGCTACTTCACTTACTATTGGTACTTTGATGAAGAATATTGAAGAGGATGCATTTAGAAATGCGCTTACAGCTAATAGAGTGGTATTATTGAATACTATTGATAATATTAGTGAAGGTGCTTTCGCTGGAAGCATTGTGAATGCGTTTACTATGGGAGATGTAGATAACATTTCTAAATATTCAGTTTATAACACTACTTATGTTGTTAATGATGAAACTGACACACTTATAGCTGTTGCTGTTGGTGCTCTTGCTGGTGACGTTGTTATCGATGGTGTTGTAATCGATAGAATTGGTAATGGTGCATTTATGAATGCTGATGGTATGACTTCAATTTCGATTTCTGGTGATTATAGAGAAATTGGTAAAGAAGCGTTTAGAAATACAGCGCTTACTATGATTGAAGTTCCTGGTATGGTTAAAGTTATTCCTGAGTTTGCGTTTGCTGATTCTGATAACTTGAGCTTAGTGGCTTTACATGGTGCGACTGATATTAAGGCTAATGCTTTTGAGAATGATGGTAGATTAGATGCTTTAGTTATTATGACTGCGAAGGATACTGTTTGTGCTATCGATGATGCTTCATTACTTCCTGGTTCTGCTGATATTTATGTTGTTGATTCAGCTAGTTACAAGGCTTCAAGTGATTGGGCTAGTGTAGAGGCTAGAATCTACGATGTATTGAGATTGAATGGTGATGATGAAGTTGTTGTTGAAGCTGGCGATGAATACGTTGAACTTGGTGCTTTCGTTATCGAGGAATTGATGACTGAAAGTGGCGAGCATTCAGCTCTTGGAAACTTAAGATTAGAGATTACTTCAAACTTTGATACAACTGTTTTAGGTGATCAAGAGGTTAGATATACATTGTATTCTGAAGGCGAGGTTAGAGCAGAGGTTGTTAGAACTGTTAAGGTTCAAGATACAACTCCTCCAGTTATTAAAGAAATTCAAACTATTGATGAGGCTCAAGCGATGAGAGAGAGATTTACTGTTATTGCTGAGGATAATCACAGAATTGCTGGTTATGCGTTGACTAAAGATGGTGTTACAGCTCCAGCGCTTGATTCTGAGGTTTGGGTTGATACAAATGTTTTACATGCTGATTCAAACGGTTTATGGTTTGTATGGGTAAAAGACGAGGCAGGAAATGTTACGGTTCAAGAGATTGAAGCTAAACATGTTTGTCTTGCTAAGTGGGATATCGGTGTTATTCCAGGAACTGTGTTTGGATTAATCAACTTTGATAACGAGCTTGTTATTGAGGGTGAAGGCGCTGTTAAATATTTTGCTGAGGATGAACTTCCTTGGGCTGACTATGCTAATGAAATTGCTGGTGTTGAGGTAAGAGAGGGTGTTACTGTTCTTCAAGAATATACACTTGGAAGATTACCAAAGGTTGAAACTATTTCATTACCTTCAAGCCTTGTATCTGTAGAAACTTCTACATTTGCTATGACTAATAACTTTGATAGCATCGTGTTCCCAAACGGAACTTCGATATTCACTTATGAAGATAGAACTTTATATTCAGTGGATAAAGATATTCTATATGTTCATTCTAATGTGAATAATGTTGCTGATTATGTGCTTGATAGTGCTGTTCAAGTGATTGCTGAATATGCATTTGCTAATAATCAAAATATTATTAATATTGATGTTTCATCAAATCCTACTCTTCTTGAGGGTGCATTTAATAATGCTAAGAACCTTGAGTCGATTAATGGTCAAATTGGTGGAACGAAGATTTCAGCTTATGCGTTTGCTGGATGTAATAAGCTTTTAGGTGTTGAGCTTTCTGAGTCTCTTGAAACGATTGGTTCATATGCATTTAGTGAATGTAATATGATTACTGAGTTTGAGCTTATGGATTGCGAGAGCCTAACTACTCTTGAGCATCATGCATTTGCTAACCTTTATAATATTAAGACTTTAAGAATTCCTAGAACGATTACTACGATTACTTCTGATGCTTCTGGTGCAAGGGATGTATTCGAGAATTTAGGTAAGAACTTTAGTGAAAATTCTAAGGTTTACTACTACGAGGGTTGCAACGCGATGATGGATTATGCGGCTAATTATGCTGATGAGAAGGTTGATTTCATCTTGATTGATGAACTTGGTCCTACTGTATTGAATCTTGAGGTTGAAAATGTTGATGGTGGTACTTATGCCGCTGGTACATATTTAGAGATTGTTGCTACTATTTCTGAAGAGTTTAAAGAGGATAAAGGAACTATACCTGTACTTTCAATTGTGTTTGGAACTGGTGCGGTTTCTGAGCTTGAAGCTACCCAGGTTAATGGTAACAAGATTAAGTATGAATATACAATTACTCCTGAAGATTTCGGTAAGATTACTGCTGTTTCATTTGTTGGTGAGTTGTATGATGATCAAAATAATTTGACTGTATTTACTGATGCTACATTTAATGAGAAAGAAGTATTTGCAAGAAGTGGCGTTCTTCTTGAAAGCGACTTTGAAGCTAATAAATATTTCACAACTCTTGCTGCTGCGGCTGAGTATATTACAGTTAGAGGAAGTTTAACTTTATTACTTGATGAAGAGGCTACAGAACCTGCTATATTCAAAGAAAATACACTTGTTGGTATTGATATTAATGGTAGAAATATTATGATGAATTCTAGTGCTTCTAACTCTTTAATTATCAACCGTGGTGTTATGAATATTAAGGATTCTGGCAATGGTTTACTTGGCATTAGTGGTGATAACGGTAATGTTTATGTTATTTCGAACGAGGGTGACCTTACAGTTACTGATGGTGTTATTAGAGCTCAAGGCGTTGGCGATGGCGTTCCATACGGTGTTTACAATGCTACTGATGCGAAGACACTTGTAAATGGAGGTAGCATCGAGGCGATTAACTTAGATGGTACTGGTTATGCTATTATGAATGCTGGTAAGTTAGATATTAGAGGTGGATCAATTGCTGCAAGTACTTTAGAGGGTACTGCATACGGTGTTTACAATACTGGTGATACTGTTATGACTGGTGGTAACATTGCTGTTAGACTTACTTCTGGTACGGCCGGAGCTACTACAGGTATCTACATTCAATCTGGTAAAGTTGTAATGGGTGCTGATGATGGAACTATCAGCGTTGAAGTTCCTTCTATCTACAGTGCTAAGGATGGTATTAGAAATGTTCAAGGTTCTTTAGAGTTTTATGATGGTGTTGTTGAAGGTGCTCTTTACAGAGCGGTGTTCTCTGACGATGTTAAAGTTGTTGATGGATATGCGCTTTCTAGAAAGACTGTAGGCGACCGTGAGAAGGCTATGCTTGATTTCGACGTTATTAAACCTACTATCGAACTTACAAATCTAACGCCTGAGTGGAGAAACAGTGAAGTTATTATCGAAGCTAGAATTATAGATAATGAGTCTGGATTATTTAGTGTTAAATTTGACGGTGCTGCTATAACTTTAGTTGATGATATGATTGAAATTCCTGTGGATGAAAATGGTGTTTATACTTTCGTTGCTGTTGACCTTGCTGGTAATGTTGCTGAGAAGAGTATCACTATTGAGAATTTAGATAAGGTTTCACCTACTTTTGGTAATGTGAAGTATGAAGCTTTGGCTGGTCAAAAAGAAGTTATTCTTTCTGCCGAGGTTAAGGATGATCTTTCTGGTATCTACGGTTACGTTCTTTCTAAGAACGACGTTGAGCCTACAAGATGGGAGCGAGTTGATAGTATTCCTCTTGAGACTGTTCTTGAGATTTCAGTTACTTCTAATGGTGTGTACTATCTATATGTTATTGATGATGCTGGCAATGTTGCTAGATATGGCGAAGCTATTGATATTACTACTGTTGATGCTAGTGCTCCTAAGATTGAGTCTATTAAGATTCAAGATGATGGTAGAGGTTTTGCAAACAGCACTGCTGTTATGATTGAGATTGATGCTGAAGATGATACTGGTCTTGCTGAAGTTTTAGTAAGCAATACTATTCTTACAAATTCTCAAATTAATAACTCAGAAGACTGGGTTCCATACACTGATACAGTTCTTTGGAACTTGCCTACTGGTGATGGTGAGAAGACGGTTTATGTATGGGTTAAAGATAGAGTTGGCAGAATTAGCAGTTATTCATCAGCTACAATTAAACTTCTTGCTCAATACGTTGGTAATGACGGTGTAAGTAATACATCATTCAAGTTATTGATTAAAGATGCTAATTATGATTTTAATGAGCAATTGACTGAAGCTGAAATAGCGATCAGGGTTAAGAACGTTGCAGGTGACGTAGTTGCCGAAACTGGATTTGGTGAAGGCTTAACTTTAAAATCTGCTCCAACGATTTACGGACCAGTTCAAGAAGGAACAGAGGTTATGAACGGTAGATACTACAGCATAATCGCTGAGAACCTAACTGGAAATGGTACAGTATTCTTGGTAATCAAGACATACGCCGAAGTAGACAGAGCAGGAAATACAGTTAAATCAAACACTACAAATGCTAGCGAATTCGAAATTGAGACAGACGTTATTGTTGAACTTGGTAAACCAACAATTTCTGTATCTGGTACAGAAATTACAGTTAAAGACGCCGAAGAGCACAGACTAAACGTACTTAAAGTAAATGGCATGACAGTCGAGCTTACAAACGGCCGCATCACAACAACCGACCTAAGCAACAAATACGGCATCACAGTCGAAAGCGGCACAATCCTAGAAACAATCGACAAATGCGGCAACACAGCCCGCTACGTAGTACAATAACAAAACAAAAAATGGACAAGGGGACGGTTCTCTTGTCCATTTTTTTCTCAAGAGGTTTATCAAGAGGGACGCCCCTTTTTGAGAAAATTTTCACAAAAAGGGGCGTCCCCCTTGATAAAAATTAAAATGCACCTTCAAGGAGTGGATCCTCGAAAGTGCATTTTTTTCTTTTCGTATATTAATTATGAATTTTTAATTTCATCTAAACATTTTTTGCAAACATTTTTATCTTTATAAGTTGTTACATCTTCAGACTCTCCGCAGAAAATGCATGTAGGCTCGTACTTTTTCAAAACGATTGTAGAATTATCAACATAAATTTCGATTGAGTCTTTAATGTCGATTGCTAAAGTTCTTCTTAATTCGATTGGTAAAACGATTCTACCTAGTTCATCTACCTTTCTAACTATGCCAGTTGATTTCATGAAAATACCTCCTTACAAATTACTTTCTATCCTTTATTTCTTAAGGCGACATAAATATATCATGTTTGACAATTTTTGTCAAGGAAATTAAGTGAAATTATGGAAGGATATGTAAGATGCGTTATGTAAAATGTACACTAGGAGCGGGTTTGAGGGCGATTTTGAAATTTATTTTTTTCGACAGTTACACAAAAAATGGAAGAAAATGAGAAAAAAATGCGCAAAAGTGCAAAAATTATGTAGACGTATATTGAGAGAAAACGAGCATATGATGTAGGGATAATAATTGTTTTGGGCGTGATTGGGGGTAAAAATGAATAAAATCTGGGGGTATATAATAATAGTCTCGCTTGTTGTAGGCTTGTTTTCGGGGAAAGTGGAACTGATGACAACGTGTGTTTTTGATTCTGCCAAAAGCACGATTGATACGTGTTTGAATATTTTTGGTATTATTGCGATTTGGTCTGGACTCATGAAGATTGCGGAGCAAACGGGGTTGATTGAGAAATTGCAAAAGGTTGTGTATCCATTGGTGCGCATATTGTTTCCGGAAATTTCTAAGAATAGCAGAGCTACGGGAGACATTGCGATGAATATGGGGGCAAATATAATTGGACTTGGGAATGTTGCTACGCCCCTAGGAATTAAGGCGATGGAGGAGCTGCAAAAGGAGAATAAAAATAAGGAGCGACTTAGTAAGTCGATGATGATGTTTTTGGTGCTGAATATGGCGTCAATTCAGCTGATTCCGACGACTGTGATTGCGCTGAGGACTACGTATGGATCTGATAATCCAGTTCAAATTGTTGTACCGGTTTTGGTGGCGAGTTTTACTGCAGCGCTTGTGGGAGTAATGATTGTGAAGTTTTTTTATAAGGAGGAAAAATGATTTTTGTTGAGTATATTTCGTATGCAATGGTACCGGCGCTAATTCTTGTAATAGTTGTAGCTGCAACGAAAAAGAAAGTTTCTACATATGATTCGTTTGTTGAGGGTGCGCAGGAGGGTTTTGAGGCAATATTAAAAATCTTTCCAAGCATGCTGGCCGTAGTACTTGCGATAAATTTATTTAAAATATCTGGATGCATGGATCTTTTCATAAAGTTGCTTTCGCCAATCTTTTCGGCAATAAATGTTCCTGGTGAACTTGTTCCAATCGGTGTGATGCGCTCGATATCTGGCGGCGGCGCCTTAGCGGTTTTGACAGACATCTTGCAAACTCACGGCCCTGACACTCCCATCGGTCTCATTGCCTCAACCATCATGGGTTCAAGTGACACCACTCTCTACGTTCTTGCAATCTACACCGCCTCAATCGGCATCACCAACACCAAATTCGCCTTATTCGTCGGCCTGCTATGCGACCTAATCGCTTTTCTAGTTGCCACCATGCTATTTGCATAAATCGTCTACGAGGGACATCCATCAAACAGACGAAAAAAGGACAAAGGGACGGGGCTTTTGTCCTTTTTTTCATCAAGCGGTTCATCGAGAGGGACGCCCCTCCTGATAAAAACAATCCCGCCACGAAAGGGTGACGGGATTGTTGATTTGAAAGGTTCAGAGCGTCTGGAGTTCTTGGTCGATTACGGGGAGTGCAAAGTGCACGAAGACTGCGGGGATGGCGATTACCTCGAAGATTACGAGGGAAAGCCAATACCAGCTCGGGACCCCGAAGAGACCATTGTCAAGAATGATGCACATCGAGTATAGGAACAAGCAACGTGCCAGAAAGCCACCAATGATTCCGCATACGAGAACCAGGAAAGTAGCGAACTTTCTGTTGGGAACGTCTTCCTCGAAGCCACCATCTACAGCAGCGTCGACGATGGTTTTGCATTTGTCCAGGAAGCAGTCACCCACGAGCCAGTTCCACACACGGGCGAGATCGACGAAATCCACGACAACGTTGATGCCAACGATAGTCAGCATAACGAGCAGGAAAACGACGGAAAACCAGAGTGCGATATGCACGAGGATGTCATTGCCGGACGTCATGCATGCTACCCATACGATGAGAATCAGGATCAGAGCGAGTACGAACTCCTTGAAGTGGTGCTTGGACTTGTTGTTAGAAGCCATGAAAATACCTCTCTTTCTTGTCGGCACTAGTCTTTCCATAAAGGAACCTCTAGACTGTGCAAGTGTCTTTGTGACTATAATATTATACCATAATTTACATAATTTTGCAAATTTATGGACAAGGGGACGGGGCTTTTGTCCACTTTTTTGGAATTTAGAACCGTCCCAAATTCCAAATTGGAAATTGGGACGGTTCTAAATTCCAAAATTTTTTCGTCCATTTGACGGACGTCCCCCATGGACGATTGTGTATGCATTTGTCGAGAAATGTCGAATTGTTTTTGTTGACTTTTGAAAAAGATGGTTTTAATATTTGAAACAAGAAATAAACAAATTACGGGAAGTGAAAATTTTGATTGACGTGATAAATGTATTCTTGTTTGTTTTGATTTTTATGTTGGTGTATTTGTTGGTCAATAAATACAACATTTTTCTAAAAACGGATAAATATAAAAAGAAGAACAATTTATATTTTTCTACCAAAGAATATTCTATTAAAAATTTTTTTCAAAAGATCAATTTTGTAAAGGCAAAAGACAATTTTTTATCTAAACAAGGTTACCCATTAAATTTAAATGCAATTTCATATTATTTATTGAAAGTTTCTTTAACGTTTCTGTTATTTTTCGCAGCTTCATTTAATTATAATTCTGTTTTGTTAGGCTTAGTGCTTGGTGCACTGGGATATTTTTGCGTGGACATTTATATTTATTTGAATAAAAAAACGAGGGACAACGAAATTTGTACGGATCTTTTAAATGTAGTAGATTCAATATCCTTGCAGCTTGCGGCGGAGATGAATCTGAAGGATTCGTTGAGACGTCAATTTGAAAATTGTAAGAACAAAGATTTTAAAAGAGCCATTTTGGAATTTGCGACGCAGTATGAACTTTCGGAATTGGATATAAACAAATCGTTGGAAGAATTGAAAAACAAATTTGATATTTTAGAAATTAATATGTTTTGTAATTCATTAAAAGAATATTCGAAGGTTGGGAATATAATAGAAATCCTTGAAAACCTATCGGATACGCTGAAGACAAAGTATTTAGAAAAAGTAAAAAGTGATACTCGTACAAAAGTTTTGTATATAACTTTTGGAGTAATACTTGCGCTGGGAAATATCATAATGCTGACATTTTATCCATTGTTTATATCGATTGGACAAGGCTTCAATTCAATATTTAGCTAGAAAGCGATAGTGAATTAAAAATATTAAAAAGGAGAATTAAAATGAAAAAACAAAAAGTAAATTTAAAATCACAAAGAGGATCTGAAATACTGCAGGTAATACTAATTGCAGGTGTACTATTAGTTATTGTAATAACAGTTTTTTATCCTCAAATGCAAACTTTATTTGGAGATGTTATGGGAACAATATCGACATGGTTCAAAACTACAGGAAGTGCACCATTCACGGTTTAATGTTGGTTTGAGCAAAATTTAATATATGCAGAAAGAAGTGAAAAAATGAAAAATAAAATTGGAATTTTGAGCATAACACTGGTTTTGACTATAATTGTATTTTCAATATCTACATATATGCAAAAACAACTTATTGATTATGAGCCAAAGATAAATTGTTTAGTGTTGAATCAAGATGTTGATGCAAATCAAAAGTTGGAAGCAGAAATGTTTGCCTTAAAAGGTGTACCGATTTCTCTAATTTCAACGGCACAAGTTGTTACAAGTTTTTCTGAAATCGAAGGGATGTATGCAAAAGACAATATTTATAAAAGTCAAATTGCGATGAGAAATCAATTTGATACAAAGGAAAATTTGTCGATATATGAGGCTGAAAATGGAAAAGAAAAGATATCAATAAAAATTCAAAATGCAGAGAATGGTGTATCGTATGCGATAAAGCAAAATTCGTTGGTTAATGTATATGCAACAGTTCGAAGTGATTATGCGAAGAATTTTTTGGTGAATAACGAGCGATTGACGGTTGGAGACGAGTATGATGGATATACTGTAATTAAGTTACTTGATTCTACGCAAGTCCTAGGCACGTTTAACATTGACGGAATTGAGGTTAATGGATATGAGGATGGAATCATTGATTCAATTATGGTTGCAGTTACACCAGATGAAGCAAAACAAATAAACTTACTTAGAGATATTGCCACGTTTAACATTACAGGCATATCAAATCAATATGTAGAGGATGAAGAAGTATGAAAATATATTTTATAGATAAGACGGGGAAAAACGGGAGAATTGCAAAAGAGATAAAAGCTAGGGGCTATGAGAATGTGGAAATAAAAAACACATATTCATTTAAAAGTACGAAGAGCGATTACGTTATATTGAGTGAATATAATAAATACGATAAAGATAATGATTTACTTTGCAAATACAATAACTTGATAATCGTATCTAAAGATATTGATCAAAATACAATTTACGATTATATAAAAAATTATAAAGTTATTGATATAATTACAGGAAAAGCTACGGACGAGTATATTGCAGAGAGAATTACAAAATCATTTGTGTAGGAATTTGGAGAGGGTGACGGAGATTTTCGGCCACCTTGCACAAAAAGGAGAAGTTATGAGAAAAAATTTAATGAGATTGTTTGCATTTGTGATTTTATTTGTGAGTTTTGTGTTTACTCAAAATGATGATGTGTATGCTAAAAATATGGTTGATTTTGTTGATGTAGAAAATCATTGGGCGAAGGAAAGTATTGAGGAATTGGTTAATCGAAATATAATTTCTGGTTACGGCGATGGGACTTTCAGACCTGAGAATAATGTTACAGTTGCTGAGTTTTTGAAGATGATTGTGGAGGCTGGCGAATATCCGTTAGTAAGAAGTGGTGATTCAGTTTGGCCTGATTTTTATATCGAGACAGCAGTTAGCAAAAAAATAATTCTTCGTGATGATTTTGAAAATTATGACAGAGCAATTACGAGATATGAAATTGCAAATGTAGTTTCGAAATTTGTTGATACTAGTGATGTAAGAGAAAATAAAAATATTTTTAAAGATTTAGATAATGAGTATAAAAGTGAAGTTTTAAAATTAGTGAAGTTGAAGATTATAAATGGTTATGAGGATAAGACGTATAGAGGCAAAAATAATGTTACGCGTGCTGAGGCTGCAACAATAATTTGTAAGACGTTGAATGCTAGGGATGAGCTGATTTCAGAGCGTGATTATGATGTTGCCAAAAGGATAGATTTGACAAATTATAGAGTTTTGAATGATCCAAATAAATCTTCGATAAAAACGTATTATGAAATAAAGGGAAATGATTTACTTATATATGATCACGGAAGATATGCCAAGCTTGATGGATACGAAGTGAATGATAAAAATGTCGAAGTGAAAAAAGTAATAAAGATAATCAAAACGCTGGTTAGCGAAAATAGATATGTAGCAGTTGTGTACGTTCCTTCAAAATATACAATAAATCAATTGCGAATTTTATATGGGAAAAGTGAAATCAATACTTTAAGTAATGAATATGATTTTTCTTTCACATATTATGAGGACAAACCATATGAATTATCTAGGATTTCGGGTGTGGAAGAGTTTAGTGATGAGTGCTATTTGAAGATTGATGTTTTGAAAATGTGGGATGATTTTTATGATTATCAAAGCGGAATATATGTTGATGAGTATAAAAAGGAAAAGTTGGCAGAAGCGCTTGAAGTTGAGTTTGGCGGATATGCTAATTTGATATGCGAGTATATTTTGGAGAAAAATATTAAATTTGTAACAAATGTTGAGCGCGATATAAAGCATGTTGAACAAAAGAAATTTGGAAATTATATAATTAATTTTTATCAGCCGGAAGGTAGTGTTCCGCAGTTTTATGTGGCTAAGCAAAAGTAATTTGAGGATGTTTGTAACTTGTTAAGAAAGGATTTTAGATTGAAGAAATTTTTATTTTTGATGACATTTTGTTTTATGATGTCTATGCCTATGTGTTATGCGTATAGTAGCGGTTTTCTGTATATGATTACTGCGATGAAAATTGAAATGAATAATGTTAATGGTCTGCCAATAAATGAAGAAATTTATGAAAAATATAATTTGATTGTTTATGGGAGTCCTACTACGGTGAATGATCCGAAGCAAAGATGGAAAAGCACGGATAACGGAAATTGGACTAAAGATGGTGGCGCATGGAATGGTGCTGGCGAGCGTGGTGAATACTGGGTTCTAGGTCAAGATTTTTCAGGTAAGTCTGTCCATAATGAAATTTTTCCGGACGATTATAATTCTGGAACATCGCCGCTTGAGTGGAATTACAGAGTAATAAATGGTGCTGAAGAATCTTGGAGTGATGCGACGAAGTATATGTATGACGAGCAGAAAGAATATATGCTAAGCCAGAAGCTGTCGAGGTTTGGAACTACATACGATTTAACGGTTATGGATATAGGTTTAGATAAGGTGCGCCTTGAAAATTATGCTACGTGGGGAAGTGCTGGCAGTGTTTATACTGAAAAACCTGGACAAGGAAATGTGTACTGGGTTGCAACTTTTAGCATTCCTCCAATGGCTGGTGAAGCTAAATTAAATAGTGTTTTGGATTTAATGAATGGCGCAGAATATACAATTCCCAAGGATGTAAATGAAATTGAAATTCCATTTTCTTTTGGAGCGTATATTGATGGGCTTTCGGAATACGCGAGAGATGAACATATAAAACTGATTGAGTCTGAACTCAAAGTTAATGGGATAACTTATGATATTGTTAGTGCATCAGAAACGATTAGAATAGGCAAAAACGGAAGTTTGATTGTGAACAGGAATGATTATCCTGGTGTTGGAAAAATCACCTTAAATCTTGAATGTAATTCGTTTGCGACGACATATTTTCCGTCGGATCCTGTGTTGTATTCAAATAAGAATGCGACGATAACAATTAACTTAGAGTCGGATTCGAAAAATAAAGTTTCAAGTGAAAGCGATAGATATGCACCGATAATTTACAATATAAAATTAAAACGTATAACTACAGATAAATGGGGAAATGAAGTTGCTGAAGATTTGTATGTTAATGAAAAGACTGGACTTCCTTTTGTTTGTGCTGGACAAGTTATAAAGATAGAGGTTGAGACATCGAAGAGCGCCGAGAAAGTTACATTTGATTTTTCTGGCTCAAATTCTATTCGAACGTTGGATAATTTGACTAAAAGATTTTTATGGGATGAGCCGCAAAGTAGAGGAGAAAAATCGAGATATTCAAGTTTGGCTGCATTGCAAAGAGCTTATAATATGCCGGCTAGATTAAAATTAGAAAAATCAAAGCGAGAAACAAATATTTTCTCAGCAACCTACGTGATTCCATATCAAACGACGCAAACGTTGCATTCGTGGAATTCGCTACGTGAAGAGAAAAAAGATGCTTTCAAAATTGATGAGTCTAAGCTTTTTAAGAGAAAGGGAAGTTCCTATACATTAGTTGTAAAAGCAACTTCGGATAAAGGAAGTCGTACCAAGAATTACAGCTTTGATGTTGCTGAGAGATGGGACGAATTGTATAATCACGACATTTCAAAATATATATCGAATTATTAAAAAGCTAGAAATTGCAGGTGAGGACGAGCTATGAAATTTAAAAATCAAAAAGGTGACGTATTAACGATTGCATCAATATTTATTGCAATAGCTTTAGTTATTTTTACTTTTGTAATTGCTGTTTTCATGAGTCATATAAATAATATTTTGTACAACTTAAAACTTGATATGTATTCGATGAACCGAAGTGCGATAATTGCTGTAAATAAGTACAGTACAAGTGTTGACAGGTTTTCATATAACGTTGGTGCGTATAAAGATGAGTTTATAAAATTTTTGAAAAGTAACTATGAATTGGATGAAAATTTGTCAAATGACGATAAGATGATAACTTCAGTTGAGATAGTGGAGTATGCGATATATGAAAAGGGAAGTAATGATTCTTATACCAAGAAAGCGTGTGGTGACAGGACAATTCACACTGTGCTGAAAGTAAAAATAAAGCCGATTATTTTGAAAAGTTTTTTAGAAGATATTTTTGTTTTTAGTGTTCACGAAGATGTTGCATTAAATTTGATGAAAACGGAAAGATAGGAAGTTTGATGGATATATGAAAAAAGCTGATAAGATGTGTGGAAAAATTAGTTCTTGCAAAGGAAATGCAATTCTTACAACGCCAATAATTATAGCAATTGGGGTTATGCTTGTTTCTACTTTGATTGTACTTGCCGTAAATATTTTGATGCCGTACATTTGGTATGAGAAATTGTCGAGTGCATGCATTAAATATATTTTTGTGATGGAGGAGTATGGCTATCTTACAAAGAATGAAGTTAAAAATTTAGAAAATGAATTGGTAGCGCAAGGATTTGATAATAACAAATTGAAAATAAGTTACACTGCATCGCGTGTGTCATACGGTAATCCAATATTTTTAAAGGTGGCATATGATTACGATTTGAAGATTCCGTTCGTGGAAGATGAGAATATACCGATGGTTATAGAAAGAAATTCTGTGAGTAAGAGGTAGCAATTTTTTGGGACAAGGGGCCGGGGTTATCAACGAGGACAGCCCTTTTCATCAACGGGGACAGCCCTTTTTGATAAATGTAAATATTAATGAAAGCGAAAATTCCTTTTACTTATTTATCAAAAAGGGCTGTCCCCGTTGATGAAAAGGGCTGTCCTCGTTGATAACCCCGGCCCCTTGTCCAAAAAAGCACTACCAGTGGTAGCGCTCGTTGTTTTGTATTTTGAATGCTCTAAAGATTTGTTCAGTTAGGAAAAGACGAATAAGTTGGTGTGGAAATGTTAATTTTGAAAACGACAAAGTGAAGTTGCTGTTAGCAACTAATTCACGGTCTAATCCAGTTGTACCACCGATTATAAAGGCGATTGAACTGAATCCTTTCAAAGTTATATCTTGAATTTTTTCTGCGAATTCTTCTGATGTTAAGGTTTTTCCATATTGATCAAGACAGATTACGAAATCAGAAGAATTTAGCTTTGATTTTATTTTGTTTGCTTCTAATTTTTTGATATTTAAAATTTCTTTTTCTGATGGATTGCTTGGAATTGCTTCATCAGAAAGCTCTATTATTTCAAGATTTGCATATTTACTTATTCGTTTTTTATATTCATCAATTAAAGATGCAAGCGATTGTTCTTTAATTTTACCTAAGCATATTATTTTTATATTCATAATATTCTCCTAAACTATTTCAAGAATGTCATCCACAGTATCACGTCCAGCAACTGAAAGATGAAAAGGAACGTTAAGTGTAGAACTATTTAATTCATTAAGTACGGTCTGATAAGCAAGTTCTGGGAAATTATTTTCTTTACTCAAGTGTCCAAGTATAAATTTTGTAACACCGTTTTCATATAATGTTTTAACTAGTTTGCTGGTTGATTCATTAGATAAATGCCCAACATCGCTAGCTATTCTTTTTTTCAAGAAATATGGATATGCACCACAGAATAAAGTGTCTGTATCATAGTTCGATTCAATTAATAATATATCACTTCCGGTCATTTCAGTTATAAGACGTTCTTCCACGTGGCCAATATCAGTAGCTACAGTGATTTTTTTACCATCGGATAAAATGCTGAATCCGCAAGGATCGATAGCATCATGTGGAATCGAAAATGGATGAATATTTGCATCACCAATTTCAAAATTTTTATCAGGTGTAAACGTGTATTTGCAAGAATCACAAACATTTAGTGAACACATTTGAGACCAAGTTTTTTCAGTTGCATAAATTGGTATGTTAAACTTTTTAGCGATTGTCGTTAAGCCTTTTGTATGGTCAGTGTGTTCATGAGTTATAAGAATTGCATCAATATCACTAAAGCTAACACCAAGTGATTCAAGTGCTTTAACTATTCTGGTGCAACTAACACCAGCATCTATTAAAATTTTTGTGGTATCAGTTTCAATGTATGTTGAATTACCGCTGCTACCACTAAATAAATTACAAAATTTAATCATATGTATCTCCTTAATATTGAAAATGTAAAATGAAGACGTAGAGTTTCGACCATTGGGGACGTCCCCAACGGTCGAAAACCTACGTCCCGATAGTTCATTATTCAGAAACTCTCTCTATTTTTGCACCAAGTGAGTTAAAACGTTCAGCTATTTTTTCGTAGCCTCTTTCAACATGTTCTATGCCGTAAAGTTCTGTTTCACCATCAGCGCAGATGCCGGCAATTATTAACGCTGCGCCGGCTCTTAAATCAGTAGCTGTAACTTGGCATCCGTTAAGTGTTTCAACACCTTCGATACAAGCTGTTTTGCCTTCAATTCTGATTTTTGCTCCCATCTTTTTTAGTTCTTCTGTGTATTGGAAACGAGAATCGAAAACTCCTTCTGTCAAATAGCTTGTCCCTTGAGAAACCGAAAGAAGAACTGCAACTTGTGGTTGCATGTCTGTAGGAAAACCAGGATAAGGTAAAGTTTTTATATTACCTTTTGTAGTTCTTTCATCAGACCAAACTCTTATTTCGTCGCCATCTTCAGATTCTTCTATGTTGACACCCATCTCAACTAGTTTTGCAGAAATTGGGTCTAAATGTTTTGTTATACAATTTGTAATAGTAACATCTCCACGAGATGCAGCAGCAGCAATCATAAATGTTCCTGCTTCGATTTGATCTGGTACTATAGAATATGAAGCGTTACCGCGTAATTCTTCTACACCAGTGATTTTGATAATATCAGTTCCGGCACCTTTGATGTTAGCGCCCATAGTATTTAAGAAGTTTGCTAAATCAACGATATGAGGTTCTTTAGCTGCATTCTCGATTGTAGTAACACCAGGAACAAGAACTGCTGAAAGCATAATGTTAATTGTAGCACCAACGCTTACAACATCAAGGTATACAGAATTTCCTTCTAAACCGTTTTCTGAAGTAGCGTAAATCATTCCACCTTCGCAATTTACAGTTGCACCAAGAGTTTCAAAACCTTTGATGTGTTGATCTATAGGTCTTGAACCAAAGTTGCATCCACCAGGGAAGCCAACTGAAGCTTTGCCGAAACGGCTTAAAAGTGCTCCTATGAAATAATATGAAGCTCTAAATTTTTTTGTTAAATCTAGAGGTATTTCCTTTTCTTCTACATTTGTTGAGTCGATTTCCACTTCGTTTGGAGTTATGAAGTTGACTTTTGCACCTAACAACTCTAATATTTCGCAGCAACGTTTAATGTCGCTAATGTTTGGAATATTATCAATACGGCATTTGCCTTTTATAAGAGCAGTTGCAGGTAAGATAGCTACTGCAGCATTTTTTGCACCGTTAATACTAACTGTTCCTCTTAGAGGAGTATTTCCTTTTATTATAAACTTATCCATTCTAGACCTCTTTTCTTATTATGAGATTAATGTATATTAATCAGCATCAACATCAACTTTTGCTAAACCTCTAGAAAGATTAACTTCAGTTATTCCTTCTATTTTAGTAAGTTCTTGAATTAGAGCTTCTTTGTTTGTAACATCACTGCATTTAACTAAGAACTTGATTATCAATGAGTTTGATGAATTTGATTTTATTTGTTTTATTGAAATAACATCTAATTTATTTCTCTCGAATAATTCTTGTGCTTTGCTTATTGTACCGTATTCATTGCGAGAAATTAAAGTAAAAGTTGTTAATTTACTTTTTTTAGAAATCGCATTTTGAATTGGTGATGTAAAGTAAAGAATTACAAATATAAGTAATGTTGCTATAATTGCTCCTTCATAAAAGCCTGCACCAACGGCCAAGCCAACACATGTTATTGATAGTAAGCTGGCAGCTGTTGTGATTCCTTTAACAGAAAGGCCTTCACGAATAATTGTTCCAGCGCCTACAAATCCAATACCAGCAAGAATTTGAGCAGGTAATCTTGTAGGATCAAGAACGATTTCTGGATATATATTACGCATGTACATGCCAAGTGACATTACAAGAGTAGCCGAAATACAGATAAGAGTATGAGTTTTTATACCGGCAGGTTTATGTACTAATTCTCTTTCTAGACCGATAATTGCAGAAAGAATTAACGCGATTGATAATTTAGTAACTGTATCAAGCGCCAATGATGAAGTAAAGAAACCTAAAAAATCCATTTATATCACACCTTTTCTAAATATTTAAATGTTCAAAAATTTTGCCCTAACAAACTATTTAATTAGGGCAAAATTGGGAGCCTAAACTCCCATAAAGAATATATCATAGTTGGAATTCATTTACAAGTATATATTTTATAGAAGATTATGATGAAGATTTTACGGAAAAAGGCTTTTGACGTAGTTTGATTTTTGTGGACAAGGGGACGGGGATTAGCAAGAGGGACGCTTCTTTTTAAAAATGGACAAAAGCCCCGTCCCCTTGTCCTTTTTTAAAATACTCTACTATTTTAAATTTGAACTCGTAGTTTTGTTGATTAGGGGGATTGGAATTGATTGATAAATAAGGTACATCCAGTCCTAAAGATGGATACATGATGCACCACCAATATGCGAATACGATAATAAATTTTTTCATAAGCACCTCCAAAATGGAGTATTTCCAAGTGATACAAAATAAATACCATAAAATGGAAAATAATAATTGACACACATGGTAAAAAATGGTAATATCAAAACAGACGAAAACAAAGGAGGAAAAATGATGCATAAAATTATAAAAGCTTGTAATTTTTATGTTAGTGAATGGCATTTATTTGCTGCGCTTTTGCCGTATGTGCGTGAAGAGTTGAAGCAAAAAAATAAGATTGTTGTCATTTCGCAGGACAAGTTGGAGAGCGGAATGAAAAATTTAGTGAAAAGATTGAATCTTCATTTTGATAATGAGAAGGGAATTGACGAAATTAGTTGGTTTAATGAAGAATTTGTGATGGAAATAAAAGAAGAACAAAATCCGGTAAGTATTGTGGTGCAAGGTACCATGGAATTTATCAAAGAGATAAATACATATTTAATAGAAAAATTGATGTCATCGTGTAACGAACTTAGAATTATAAATTGTTATGAAGTTTATAACACAAATACGATGCTGTATAACATTTTGGATGATCATGATTTTGTGTTCAATACAGCTGGTATGAATAAGAAAAGTGATATTTTTCCGGGATATATTGAGCCGGCGAAAATTTTAAATAGCTAATATCTAAATAATCCATAAAGAAGATACGCCAATTACGCAAGTAAGAGCAGTCCTAGAGCAAGCATCGTTGACGTATCTTCGCCCCCCTCATTAATTAAAAATATAATTAATGAACCTATTAAAAAGTTGTCAAAATTTTCTTTAAAATTTATTTTCATTTTTACCATCATTCCTATTTAATTCAGAGATTACAGAAGAAAGTCTTAGCATTCTTATGTATTGGTCTACTTTTTCTTGTTTTGATTTCCTTAAAAATGGTCGCAAAGAGTTGAGTAAATTTGTGCTTGCGGTGTTTTCATTGGAATTCATGGATTTCATTAGTTTGGAGATTTTCATGATTGTTTCCATATCAGGCATTTCGAAGTTGTTTTGAGTTGAATTAGTTGTACCTGAAGAACCTGAATCACTTGTGTTTCTTGAGTTTGATGTATTCGCATTTGAAATGCTATTCAAAAGATTTGAAATATTTGCTTCGCTGGATCCGTTTTGCGAATTATTCATTCCTGACAGCATTTCGAAAAGCTTTGATAAATCTGGAGTTTCTCCCATAATCTCACCTCCTAATTAAACAAATTTGAATGTGCCTGGTAGTTGAAATAATGTATAAATTCGATTATTTTTGGTCATTTTGTCTTTCCTTTTTTATTAATTCAAGCAATTTTTGATAATCATTTGCATTTAGTATGCCCCTAGCTTTTTCTAAAGTTTTGTTTAATTCTTCATCACTCATGTTCCTAATACTGTTTAAAAACATCGTATAAATCATTTCGTTATTCATTAAAAACGCACCTCCATAAAATAATATATGCAGGTGCGGCAGAAATTGAACCTATGAATTTGAAAATTATTTTGTTACATAAAATGGAAAAAGAAGCTGAATTTTTAATTGAATAGCTTTTTTTTTTGCTACAAAAAAATCGGCTAAAAATATTACGGTTTAGCCGATTTGCGGTTGATATTCTTTTTAAAATGGTATATAATTGTTGCCGATAATGAACTTATCGATTGTTTATGCCGTAGCACATACGGTTTACTTAATTGGAGGTGAAGGTGTGGCGATTTTTTGTGGTACAGATATTGTGAGCGTTGAAAGAATCAAAAATTCTATAAATGAGCTTGGGGATACTTTTCTTAAAAGAATATACACGGATGAAGAAATTAGCTATTGCGAATCTAGACGAATGTCGAAGTTCCAAAGTTATGCCGCACGCTTTGCTGCTAAAGAGGCTGCGTATAAGGCACTTTCGCCAGATACTGCTGAAGGTGTACGATGGCATGATGCGGAAATTGTTAGAAAAGATAACGGAAAACCCGTTTTAGTTTTTCATGGACGACTTGAAGAAATCGCAAACGAGCGAGGCCTTACGGCGAGTGAATTTGATGTGAGCTTATCACACGACGACACTTTCGCCATCGCGACAATCGTAATTGCGGATGCAAATTTGGAAATTGGGACGGTTCCTTTTTCCAAATAATCGTCCATCTAGGGACGTCCGTTAAATGGATGATATAAGTTATAATGATTTTTGGAAAAAGGAACCGTCCCAATTTCCAAAAATATTCGTGAAACATTTTTATATAGAAAGAAGGATTAATTAATGAAAGTTTTAATAGGTGGCGCTTGGCCATATGCGAATTATAAGTTACATTTAGGGCATGTTGCTGGTTTGATTGGTGGCGACTTGCTTGCAAGATATCATCGTGCGAAGGGTGATGATGTTATTTATGTTTCAGGGTCTGATTGCCATGGAACACCAATTACTGAAAGAGCAAAGTTAGAGGGGATTACTCCAAAAGAGATTTGCGACAAATATCATGAATTGTTTTTGAAATCTTTTGAAGGTTTGAATTTTTCTTATGATTTATATACTTTGACGGAAACTGATTATCATAAAGCTAAGGTTCAGGAGATTATAAAGAAAATTTATGATAACGGTGCAATTTATGAAAAGGTTGAGCCTCAAGCTTATTGCGAACATTGCCACAAGTTTATGGCGGATAGAGAGCTTCAAATTACTTGTCCAAAATGTGGCGAGATTACGAAGGGTGATTGCTGTGATTGTGGATACGCTCCAACTGAAGAAGATTTGCTTAATGCTACGTGTAGAGCGTGTGGCGCGCAAACTGTTCAAAAAGATAATAAAAATTTATATATTGCGCTTTCGAAGATGCAAGATGAAATTGAAAAATTTGTTTCTGCAAATAAGAGCAAATGGAGAATCAATGCTCAAAATGAAACTGAGAAATATCTTCGCGAAGGTCTTAGAGACAGAGCGATTACAAGAGATTTAGATTGGGGTATTGATGTTCCTGTTGAGGGATATGATGATAAAAAATTGTATGTTTGGATAGAAGCTGTTTTGGGTTATGTTACAGCTGCTATGAGAATTTGCGAAGAGCGTGGAATCGACTGGGAAGACTACTGGAAGAGAGCTGACAGAATGTACATGGTTCACGGAAAAGATAACATCGTGTTCCACAGCATTATTTTCCCTGCTTTGCTTTTATCTTCAAGAGAAGGATTTTCTTTGCCTGATGTTATTGTTTCTTCTGAATACTTGAACTTCAACAACGAGAAGGCTTCTAAGAGTAAAGGAAATGCAATTAGTGCGCTTGATGCTGTTGAAAACCTAAATTCAGATACAATAAGATTCCATTTGATAAGTAATGGACCAGAGAGAAAAGATACAAACTTCTCAATTTCTGAGTATGTTGCGACTCACAATAATGAGGTTACTAACAAATACGGAAACTTTGTTAATAGAACATTGAAATTCAAAGGGATTTCTGAAATTCCTGAAGGTGTTGTGGATGCATCAATTAGTGAACTAATTAAGAATGCCTACGCTGAAATCGGAAGCGATATTGAAAAACTTAACTTCAAAGATGCTGCAGATAAAGCGATTAAGTTAATTGATGATGCTAACAAATATTATGATGATCAAAAACCTTGGATTAAATTTAAGGAGAACATTGAGGAATTCAACAACACAATATTTACTTGTGCAACTTTAATTGCAAACATTGCTAATATTATGGAACCATTTATGCCTGCTTCTTCAGCTAAAGTTAGAGAAATCTTTGGTTTCGAAAAAGCTACTTGGGAGCCAGTTTTAATTAATGCTGGAATTAAGTTAGATAACGTTGAAGTGTTATTTACAAGATTTGATGAAAAAGTTGTTTTAGCTAAATTTGACGAAATTAATAAAGCTAAAGAAGCTGAGAAAGCTAAGGCTGCGACTGCTGTGTCAAAGGCTACATCAAATAACAATGAAAATGATGAATTAATTTCAATAGATTATTTGGATAAAATCAAGTTAAGAGTTGCTAAAGTTCTTTCTGCTGAAAGGGTTGACGGCTCAGAAAAATTACTTAAATTGCAAGTTTCTTTAGGAAGCGAAACAAGACAAATTGTTGCTGGTCTTCAAAAATATTATGCACCAGAAGATTTAATCAATAAAAATGTTGTAATAGTTGCAAACCTTAAACCAGCTAAGCTTAAGGGAATCGAGTCTCAAGGCATGGTTCTTGCTGCTGGCGAAGGCGACGTCGTTAAAGTATTAACAGTAGAAGGCGAGATCGACGCAGGCTCAGAAGTCTGCTAAATAAAAAAATGGACAAAGGGACGGGGCTTTTGTCCATAAAAAGACACATCCTAATTTTAACATAAAGAAGGGGATGAAAAAAAGGACAAA
Organism: Clostridia bacterium; assembly: GCA_017462965.1. Classification (GTDB taxonomy): domain Bacteria; phylum Bacillota; class Clostridia; order TANB77; family UBA1234; genus UBA1234. Next base: position 6,913 of record JAFTQC010000057.1, on the reverse strand, counting down.
AGCCCCGTCCCTTTGTCCTTTTTTCTAAATAACATGTATATGATTTTTTTTGATTCGCATACGCATTTGATGGATGAACAATATGATGGCATAAGGGATGAAATTGTTGAGAATGCTAAGAAAAATAGTGTTTTGTATATGGCTAACATTGGGTATAATAAGGAAACTTCGGTGAAGGCTGTGGAAGATGCTAAAAAATATGATGGCGTTTATGCAGTTGTTGGGATTCATCCGGAAAATGTTGATGACTTAGATGATGATTTTAAATTTATATATGAACTTGCAAAAGAACCGAAAGTGGTTGCTGTTGGCGAGATTGGTCTTGATTATCATTACGGTGGAGATGCTGCAAAGCAGAAAGAGATTTTTGTAAAGCAGATTCAAATTGCGAACGAGCTTGGGAAGCCGGTTGTGATTCATAGCAGAGATGCTGATATGGATATGCTTAAAATCTTGAAGGAGAACAAGATTGAGAATGGATTTGTGATGCATTGTTTTTCTTCAAGCACGGAGGTTTTGAAGGAAGTGCTAAAGTTAGGTGCCTACGTATCGCTTGCTGGTCCGGTTACTTTTAAAAATGCACGTTCTTTAATTGACGTGGCGAAGTTGATTCCGGAGGATAGATTGCTCATCGAGACGGATGCGCCATACCTTGCACCAGAGCCTTTTAGAGGAAAACGAAATGAAGCTGCTTATGTTGTTCATACAGCGCAAAAGATTGCGGATTTGAGGGAATGTTCTCTTGAAAAAATCGCGGAAATAACAACAAGAAACGCGAAAAGATTTTATAAAATTGAATCTTAATTATGTATAATTGTTCCGGATTTTGTAAAAAAATATAAAAATTCGCTCATTTTTTTGTAAAAATGTCAAAAAAATCGCTCATTTTTTTGTGAAAGGAAATTGATTTATTCCATTTTTTGGTGTATAGTAATAATAGAATGTGTTAGAGCGAGGTGAATTTGAATGGCATATTTAAGAAGAAAAATAGACGAATTTTTAGTAAAATGGAAAAATACTGAAAATAAAAAGCCAATCGTTGTTAAAGGTGCAAGACAGATTGGAAAAACAGAATCAATAAACAAATTTGCTAAAGAGCATTATGAGAGTATTGTATACATAAACTTTGTTGAGGAGCCGAAGTACAAAAATATAATAATAGATGGATATAAGACGGATGATATTATAAAAAATATTTCTCTTTTAGATCCATCGAAAAAATTTGTTCCTAACAAGACGATTATTTTTTTTGATGAGATACAGGAATGTCCTGAAATAGCAACGTCTTTGAAGTTTTTTTGTATTGATGCTAGGTTTGATGTTATATGCAGTGGTTCTATGCTTGGAATTAATTATAAAAAAATTGAGAGCAATAGTGTTGGTTACAAAATTGACTATGAGATGAAATCGATGGATTTTGAGGAGTTCTTGTGGTCGAAAGGATATGGGGATGATTTTGTTGACAATATTTTTTCTCACATGAAAGAGCTGAAGCCTTTTAATGAACTTGAATTATCTGTTTTAAATGCGTTATTTCTTGATTTTTGTATATTGGGTGGAATGCCTGGTGTTGTACGTGAATACATACAGAATGGTACATTTGAAGGAACTTTGGAAATTCAGAGACAATTAATTTTAGATTATAAGGAAGATATTAGAAAATATGCAGAGGGGATGGACCAAACTAGAATTCTTAATGTTTTTAATCAGATTCCTGTGCAACTTGCGAAAGATAATAAAAAGTTTCAAATCACTAAGGTTGCGGCGGGTGCAAGGTTTAAGGATTATAGAGGGTGCATAGAATGGCTTAATGATGCGGGGATGATTCACCTTTGTTATTGTTTGAATTTTCCGGCGCTTCCGCTTAAAGGGAATTTTGATGAAACAAAATATAAAATTTATTTTGCTGATACCGGTTTGATGGTAGCGATGCTTGATGAGGAAGCTGGGGAAGATTTAAGAGCTAATAGGAATTTGGGAGTCTATAAAGGTGCGTTGTATGAAAATATGATAGGAGAAGCTTTAAAAAAGAGCGGATATGAGCTATACTACTACAAGAAAGAGGATTCGAGACTAGAGGAAGATTTTTTTGTTAGAACAGCTTCAGAATTGATACCTGTTGAAGTGAAGGCTAAAAATAATAAGTCAAAATCTCTATCTTCACTAATAAGTAGTGATAAATATGATTGCATAAAATATGGTATCAAGTTCGCAAATGGAAACATAGGGTATGCGAATAAAATATATACGTTTCCGTATTTTTGCGCTTTCTTACTAAAGAGATATTTAAAGGATACTAATAAAATTTATATAGAGCAATAATTATAAAAAAGTTAGGGGAATTAAAATGGAGAAAAAATTAATGCTTACTGGTCTTCAACCTACTGGTACGATTACGCTTGGGAATTATATTGGCGCGATTAAGCAAATGGTTGAATATCAAGAGAAATATAAATCAATAATTTTTATTGCGGATATGCATGCGATTACGGTTCCGATTGATAGTGAGACGCTTGCGAATAATATAAGACAGCTTGTTGCAATTTATATTGCTTGCGGGATTGATCCTGAAAAGAATTTGATTTTCTTGCAGTCGGATAATGAGTTTCATGCAAATATTTCATGGATGCTTGAGTGTAATACATATTTTGGGGAACTTAGTAGAATGACTCAATTTAAGGATAAGAGTGCAAAAAATCAGAATTTCACAGCGGGATTATTTACGTATCCAGCGTTAATGGCTGCAGACATTCTTGCGTACGATACTCACTATGTTCCTGTGGGAATTGATCAAAAGCAACATGTTGAGATTGCTAGAGATATTGCGATTAGATTTAACAAAAAATATGGTGATACTTTTGTAGTGCCTGAGCCTCTAATAAGAGAAGCTGGTACGAAGATTATGGATTTGCAAGATCCAACGAAGAAAATGAGTAAATCTTCGGAAAGTCAAAAGGGTGTTATCAGAATTTTGGATGATGTAAATACAATTAGAAAGAAGATAAATTCTGCGGTTACTGATTCTGTTGGTAAAGTAAATTATGATCCAGAGAATCAACCTGGAATTGCTAATCTTATCAATATTTACACAAGTTTGACTGGTGTTTCTAAGGAAGAAGTTGTAGAACAATTTGCGGATGCAAACTATGGAACATTCAAAAAAGCTGTAGGCGATGTGGTTGCAGAAAAATTTGAGAAGATTCAGGCAAGATACAATGAGCTTATAAATAGCGATGAATTGGACAAAATTTTGGATGAGGGAATGAAGAAGTCTAGAGAAATCGCGAAGGCAAAGTATGAGATGATGAAGAATAAGATTGGGCTAAGAAGATAAGATAGAGTTGTTGATAAATTATATCATGATAGATTAAAATTAAAACAGATAAAGGAAACCCGCAGCATCGTGAGATGTTGCGGGCTTTTTGTTACTTGAAGGTGATGTTTTCTACGATGCGGACGTCGCTTTGCTCGATGTAGGAGAGCTCGACGGTGGTGCCGGCAGTGAGGCGGGAGTGCTGGGCGTAGGAGACGGAGATGTCGGACAGGTAGTAGGTGTCGATGCCGACCAGCTTGAAGATGTAAGTGGTGTTGCCATTGATTACAGCTTCATAGACGGATTCGACGACGCCAGCGTCACCCTGGGCTTCGAGCGTGGTTACCTTCTGCCTGTAGGAGAATACAACTTTGTCGACCATTTCTTCAACGGCGACGATGTTGTAGTCTTCCTTGTTTACGAGGGCATAGCGCTTTACCAGGCCCTGATTGTCTTTCAGAGTCAGGAAGTACGATTCGATGCCGTCGATGTTTACAAGCATGACAGGACCAGCGGAATAGCCATACTGCTGAACCAAACCCTTAGCAGATGCCTGAGCGGAAGATTCTTCGGCGCCAGGTGCCGCATAGTAAGTGATTTCACCAGTTCGCATATTGGCCAAAATGAAGCCAATATTAGATTCATCATTACCAGCGGAGGTCACGCCGGTGTACAAAATCACGTCGCCACCGTCAGGATACATGTAGTACTGGGAGTGGTCGAAGTAGTAGGAAGTTCTACGCACGTCCTTGTTGGAGAAATTGAAGGCACCGTGAATGTAGGAGAAGTGCCAGTCGATTTCCTCCATGAGATGCCCGATGGAGTAGACGTTGTCAACCCATTCGGGAACATTGGACAGCGCGAATTTCTGGGATTCGCCGGTCGCAGCATTCATGATGATTACGCCGTTAACTACGCTTGCGCCAAAAACGCCGGCGGTGGGCTTCATGGTCGAGATGATGTAGTAAGGGGTACCAGTTTCGTCGATTTCGAAATGATAGTCGCCGAAAATAGTGCCGCCGTACTGACCGCGGAGATGACGGAACATGTCTTTGCCCCAGAAAGCACTAGGCGCGTAGCGGATAGCGAGTTCTGCAGGGAGTTCGACAAGTTTCGCCTCACCAGAGTAGATGTTTACCATGACGTAACCGGGGATGCCGGTGGCCTTGGAATTGTTGTACTTCCAGAAGCCGCCGTACTCGAGGGGGCTGATGCGGAAAAACTCTCCGTTGTACTCAATCAGCGTGTATTCGTTGCTGACTTCGTACTGCGACAGGTATTTTTCCATCACGCCCATGGCACGGTCGCCCAGCTTTGCTGCGGTGTAAACGTCGATGACAGGAATATCATCTTTCGTATCGACCGCCGGCAGTGCGCTTACTGCGACGCCTTCGTTTGCAAGCTTCACTTCGTGTGCGTTCCGGTAGTCGTTAGCCTGGAACATTTCCGTTGAAGCGAGAAACAGGATGACGCCAACAACAGCGACCAGGCCAGTGAAGCCAGATGCGATGATTGCCGGCAGCGGGTGGGCGTTGTAACAGCATTCGTCAGCGATGTAGAAGCCGAGCCATTCGACGATGGTGAAGATTACGCCGACGCCGAACAGGAACCACCAGAATCCGCCACTTGCGAAGTTCAGCGCAGGCTGTGCCAGGTAGTACAATCCACCAGAGAGCAGAGCGGAGATGACGGTTGAGATTACGATTGAGATCATTGTTCTTCCTCCTTAATGATGTTTGTCAATTCGTAGGGACACAAGGAATACACCGTGACTAGATTGACCAGAGAAACAATTGAATACCGAGAAAAATTATAACATATTTTTACAAAACGGTCAACATAATGTAGTGGTAATAAAGGTAAACTGAAACACGAGGGACGTCCGTTAAATGTTCAAGAAATGTAATAAATTTACAAAAAATGAACATTTAACGGACGTCCCTCGTGTTTCAAGCGAAAAAAAGGAATCGTCCCAATTTTCATGAGACGATTCTGCGTGATTGTTTATTTTAGTTTTTCAATTTCCTGTATTGAAAGTCCAGTTATTTCAGCTATTTGATTAATATCCATTTTTGCATCTAGCAGCTTTTTGGCCATTTCTTTTTTCATTTCTTCTCTGCCCTTTTCCAAGCCTTCGGCTCTTCCTTTGGCTATTCCTTCGGCTCTTCCTTTGGCTATTCCTTCGGCTCTTCCTTCCGCCATTGCTTCTTCTTTCATCATTCTATTCCTCGCAATCTCGTCTTGCTCAGCGATTTGCTTATTTATTATGGCGGTCATCATAGCCTTGTCAGAAGTTATTCGCATGTACTCTTCGTATGCCTCATTCAATTGCTCCTCGGTTATTCTCCCCATCTTCACCAACTCCTCATTGGTATGGTCTATAAACCACAACCAGAATTCTTTCTTTCTTGGCTCCATTATAGCATTTTCCCTAAACTTTTTCAATTCAATAATATGTATTTCGAAATCATTAAAATGTCCTTTTAATCCGTATTTCTCCTCGCTAATTTTCCACGTACTCTCAAACTCCTTAAAATCGTCATAGACAGCACCATCAATGATCCATATGCATATTGTTTTATTAAGTTTAACATAATCTTGACCCTTCTCAAGCTCCTTAGTATATAACCTACTCCAATACTCTAGGCATCTCTTTTCGTTGAATCCGTAGCTGTTTATCTGCACTTCAATATCCACCAGCGTACCATCATCAAGCTTTGCCAGCACATCAAGCCTTGAAGTCTTGCCATCATAAAAATCCGGAAGAATCTCGGTATTCAAATCGAGCATCAAAGACTTAATTTTAATATCAAGTATCGACTCGAGAAAAGCCTGAAGAATCCTCTCATTTCCCTTGGTACCAAAGATTTTCTTAAAAACAATATCATTTTTAGGTGTAACTTTAAATATTTCTTGATTTGTAAATTGCATTCAATACTTCCTTTCTTACTTTTTAAAAAAATGGACAAAGGGACGGGGCTTTTGTCCCAAAAAAAACAAATAAAAAGGGACATACGATTCCCTTTGATTTCTCAAAAGAAATTGTATATCCCCCAATATCCATTTGCTAAGCATATTTTAACTTCGTTATAACTGGTTTGTCAATTAATATCGTTCGACAAAATTTGCACAGGAAATGGAGCTAAATTTGGAAAAAGGAACCGTCCCAAATTCCAAAAAAAAGGACAAAAGCCCCGTCCCTTTGTCCCGTGGTCTTTTTTTGTGTCTTTTGCTAGGGCGAGTGGGAAATGAGTGTGGAAGGCTACGGAGAAAAGGGAAGAAGGTAGTTTTAAAATGATTGTTACAAAATTGTTACGGGGCTTGTAACTGGGACGTAATATAAACGTAAATTAAACTTAATAAATGACGATTTTTGTCACAATTCAGAAATGTGAAAAGGTGCTTCCGTAAAGGAAAAACGGGGTGCGAAAATCCGCAAACCCTACCTATTTCAATAACACGCGCGAGTGCGTGCGTTTACACGCGCATTCTTTTGTGGGAAAATAAGTTGTAGTTGAGACAAACGTGTTGAGACGAATGAAAATAAAAATTTAATGCAAGGAGGTGTGCAATCGATGCGTGAAGTTAATATGGTGATTT